>NZ_AUAA01000008.1 GCF_000428485.1 Epilithonimonas tenax DSM 16811 | reverse complement strand
AATTAGAGAGGTATCTAAACAACTGATATTCTGAATCTATCGATAAATATTCCGCAGAAATATTTATTGCAATGAGCTCTAAATCAGATAATTTTGGTTTAATTGGTTTGAAATAAAAATTTTCTTTGATGGTTAATTTTCTTAATTCCTTTAAAATAAAATCGTAAATTGCATCTAGGTTATTCATAACGTATTAGATTGATAGTCAATACAATATACGAAATTTTCGTATTATGAGTAACCTTTTTTATAATGCACTACGGGTTAATGTAGTATTAAATCATTTGAATGTCTATTTTTGTAAAATAATCATTTATTCTTGATGTCCATTAATGTTTTAAACCAATACCTTCCTGATCACGCGTTTCCGTTTCTCAAAAAATGGTTTTCGGATTATTATATTCACATCAAAATTACGAAGAACAGAAATAGCAAGTTAGGCGATTACAGGAAACTGCCGGATAAGTCCCATCAGATCACCGTAAATTCTACTCTGGACAAGCAACTTTTCTTCTTTGTACTCACTCACGAGTTGGCGCATCTTATTGCTTTTGAAAATTTTAGCAACCGCATCACTGCCCATGGTAAAGAATGGAAAGATACATTTTCAGCAATGCTATTGGAGAGTATTGATCTCTATACCGATGATCTGAAACCCATCATTTTGAGATTTTCCAGAAATCCGAAAGCCAATTTTATGGCAAGTCCAGAACTGGTTCGTTATTTCCACATCGAAAATCCAGACGAAAATCTTGTTTTTGTTGAAGATTTATTAACAAATGATAAATTTCGTTATAAAGGCGAAGATTACCAGCTATTGGAAAAAAAGAAAAAGTTATATCTTTGCATCAATTCAAAAAACGCAAAGAAATATTTATTCCGTCCTTTAGCAAAGGTCGAAAAACTAATCATAAATGAAGAACAATAATTACTGTGTGATAATGGCTGGTGGAATCGGAAGCAGATTCTGGCCAATGAGTACCCAAAAATTCCCAAAACAGTTTCACGACATCTTAGGAACTGGGAGAACAATGATTCAGCAGACTTTTGACAGAATCAATCAGCTGATCCCCAAAGAAAACATCTATGTCATTACAAACCAAGAGTATGTAGAGCTTACACAACAGCAGCTGCCTGATATCCCAGCTAACAATATCGTAGGAGAACCGGCAATGAAAAACACTTCTGCCTGCAACCTCTTTATGGCAAAAAAAATAGAAGCAGTCAATCCGAATGCCAGCATCATTGTCATGCCAGCTGACCACCTGATACTGAAGGAAAAAGCTTTTCTTGAAAAAGTAGAACTGGGATTCACACTCACTGCAGAACATGATTATCTCGTCACTTTGGGCATTACACCCACACGACCAGATACAGGCTATGGTTACATTCAGTTTATACAGGAAAATAATGAGAATTACTCCAAAGTAAAAACCTTCACTGAAAAACCCAATCTAGAAATAGCCAAAAGTTTTATAGAATCTGGTGATTTTCTTTGGAATGCCGGAATCTTTGTTTGGAGCGTGAAAAGCATCTTGTCTGCTTTCAAAAAATACCTTCCGGAAATGGCCAATCAATTCAACAGTTGCGAATACAATTGTGAAGCAGAGCAAGAATGTATCGGTTTGATTTACCCGACAGTGAGTAAAATCTCTATCGATAACGGCATTCTGGAGAAGGCAGAGAACGTCTATGTTATCCCTGCCAATCTTGGCTGGAGCGATCTTGGAACCTGGACCTCCGTCTATACCAATGCTGATAAAAATGACGATAACAACGCGATCAGTTCTAAAAACGTCCTGACCTACAATTCCAAAGGAAATGTGATCAGAATAAAAAACCAGAACAAAGCAGCCGTAATTGATGGCCTTAAAAACTACATCATTGTAGACACAGAAAAAGCACTATTAATCTGTCCACGCGACAATGATCAGCTGATCAAAGATTACGTGCTTGATCTTAAAAACCTGAAGAAAGGTGAACGCTTTATGTAAATAAGCATTTTTCTCAAAAAACATTTAACTCTTTGGTTTTCATCAAAGAGTTTTTTTTATTTTTGGTAAAAGAAAACACAAATGCTTGTCAAAATTTACGGTGCTGCCATTCATGGCGTTTCTGCACAGATTATCACCATAGAAGTTAATGTTGACCAAGGTGTTGGCTACCATTTGGTAGGCCTTCCTGATAATGCTATCAAAGAAAGCAGCTATCGGATTTCCGCCGCACTCAAGAATTCTGGCTTCAAAATTCCTGGAAAGAAGATTACCATTAATATGGCTCCGGCAGATCTTCGCAAAGAAGGTGCTGCCTACGATCTAAGTATTGCATTGGGGATTTTAGCCGCCTCAGATCTGATTAAATATGAGAACCTCAGTGACTATATCATTATGGGAGAACTCTCGCTAGATGGTACTTTACAACCAATCCGTGGCGTACTGCCAATTGCCATAAAAGCAAGAGAAGACGGTTTCAAAGGCATCATACTTCCGAAGAAAAACGCCAGAGAAGCCGCCATCGTCAACCAGTTGGATGTTTACGGGATTGATAATATAAAGGAAATCATAGATTTTTTTAATGAAAATCTGCCTTTAGAAAAATTCGAGATCGATACAAGAAAAGAATTTCAGGACAAAGTAGATCATTTTCCTTTTGATTTTGATGAGGTCAAAGGTCAGGAAGCCGCCAAACGAGCGATGGAAGTGGCGGCGGCAGGTGGTCACAACATTATACTGATAGGTTCACCTGGAAGCGGAAAAACTATGATTGCCAAACGTTTGCCCAGCATACTACCGACGCTTAGTCTCAAAGAATCTTTGGAAACGACAAAGATCCATTCTGTGGCAGGAAAGATGGGAGCAGAAACTTCATTAATAACAATTCGGCCTTTCCGCTCGCCACACCACACGATTTCGGACGTAGCGCTAGTCGGCGGTGGCAGTTATCCGCAACCAGGAGAAATTTCCTTAGCACACAATGGCGTGTTATTTTTGGACGAAATGCCCGAGTTCAAAAGAACAGTTCTTGAAGTGATGCGACAACCCTTGGAAGACCGCGTTGTGACCATTTCGCGGGCCAAATTCACCATAGAATACCCTGCAAGTTTTATGCTCGTAGCCAGTATGAATCCCAGTCCCAGCGGTTATTTTCCTGATGATCCAAACAACACCTCATCCACAATGGAAATGCAGCGTTATATGAATAAACTGTCTGGACCACTTCTCGACAGAATCGACATTCATATCGAAGTTTCAAAGGTGGAATATGAACAACTGACGGAGAAGAAAAAAGGCGAGAGCAGTGCAAGCATCAGAGCAAGAGTCAATAGAGCAAGAGATATCCAGAATGCGAGATATAAGGATTCTGACATCAATTACAATGCACAAATGGGATCCAAAGAAATGGAAAAACATTGCGAACTGGATGAGTATTCACAATTATTGATAAAAGCAGCCATGTTGAAGCTCAATCTGTCCGCAAGAGCTTACAGCAGGATCTTGAAAGTCGCCAGAACCATCGCCGATCTGGAAGATTCTGCAAATATACAGGGCGACCATATATCGGAAGCCATACAATACAGAAGTCTGGATCGTGATTTTTGGAATGTTTAGAATTTAAAACAATCCGCCCTCACTTTGATTTTCAAAATAAGCATCAACTTCCAGCTTTCCGGATTTTGCTGCAGTGACAGCTAATTGGTCACAGATCTCATTTTCAGGATGACCGGCGTGGCCTTTGATCCAATGGAATTTGGGTTCGTGAAGTTGGTATAAAGTGTAAAAACCTTTCCACAGATCTGGGTTTTTGACATTCTTCCAACCCCGTTTGATCCAGCCGTAGATCCATTTCTGGTTGATCGCGTCCGCAACGTATTTGCTGTCGGTGAAGACGTGGACATCGTTGTCGGGACTTTTCAATTTTCCAAGTGCAACTATTACTGCCATCAGTTCCATCCGGTTGTTGGTGGTTTTTCTGAAACCTTTGGAGTAGGTTTTCTGGTATTTTTTGTCTGGAACGCGCATCAGAATGCCGTAACCGCCAGGTCCGGGATTTCCACTGCAGGCGCCGTCTGTATAGATTTCGATTCTTAAACTCAAAAGATAGATTTAAAATTAAATTGGGGAAGTTGATATCACAAAGTTGCAAGAAGATTAAAAATTGACTGCTTTAAGTTGCAAGTTTTGAACGTTTTTTGAAATAAGAATACCATTGTTTTGATTTCCTTTTTGCGACTTAACGATCTTCGATTAAGTTTCTTGCGCCTTTGCGTTAAAACTTAATTAAAAAGCAAAATCATCCTCATCATCATTCATCGCAGAACCAGAAACCTGATTATTATTGGTGTTCGGAAGTCCAAAAGCCGAATGTGGATCGCTGGTGATCGTAATTCTGTCAAAACCTGAGGGTTCATCTTTCTGCCCAAAACTGGAAGGTGTGTATTCGTAATTGGTTCCAAGATCGGCAAACTTACCAATGTTCTTGTGGAAAGCCAGGCGCACGTCAGCAGTAGCACCATTTCTGTGTTTTGCAATGATGATCTCAGCCTGATTTTCTGTGCTGGATTCTGCGCCTTCTTCGTCATTATCCCAAACGGCAATCTTGTAATATTCTGGCCGGAAGATAAACGAAACGATATCCGCATCCTGCTCGATGGCTCCAGATTCACGGAGGTCAGAAAGCATCGGTCTTTTTCCCGGACGTGTTTCCACACTTCTGGACAGCTGCGAAAGTGCAATGACCGGAACGTTCAGTTCTTTTGCAATCGCTTTTAGAGATCGGGAGATCATCGCAATCTCCTGCTCACGGTTTCCTGCGCCTTTTCCGGAACTTGCCGTCATCAGCTGGAGGTAATCGACCATAATGATCTTCACCCCATGCTGCATTACCAGTCGTCTACATTTTGCACGGAAATCGAAGATGGAAAGTGAAGGTGTTTCATCGATATAAAGTGGTGCATTTTCCAATGCAGAAACGTTGGTGAACAATCTCTGCCACTCTTCATCCGCCATTTGTCCTTTTCTCAGTTTCTCGGAAGAGATGCCGGTTTCGGAAGAGATCATCCTTGTGATCAACTGTACAGATGCCATCTCCAGCGAGAACAGCGCCATCGGAATGTTGTGATCCACGCAGATATTTCTCGCCATTGATAGGATAAAGGCCGTTTTCCCCATCGCAGGTCTAGCCGCAATGATGATAAGGTCTGAGTTTTGCCAGCCTCCGGTTTCTTTGTCCAGAGCGGTAAATCCGGACGGAACACCTGATAAGCCTTCCTTATCTTTCAAAGATTTGATCTTTTCAATCGCTTCTTTTACCAATGAATTGGCTGTGTCGAAACCTTTTTTGATGGTTCCGTTTGTGATCTCGAAGAAGGATTGCTCGGCTTTATCCAGCAATTCGAAAACGTCGGTGGTTTCTTTGTAAGAACTGTCGATCACATTGGCAGAAACGTTGATTAATGATCTTAGAATGAATTTTTCCAGGATCACACGCACGTGATATTCTATATGGGCAGATGAGCTTACGCCCATCGTCAAATCAATAATATAGTGATCACCACCGCCTAGACTTAATTTTTCAGTTCTTTTCAGTTCCTGAATAACCGTCATCAAGTCGATGGGAGAATTGCTTTCGTATAATTTTAAAATCGCTGCAAAGATCGTCTGATGCCTTGGGTCGTAGAAGACCTCAGCTGTCAATAGATCTATGGAATGGTCGAGTCCTTTTCTGTCAATTAGAAAAGTTCCGATCACTATTTTTTCAAAATCCAATGCATTGGGCGGCATTTTGCCATCCGAAATAGAGAGTTCCTTTGCAAAATTACCGTGAATCAAACTCGATAATGTATCCTTCTGTGCCATTGTACAAAGATAGTTTTTTTAGAATTTTTCGACGATCAAGATGTTAACAAAATTATTCACAATTGATTCAAATCCTTTATTCAAAACAATCTTAATGTTAGTAAATTTATATTTCTACCATTTCTGTAACATTTCTGCGGATAAGTGAACTTAATAGATAGAAACATTATCAAATTCTAAATTCATTAAATTTAACCAAACTAATTCTCTTATGCTGCAACGGTTTATCAATCTAGAATTCAAAAGTTTTTTCAGGTCCAGTTCATTGGCAGGCAACATCGTCGTGAAGGTCTTCCAGCTTTTGGGAATGCTTTATTTGATGGCTCTGTTTGTTGGGATTGCTTTTCTTGCTTATTTTCTTCCGAAAAAAGAATTGCATATTGATCCGGTTTCTTTCATCAGCAAGTATTTGATTTATTGGCTGGTGGCTGATCTTTTTATCAGATATTTTTTCCAGCAGATGCCGACTCAGAACATCAAACCATTTCTGACGATGAATATCAGGAAAAGTACGCTCGTCAACTATATGATTGGAAAGACCTTTTCCTCATTTTTCAGTTGGGGCGGACTTTTCATTTACATTCCGCTTTTGGTGATTTTGCTTTACAACGCTCACTCGGTCTCAGGGAGTTTTGCCTGGATATTTGCGGTTATCATTTTAAGTTTTTGCAGTAATTTTCTCAATATACTTCTGAATGGAAAAGACTTGGTGGTCTGGATGATCGGAGCCGTCCTGCTTGCATTTGCAGGTTTGGATTATTACAAGATCATCTCATTGTCCTCATTTTCAGAATCTGTTTTTATTCAATTTTACAACCATTGGTGGACGATTATTGTTCCCATTTTGGTGATGTTGATGGGGTTCTTCATCGTTAAAAAATTCATCAAAGAAAACTTCTACCTGGACAAAGGTCTGGAAATGAAGCAGGACGTGGGAAAGACAGAAAGCATCAAGTTCCTTAATAAATACGGCGTTCTGGGCACCTTCATCAACAATGACATCCGAATGATCAAGCGCAGCAAGGCGGCAAAATCGATTGCTTTGGGTAGTTTCTTGTTCTTGTTTTACGGTTTGCTTCTGTTCAGTTCTCCTACATACAAAACCGCTTATATGCAGCTGTTTATGGGTTTGTTCGTCACAGGAGGATTTTTGTTTATGTTTGGACAAAGAGTTCCGTCATTCGACAGTTCTTATTATCCGCTGATGATGACCTTGAATGTGCCCTACAAAGAATACCTTAAAGCCAAATGGTGGCTCATCGTGAGCGCAGTTGCTGTGAGTATGGTTTTGGCCGTTGCATATGCGTTTGTGAGTTGGGAATTATACTTCACCTTTCTCGCGGGCGGACTTTATAATATGGGCGTCAATTCTCAGATCGTTCTGTTATCTGGTGCTTTTAATAAAAATCCTGTTGACCTCAATTCCAGAAGCAAGGCCATGGGGAAAAAGAACAATTTCAGTTTCAAAAACATCCTTTTGATTCTTCCACAAATGGTTTTGCCAATGGCGGTTTTCGGTGCTACAACATATTTATTTGGAACAGCTGCGGCGGTTGCTAGTTTGGCTGCTCTTGGATTGATTGGCTTTCTTTTTCGAGAAAAATTCTTTGATTTCATCGTCAAACTTTACAAGAAAGAAAAATATTCTACCATTAAAGCCTTCAAAGGAAATTAACTCTCACTCCCAATCTCTAAAAAAAAATGATCACAATCAATAACCTTTCCAAAATTTACGAAAGCAAAAAGGTTTTAGGCATCGAAAACCTTGATTTCCAAAAAGGTCAAACCATTGGCTTGGTTGGCAATAATGGTGCTGGAAAAACGACTTTATTCAGTTTAATTTTAGATTTGATTGAACCAACTTCCGGTTTTGTTTCCATTGATAATGAAAACGTCAACACATCCGAAAACTGGAAAAACAAAGTTGGTGCTTTCATCGATGAAACATTTCTAATTGGATATCTAACGCCCGAAGAATATTTCTATTTCCTTGGCGAACTGCGAGGACAAACCAAAGCCAATGTAGACGAGTTCCTGAAAAACTTCAACGACTTCTTCAACGGTGAGATCCTGAATGCAAAAAAATACATCCGTGATCTTTCCAAAGGCAATATGAAAAAAGTTGGCATCATTGGTGCTTTGATCGGAACGCCACCAATTATTATTCTTGATGAACCTTTTGCGAATCTGGATCCATCGACTCAAATTAAACTTAAAAATTTAATCAAAAACTGGTCTCAGAATTCGGATTCTACATTCCTGATTTCCAGTCACGATCTGGCGCACACAACAGAAGTTTGCGAAAGAATCGTGGTCATCAACAAAGGCGAATTGGTAAGGGATATCCAAACTTCTCCGGAAACTTTGAGAGATCTGGAGCAATATTTTGCAGACCAGGTTTCGGTCATTTAAGATTAAAAAAAAGCAAACTAAAAAAATGCCTCAGAAATCTCTGAGGCATTTATGTTAATGAGAAGAAACCGCCTTCAGTCCTACAATAGAACCAATTAAGGTGAAAATAAAAAAGATTCGCCAAAATGTTGCTGGTTCTTTGAAGATAAAAATCCCAACCAAAACGGTTCCAACGGCGCCAATTCCTGTCCAAACCGCATAAGCTGTTCCCAGCGGGAGACTTTGCGTCGCTTTCATCAGCAAAACCATACTCACAATGAGGGAAATAAAAAATCCACCATACCAAAGATAGGATTCTGTTCCGCTCGTTTCTTTTGCTTTTCCTAGGCAAGACGTGAATCCGACTTCAAAAAGTCCTGCGATGATTAAAATAATCCAATTCATTTTATTAAAAATTCCAAGACTGCAAAGTTCACTTTTGAAATCCAAAACCTTTTATACAAATGATAAAAAATTAAATTTCCGCTCGGGTCCTGCTCAAACTCACTTGTGTAATCCCAAGAAATGAAGCAATGTAACCGAGTTGAACTCTCTGCAAAATTTCTGGTTGTTCTCGTAAAAGTTCGCGATATCGTTGAGAAGCAGTTCCAAACTGTCTGGAAATGAAGAGTTCCTCAGTTTTTACCAATTCTTTTTCGGCCAATTTTCTTCCCCAGTTCGCAATGTGAATATCCGTTTCGAAAAGTTCCCGAAGTGCTGAGATTTCCAATTGATACAAAACGGAATCTTCCAAAAGATGGATATTTTCATAATTATTATCGTTCCCGACATAGCTTTTCATTGGCAAAGCCACATCACCTTCTTTCCCAAACCAAAACGTCACATCTTGATTTTCTTGAGGAACAAAAGCTCTTACAATTCCTTTTTTAATAAAATACATTGTCTTTTCCACTTTTCCGGCTTTGATGATGATGCTGTCCTTCGGAAACTCCATCTCAGAGATCAAATTCTTTAAAACTGATTTCGAATGCTCTGGAAGTGGAAATGTGCGGTCAAGAATTGTATCAATATTCATCAACGAAATTTAATAAAAATAAAAACTCCGAGAAAATTACCTCGGAGTTTGTCTATAATCTTTTGTCTAAAAGTCTATTTTCTATTTAAGGCTTCCAACCATATCTTCTGGTTTCACCCATTCGTCAAACTGTTCTGCTGTCAACAGTCCAAGATTCACGGCTTCTTCTTTCAAAGTAGTTCCGTTTTTGTGCGCAGTTTTAGCAATTTTCGCCGCATTTTCGTAACCGATGTGCGTATTAAGTGCTGTCACCAGCATAAGAGATTTGTCAACCAATTCCTTGATTCTCGGTTCGTTCGGCTCGATTCCAACGGCACAGTGGTCATTGAAAGAAACCATAGAATCAGCCAACAGCTGAGCAGACTGTAAGAAGTTTGCCGCCATCACAGGTTTGAAAACATTCAGTTCATAATTCCCTTGCGTTCCTGCAAAAGAAATCGTGGTGTCATTTCCAAGAACTTGTGCGCAAACCATGGTGATGGCTTCGTTCTGAGTAGGATTCACTTTACCTGGCATGATAGAAGAACCTGGCTCGTTCTCCGGAATGTGGATCTCGCCGATTCCAGATCTTGGTCCGGAAGCCAACAATCTAATGTCCTGAGCAATTTTATAAAGCGAAACCGCCAATTGCTTAAGTGCACCGTGAGATTCCACAATACCGTCGTGCGCTGCCAAAGCTTCAAATTTATTCGGAGCCGTTACAAAAGGAAGTCCGGTGAAATCTGCAATATATTTAGCCACCAAAACATCATAACCTTTTGGTGTGTTGAGTCCGGTTCCTACGGCAGTTCCGCCAAGAGCCAATTCCTTCAGGTGATCCAAAGTATTAATGATCGCTTTTTTCGCGTAATCCAATTGCGCTACATAACCGGAAAACTCCTGTCCAAGCGTCAAAGGCGTAGCATCCATCAGGTGCGTTCTCCCGATTTTCACAATGTTCTGGAATCTTTTCGCTTTCTCGTCAAGCGTATTTCTCAGTTTTTCCAAAGCAGGCAAAGTATCTTTCACCACTTTCGTGTAAGCTGCAATGTGCATTGCTGTTGGATAAGTGTCATTGGAAGACTGAGACTTGTTCACATCATCATTCGGGTGAACCAAAGTTTTCTCACCAAGATTTCCGCCGTTCAAAACGTGAGATCTGTTGGCAACTACCTCGTTCAAATTCATATTGGATTGTGTGCCAGAACCAGTTTGCCAAATTACCAACGGGAATTGGTCGTACAGTTTACCTTCAAGGATTTCTTCACAGACTT
This sequence comes from Epilithonimonas tenax DSM 16811, assembly GCF_000428485.1. Lineage (GTDB taxonomy): Bacteria > Bacteroidota > Bacteroidia > Flavobacteriales > Weeksellaceae > Epilithonimonas > Epilithonimonas tenax. The sequence continues at coordinate 112,696 of NZ_AUAA01000008.1, read as the reverse complement.
TTCCGATGAGATCTCTCTTTTCATTAGAAAGAACGCCCAATTCTGCGTTGGTATAAGCGGCAGCTTTCTTCAGGTAAGCAAATGCATCGATGATTTCACGAGGCATACTTCCTTCCGGCCCTATTTTGAAATTATTTCTGGAACGCTCCGTCTGTGCACCCCAAAATTTATCTGCAGGCACTTGCACGTCGCCCATTGTGTCTTTTTCGATTCTGAAACTCATTATATTATATTTATTTATTTTTTTAGGAGCTGTTTCCCGCTTTTCGCTATTACTCCTCACGCCAAGGCTTTTCCCGACGCTTGTTGTGGGGTAACCGCTGCAATCGGGGCTAGGGGATTTGTTTGTATTACAATCTTTCCCACCAACTTTCAACTGATTTTTACAACCTTACGAAATTACTAAAAACTAAAAGTTCAGCAAAATGAAAAAAATCAATCCAGAAATTTTGTGAAATAAAATAAAAACGTCTACTTTTGCTCAAAATATACAGCGATATGATGTTATCTGCATTTTGGCCAGCTTACCAATTTCTATGGACCGTTTACTTTTTCACTATGTTCTTGTGTGGATTTTGGTGTATTTTGATGTTCTTCGGATTTATCGTACCACTTTGGTTAACAGAAGGTGTTGCAGAATATTTCGGCAAGATCAACAAGAATTTCGATCCAGAAGAAGTGCGATACAAAAAACTGTATGAGCAGGAAGGCGTAGAGGTCATCTATCAAAGACCAGCTGGCGAAAAACCAGTAAGCCATGGACACCACCATTAATTCGGCAATTTTCTTTTCGTGAGAGATTGCACTCAGAGCGAAACAATATATATATTTAAATCCGCCTAAGTTTTCTTAAGCGGATTTTTTATTTCCCTGATATTTTTGTAGTTACTGTTTCTTTACATTCATAAAGTTGACAGAAATACTTGCCAGAACAAATAATATCCCTGCTGTAAAAATGGCTTTCTCTGGGCTGTTGTCTAATATTTCTTTGTAGATCGTCCCAAAAGTAACCGTCTGTATCAGCATAGGGACAACAATCATCATATTGATAATACCCATATAAACGCCTCTTTTTTCCGGAGGTATACTTGGCGAGACCATAGAATACGGCAATCCCATAATTGCGGCCCAACCTATTCCGAATAAAATCATAGGCAGGAGAAGCAGATATTCATTTTTGATCAATGGTAAAACCATCAGCGCCAGCGCTGTTGCAAACAGACAAAAGGTATAAACTTTTTTGGTTGAAAATCTATTTGCAAAAGGAACCAAAATCAAAGCAGTGATCATCGTCACCAAATTGTAAGTACCGTTCATCAAACCGGTTTGTCCAACAGCTGTTTGTACAAGATGTGAGATGTTCTTTGCCCACATGAGGCTGGCTTCTGAAACATGAGTGCCTTTTTGGGCGAGTTCAAGAAATACAGCGGCTTTTCGCTCCTCTGCTTCGGAGACGCCATAGACTGTTTTTTTCAGCATTGGCGTGATGAATTGCCAATAGCAAAACAGCGCATACCATTGGAAGAAATAGACCAACGCCAGTTGCCAAAGGACTTTGGGCATCTTATTGATAGATGAGAAGATCTCTGTAATATGTGAAAAATAATGGCTGTTTTCTTTTTCCCATTTTAGTGTTGCTAGTTCCTCATCGGTTGGCGGGATCTCTGGCGTTTTGTACACAGACCAAGCCACAGAAACGATGGAACAGAATGACCCTAGAAAGAAAGAATAATACACCCAGGCCGGGATACCACCAAGATTGTTCTCACCACCAAAATATTTTTGAAAGACAAACAAAGATAGATTGGCCAATGTGATTCCTGCGCCGACAAAGAGACTTTGCATCTGAAAACCAAATGTCTGCTGATCCTCCGGAAGTTTGTCGCCAATAAAAGCACGGTAGGGTTCCATAGCTGTATTATTAGCCGCATCCAGGATCCACAGCAAACCTACAGCCATCCATATCGCAGAACTAAACGGAAATGCAAACAATGCTAAACTGCAGAAAAGAGCACCGATTAAAAAGAATGGTTTTCTGCGTCCCCATTTTGGGCTCCAGGTTTTGTCGCTGATGGCGCCAATTAATGGCTGAATGAGCAAACCTGTAATAGGCCCTGCCAAGTTAAGGATTGGGAGCTGATCTGTATGCGCTCCTAAAAATGAATAAATTGGATTAATTGCGGTTTGCTGCAACCCGAAACTGTACTGGATGCCAAAAAATCCGATATTCATATTCCAGATTTGCCAAAAACTTAGTCTTGGAATTATTTTTTTTATCATTGTGCGGATGGTATTAAGACTTTATAATCATTATCCAAAATCAAATCAGCCTTGCTTTTATATGCTTTGATGATCTGATGTTCTATCTGCAGAACCTGTTCTACAAAATCGCTTTTCTCGTCTCTGTTTCTTTCCATCCTGTTTTTGTAGGTGCTTTTAAAATTTCGATCGATGAATATTTTGAAATCGAAATCGTCCAGTTCCAGAATGTAAGTTCCTTCCACAATAACGACCTGAACGTCTTTTGCGAAAATCAACTCTGTGCTGATAGAGTTTTCAGGATAATTGACCAAGGGTTTCTCGAAAGAATCTGCTCCTGTTTTAAAACTTTGAATGTTTTGTGACAGAAGGTCCAGATTAACCTCGTGAGTCCCTACATTATCTATACTGACGAGCCGGTTCTCGTGATTGGATTTTGGAGGAAGCTTAAAATAATTATCCATCTGAATGACAACGCTTTTTATATTGTTTTTTTCCAAAATCTTGGAAACAGCGTATGCGGTTACAGACTTACCACTTCCACTTTCGCCTGCAATTCCTACGGCATATTTGTTATGGTTGCCAGAAGGGATTTTCGTATTCAGAATAGTGAAAATCTGTTCTGCCGTACTCAGGTGTTTTTCATCGATCTGTATGATATCTCCAATCATTTTCTAAATTATTTTATATGGGACAAAACATTTCACTGGAGGCATTCTGCTAAACTGAAATGTCTGTATTGGTCTATTTTTGATTTACTAATTAATTTCAAATACGAAGGCTCAACTTCTATGTTGGCTGGGGAATGGTCATCAATAGATATCCCGAAGCAGAAAAACAAAGTTTGTCCGTACCTGATGGCAAAAGTGCATCTGTTGTATAATATTCTTTGAAAGTTGATCCCTTTGCGGTCAGTAGTTCTTCGTACTGATATCGGATTTTTGCCGGGATGTCTTTTAGATCTTTGCGGGATAAAGCGTAACATATCCAACCAAGAAAAATAGGCCACGAACCACCATTGTGAAAATGATAAGGTTTATTTTTAAAATGATAGCTGTAGTTATTTTCCAACAGTTTCCAGTCTGTATCTTGTGGAAAAACTACAGGATAAAAAACAGGCAACATCCAATGCCGAAACTCTGCGTTTAAGCCATCCAGAAAGTGGGTGAATGGTTCCAGATCAACATCAAAATCAAGAAGAATTGCCAAGGCGTTTCCCGCGAGGTCAAAGCGTTCGTCGTAACCATTGGCGTTGAGAGAAGCCCACAGATAGGGTTTCTCACTCGCTTTTCCATAAGCTGTCTCGTGATACTTCGAACTGGCAGAATCATTCTTTTTAAAGTTGGTTTCTATTAAAAATTTAATGTTTTTTGCCTGAGTTTGCCATAAGAGGTTTTCATAAACTTTTGCTGCATTTGCAATTGCCCAATAGCGAAGGACATTGTCGTACAAAGTATAACCTGAAGTGATATATTCATCTGCCCAATTCCCGCCAAGAGGTGTGTAAATCAATCCACGGGCATTAAACTCCCATGAATCTAGACATTTCAAAGCAAGTTCTATATTGCTTCGGAGCTGCAGCTTCAGCGCATCATTTTTACGGTATTTTAAATATTCACAAGTTATGGCGACCCACCAGGTTGTAGCATCTACGCGCCCAACAAGACTGCCATAGCTAGCGGTATCATTCACAACATTGACATTGGAAGGGATCTGGCCGCTTTGTCCCTGATGTTTTGCCAAGGTAAGAATAGACCTTTCCAGAGCTTCTGTTATTTCTGGATCCTGAATAAGAATTCCTGTAAACCCTGTCATCATAGCATCCCGGGACCATACTCTTGCATAGTTGTCTGTCTTTTCTGATGATGCTAAAATCCCGTCTTTGGTAATGGCCTTTCTTATGATTTCAATAGCCTGATGTCTCAACATATATCCTTCTTTTTAGTGAAAAAAGTGGAATGAGAAAATCGGGTTTTTTCATTCCACAGAAAAAATTATTTAATCAGTTTTTTTAAAGATCAAACTTCACACTTATACTATAGCTGCTACCTGCCAGCGTTCTTGCTCTGATGATGCCGTTGCCACCTGTGATGCTGCCTTCCTCCGCTTCTGTGACTGCAATAGTATTGAAAATATTGTTTGCATTGAGGCTTACGGAAATGTTTTTCAGAAGCATATAGGAGATATATGGGTTCACTGCAACATATCCAGGCATTGTCAATTTATTAGAATCCTGAGTATATGCTTTTGTATTACCGATGAGGTATAGACCTAGGCTTAGTTTTTCCACATTAAAGTTTGGATTGACAGAATACATCAATTTGGGCGTTCTTCTCGGCGTATTTCCAATGATCGTTTGGTCCAGTGCATTTTTAATTTCTGCGTGTGTATAGGTAAGACCTGCTTTTATATCAAAGGTATTGCTGATTTTATAAAATCCGTCTAGTTCCAGACCTAGCGATTGGTATTTGTTTTCTGTCTTCTTCTGTGTGGTCACTTCATAATTGGCTTCAACTGTTTTTGCATAGAAGAATGTCGAGTTTAGGAAATAGTTTGCACCTCTGAGTTTATAGCCAGCCTCGAATTGGTTGACCTTATTCACTTTCACAGCATCCAGAGATGGGTCGCTATTATTGGTGTAATTATATCCGGAGAATAGGATCCTGTCCGCAGAAGCACTTCCTCCCTGACTTATTCTTGCAAAAATTGCATTGCGGTTGTTAAGCGTGTAATTTGCGCCAACAGAATAACCGAAAATTCCGTATTTGTAATTCACCGGGATATTGATATTATCATTCGTCGCAACGCTCATTTCCGGTGCATCTATAACGCCATTTCCGTTGATATCAATAGGGGCACTGGTATTTGTAGCTCCTGAAAATGTACCATTGACCTTTCCGAAATCGTATCTAGCTCCAAGATCAAAAGTTAGCTTGTCGACAGCTGTGATTTCGATCTGGGCGTGAGGAGCTGTTACATCATATTTCGTATCATAATTTCGATTAAGATTACCCCAGGCCGGCACCCCATAATTAAGAAGTCCGTGATCTGTCAGATACTTTCCGGAGGCATCTACGACATCTACCAGTCTTGCATCCTTGTCATTCACTTCCTGCAAGTAGGTATTCCAGTTCCAAGACATGTTTATGTTTTGAATCCCTTTGTACAAACCTGCGTTCAACTTGATGCCATCCCACTTTTTGCTGATATTAAAATCATTAAAGAAGTTGTTAAAATTATTCAGTTTCACATTGAACAAATGGATCTTCATGTAATTCGCATTCATATCAACAGCCGTATTGGTTCCTGCGTAGAACGCTTTGGCGAATCCTGTAACGGTGGATAATATGTCTGTCCCGCTGCCAACATTTGCCGGGAAAGGCGCAATAAACTGTCCGTTATTTGCAGTATATCTTGCTTTTTCTTCAAGCTTCCAACCTTCTCCAAGATCATAATTCAGTTCTGCACCAATAGCTTTGGAAACAGAATGCATCCCATCGGAAATATTGCTATCCAAGATATTACCATCGCCGCCCATGGTTCTGTCTTTCATCAGATTGATGGTTTGCAAGGCACCTGTGAGGATATTATAATTAGAAAGAGAATTCCAATTTGGATCGCTGTCCGTTCCGGATACACCAACAGGCATTGGCATATATGCCGCTGTTCTGTCATCCAGAAGTTTTGTATAGACCCGGAAGCTTCCTTTTTCGAATTTTTTAAGAAGAGACATCCTGAACTGTCCCCCACTATTGGAGTTGAATCCTGTTTTTCTCGGACCGTCGCCCACTCTGTAAAACCCACCGACACTGATAAAAGTATCATTTCCTACAGATGTACCATAATCAAAATCTGTGCGGAAGTTTTTATAATTGAGTCCAACCTGTTGCGTAAGACTACCACCTTGTATCTCACCGGTTTTTGTAATAAAATTGATGATTCCCGCAGGTGAGTTACTCGCAAAGACAGAAGCAGAACCACCTCTCAAAGCCTCTACTTTAGAAACGAAGGAATCAAATCTTGTAAACTGATCCTGGGTGCCAAACGCAATATCTCCAAATTGCATCACAGGCAGCCCATCTTCCTGGATCAATAGATATCTGGAACCACCCGCAGAAACAGGAACGCCTCTTACCGTGATGTTGGAGTTGCCTTCTCCTCCAGAAGATTCTGACCGTATTCCTGGGATCGTCCTGAAGATTTCTGCTGTTGTTCTGGGAGCAGCATTTTGGATATCCTTCATTTTCAATGTAGAAATGGAGGTGCTGGTCTTGATAGACGATTTGGGGTTGGAGTTTCCTGTAATAACAATTTCATCAATGGTTTTGTCTTTTGAAATAGTATCATTACCAGTAGTTTGGGAAAACATAAATGCAGCAACATTGAATGTCCCGAAAATCAATAACTTTTTAGTCATATTTATTTTCATAATGGTGAGTTTTGTTTTGCTAAAAGTATTTTATTTGGCTACATAAAAATCTTTTGTAAACCCTGTATGAACTTAAGATTAATTTCAATCGTTTGCACAAACGTTTGCGGTTGGTAAGTTTTTAAAATAATTAACAAAATTTAACTTTTACAAGCTTTTAATTTAACATTTATTAACAAAATTTTATCCTAATAATATCACTATATTTTCCCGAATTTTACTTTCAAATGCCAAAATGAAAAGAGTTACGATAAAAGATCTAGCAGAAATGCTCCAAATTAACATTTCTACAGTGTCCAGAGCACTCAGTAATCATCCGGATATTAGCAATGCAGTAAAGCTACGAGTCAAGGAAGCCGCAGAATTACTAAATTATCGTCCAAACGATTTTGCTGTCAATTTTAGAAAAAGATCATCAAAAACAATTGGTCTCATCATCCCGCAGATGTCTCTCTTTTTTATACCGGCAGTGATAGAAGGGATTTCAAAAACACTCGCGAAAGCAGGTTTTAAGGTTTTTATCTTGTCCTCAGAAGAATCCCTTGATAAGGAGAAAGAAAATATGGAGATCTGCTGTAACTCCAACGTAGAAGGCATCTTGATATCTGTCAGCAAAAACACCAAAAATTTGGATCACCTCTGCGTTGCCAATGACTTGAAGATCCCTATCGTTCTTTTTGATAAAAGCCTTTCTCAGGATCAGTATCCGCAGGTCATCTTTGATAGTGAACAAACAGCTATGCAATGTGCAGAAAAATTAGTCACATATGGCTGCAAAAACATTTTGGCTATATATGGTGATGAGCAGCTGGACATTACCATCAACCGGAAAAAAGGATTTGAGAGAATCATCCGTGCATATCCTACAATTTCTTACGATTACATTTTCGCTGATTCTTCCTATAAAACAAAAGAAAAATTACTGGAAACCGATGGTTTGGAAAAGATCGACGGTTTTTTTGCAATGAGTGACGAAACACTCCTTGGGCTCAATCCGGTGTTGCAAATGAGGAACATTGATCTCACGCAGAAAAAAGTGGTAGCCATCAGTGAGGGTGTTATCCCGCCGTATCTTCATCCGCTCTTCGAATATGAAAAACACAGCGGATTGGAAATGGGCATTCTGAGTGCAGAAAAATTATTGGCAATCATCAAAGAAAATGCTTCGGCAACTTAATTTTTTGACTCACTGAAAAGCTGATAACAGTTTGTTTACATTAATAATATCAAAAAGCTATCTTTGCACTTTAAAATTTTTATATGTCTAAGTCATTAATTCCAAAATTGGAAGCGATAAAACAACGATATAATGAGGTTGCAGAACTCATCATCCAGCCAGATGTGATCACGGACCAAAAAAGATATTCCACACTCAACAAAGAATACAGCGATCTGGGAAAGATTGTCAAAGTATTTGATTTATACAAAGGTGCCCTTGATACGATTGCAGAATCTGACGAGATCATAGCAGACGGTTCTGACAAAGAATTCGTAGAAATGGCCAAGCAGGAGAAGTATGAAGCCATGGATAAACTTCCAGAATTTGAAGAACAGCTAAAGTTTCTCCTGATCCCGAAAGACCCTACCGATGACAAAAACGTCATTGTCGAACTTCGTGCAGGAACTGGTGGTGATGAAGCGGCGATTTTTGTAGAAGACGTTTACAGAGCCTATGCGATGTATTTCAAAACCAAAGGATGGAAGCACGAGATCACAGATTCTAGCGAATCTACAAAGGGCTACAAAGAACTGATCCTGAAAGTGGAAGGCGAAGGCGTTTATGGGATTATGAAATTTGAATCCGGCGTTCACCGTGTTCAGCGTGTTCCGGAAACAGAATCTCAGGGACGTGTGCATACATCGGCTATTACGATTGCTGTTTTGCCGGAAGCAGAAGAAATTGATTTTGAACTGAATCCCGCAGATATCGAGATGCAAACCTCCCGTTCCGGAGGTGCTGGTGGACAAAACGTCAACAAGGTAGAAACAAAAGTCCAGTTGACACACAAACCATCCGGGATGGTCGTTGTTTGTCAGCAGGCACGTTCTCAGTTGGCAAACAGAGAGTTGGCGATGGAAATGCTGCGAACCAAGTTATATGATATCGAAGTTCAAAAATCTGTTGGTGATATTGCGGCTCAACGTAAATCGATGGTTTCTACAGGTGACCGTTCTGCAAAGATCAAAACATACAATTACCCACAAGGAAGGGTCACAGATCACAGGATCAACAAGTCTATGTACAATTTGGATGCTTACATGAATGGTGATATTTCTGAAATGATAGACGCGGTCATCATGGCAGAAAATGCTGAAAAGCTAAAAGGAGAGGAAGAAGGCATCTCTTAATTTAGATTTTAGACGTTAGAAATTAAATCAACACATTTAATTTGAAATGACAGGTAAAAGGTTCAATGAAAATTCTCATTGAACCTTTTACTATTTAACTTTATCAATGCCACGTAATCCGGTGAATTGGATGCCGTACTTCCAATTACAATAGGCAAAGAATTGGTACATCCTGTATTCGAAATCCAAGCCGTATTTTTCCGAAGGATCATAATCTATAGCGACTTCGTAAAAATTACGGTTGATTCCGGCATAGAATCTGGAATTCCACTCGTTAACCAAAATCACATTCCTGGCTTTCAGGCTGCTTTCTGTAAACATCGATATGGGTTGCACTCTTGTTGCAACAAAGGTCTCATACCCAGCATCGAAAACGGTAACTTCCCACTCGTCAGCAGAGTCTGCCTTCTTTTGGGCAGCGATGGCTGGTTTTTGGTCTACTGCTGGCTGTTTTGAGCTTGTTGCGCAGGACCACGTGAAGGCAGAAAATATGGCGATGGCGATTATATTTTTCATGGTCAAGATATGTTTATTGGTATTTTAATTTTTTTTACTAATGTTCTAAATTCAGCATATTCTTACCGAAACTAATTTGTAAAGTCTGAGAATGTCTAAGTTACGTAAGTTATTTTAAAACTGGGCTTTGAAAGTCGAATCTCTCGCAGCCCGAGCTGGGTAGAGTTCATTTTTTTTAAGGGAAAGCTGTGGCGAAAAATGAGCGAAAACCCTTCCACTTCGCTCAGCTCAGGATCAACTACAGGCGGAAAAGCGGGCATATCCATTTTCAAAAAGCAGTTTCGACAAAGTCAAATAGCTGCTCTAAAAAATACAACCTTGATTCAACAAAAAAAACCGTTCCAAAAATTTGAAACGGTTTATATATTAAATAAATGGTATTAAGGTGTTGGGTCTTTTTGCAAGACAACAAATGCCGGAAAGTGATCGGAATAACCGCCAGTGAACTGGTCGCCACTCCAAGAACGGAACGGATATCCTTTGAAATTGCCTTCTTTTGTAATGAGATAAGCCGGCGCATATACCTCTGCTTTGAAAACGGTGTAATCTTTTCTTACTTCTTTTTTTGGTGCATATAAGTTGGACGAAACGATGATCTGATCAAACAGGTTGGGCGAATCCTGGTAGGCCAGAGATGCTACACCATTTTTATATAAAGGATACATCAGATTCAGGTAATGGTTTTCTTCTGAAAGATCTTTTGGGTTACCTACAGCTTTCAGGTAGTTTTTCAAACTTGGGCTCACGGGATCATCATTGAAATCTCCCATTGCAAACATTTTGGTAGAAGGATCTAAGGCTTTTACGCTGTCCATCACTTGCTTCAATGTTGCAGCAGCAGCGTTACGTTTTGGTAGTGAAGCGGCTTCTCCACCTCTTCTGGATGGCCAGTGATTGATAAAAAATGCGACTTTCTCGTTGTCTAGAAAACCTGTCATTACCACAATGTCTCTGGTGTACTCTCTTTTTCCTTCGCTTCCAAAGATCTTCACTTCTTTTTTCCAAGATTTGGATGGGGAAAATCTTCTTTTCTGATAGATGAAGCCCACATCTATACCTCTGTAATCATAAGAATTATAATGAACAACGCCGTAATCATATTTTGCAAGGGCCGGTTCTTTTACAAGATCTTCCATCACCTGACGGTTTTCTACTTCTATCAAACCGATCACCACAGGCGCCGTGTTGGTGTAAGCTCTTCCCATTTCTGAGATGACTTTTGCCTCGTTTGCCAGTTTTTGTTTATAGATCTTATCATCGTAGTTTTTGCTACTTTTCGGGGTGAACTCCTCAGAACCACCTTGGATTCTTACCACTTTTTTACCTTTAAGAGCTTCGTCGTTCCAAGGGCCTGCATAATCTTTTTCTGTAACCTCCAGATATTTGATAGAGTCCAATGGCACACTTCTGTGGAAAGCAGGGTTGCTGATATCCTTTGTCCCATCTATATAATCAGCGGATCGAACGGTGTCCCACAGGTTTTCAACATTCAGAAATCCTACGGTAGCAGCACGCACTTGCTTTTTTTGTTGTGCAGCTACTAAGGAGATACTAAGAATAGTAATCAAGCGTAAAATATTTTTCATAAGCAAATTTTATTGTTTTTTTATAGTCTTATGGCACCGCCGACAGTTCCAAATAAGGTTCGATTTTTGCAAAACAGGGCGGTTTCATAAATAAAACATGTAGGGTACAAAAGTAATTTTTTTTGGATTGTCGCAAAATAAAAATGATAAGTTTTTATTGATGAGCAGTGATGTTGCAAATAATTGATAATTTGTTAAAATAAATAAAATGTTAAAAAGTATTAATTATCTAAAATTTATTTACATTTGCCTTCCGTGTATAACGGACTGTATATTAGAAAAAAGAGCAAACAAAACCTAATTGATTTATGATTAAAAAACTATCATTAATCTCCTTATTCACAATGCTTCCAGCATCATTTTATTATGCGCAGACTACGGTTTTTGCATACCTGAAAGATGCTGATGGGAAACCTATCGAGAAAGCACAAGTAGATCTAAAAGGAGAAGGTAATGGTGTTTCGGCAGACAAAATTGGATATTTCCAGTTTGTAGATTTGAAAACCGGACATTATCAGATTGTGGTATCAAAATCCAATTTCGAAACGAAAACTTTGGAATTTGATATCACCACAGAGAAAAGAAAAGACTTGGGGGTCATTACCCTTTATTCTTCATTAACCGGTGCTGATCAAGGGCTTGCAATCCTAGACAATGGCGATGAAGAAGGCGGAGGCCAATCTTCAACAGTTGGATTATTACAATCTTCTCAGGATGTTTTCAACAGAATTGCAAGTTTTGACCTAGGTGCCTATTGGTTCCGACCGAGAGGTGTAGACGGAAGAACTTCTGAAAACATGCTGAATGGTGTTTCTATGGTAAAATCTGATAATGGCAATGTAGATTTTTCTAACTGGGGCGGTCTTAATGAAATTGTAAGATACCCGGAGATTGCTTCCAACCATTCTCCATCAGAGTATGCATTTGGAGGATCTAGCGGTGTGGTTTATAAAAACACAAAAGCCAGCGAGTACAGAAAAGGCTTCCAGGCGGTTTATTCTATTACCAATAGAAATTACAGACAAAGAGTCTCTTTGAGATACACGTCTGGGATGTCAAAAAGCGGATGGGCTTTCACATTAATGGGAGCAAAAAGATGGGCAGAAGAAGGGATCCAAGAAGGTACTTTCTATGATGCTTATGGAACCTACTTGGGTGTCGAGAAAAAAATCAGCGACAGACACACCATTACTTTCAACGCTTTTGCAGCACCTACGAGAAGATCCACTTCTAGTCCAAACACACAAGAAGTTTACGATTACAGAGGTGTACATTACAATTCTTACTGGGGTTGGCAAGATGGTGAAAAAAGGAATGAAAGAGTTAGAAAAACATTTCAACCTCTTTTCCAATTACAGGATTTTCTGAAGATCAATAAAAATTCCAATCTATGGACTTCCGTTTCTTACCAGTTTGGTAAAGACAAAGGATCTAGGCTAGATTGGCAAAGTGTACCAAATCCTTCCCCTACCTATTACAGAAACCTTCCAAGTTATTTCGGATCTTTGAATCCCGAGGCATTCGTCTGGGATCCTAATTCCAACAATTATCTTGCAGCAGGAGATGCTTACCAGACCTCAAAAGCGGCTTGGCAAAATGGCGACCCAAATGTAACGCAAATCAACTGGAACAGACTCTATGCAGCAAATAAGGGACAGGCTCCTATTTCGCAATATGGTGTAACGGGCAAAAGAGCACTTTATTATCAGGTTAATGACGTAAGCGACGATAAGATTTGGAACGCGGCAACGCACTACACCTATAATTTTACAGACAAGTCCAAGTTCATGTTGAACATCTCATATCAGAACTACAGATCTGAGCTTTACAGAGAGGTGAATGATCTACTAGGAGCAGATTTTGTACTCAATAGAGATCCTTTTGCAGCAACTAATAATCCTGGTACTTCTGCATTATACAATGAAGGAGAAACGGATATTGCTAAAAAAGAAGGCGATCGATTGCTGTATAACTATATCTTCAGAAGGCAGGAAGTAAAAGTAAATCCTGGTTTCAAATTCTCAGAAGGTAAATTTGATGTGTTTGTATCAGGTCTTGCAGGTTACTCAACTTCCAGCAGAGAAGGATTATTCAAGCATTATCTCTACAAGGACTCATTCGGAAAAAGTAAGGATTTTGACTTCTGGAATTTTGGGCTGAAAGGTCAGATTATTTATAAAATCAATGGAAGAAACTTCTTGGTTTATAATGGTTCTTTCTTTTCTCAAGCACCATATCTAGAGGATCTTTTCATCAATCCTAGACTTAACGCATCTATTGCTCCTAATATCAAAAATACGGTTGTTAACGCCAATGATTTGAGTTATGTCATCAATTCGCCACTGTTCAAAATCAGAGCTTCCGTCTATTTGATTGATACTCAAAACGAAACAAGTGTTCAGAGATTCTTTGCAGATGGTATTCAGATTGACAATTCTATAACTGGAGGTACCACAGATAGTAACACGGGCGGACAGTATATACAGAGTGCTTTTGTAACTCAGGTAATGTCTAATGTTGAGAAAAGAAATATCGGGGCAGAACTTGGAGTAGATTATAAATTGTTACCAACTCTATCTTTACAAGGTGTTGCCAGCTACGGACAATACACGTATCGCAACGATCCGAATGTTTACTTTGCATCTGATGCGATCGGGGTTTTTGGAAACGGACAGTCTTTTGTAGATTTCGGGAAATCGAATCTCAAAGATTACAAACAAGGAGGAACACCTCAGATGGCATTCTCTGCGGGATTCAGATACAGCTCTCCAAAATACTGGTGGGTTGGAGCAAACTGGAACTACCTGGACAACAACTACCTGGATCCTTCCGCTTTGCTAAGATCACAGAGTTTTCTACAGAACAGCAACTCCGGTACGCCTTATGTAGGTGCGGATGATGCAGAATTGAGAAGATTATTGGCACCAAATAAATTGCCAGCTGCATATTTCATTAATGCAAACGTTGGTAAGTCTTGGTTGATTGGCAAATATTATTTATTAATCTCAGCGAGTGTAAATAATATTTTTGACAATACTAAATATATTACAGGAGGTTTCGAACAAACTAGAAATGTTAAGTTTGATGGTTTCCAGGAAGATTTTAATAGAAGTCAAACACTATTTGGTCCGAAGTATTGGTATACACAAGGGCGTTCCTATTTCGTAAATTTACAAGTAAGATTTTAAAAATTTAAAATAATGAAAACATATACTACAATCAAAACATTGGTTTTTTCTGCAATTGTTGCAGTAACCTTGACTTCGTGCGTCAAAGATGATGACTGGAATACGCCAGAAATCACTTGTAACAATAGGTTTGACACACCTACAACTACGATGGCAGCATTTGCAGCATTAGCTCCTGCAGCGGCCACTGGCAGTACCTACAAAGTTCCTGCTACTGGAGCACCTGTGATCTTTGATGGCTATATTGTATCTTCCGATGAGAGTGGTAATTTTTACAAAACAATCTCATTCCAAGATAAAACCGAAAATCCAACCATTGGTTTGCAAATGGAAGTTGATAAAGCTTCGAACTACGCAGATTTTCCTGTAGGAGCACACGTGCGTATCAAAGCAAACGGATTGGTTGTTGGATGGGACAGAGGAACCATCAAAATAGGATCTCTAGATCCTACCTATGCTATCGGCAGAATTCCAAGCATTCTTTTGACAAGATATCTTGCGGGCGTATGTAATGGAAGCAATGGACTGGATGTTGCAACCCTTGTTCCTACAAAATTGGCCAACTTGAATGCCGCAAAAGCAGAAAAATACATCAACACCCTAGTTCAGGTTTCTGATGTTCAATTTACATTAGATGATCCTACAAAACCGCCTGCATATATCAACTACGTTGCCGGAGTGGGACAAGATACAGACAGAAATATTGAAGGTAAAAACGGTAACACAACCATTATTAGAAACTCTGGCTTCTCTACCTTCGGATCTACTCTAGTTCCAGTGAAAAGTGGAGACTTGA
The DNA here is from genome assembly GCF_000428485.1 of Epilithonimonas tenax DSM 16811. Lineage (GTDB taxonomy): Bacteria > Bacteroidota > Bacteroidia > Flavobacteriales > Weeksellaceae > Epilithonimonas > Epilithonimonas tenax. Next base: position 97,573 of record NZ_AUAA01000008.1, on the reverse strand, counting down.
CTTTTGTTGTTAGTCGATATAATGCTAATTTCCAAATGTTAATCAGAAATACCAACGACGTTAATTTCACAAAAGATCGATTTGCTACAACACCTGGAAATCCAGGAGGACCAGAAAACCCTTCTACTACTGCAGTCAATCTTTTCCCAGGTTCTGACTTTGAAAATTGGGCTACTTTCATCTCTAGTGTTAATAATTTTGGTTTAAAACCTTATGCAACGCAAGGTGTAGGACTTGGATTCAATGGAACGAACTCTTTACAGCTTAAAGGAACGCCAACGGCCAATGACTATGTATTTACCTCCACAGCAGCAGCCGGTTTACCTACTAATCCAAAAAGAATTACGATGTATATCAAGGGAACAGCAACAGGTAAGTCACTTTCATTTAATGTTTATAAAACAACAGGAACACCGGCTTACTACACCTATAACCTAGGCGTGTTTACAAACAGCACGATACTGAACGTTGCAGATGCCAATCAATATACAGGATCTATCAATACCAACGGCGAATGGAAATTGATTGAAATAAACCTCGTAGGTGTTACGGGTATTAACTTAGCTTCTGGTAAAGATATGTTTGCCATCAAAACAGGTTCTGCTGGAGTTTATGACTTACAGATAGACAATATTAAAATAGAGTAATCACTATTAAAATAAGTACAGAAAAGACCGCCACTCGCGGTCTTTTCTGTTTTAAAATATGCCAGAATTCTGCGTTTTCATCTTCCGCCAAAGTCTCCTTCCAAAAAACAAAACGAGAACAATTAATGCAATAGCGAATATAAAAGCAATCACAGGCAGAAAGATAGATAGTACAGACATCAGTCCAGCACCCATTGTTTCAGTAGTCGCAACCACATTATTCCCTATTCCGCCAGTGGTGGCTGTGGACGCGGCTCGTGTTCCTGCAAAGCCTGATGCTATCGTCGCAGCCGTTCCGCCACCAGCAATCAATGCCAAAGCCCATTGTGGAAAAGTTCCCAATTCCATAAACTGACTGGCAAATAAAACAGATCCAGCAATCGTCGCCAAAGGAATAGATAATGTATCAAGGAAGTTGTCAACGACAGGAATATAATAAGCCAGAATCTCTATTACCGTGGCAACGCCAGTGGTAATAAGAGTTGCTAATCCGGAAAGCCATTCGAAGTTGTCACTCATTGGTATCAATCCCAAATAAGAAGCAAGACTCACAGCAAATAAGGGTAGAAAAACCCGGAAACCAGAAGCCGCAGCCAATCCAATTCCGATAAAAGTGCTCAGTAAGTAAGGTAAAATCTCAGCCATTTGTAATATTGTTTGAGAATAAAATTACAAATAAAAACAGATGCAAAGTCAGAATTAGTTAAAATCTAACTTCTAATCTCACATCTAGCGACTCTTTAAGATTCGGATTTCTTTTTGCAGAGATTCAGAAACTGTTTTTCCACGACAGAAAAATTCTCCGGCATTTCCTTTGAGGCCCAGAAAAGCATCACAATAGATTTTTCACCGAAAGCTTCCAGATAAACAGATCTGTTTAGCCGATAAGACTCTCTTAGCAAGCGTTTTATGCGATTACGATCTACCGCCCTTTTGAAAAACTTCTTCCCAACAGAAACACCAACTCGATGATTAGGAACAGAAAAACTTTCAGAAGATTTAATATGAATTACCCGGATATTATCCACAGTCAGCCACTTACCTTTCTTAAAAAGATGGTCTATTTCTGATTTCCGTTTCAGTTTTTCGTGGGTGGGGAAACTGTTTATTTTCATCAAAACATTATTCTCTTCCAGTTAAATAATTAATGACTTCAGCTGCGGCATACAGTCCGAAAATGGCAGGGATAAAACTAATGGTTCCATAAAATGACCTTTTAAAATTGGTACCGTCCGTCATTTTCAAGCTGTCTTCATCCTGTAATTCTGTAGAGAAAACACATCGGAAACCCTTGTCAATTTTCTCTTTTTTCAGGCGTTTCCTCACCTGTCTTGCCAGCAGGCAGTTGTTGGTTTTATGAATATCACGTACCATCACTTTGCTGGGATCAGACTTTCCGCCAGCGCCCATAGATGAAACCAGTTTGGTTTTGGTTCTTCGGCAAGCAATGATCAACGCGATTTTTGGAGTTAAGGAATCAATACAATCCAACACATAATCGAATTTTTCGGATCGGATGAGTTCATTCATCCTTTCCGGCTCCAGAAACTCATTAAGTTTAGTCAGATCAAGTCTTGGATTGATGTCCATCAAACGGTCTCCAACCAACTCCACTTTATGCTGTCCTACCGTTGAGTGTAATGCTGGTAACTGGCGGTTGATATTGGTAATATCTACCACATCGCCATCTACAATGACCATTTTTCCAATGCCGGCTCTCGCCAAAAATTCTGCTGCGAAAGACCCAACACCGCCCAGACCTACCACCAAAACTTTAGCGTTCTGAAGTTTTTCGATGCCTTCTTCCTTGATCAATAACTCGGTGCGTTCCAGCCAAAATTTATCCATTACTCACAATTTGATCTAGATTTTCCCACATTTGATCTTTTAGGTTTTCCAAAGAGATTGACTTGATCTCGGCTACTTTCTCATAGAGCTTAGTGATTTCAAAATCAGCATCATCCGTTTCCATAAATAATCTTTGGATGGGAAAAGTCTTAATTACTTTTTGCAAAGATAAGTTTTCTAATGCTGCTTTTCCAAAACTGAGGTAAAAGCCTGCATCTCCAAGTTCTTTTGCAACGTTTTCTTTTTTATTGAAACCATGGACCACCAGAGGAACTTTGGCACTTTTATAATGCAAAATTTGGGAAAAGCGCCTCACACAATGGATAATGATTGGCTTTTTGATCTCTTCTGCCCAGGTCATATGCGTTTTAAAAACTTCATTCTGGAGATCTTCATTGACGGCAATCAATCCGTCCAGTCCACACTCGCCAATGGCAAGGCAGCTTTCTAAAGACGAGATCGTTTTTATTTTTTCAAAATCGGATTTCCAGTTTTGCGTGATATCTTTTGGGTGCAAACCTGCAGAGAATTTTCCACTCGGCAATTCCTCATTCACATTCAAATTATAAATTCCGTTTTTTCCCCGTTGATGGTGATGAAAATCTAAAAAATCCATAGTCAAAGATAAGAAATTAAAGTTTTTTGGAAAGTCGAAGTAAAGCAGCTTACTCCAACTTCATTTAGCATAAACCCTCTTTGCGGAGCTGGTTTTTTATGATTACAGATGTCTGTAGTAACCGTGAAATCTTTTGGCAAAGTAGCGGCAACTGAGGACGGTTACAATGGTACAAATTTTATTTAAAATCGGATACAAAGCATTGCATAATAATCTATTGTAATTAACCAAAATAAGTATTAATTTTACATTCTATCGTTCAAAATAAATGAAAAAAAAATTTACTGATAAGCAGATAAAAATCCTAGATGTTGCAGAGGAATTGATTGCCAAAAAAGGCTTCGATGGGACTTCTGTAAGGGATATCTGTACCAAAGCCAACATCAATGTGGCGATGATCTCTTATTACTTCGGTTCTAAGGAAAAGATGATGTCTTATCTGTATCAGTACCGTGTACAGCGTACCAAGGAGAGCTTTTCTGAGTTTGCACAGACGATCAAAGAGGGAAAACCAGAAATGCAGATGAAGGAGATCATCAATTATATCGTCTCGCTGCTTTTCAAATACAGCTATTTCCACGGTTTTATAACCCAGGAGATCAGAACGCAGGATAATGTCAAGGATGATCTTCTCGAGTTCTATCAGATCTGCGTGGCCAGGTTGGATGACCTTGTCAAAAAAGGAATTGTCTCGGGTGTTTTTCACAATGCGCCAAAATCGGAAGATGTTTTGACGATGATCATTGGTTCTACCCTTTTTGTCATCCGAAACCGAAGTTTTTATGAACTTTACATTCCCGCAACCAACGAGGCGCAGTATATGAAAGAAGCAGAGCAAAAACTGAGGAGCAGCATTCTGTTAAGTGTTTTTGCGCTGTTGGATTACGATGCAGAATAATTATTTCTCTGCGAGTTTGAGGGCTTCACTGATGTAAAATTCAACTTCTTTGGGGCGGCTTTTAGAATCTTTTTTTTCGCCTTCCTTGTGTCCTAATCTTACCACAATCATATCATATTCCGGCACTACGATCACATATTGGCCATAAAGTCCGTAAAGATAGTAGTGATGGATGTGGGTGTCATAGTTGATCCATATTCCTAAGCCGTAAGCACCATTGGACTGTTCCGCAGGTGTGATCATTTTACCGATAAAATTTTCATCAATCAAAGGCATATTTTCGAACTTTCCTTTATTGAGAAGAAGAGATCCCAATTTGGCAAAATCTCTTGCATTGGACTGGATGCAGCAAAAGGTTTTTTCTACGCCTGTCTCATCTGTTGACCACGCTGCGTTTTGCTCCATTCCCAGCGGCTTCCAGAGCTTCGCCGAGGCATAATCGGCCAATGGCATTCCCACGGCTCTTCCCACCGCAAATCCCAGAAGTTGAGTGGCGCCACTTTGGTATTCAAATTTTTCCCCTGGATTCTGTTTGAACTTTTTCTGAAAAACAACATCGGCTAAAGCAAACCCGTAATAAGAGGCTGCATTGGGGCCGAAGGGATTCTTATAATTCTCTTTCCAATCCAAACCGGCTTCCATAGAAGCTAGATGCTCCAGCGTGAGTTGACTTCCAAATTCTTTCTCAGAAAACTCGGGATAGAAATCAGTAAATTTCTGATTCACATTCATGATTCTACCGTCATCAATTGCCTTCCCCAAAAGTAAAACCGTCACTGTTTTGGCCATAGAGAAAGAATTGCTGGCGGTGCTTCTTTTATAATGATCCCAATAATGCTCCTGCAGAAGTTTCCCGTGCTGTATGACCAGAAAAGAAACAGACTCTGTATCTTTTAGGTGTTTTTCCAATTCCTGAGATAGCGGCTTTTTGTTATAATTGATATCTGCAGGCCAAGGTTTTGGGTTTCCTTTAGAAATAATGTGAGAGGGGAAATATGTCCCATCCGCTATCGTAGAGCTTGACTCGCCCTTAAGATAAGTCAGTCTGATGCCTTTGAAAAGATAATTGTAGCCGGACATGTAAATGATCAGGATTATGGCGGCCATTAGTAAAAGAAATATATTCAAAGGTTTTTTCAACATCGCAAAATACTTTCTTGTAAAAATAAATTTATTTTCCGCAAATAACGATAAATTTGTTTGGAATGATTTTCGATTTTCCTGACTTATGAATGATGAATTAAAAAAACAACAGCTGCGCAACCACAAACTCTTGGCGACAGGATTATTTGTTCTCATGGTCATTATTTTTGTGGTAACAACGATTCTCCAGAAGCAAGATCATGGGCATTGGATTGGTTATATTCGGGCATTTTCTGAGGCAGCAATGGTGGGTGCATTGGCGGATTGGTTTGCTGTGACAGCACTTTTTCATTATCCTCTTGGAATCAGAATTCCGCACACCAATTTGATTGAGAATTCTAAAGAAAAAATTGGAGACAACTTAGGAAACTTCGTGGTAGAGAATTTTCTTTCACCCCAGAATATAAGGCCATACATTCAAAAACTAAAAGTTTCGGTTTACGCTGGTGATTGGCTTGCCAAAGAGAAAAATAAGCATCTTCTGATGACTGAACTGTCATCCATTTTAATTAATATTATGACCAAGCTGGAAGACGAAACGGTGGTAAAATTCATCACCAGCAAAGCGGAAGAAATGACCGACTCGGTCAAATTAAATTCGATCATTGGAAACGGCATCGATTATATTTTGACAAAAAATGACCATCAGAGATTGATCACGGCACTCAGTTCTCAAATCAAAAATTACATCCTTGAAAATCAGCAGTTGGTGACAGAAAGAGTAGAAAAGGAAAGTTTTTTCTTCATCCCAAAATCAGTCGATTCCAAAATTTCTGAAAAAATAACGAAAGGGTTGAGCGATTATTTTCGGGAAGTGGAAGAGGATGTGAATCACGCCCTAAGAGCTGAAATCACCAATAAAATCTTCGAATTTTCTAAGGAACTGAAAGAAGATCCAAGGTGGGAATCTGAATTCGAAAATATAAAATCAGAATTCCTGCAGGGCGAAAAGCTGCATCAATATTCCAGTGACATCTGGCAATCTTTAAAATCCACACTTCTGAAAGAGTTAACAGATCAGGATTCTAAACTGAAGTCTTATATCAAAAAAAATCTGGACGGGTTTGTTTTCAATCTTCAGCATGATGCGCAATTCCAAAACCGGATTGACCACTGGGTGCAAGTCACCGCTTATCAATACATCCTAAAAAACATAAAAGGTTTCGGCGAATTGATAAGCACCACGGTCGGAAATTGGGAAGGCAAAGAACTCAGCCGAAAGTTGGAATTGGAAGTTGGAAAAGACCTTCAGTTTATCCGGATCAACGGTACTATCGTGGGTGGTCTGGTAGGTTTGATGATCTACACCGTTGCGAATTTGATATAAAAAGGCGTCTTGAAAAATCTCAGGACGCCTTTTTGGTGTAGGAATGACAATGGTTTTTATACTATTTCAAACTCTCAAAACTGCGTTTGATAAAGTCTGTCAGTTCTTTTCCTTTCAATAGATTCTGAGACAGTTTTGCAAGATCCAAAGCTTGGTTGATCATCGCAGTTTTCTCCTCAGCACTCTCTTTTTTCAGTAATTCCCCAGCGAACTCTGAATTAGAATTCACCACCAGATTGTACATCTCCGGGAAACCGCCCATTGCGAACATGCCACCGCCGCCAGTGGCCTGCATATCTTTCATCCTTCTGAAAAACTCCGGCTGAGTCAATGTAAAGGGTGCATCTGTAGAATCCAGATCTTCCAGCTGAACTGTAAACTTCGTATCATTAATTGATTCTTCGATGTTTTTCTTCAAAGTTTCTTTATCCGTTTCATTCAATTTAGAAATAACAGGTTCATCTTTTTTGATCAAGTTATTGATGTGATCCGCATCCACTCTGGCAAAAGAAACATTGTCCTTAGAACCTTCCAATTTCTGGATCAAGTGCGGCACAATTGGGGAATCCAACAAGAGAACTTCATAACCTTTGTCCTTCGCAGACGTTATGTAGCTGTGCTGCTCATCAGCGTTGGTTGCATACAGAATGACCGTTTTGCCATCTTTATCCGTTTGAACAGGTTTGATCTTCTCAACCAATTCATTCCAAAGATAATATTGACCTTCCGTTGTTGGGTAAAGTGCAAATTTGTCAGATTTTTCGTAGAATTTATCCTCAGAGATCATTCCGTACTCGATCACGATCTTGATGTCATTCCATTTCTGTTCGTAATCTTTGCGGTTTTCATTAAAGAGAGACACCATCTTGTCCGCCACTTTTTTCGTGATGTAAGACGAGATCTTTTTCACCGCGCCATCAGCCTGCAAGTAAGAACGCGAAACGTTCAACGGAATATCCGGAGAATCGATCACACCTCTCAGCAACATTAGGAAATCCGGCACAATGCCTTTCACCTCATCCGTCACATAGACCTGATTTTGATACAATTGAATTTTATCTTTCTCAATATTAAGGTTATTCGCCAATTTCGGGAAGAACAAAACACCTGTCAAATTGAATGGATAATCCACGTTCAAATGGATGTGGAACAACGGATCTTCAAACTGCATCGGATACAATTCTCTGTAGAATTGGTTATAATCTTCCGCTTTCAGCTCACTCGGCGCTTTTGTCCAGGCAGGATTTGGATTATTAATGATATGATCTACCTCAACCGTTTCAGGTTTTGCATCTTCCGCCGAACCTTCTGGCAAAGGCAAAGTCTCAGTTTTCGTTCCAAATTTAATCGCAATTTGATTGAACTTGTTATATTTCGTCAAAAGCTCACGGATCTTGGATTCTTCCAAAAACTCCAAAGAATCTTCTGCAATATGAAGCACGATTTCCGTTCCTCTGTCAGATTTTTCCGTTTCTTCCAAAGTATATTCCGGACTTCCGTCGCAGATCCAACGCACTGCTTTGGAGTCATCTTTATAAGATTTAGTGAAAATTTCCACTTTCTCCGCCACCATAAACGCCGAATAAAATCCAAGACCAAAATGGCCGATAATTCCTGCATCTTTCGCAGAATCCTTATATTTTTCAAGGAATTCCTCCGCACCGGAAAATGCAACCTGGTTGATGTATTTCTCCACTTCCTCGCCCGTCATCCCAAGACCTTGGTCTTTAATTGTAAGCGTTTTCGCCTCTTTATCAATTTTTACCTCGATGATCGGATTGCCATAATCCACTTTCGCTTCACCAATCACCGTCAGATGTTTCAACTTCGTCGTTGCATCTGTCGCGTTCGAGATCAATTCACGAAGAAAAATCTCGTGATCACTGTAGAGAAACTTCTTGATCAGCGGAAAAATATTCTCCACCGACACATTAATACTTCCTGTTGACATATTTATATTATTTTTTTGTTTTATTAATTACCTAAAATCTAAACATCAGAATCAATCTAATTTCTAACATCTAAACTCTCACATCTATTTGGGCGACTGCCAAAAGCCAAAGCTTTACCCACGCTATTTTGTCACCGGGCTATCCGTTGCAATCTTTTGCTTTTCACGATTTGTCACTGATTGACACATTTCCCAAGCAAAAGGATTTCCACTACTATCCCTGTCGCGGGTTTCCACAGTCCATCAAGATTTCACAAAAAAAAGACCATCCAACAATTGATGACAAATTGTCGCTTACGATGATGTCTCTAATAGAAAAGTCTTCGACTCCGCTCAGACTGACACTGTTAAAATTGCGCAGACTATATTAGAGTTGTCACACTGAGCGGAGTCGAAGTGCTCACCTATAAACTTATGTGTTCTTTATTTGGGTTTAGGATTAACTCATTTTATTTAAGTGTAAAAAACTTTTGTGCCTTTTGTGGTTCAAAACCTTTCCCAAAATTCCTTACATTTACTTTCCACAAGACTAAAACAAAATGCGCCACAAAATACAAAATCAAAACCCTGATTTCAAGACCATTACCTTAGATTCCAATTCAGAAAATTACACTTTTGAAAAAGACGGTTTGGAACTGAAATCAAAATACACCAGCGAAGATGTCAAAAACAAAGACATCAAAGCTGGCTCGGCAGGCATTGCGCCTTTCCTACGTGGTCCCTATTCTACGATGTATGTTCAGAAACCGTGGACCATCCGTCAATATGCAGGATTTTCCACCGCAGAAGAGTCTAATGCTTTTTATCGAAGAAATCTCCAGGCCGGACAAAAAGGCCTGTCGGTAGCATTTGATTTGGCAACACACCGCGGTTATGATTCCGACCATGCAAGAGTCGTCGGCGACGTTGGAAAAGCAGGCGTTGCAATTGATTCTGTGGAAGATATGAAGATTTTGTTTGATCAAATTCCACTCGACGAAATCTCAGTTTCAATGACGATGAACGGTGCCGTTTTACCGGTTTTATCATTTTACATTATAGCTGCAGAAGAACAAGGCGTATCGATGGACAAGCTTTCCGGAACCATTCAGAATGACATTCTGAAGGAATTTATGGTGCGAAATACTTACATCTATCCGCCAACACCATCAATGAAAATCATTGCCGATATTTTCGAATATACTTCTAAGAACATTCCGAAATTCAACTCGATTTCGATTTCGGGATATCATATGCAGGAAGCTGGCGCAACACCGGTTTTGGAAATGGCCTACACCTTAGCAGACGGTTTGGAATACGTAAGAACCGGAATCAAAGCTGGAATGAACGTCGATGATTTTGCCCCAAGATTATCATTCTTTTGGGCAATCGGAATGAATCATTTTATGGAAATCGCCAAGATGCGCGCCGCTCGCTATATTTGGGCGAATCTTCTAAAACAATTCAATCCGCAGAATCCAAAATCTTTAGCTTTAAGAACGCATTCCCAAACTTCTGGCTGGAGCTTGACAGAACAAGAACCTTTCAATAATATCACTCGAACTACAATTGAAGCTTTGTCTTCAGCTTTAGGCGGAACGCAATCTCTTCACACGAATGCTTTGGATGAGGCAATCGCTTTACCAACAGACTATTCAGCAAAAATTGCAAGAAATACGCAGATTATTCTTCAGCAGGAAAGCGGAATCTGCGACGTTGTCGACCCGATGGGCGGAAGTCACTTGATTGAGACTTTAACCCAACAAATGATTGAGGAAGCAATGAAATTCATAGATGAAGTGGAAAAAGAAGGCGGAATGACCAAAGCCATCGAAGCCGGAATCCCAAAAATGAGAATTGAAGAAGCGTCAGCCATTAAACAAGCAAAAATAGACAATGGCGAAGAATTTATCATCGGCATCAATTCCTTCAAATCAGATTTAAAACAAACCGAAATCGAAATCCTTGATATTGATAATACAGAAGTCCGCAGAAAACAAATTGAAAGATTAGACTCAATAAAATCAAGTAGAAACACCGTGGCGGTGAACCAAATTTTAGATGAAATTCGGAAGTGTGCCAAATCCGGAAGCGGCAACCTTCTGGAAATTTGCATAGAAGCCGCTCGCAGAAGAGTTACATTAGGCGAAATGAGCGATGCGATGGAAGAGAGTTTCGGACGTTACAAAGCCAATATCAGAACCATATCAGGAGTTTACGCAATGAATGCAGGAAAAAATGAATACTTTGAAAAAGCAGTTGCTTTAAGCCAGAAATTCGAAGACCAGGAAGGAAGACGACCACGAATTATGGTCGCAAAAATGGGACAAGATGGTCACGACCGTGGCGCAAAAGTCGTAGCAACTGCATTTGCCGATATGGGATTTGATGTGGATGTTGCACCGCTTTTCCAAACGCCGGAAGAAGTGGCGATACAAGCTGTGGAAAATGACATTCACATATTAGGCGTTTCGTCTTTGGCGGCTGGTCACAAAACGTTGGTTCCGCAAGTGGTGGAGGAACTGAAAAAATTGGGAGCAGATGATATCACAATCGTCGTTGGAGGTGTAATACCGCAACAGGATTATGAATTTTTGTATCAAAATGGCGCTCATCATATTTTCGGTCCGGGAACTAATTTGCCGAAAAGTGCGGTGGATATTTTGGAAAAAATGTTAGAATAATTTAAAACTAAGCTTTTGAGTGTGTTTAAAAATAATTAAAAAATAAAATTCCCAGGACCTTATTGTTAAAGAAGAATAGTTATTTCTTCGCATTCGCATTCACGTAAGCCAAAACCCAATTGGTTTCGTCCGCATTTAATTTTGCTTTAGGTGCCATTGCTGCCATAATCGGCTGCCAGTCTGCTATCGTGAACTGTGAAGGTGAAGGCAATCCGTGGCATCTTCCACATTTTAAATTAAATAGATCTTCTCCTTTTTTAAGCATTTCTTCTTTGCTAAGATTTGCCATTGGAGCAGAAGTTTCAGTCGATACTGTAGCAGGAGTTGCTTGCTGAGTTTTGCAAGAATAGACGATCACACCAAGAAGAAACAGACTATATATGTATTTTTTCATTATTTTTGAATTTGATTCTCATCAAAAATAATTAATTTGAAACAGCTTCGTGCAACAGGTTCTAATTTGTAACAATTCCAAATATGGCAAAGCAATTCGGTATCGATGATTACATCGCAGGGATCAAAGCGTCTGACAAAAGGATCCTTGGCAAGGCCATTACCCTGATTGAAAGTAAGAAATCTGAACATCGGGACCTTGCGGATCAACTTTTGAAACGCATTATTCCTTTTACCGGAAAATCTGTCAGAATTGGAATTACGGGCGTTCCCGGCGCTGGAAAATCTACTTTTATAGAATCTTTTGGAAAAATGGCGATCGAAAAAGGAAAAAAAGTCGCAGTTTTGGCTGTTGATCCAAGCTCGTCTATCAACAAAGGAAGTATTCTTGGCGACAAAACCAGAATGGAAGAATTGGCAAAAGATCCCAATGCTTTTATCCGCCCAAGTCCCAGTTCCGGCTTTCTTGGTGGCATTGCGAACACGACTTATGAAAGCTTATTAATTTGCGAAGCGGCAGGTTACGACTATATTCTGATAGAAACCGTCGGGGTTGGGCAAAGTGAGACTCTGGTCAATGATATTACCGATGTTTTTCTTTTTCTGAAAATAATTGGCGGCGGCGATGAACTGCAAGGGATCAAACGTGGTATAATGGAAATGGCAGATCTGATTTTCATTAATAAAGTCAATTCCGAAAATCTATCCAAAGCCAAACTCACGAAAACCGAATTATCAAGAGCGTTGCAATTGATCACGGCCAAAGAAAAAGGCTGGAGAGTCCCCATCATATTAGGTTCAGCCTTAGAGAATGAAGGCCTGACAGACACTTTCGAAAAGATAGAAAGTTTCATTTCACTTAAAAAGAAGAATGGAACTTTCCAAGAAGACCGGAAAGATCAGGCCGAAAAGAGATTCGAATTTTGGGTCAAGGAGTATATTCTAGAGAAAGCAAAACGGGATCATTCCTTAGAAAATTTATACTTGGAACACAAGAAAAACTCATGGGATCTCAACTCAAATTCCAGTTCTGAAGCCCGGGAATTTGTCAAGAAGTTATTTGATTAATTATTTCGCAGCTGAAAGATGGCCATCAAAACTGATGGGCTGTCTGTTATTTGAATTCACAGATAGAAAAGCACTTCCATTTTTGAAAACCTCCAGATTGAAAACATAATTCTCTCGTTGGTCTCTTGGCGCGATCACAAAAAGTGTATTTCCTTTTTTTGTGGAGGCTTGTTTGACCGTGAATTCTTTAGACTCAAATCTGATTCCGCCATTATTTGCATCACCAGGACTTGCATTGAAAGCTCTTCCAAAATAAGGTAAGGATACGCTAAACAAATCTTTTTTTAAATTAAAACCATTGCCTGGATCAAGATTCAAAATCCGAGTCCCGGTAGAACCCGGCATCGAGTTCATCACATTGATGACATCATAGTTGGTTGGAAAAGCTTTGGTTGCATTGAAATCAAATTCTTTGTTTTGAACCACAGAGCTCAAGCTTGTTGGATCTAAATAAGTTTGACTTCCGCAACTGATCGTCAGCAAAGCGATACTGAATATTAATACTAAGGATTTCATTTTCATAATTTTATCAAGTTAATACATCCAGAATGATGCACCTTTTAGATGCAATAAAAACCAAAAGGTTAATGGTTGTGCTCTAATTCTTTTCTGGAATCGCTGAAAAGTTTCAGGATCTTATCTTCTTCGTTTTCCCAACAGAGCTCATCAGAAGCCACATTCAGGTTGTGAAGATAGAAGGCTTTGCCATTGGCCAACACCAGATTTATTTTCTCTGCAAGATGCTGTGGTGAATGATTTTCTATGATCTCTCCTACTCCAAAAGAATTGATAATATTTGTCATCTCAGGGAAATTGGAAACCACAACAGGCACTCTTGACTGGATGTAATCCGAAATTTTATTTGGTAAAGAATAATAGTAACTGAGTCCATTGTTCTCTTCGATACTCAATCCCACATCTGCTTTTGGTGTGATCTCACGAAGGTTTTGTGGCGATAGTTTTCCAAGGAATTTGATCTTTCCCTCCACTCCTGACTGCTTTGCCAAAGTGCAGAATTCTGCTTCCAAAGGGCCGCCGCCAGCAATCCAAAGCTCCGCATTATCTATCAATTCCATGGCCAGGATGGCTTTATCAATGCCTCGGGAATAGTTGAGCCACCCTTGGTAAAGAATTATTTTTTTTGAATTTTCTTTGGCTCCAGTGAATTCAATTTTCCTTGGTAAATTACTAATTACCAAAGGCTTATTGATGTCATATTCCTTAACAAACCAGTTGGCGTAAGAATGACTTGCCGTTATCATTCGTTTGATTTTCGGGACAAAAGTCTTTTCGATTTTTTTCCAAACGTGTTTTACCCAACGGCCCTGGATGGTTGGCATTTCTGTAAAAATCTCGTGGCTGTCAAAGATAATCGGGATGTTGCGTTTCCTAGAAATCAGATAATTTGGCATAAGCGTTTCCAAATCATTGGCTAATAAAATGGTCTTATTGTCAGCACGTTTTATGAGTTCTTGGTAGAGTTTTCTCTGGAATTCTATATAAGCTAACCTTAAAATTTTCGATTTTAAATCAATCCTGAAAAAAGCATAAGGCCGTTCCATTTCTGGTGCTCCAAGCCAATTGCAACCAATTAGAATAGGTTCGTATCCATTATCGTAAAGCGTTTTACACACCTTCTCCACACGCTGGTCGGTATATAGATTGTTGAAAACACTTACGATCACTTTCATCTAAGTCTTTTTTAAAATATTATAAAGTTGAATCAAAGTAAGAACTGCATTGGGAATGATGATTGGCCAAAGCATTCCGCTGTATATTCCGTAGATCACGAAACAAATACAGCCCAATAAATTAATGGTTCTTATCGTTTTGATATCTTTCAGGAGAAAGCTAACTACCACGAAAACAGAAGCCAAGTAACCTACATATTCTGACCAATTATTCATGAGCACTTTTTAAGAATTACAAACCTAAACAATTTTATAAAAAATCAAGTCATAAAGTCCGTTTTTTTTGATGGCAATCTATTTGCAAACAAATATTTAAATTTTACAATAATTAATTGTAGGATTTATCATAAAAAACATAACTTAGTGTATAATTTTTAATTATGGATTATAAATTTTCAGACGGTTTGAACCGCGTGTTCAAACAAAGCAAAAATGAAGCAAGGCGTTTGCAGAGTGAATTTCTGAATACTGAACATTTCCTTTTAGGAATCATCAAAACTGAAAATTCTGCAAAAGAGATCCTCGAAAGTCTAAGTGCGGATCTTACCCAGATAAAGAGAAAAATAGAAAGCCTGAGCTCTGTAAACTCAAATCCGTTTACCGCGAATATGGGCAGTATTTCTTTCACAAAAATGGCAGATCAAGCCGTGAAAAGGTCCGAACTAGAATGCCGACAATACCAATCTTCTGATATCAATACGGTGCACCTTTTACTAGGTGTTCTTTACAAACAGGAAGATCCGACGGCTAACATTCTTCAGGCTTATGATATTGATTATGACGCTGTGCAGAAAGAGTACAGAACCATGCTGAAAAATACAGATCAGCTGCCACAAAATAGTGCTTACGATGATGATGAGGAAAAAGAAGAGCCGTACAGCCAAATGAAAAAGCCGACCGGAAATCTGGGTGCTCAGAAAAGTAAAACCCCAACCTTGGATAACTTCGGCCGTGATCTTACTTCTCTCGCAAGAGATGGAAAACTAGATCCCGTTATCGGTCGTGAAAAAGAGATCGAAAGGGTTTCTCAGATCTTATCAAGAAGAAAGAAAAACAACCCCCTTTTGATAGGTGAACCAGGTGTTGGTAAATCCGCCATTGCAGAAGGTCTGGCTTTGAGAATTCAGCAGAAAAAAGTGTCGAGAGTTCTTTATGGTAAAAGAGTAATCACTCTGGATCTTGCAAGTTTGGTTGCGGGAACCAAATACCGTGGACAATTTGAAGAAAGAATGAAAGCGATCATGACAGAACTGGAGAAAAACCGTGATGTCATCCTTTTCATCGATGAGTTACACACCATCGTTGGAGCGGGAAGTTCTACAGGAAGTTTGGACGCTTCCAACATGTTCAAACCGGCATTGGCAAGAGGCGAGATCCAATGTATTGGTGCTACGACGCTAGACGAGTACAGACAGTACATCGAGAAAGATGGCGCTTTGGAACGTCGTTTCCAAAAGGTGATGGTAGAACCAACTACGGTTGACGAAACAATCCAGATCCTTCACCAGATCAAAGATAAATACGAGGACCACCACAACGTTCATTACACAGATGAAGCGATCACCGCGTGTGTCAACTTAACGGCAAGATACATCACAGACAGATTCCTTCCAGACAAAGCCATTGATGCAATGGATGAAGCAGGATCAAGAGTTTATATCAAGAATATGAAAGTTCCTTCCGAAATCATCGAGCACGAAGAAAGAATCGAAGAAGTGAAGGAATTGAAGCAGCAAGCGGTAAAAGCACAAGATTACCTCGAAGCCAGAAAACTGAAAGATGAGGAAGAAAGACTTCAGATCGAACTGAATCTCGCCCAAGAACAGTGGGACAAAGATGTCAAAGAGAAAAAAGAAGAAGTAACAGAAGAAAGTGTTGCGGAAGTGGTTTCTATGATGAGTGGCGTTCCGGTGACCAAAGTAGGTAAAAACGAGCTAGACAAACTGGCCCAAATGGATGATAAACTGAACGGAAAGGTAATAGGCCAGGAAGACGCTGTGAAAAAAGTGGTAAAAGCCATCCAAAGAAACAGAGCAGGCCTTAAAGATCCGAACAGACCAATCGGAACATTCATCTTCCTTGGAACTACCGGTGTTGGTAAAACAGAATTGGCGAAAGTCATGGCGCGCGAATTATTCGACTCGGACGAAGCTCTGATCAGAATTGATATGAGTGAGTATATGGAGAAATTTGCGGTTTCCAGATTGGTTGGAGCGCCTCCAGGATATGTTGGATATGAAGAAGGTGGACAATTGACGGAAGCCGTCAGAAGAAAACCTTATGCAGTCGTTCTTCTTGACGAGATTGAGAAAGCGCATCCAGATGTTTTCAACATTTTGTTGCAGATTCTGGACGAAGGATTTGTCACAGATTCTCTTGGAAGAAAAATTGATTTTAGAAATACGATCATCATCTTGACTTCCAATATCGGAACCAGAGATCTAAAAGACTTCGGTGATGGTGTAGGATTCGGAACCAATGCCAAGAAAACCAATACCGATGCAAGAGCAAGATCTACCATCGAAAACGCTTTGAAAAAGGCATTTGCCCCAGAATTTCTGAACAGAATTGATGATATCATTATCTTTAACTCTCTACAACAGCAGGATATCAAAAAGATCATCGATTTGGAACTGTCCAAATTGTACAGCAGATTGGATAAATTAGGCTATAAAGTTGAATTGAGCGAGGATGCCAAAGATTTCATATCTGAAAAAGGTTGGGACAAAGACTTTGGAGCGAGACCGCTGAAACGCGCCATCCAGAAGTATATAGAAGATTTGTTAGCAGAAATGCTGGTTAATAAGCAATTCACGGAGGGAGAAACGGTTGTCCTAAGCATCAATGAAGCCAAAGATGGCTTGCAAGGAGAAACTGTTAAAGAAGACCAGATTGTCAAATAATCATATTTAAAACGATATAGGCCACCTCCAAAAGGTGGCTTTTTTATATCATTATGGCAGATTGTACATATTAATGAAGCCCTCTAAAACTTACAGAACGCCAAGCAAGGATGATTGATAGAGGGCTTTATTTTTTTATAATCCCACCACAAAGCCAACACTTGGGACAAATCCGGCACCAAATATACTGCTGTTCTCTTTCCAAAGAACATTATACATCAATCCAAACTGCACAAACGCATGATTTCCCAAAGCCTGCATGTAACCGCCGCCCAAATATAGGGCAGTCTCGTCTGTATTGAATTTGTAACCCGTGAATTTTTCTTGGGAACTGATGAAATATTGCTGAAGATGAGCGCCTACAAAGAAAGAACGTGCAAAATAATAATTCATAAACGGACCCACACCAAAGATTGTCGATTTGTAAAAATCTGATGTCTGCCAGGACACGTTGCCTATAAGGCCGCCTTCCAACTGATCTGTGATCTTGTACCCCACTCTCGGCGAAACTTGAAGATTAAAGTAACTGTTGCTCCCGAAACCAACACCCAATCCGCCACCGAAAGTCCAGCGGTTGGATGGAGTGCCGGCACTCATTGCTATTTGAGAAAAGCTAAGCAAGCTAATTGGAACTAAGAAAAGACTAAACATTTTTTTCATAATAAGTGTGTTTTATAGTTTAAAAAAAATCGAATGACACGCAGCCCGGCCTGAGTGGAGCTCTTTTTCTTTTTTCTCAAAAAAAAGAAAAAAGCGGGAACGGAGGACGGATCTAGCTGCCAAAATTATTGTCTTTGATACAATCGTTTTTATCAATGTTTAAAATTATGGTTTTTTTGCGAAACTTTTAACCGTATTTTTGCATCCTCAAACTAAGAACTCCCGTCAAGAGTTTCGTAAAAATTGAAATCAAATGAAAATAGTAGTTGGCCTCTCCGGAGGCGTAGATTCTAGCGTGACAGCTTATCTTTTGCAACAGCAAGGTCACGAGGTTATCGCACTTTTTATGCGAAACTGGAACGATGCATCCGTCACATTGGAAGATGAATGCCCGTGGATCGAAGATAGTAATGATGCGCTTCTTGTTGCACAAAAATTAGGAATTCCTTATCAGGTCATTGATATGAGCGAGCTCTACAAAGAGCGGATTGTGGATTATATGTTTGACGAATATCAGAAAGGAAGAACGCCAAATCCGGATGTGCTTTGCAACCGTGAAGTGAAATTCGATGTGTTTATGAAAACGGCTTTATCGCTTGGTGCGGAGAAAGTGGCAACAGGTCATTATGCGCGCGTGACTTCTACCGTTGACGACAATGGAAAGGAAATTTTTCATCTGTTGGCTGGGAAAGATAACAACAAAGACCAAAGTTATTTTCTCTGTCAGTTGAGCCAAGATCAATTGTCGAAAGCGTTGTTCCCCATCGGGGAATTGACGAAACCGGAAGTGCGGGAAATTGCTAAAGAAATCGGCTTGGTAACGGCAGACAAGAAAGATTCTCAGGGACTTTGTTTCATCGGGAAAGTGAGTTTACCCACTTTTCTTCAGCAGCAACTGGTTCCCAAGGAAGGCGAAATTGTAGAAATCTTCAACGACTTTGCAGAATTTCATAGAGAAACGCCAACTTTTAATTCAAAATTAGAAGAGCTGGAATATCTTTCTGCGAAAATCAATTATAAAAAAGAAGACGGAAAAGTGATTGGTAAGCACCAAGGTGCGCAGTTTTTCACCATCGGTCAGAGTAAAGGTTTGGGCATTGGTGGTCACAAGGAATCTTGTTTCATCATTTGCAGAGAGATGGAAAACAACATTATTTTTGTGGGCGAAGGCAAACATTTCCCTGGACTTTTCCGCAAAGCTTTGAAAATTGAAAATGCTGAACTACATTGGGTTCGTGAGGATTTGAGATTGAAAAACGGCGAATCTATGGAAGTGATGGCGAGAATCCGTTACAGACAAACTTTGGAAAAAGCTACGATTCATCAATTTGAAAGTGGATTTTATATGGAGTTTGAAAACCCGCAGTCTGCGATTGCTGAAGGGCAATTTGCGGCTTGGTATTTGGAGGATGAATTGATTGGAAGCGGCGTGATTGCTTAAAAATAAACTGAAATTAAATAAATGAACAGGCTTTGCGAAGATTTCGTAAAGCCTGTTTTGTTTTAGTTTCCAGCCAGCCAATCCTTAAAATCCTTCACTCTATCCCTACTCACCGTAATTTCTTCATCCGGCTGGAATTCCAAATCAACTTTATAATTGGGCGAAGTGTGAATGTTTTTGATGTAATCTGAGCTGATGATGAATTGTCTGTTGACACGGAAAAATTTGCTCTCTTCCAAGACATTTTCCAGTTCGTCTAGCGTAAAATCTGTTGGGAAATTCCTTTCCTTGGTTTGCAGATAGACGATCTTATTCTCACTGTAGAAACAGCTGACCTCATTGATGGAAACGACTTTCAGATTATACCCTATTTTCACCAAAATCCGGGAAAGTGTTGCTTGTTCTTTTTTAACGATTTGTCTGATTTCCTGCGAGTTGACAGCACCTTGTTCGGGTAAGAACGATTTGAATTTTTCTATCGCCTTTGCCAGATCTTCCGCTTCGATTGGTTTCAAAAGGTAATCGATGCTATTGAGCTTGAAGGCTTTCAAAGTATATTGGTCAAAAGCGGTGGTATAAATGATAAATGCCTTGGTAGCAACTTTATCAAAAATATCAAATGACAATCCGTCACCAAGAACGATGTCCGAAAAAATCAGTTGCGGATGTTCATTTTCTTGAAACCAATCGACTGATTCCTCCACAGAATTGAGGCTCGCAACTACTTCTAAATCAGAAAACAAACCCAATAATTTCTCAAGTCGTCTGACTGCCGGTTTTTCGTCTTCGATGATTATCGTTCTTATCATTTTTATAGTTTATTTTATTGAATTCGAAATTAGGTAAAATATTATTTTTCTTTGTCCATTAATTTGCGAATTTTCCTTTCTTCCCATTCCTTGCCTAAGAAAACAAATCCAGCGTGAATCATAATTAATATTCCCCAAATTATAAGGCTGTAAAATTGATTTACTTTTATCCTCATATAGCCTAGCTCGTGATAAAGAATATTGAAAATTATCACTACAACATTTACAGCAACGTAAGCAATTAAATGAGCATAGAAGCCTCTAATTTCTCTGACTCTTTTTTGCGCATTCAGATAACGAAGTTTTTCATCTGAGTTATTTTCTAACTTTCGATTTTCCATTGACTAAATTTTAGTCGTATTATTTATACTTTTCCATTAATTCTTTCGTTTTTCTATCTTCCCAATCTTTTCCTAAAAAATATCCGGGACAAAAAACACCCGCGCCGTGCGCTACCAATCCTATTCCCCAGAAAACTGGTGTTGCCCAAATCTCCCAGCTCCAGAAGCTGTGTTCTTCGCGGATCTCGCTCCAGTTGGCAAAAATAAGGAATAGATTGACCAAGGTATAGATGGTCAAATGGGTGTAAAAACCTTTGAGGCGTTTTACTTTTTTTACGGCTTCGCGATATTCGATACCGTTTTTATCTTGAATAATTTCCATTGTTTTGTTTTTTAAGTTCTTTATTAATCATCTCTTTTTCCCAATCCGAGTTCAGGAAAAATAACTTGAAACCTCTTATAGCCAGTAGCAATCCCCAGATAATGAAGATCCATGAAACCTGAATGTGATCTAAGTTTGAAAACCCGTATTTGAAAAATCTGATGCCATAGATGACTCCAAATATGATGATAAAGACCACTACACTGGTATAAAATTTTCTGATGTTTTTTACTCTTTCCACCGCTATCTCGTAGTGGATCCTGCTGTTGTTATTTTCCATGATTATTTTTGATTTTCTTTATTAAGTATTTCCTGTATTTTCTTTTCTTCCCAATTTTTTCCTATCGCGAAAACGTTCATCGCGTGTGCTGTCAGACCAATTCCCCAGCCCAGCATCGGCCAATAAAACCACAGTTGTCCTGGCGAGGTAAGCAGATTAAAGATCGTCAGAAATGGAATAACAATGCAATAGGAGATCAGATTTCCATAAAAACTTTTGAGTTCTTTTACTCTTTTTGCCGCTCTATGGTAAGCGATATTTTCTGTGTCTGGTGCTGTGTAGGTATCCATTTTTTTAGCAATTTTTTCCGTTAGTATTGGTATTTTCACTTTGAAAGTCTGTTCTGATTTTTCTATAAAAACATGATCCCTGGTAAGCAGCGCATAACGCTGAACGATATTTGACAAACCTATTCCCGCACTTTCTTTGAGTTGTTCCCGCACCTGGAGGTTATTTTCGATACAGAGAAATTTTCCTTCTGTGAAGATTCTGACATTCAACGGTTTGGATGATGTTGCAAAGTTGTGTTTGATGCAGTTTTCCAGTAACAATTGTAAGGAGAGTGGCACTACCAGTTTTTGCAGATCATCAGGATTGATATCAAAATTAAAACTGACACTGTCTTCAAATCTGGTTTTCAATAAGTTGCAATATATCTTGGCAAACTCTATCTCATCTTCCACTTTCACTATTTCTTTGTCTTTTTGCTCCAAAACGTAACGGTAGATTTTTGACATCGATGTGGTGAATTTCTGCGCCTGTTCAGGATTCTCATCAATCAAAGCGGTTAAGACATTCAAAGAGTTGAAGAGAAAATGCGGATCCAATTGGTTCTTCAGAGATTCGAATTGGGCATTGGCAGATTTTGCAATCAGTTTCTGCTCTACCACTTCTTTTTTGGTATTTTTTTTCAACTCTTCCATAAAGCCTTTGGCGTGAAGGAAAGCCGAAATCATCAAAGAGATATTAATTGTAAACCAATTAACCATATTGTATTTTTCTGAAAAGAACGCTGCCGTTGTTGCTTTTTGCTGAATGACCACAAAATTGAGATATCCGCATAGATAACTGATGATAACATTAATGAAAACAAGTGCAATAATCCCAAAAATTGTTCTCGCTCTGGTTTGCTCTGTCCAGGAGAATTTTTTATTCAAAAGCTCATTCGTCATCGCGTTTCCAATCCCCAGAAAAAAAGAATACACAAGACA
Source organism: Epilithonimonas tenax DSM 16811 (assembly GCF_000428485.1). Lineage (GTDB taxonomy): Bacteria > Bacteroidota > Bacteroidia > Flavobacteriales > Weeksellaceae > Epilithonimonas > Epilithonimonas tenax. The sequence goes on along the minus strand of NZ_AUAA01000008.1, from coordinate 75,361 downwards.
AATTAAAAGTCCGTAGAAAAAATTCTCTATCGTTTTGTCATCTGTAGTAATGATGAAAAAAAAGATATTGACGCCAAAACCGACCCAAAATAGTGATATGATGTTTTTCTTTTGCATTATAATAATTTCTGAGTCCAAAATTAGCTTACCTACTAAGCTTCTGCAATTATATATGACCGAATTGTTAAAAAAACCGACTGAACTGTAAAAAGTGTCCTTCAGAATCTTAAATTTTTGATAAGATTGAGGTTTCCTATTCAAAAAGGAACATCTTTTGCTGAGGAAAAAATATTAATCTTTAATGATATGAAGAGAAACGTAGAAATCATCTTTGCCGGAATCTTTGGGACAGCAGCTGTTCTGGGCGTTTTGGTGGTAAGAAAATATGTAAGAAACAGAGTTTATAACAGCGATTATGCTGACCACCATCACTTATTCGGGAACGCCAAGAGAAATCCCTATGCAGCTGCGGATGACGGCGTAGAGTTAGACGCATTTTTATGACACACCCTATTTAATTATACAAATTTCCGGTTCTCAAGAGCCGGATTTTTTTGTGAATTACATTCCGAAATTTTAACGCTTATAAGTATCAAATTTTGCGACTTCATAAGAACCGAATTAAATTTTAAATTGCACCTTTGCGATAAATTACAACACCTTGCCCAAAGGTTTTTATTAAATTTGCAAACTGATTTATTTCTCAGTAAATTTTTACAATGAAGCAATATTCCGCAAAACGCAGCATCCAGATTCTAGCCCATATTCTTGAACAATACGGCATCCATAAGATTATCATTTCGCCAGGTTCTAGAAATGCGCCTTTGTCAATCCATTTTTCAGAGATCGATGCGTTCCAGTGTTACAGTATTGTGGACGAGAGAGCGGCGGCTTTTGTAGCATTGGGCATTTCAAAATCGATCAAAAAGCCTGTTGCCATTACCTGTACAAGTGGTTCTGCGGCCACCAATTATTATCCTGCAGTTGTAGAGGCATTTTATCAGAATGTGCCGCTACTGGTCTTGACTGCGGACAGACCTGCGGATTTTGTGGATATTTTTGACGGACAAACGATTCGCCAAAAAAACCTTTTCCAACAGCATTCTTATGGTGACTTTGAACTGTTGGAAGACGAAAAAGATGGTGCAGAAGACCATAATTTTGAAACGATTAAAAAAGCGGTCGAACTTTGCATCGAAAAAAGCGGCCCTGTTCACATCAATATTCCTCTGAATGAGCCTCTTTACAATCTGGTAGATGAATTGCCTGTTTTGCCGGCTGTCGAAAAGACAATTCAGAAAAAAGCGTACGAAATCCCATCCAACCTGATTGCAGACTGGCACATTTCCAAAAGAATACTCATCCTTACTGGCACATTAGCACCCAACGCAGAGTTGGATGCACAACTTGCCCAATTGGTTAAAAACCATACAGTTGTAGTTTTAACAGAAATGGGCTCCAATCTCCAGCACGAGAAATTCTTTGCTCATATTGATCGTTATATTACAGATTTTACCGAGGAAGATTACAGAACATATGCGCCAGATTTGCTGATTACCATCGGACAGAATGTCGTTTCCAAAAGGGTGAAACAATTCCTCCGAAAAGCAAAACCTGCACAGCACTGGCACATCGATGAATATTGGCAGCCAGATACTTATTTTGCTTTAACCCAAAAAATTGAAACAAAAGCGGAGATTTTTTTCTCCAAGTTATTGAAATCCATCAATCTGGAGCCAAGACCTTTCTTCAATCTTTGGGATGTTCTGAAGGACAAAAAAGACGCGAAACACGAGGAGTATCTGAACAAAGCACCTTTTTCAGACTTTTATCTTTTCCGCCAATTATCAAATCATACTCCAGAGAATTACAGAATTCATTTCTCCAACAGTTCTGCCATCCGATATGCACAATTATTTGTTTTTCAAACCCATGATGTTTATTGTAACCGCGGAACCAGCGGCATAGACGGCTGTACTTCTACGGCGATGGGATTTGCGATGATGGAAGATGAACCTACGATTTTGATTACCGGAGATTTGTCATTTTTCTATGACATTAATGGACTTTGGAATCAATACATACCGCCTTACACGAGGATTGTGATCTTTAATAATGGTGAAGGCAACATTTTTAAAATCATTCCCGGACCAAGTGGCACCAATGCCTTGGACGAGTTTATCGCCACCACGCATCACAGAAACGCAGAATTATTGGCAAAGAATTTCGGTTTTGATTACACGAAAGTGGAAGATGAAATTACGTTGGATCGGGTTTTACCCAACTTTTTCAAGTCCAATCCGAAACCGAAAATTTTGGAAGTCATGACGTCCGAATGTAATAATGCGGATATTCTGAAGCAGTATTTTGCAGCGTTGAAGTGATTTTTATCGAAAAGTCGCTAAAGGCATTTAGTCGTAAAAATGAGTACCGTTGCAAGAAGTGAGTTGCTTTTTTGTTGTTTTTTCATCAAATTCTGCGGCCTTTGCGGGCACGAACTCAAAAATCCAAATCCGATTCATCTTTCGGTAGATTGATGATTTTCTCGATAGGATAAATGAACATTTCATCAAAATCATTCAGTGCATTAATCAATTGAAAATGCGAAAATTCTTTGATATTACCCATTGTAATGTCGGTTTCTTTGATTTTTTTCGAGGCTAATAGACTTTGTCGCATCACGCCATTCAAAAGATAAGTTTTGGGTGTGAACCAGGTTTTATCTTTCAGGAACAGAAGATTGGAATAAGAGCTGTCTGTCATCTGGTTTTGTTTCACAATAATAATCTCGTCTGCATCACTATTTTTTTTCATTTTCTGGAACTCAGTTCTGTCTGCAGATTTAAAAGCATAATCAATTTCATTACCAATAACCAATTCGAAATCATCGTGATCAGAAATAGCGTAAGGCATAATCTGCGTTTTGAAACTGTTTTCCAAATCATATTCTATCCGGAATTTGTAAAGACCGTCTTCATCGTGTTCCAAGTTGAGGAACAGGCTGTGAATATCAATTTGACACAGCTTTCCGAAATTGGAAAAAGTGGCATTCATTCTTTTCTGATGAAGTTCTGTCAGGAAGATCTTCTGATCTTCAACCTTGATGCTTTCAATAAATCGGGACATAGATTTTGTTTTTCATTTCTTCGTATTCACTGCTTAGCTCGCTTTGATGTGTGATTCCGCCGCCACTTTTGAAAAAAAGCTTACCGTTTTCATTTTCAATAAATCTGATCATCACGCAGGAATCCAGATTCTCACCATCAAAATAACCTGCAACTCCGGTGTAAAAACCACGGTCGTATTGTTCAGCTTGCAAGATGATCTCCAAAGTTTTTGGTTTGGGAGCACCGAGAATAGATCCCGCTGGCAATAATTTTTGAAGAATAGATCCTACTTTGTTCTGGAATTCCGGTTTTATCTCGCCTTCGACCTCAGAACTCATAGCGAGTAGATTTTTCTGTTTGGTTTTAAGATAATCAATCCTTTGGAAATCCTTGACTTTCACTTGATTGGCAACCATGCTGAGATCGTTTCTCAACAAATCGACAACTGTATAATGTTCCGCTTTTTCTTTCACATCATTTTTCAGGATGTTCTCTGCATCTACAATTTCCGCATCAATTGTGCCCTTCATTGGATGTGTGAAGATCTTATGATCCACGATCTCTACGAAGGTTTCCGGTGAGAAACAGACGAATTCATCTGGAAGCAGAATTTTATATTTGGCGTTTGACAGCCGGAAGATCTCGTCCAAAGTCAGGCTGGTTTCGATGTTGGTTTTTCTGGTATAATTCGTGAGATAGGAGTTTCCTTTTTTTAAATTTCCTTGAACTATGTCGAATCCTTTTTGATAATCTTCCAAAGTTTCGGGAAATGATTTCCAATCGAAGTTTGGAGTTATTGCGTGGCCATTACTCACATTTGTAACACTCGGAAAATCAATCAACAACCTATTATTTTCAATTTCGTTTTGAGTAAAAATACGAACCTCATCCATCAAAAAACTGATCAGAAAAAAAAAGGGTTCTTTTCTTTCTGATAAGTCATCCATTCTTTGAAACTGCGAATTCTGAAACATAAAACAAAAGTAGAGAAAAGATGATAGAGAAAAGATAAAAGACTTAAAATATGGATTATCTGTTGCAATCCTCTATTTTTGCAAAAATTTTTAGAATGACAATGCCAAAACCAGAGATCGGGAAATTACTGACAGAAGCCTATCAATATTGGATGAGAACTTTGCCTTTTCAGTTTTTGTTTACGGTGATTTATTTTTCTGTGACCATGTTTGCGGGCTCTTTTGCTTTCCGGTATTACGGACTTTTTGAAGAGATCCAGAAGTTTCAGGGTTTGTTCTATTCTGATAGTCAAGCTTTTTTGACCAAATATACAGCACTCATGCAGACCGATAATGCGGTTTTGTTTTTGCAGGTGATGATCGTCATAAAAGCAGTAATTTTCCCGCTGAATATTGGTTTTCTGAAAATCTACAGAAAACTGGATCTTGGAGAGAAACCGGAAACGGGTGATCTTTTTGCGGGTTTCCAGGGTCACTATTTCTTTCTGTTTGTGATCTATTCTTTGGCTTGGAGTATGATCAATAATTTTCTTTCGGTTTTTACTTTGATCTGGATTCCGATGATGCTTTTTATTCCGGCATTGATGTTTTTCAAAGGGTTTAATTATTTTCAGTCGTTTCAGATCAGTGTTCAGACTTTTCAGAAGCATTTTATTTTGATCTTCATCGCAACAATGGTTTCTATCCTATTTTCGTACTGTGGATTTGTGCTGTTTTTCTTTGGAATCTTCCTGACTTTTCCGTTTTGGAATGCGATGATCTATGTGCTTTACAAACACTTAATCGCTGATTTTGAGGAATAATTGATGATGAGTTAATTTATGTCAAATTTTTTTTATGTAGATTTGATTATAAACTTCAAACTTAAATCACTATGGACAATTTTACTGAATTCGAAACCCCTGCCAATATTCCCTCGAAGGAAGCAGGTAGCATCATTTCCCACGCATTAGAAATTTTCAAGAATACATTTTTGTATTGTTTCCTTGCCGTTGTCATCTATTTCTTATTAAGTTATCTCATCCAGCCTGTGACCGGTTTTAACTCGACGATGCTGATGGAAGAGATAAAAGAAAGAGGAAACGGTTACAGTTACAACGATCTGATAGCAACGCCCGGCGTCGTAGCTTATGGTGGCGTATCTTTTTTTGTGGGATTACTGCTGGCACCAATATTTGTAGGATTGATTTACATCGCCAACAAATCGAATTTCCGTAAGACCATCACGGTATCTGATTTATTTTTTGCTTACAGACAAAATTTTGTCCATATTTTCATTTATGCATAATCACACAGATTGTTCTTACGATTGCCTTTTTGATGTGTTTTTTGCCTGCTATACTGGTTCTTCCGTTTTTCTTTTTGGGTTATCCAATTTTGATTTTCGAAAATGCCGGTGCAATTGATGCGCTCAAAAAATCGTTTAACATCGCTCAAGAAAATTATGGCACGCTTTTGCTTACTGCACTTTTAGCAGCTCTTATAAGTATTGCAGGCATTGTCGTATGTTGTGTTGGAATTTACCTTACTATTCCGTTTTTTTACATTGCAATGTATTCTGCTTACTGCGCTTATCTGGGAGCTCCAAGGCAATTATAAATAAAAACTTACAATTAAAATATGTCAGATTCCGGAAAACCAATAGATTCTGTAGTAATAAAGCAGATCGCTCTAATTATATTAATATGTGTTTTAGTCGGCTTGATTTGTTGGAATCTAGCATTGTTTCTCCCTTCGGTTCTAGGAGCAGTCACGCTGTATATCGTCTGTAGAAAATACAATCATTATCTGGTTGAAGAAAAAAACTGGAAACCCTGGTTGGCGGCATTGGTTCTGATGCTGGCCTCATTGATTATTCTCATTCTCCCAGTTTACTTTATCGTAGATATGCTGGTTGCCAAAGCTGGAAACGCGCAGGCTTATATGGAGAAATTCAATATATTTCTGGAAAAGATCCATCAGTTCATCTATTCCAAAGTTGGATTTGACATCCTAAGCAAAGAGAACATCACAAAGGTGACCAATTTTGCCGGAACACTGTCCACCAAAGCTTTGAGCACCACTGTCAATACTTTTACCGTGATTGTATCGATGTATTTTATTCTCTACTTTATGTTTGTAAAAGCGAGATTATTTGAAAAAATCGTCTCGAAAGCAATCCCTTTCAAAAGAGCCAATACCAAAATGCTGGGTGACAAATTCAGAAAGCTGGTACTGGCAAACGCCATCGGGATTCCTGTGGTAGCACTAGGACAAGGCGTTGTCGCACTGATTGGTTACTGGATATTTGGAGCACCAAGTGCAATGCTTCTCTTTGCGCTGACTGCCGTCGCATCTATGCTTCCGGTTGTTGGGGCCGCCATAGTGTATGTTCCTGTTGGGATATTTATGATCGCAGAAGGCAATTCCGGACCTGGGATTGGCGTTTTGATCTATGGACTTGTGGTCGTAGGACTTACGGATAATCTGCTGAGATTCACATTACTGAAAAAATTGGAAGACATCCACCCTTTGGTTACCGTTTTTGGGATTATATTGGGGATGAATATTTTCGGGTTTATGGGATTGATTTTCGGTCCTATTTTGATGTCCATTACAGTACTACTGATACAGGTTTACCGTGATGAGTTTTCTGATGAAGATACACCGCCACCATTACAGATACCAAATGATAATGAAGAGCTTGATCAAAAAATAAATTTAATCGTATAAAATGGAAGGTTTGAATCCTGACATCCTGAAGGAAATCTGCGAAGTCAGAATGCCATTTGGAAAACATAAAGATATGATTCTCGCAGATCTTCCAATCAGCTACCTAGAATGGTTTCAAAGCCAGGGAATGCCGAAAGGAAAGCTGGGAATGCAGCTGTCTACGATCTACGAAATCAAAATCAATGGTCTGATGGAATTATTGATTCCAATCCGTGGACAAATTAAAAATCAGAAGCCTGCAAATAAGGTTTATAAGTTTTAAATTATAATGCTGGTTTATAGTATAATAATTATTCTGCTTGGAGTTGGATTATTTAAATATTCTCCCGAAATCTTAGATCGTGAAAAAGAAGACGCTAATAATTTTTTAAGACGGTTTCTCGCAAAATATACAACTGTCTTTATCTTAAGAATTCTTTCAATTTTTATTATTTTTGTGGGGCTTTTTGGCATAATTTCATTTATTTATAAGATAGCTAATTAGCAAATATTGTTATGAAAATTAAGAAAAAAATAAATACTGCCAGAAGATCACTGATGCGAAGACTGACCAAAAACATTGGTAAATCGTCTGCAGACTTCAAGCAAAAAAAAGATGTTAAAATTCAAAGAATTCTCATATCCAGACCCAACCACAGATTAGGGAATCTTCTGCTTTTAACACCACTGGTTCAGGAAGTTATCAACACTTTTCCGGACAGTAAAATTGATCTTTTTGTAAAAGGCGGCGTGACACCAATTATCTATAAAAACTACAAAAACATCCATCGATATAACCAGCTTCCCAAAAAGCCGTTCAGCAGTTTGGGTCAATATATCAAAGGTTGGTTTCGGCTCAAGTTTCGGAAATACGATCTGGCGATCAATTCCAACCCAGGCTCATCTTCTGGCCGATTATCCATTCTTGCAACCAACTCTACTTACAAGTTTTTTGGAGAACACGATGAAGAACTTAATGAAAAATACCCGGATTACAACCACGATGCAAAAAAAACCATTTACAATTTGAGGCAATTTTTGACAGAATTAGATTTTCCTGAAAATACATCTAAAATCCCGTCATTAAAGATCATTTTAGACCAACAGGAACTCGCAACTGGCAAACAGAACCTTCAGAAAATCGTCCAAAACGATAAAAAAACGATCTGTCTTTTTACCAATGCCACCGGCGCCAAAATCTATTCCGAAGAATGGTGGCATACTTTCTATGACAGACTCAAAACAGCCTTCCCAGAGTACAACATCATAGAACTTTTGCCCGTAGAAAATATTTCAAAATTAAATTTTAAAATTCCGAATTTCTACAGTACAGACATCCGGGAAATGGGCGGATTTTTAGCAAATTGTGCACTGTTCATTGCTGCAGATAATGGCGTAATGCATCTAGCCAGCGCTGTAAATGTACCAACAGTAGGACTTTTCCAAGTCACGGACGAAACGGTTTATGGCCCCTACAACGACAAAAGTTTCTCTATCAATACAAATAATGTAGATCTGGATAAAGTAATAGACCTTATCAAAACGTCTTTACCATAATACCACTCTGCTTTCTTACAAACGACAATACCATCACTATGAACTTTGTTCTTTCTGGAGATTATTCTCAATATAAAAACGATATTTTAAATATTTTAAAACATTTTAAAAATGAAGGTGTTGTAGTTGGTCACGGAAACAGAAATGTAGTTAAATATTTCATTATCAACGGTTTGAAATTTAATTTTAAATCATTCAAACAGCATAATATTATCAACCGTCACGTTTACAAATACTACAGAAAATCCAAGTCAAGGCGTTCGTACGAATATGCTCAGATGCTGATTGAAAAAGGTTTCCACACACCCAAACCAATCGCCTTTGTTGAGAATCACGATTTGATTGGTGTCACCTCCAGCTATTATGTCAGCGAGCAATTAGAAGATGTTTTTACCTTAGGCGACGCGCTCTACAACCCTAATTTCACAGACCGGGAAGAGATCATCAGACTCTACACGCAACTGATTTTCCAGCTGCACGAGAACGGAATCATCTTTATTGATAATGCTTCCGGAAACTTCCTCATCAAAAAGGTAAATGGCAATTACCGCTTTTATCTGGTGGACCTCAACCGGATGAATTTTTACGAAGAAATCGACATTAGCAAAAGACTTATCAATTTTGAAAGACTCACCAATGATCTGGAAATCATCAAGATCATCAGCGCAGAATATGCCCGCTTATCAGGAAATACGTATCAATTCTGTCTGAAAAAGATCGTTGATTTTACCAACAAAAAAGCCTTTAAACGCAAAGCTAAAAATATGTTGAAATTTTATAAATTCTTTCTGAAAAACTAAGCTTTCAACGCCGCAATTTCGTCTCGTAATTTTGCTGCTTTTATGAAATCCAGGTTTTTTGCAGCGGCTTCCATCTCTTTCTGTTTGGCGACCACTATTTTCTCGATATCTTCGCTTCCGTAGTTGGCTTTGGTCTCTGCCACTTCCTTCATCAAAACTTTTTGTGTGTATTTTTCGTCCGGAAAATCTTTGCTGCGTCCTACCAGATTTTCACTGATTTTCTTGTTCAGCGCCATTGGTACTTTGCCGTGATCTGTATTATACTGCATCTGTTTTTCTCGGCGATAAAGCGTTTCGTCTATCGCAGCCTGCATAGATTTTGTCATCTTGTCGGCATACAAAATAGCTCTTCCGTTCAGGTTTCTCGCCGCTCTGCCCACCGTTTGGATCATCGATCTTCGGGAACGCAACATTCCTTCTTTGTCTGCATCTAGGATCGCTACGAGAGACACTTCTGGTAGATCAAGACCTTCTCTCAAAAGATTGACACCTACCAAAACATCAAACAGACCAAGACGTAGATCCTGCATAATCTGGATTCTTTCCAAAGTCTCCACATCGGAGTGGATGTATCTTGTACGGATGCCCACTTTCGTAAAATATTTGGTCAGCTCTTCCGCCATTTTTTTGGTTAATGTCGTGATCAGCACACGCTCATCTGCTTCCTCTCTTTTATGGATTTCCTCAATCAAATCATCAATCTGATTCATCGTTGGACGCACTTCTATAACTGGATCCAAGAGACCTGTGGGACGGATAATCTGCTCAATATATGTCCCACCGGATTTCTCCAATTCATAATCTGCAGGCGTTGCGGAAACATAGATCACCTGATTCTGCATATCCTCAAACTCAGGAAATTTCAGCGGTCTGTTGTCCATCGCTGCTGGCAAACGGAAACCGTGTTCTACCAAGACTTCTTTACGGCTTCTGTCGCCTCCATACATCGCGTGGACCTGCGGAATCGTCACGTGACTTTCATCAATCACCATCAGATAATCTTTCGGGAAATAATCCAACAGACAGAAAGGCCTGGAACCCGGCAAACGGCCGTCCATATACCGGGAATAATTTTCGATTCCGGAGCAATATCCCAATTCACGGATCATTTCGAGATCCAGCTCTGTTCTTTCTTCCAGACGTTTGGCCTCCAAAGGCTTTTCGATTTCCCTGAAAAAATCCACTTGTTTTACCATATCGTCCTGAATCTGACGGATCGCACCTTGCATCGTCTCAGGCGTGGTTACGAAAAGATTGGCCGGATAAATATTAATGGTATCAAAATTAGAAGTCACGTTTCCGGAAACCGGATCAAAACTCTGGATCGTTTCTATCTCATCACCAAAAAACTGAAGTCTGATAGCAGTGTCCGCATAAGCCGGATAAACATCGATGACGTCGCCTTTTACGCGGAAAGTTCCTCTTTGGAATTCATTCAGAGCTCTGGAATACAGAGCACTGACCAATGAATTAAGCAATCTGGTTCTGGAGATTTTTTCGCTTTTCGTAATCGTAATCAGTGATTTTTCGAACTCCTTCGGATTTCCCACACCATAGATACAGGAAACCGAAGCCACAATCAAAACATCCCTTCTTCCGGAAAGCAAACTGGCTGAGGCCGATAGTCTCAGTTTCTCCACTTCTTCATTGATGCTGAGATCTTTCTCGATATAAGTGTTAGTCGAAGCGATGAAGGCCTCCGGCTGATAATAGTCGTAATAACTCACAAAATATTCCACCGCGTTGTCCGGAAAAAACTCCTTGAACTCCATAAAAAGCTGGGCAGCCAAAGTTTTATTGTGCGCCAAAACCAAAGTCGGTTTTTGAACCTGATTCACAACATTAGCCACCGTAAAAGTTTTTCCGGAACCAGTAACACCTAAAAGCGTCTGATATTTTTCCCCAATATTAATGCCTTCCACCAATTTCTCGATGGCTTTTGGCTGATCTCCAGTGGGTTGATATTCTGATTGAAGTTTGAATTGCATAACACAAAAATACGAAAAAACGTTCCAAATCAGGAACGTTTTAGTACCGTAAGTATTTCTTTTAACTTATTGAAAACTCATTGTGATCGGAAGCTGGAAAACTGTGGCAACGGGTTTTTCATCTTCCATTGCTGGTTTCCAAACTTTGTCAGCGGTAGAAATTTTCATACTTCTGACAGCTTCATCATTGAAAGCTTGATTAGGTCCTTCCGCTTTGATGTCAGTTGTTTTGCCGTTTTCATCGATTGTTATATAAATGTGAGTTTTCAGCGTTTCTTTTCCCTTAAATGTTGATGAATCAAAAATATTCGAAAAACTCATTCTAAGGCTATTGATTCCTTCCGGAAATTGAGCCGCTATACTCTTGCTTGCCGGCGGTGGAGGTGGTGGAATTGGTAATTCGTTTTCTTTAAGTTTTCTTGTTTTCGATGTTTTATTGGCTGGAATTGTATCCATTACAACTACTTCTGCAACAGTCTCGGCACGAGGTATTCTTTCTTTTTTAAGCTCACTCTTATACATCTCCATCATTCTTCTGTCACTTTCAGTGTAATCTTTCTCATCAACAAGAGTTGCAACGTCTGGCTTCTCATTTTCTTTCTGCTCTGTAACTTCTGATGCATACACTTTTTGGACAAACAGAATACTCAGTCCTGCAAAGGCAGAAATGGCAAACAGCTTTTTGAACTTTTCTAATTTTGATCTTTTGGTGGTCATCATAATAAATCGTTTTTTGGTGTTGCTAAAATTAAATTGGTTGATTAATGATTGATTCTGAGCAGTCAAAACCTCAGACAGAATCAGATTCTGATAATCTTTGATATTGAATTGTGTCTCGACGATAACCTCATCAGCCAGGAATTCGTGGTTGTCTTTGATGGCTTTTTTGTAAAAATAAAGGGCGGGATTGAACCAAGAAATCACCTGAAGGATTTCTATAAATATCAAATCCAAAGAGTGTTTTTGAATCAAATGCGTTTTCTCGTGTAAGAAAATCCGGTGGTCTATCCGATCCTTAAAATGTTTCTTATTAAGATAGATCTTGTCCCAAAAACTGAATGGCGGTAGATCTTTTTCAATTAATTTTACTTTTTGATTTTGATAATTCAAATCAGTTCCTTTTAATTTGATAATTTTACGAATTGACAATAATAATCTGATAATCAAAACAATTGAAACAAAAATGTAAGCTATTAAGATCAAATTCATCCAGTTAAAATCCGAAGCTTGATTTGTTTTCTGAATCAATTGCTGCGTTGTGATTTCTTCGAAAATTAATTGATTCTTCTTTTCTGAAATCGCAGGCAAAGTGATCTTAACAAAAGGAATTGTGTAAGAAAAAATCACGGCAAACAAAAGGTAAAACCGATTGAAACGGAACATCTTTTCTCTTTGTAAAAACAAAAAGTAAATCGCAATCAATAACGATGAACAAAGAATCATTTTTAAAACAACAGTTTCCATTACGGTTCTATTTCTTTGTCGATAATATCTCTAAGTTCTTTCAGTTGTTTCTGAGAAAGTTTGGAATTGGATGTGAAAAATGATGCAAACTGGCTCACGGAACTGTTGAAAAAACGGTCAATCATAGAAGTCATTTCGCCTTGGAAATAATCTTCTTTCTTCACTTTTGGGAAATATTCTCTTGAATTTCCGTAAAGTTTGTAGCCTACCAGATCTTTGTTCTGCATTCTTTTCAACAAGGTTGCGATGGTTGTTGAGGCAGGTTTCGGGTCTGCATAATCTTCCAAAATATCTTTCATAAAAACCTTTTCTTTTTTCCAGAGGATTTCCATTAAGATGATTTCGGTGTCTGTCAGTTTTTGCTCGTTCATTCTACAAATATGTATTTTGTTCTACAAATGTAGAATTAAAATTTGAAATTATGTTATCTTTGAAAAAAAATTGATGAAAAAATTATTTATGTTCTTTTTTTTGACTCTAATTTCCTGTAAAAACGAAGTGAATCAATACCAAACCGTCAGAAAAAATGTTAAGTTGAAAACTGGAAAGTGGGTGGAAAAAGACGATTATCCTGATCAAAAGTATGTGAGTATCGGAAAATATAAAAAGGGAGAAAAAACCGGAGTTTGGAAAGTTTATCTTAATGGTGCGCTTTATCAAAAAGACAAATTCAAAGACAGCATCACACGCACAAAATTCTATTATCCAAATGGTAAAATTCTAAAAAAAGGCGTTTCCAAAACGATAGAAGATCATCAGTCAATACTTTGGTATTATCACGGGAAATGGAAATTTTATGATGATAATGGGAAATTGGAATACATCAAAACTTATTACAAAGACAGTAACAAAACGGATAGCATTAATATCAAAAAAGGACTCAATAAAAATTGAATCCTTTCCAAGAAGTAGTTAGTTCGTTGTATTAAAATTTAAAATTCACTCGCGTGAAGATCTGTCTTCCGGAGAAGCCCATCTGAACTGGATCAAAAATACCTCCAGACTCTGTATTTCCATCAGAAACAGCACCATACTGCAATGTTGCATATCTGTTGAAGACGTTTTTGCCTCCGATGGTCCAAGATAGATTTTTTGTAAATTCATAACCTACGGAAAAATCTGTGGTCACTCTTGGTGTATAAATTTGGAAATCATCCGGACCATTGTAGCCTACCAAAGTCACTTTATCAAACCTTACCAATTGCAGATTGGCATTGAATTTTTTAATTTTATAATTTAGATTCAGGTTGATTTTCGTTTTCGGGGCAGATGCCAAAATAAAAGCCCTTTCCCTTGGACTAAGAAATACATCTTCTTTTCCTGCCAATTGCGGCGGTGTATGAACATCGGTAATTTCCATTTTGTTGTAATTGCCGGCCAATGTTGTGGATAATTTGCCCGGACCTAAATCTGTGGTATATGTCAGAATAACATCGACACCTTGGGATTTTGTATCCACAGCGTTGCTGAAAAACTGAGCTTGGTCTACTTTCATCTCTGTAAGCGTTTCGCCAATAACATCATCGTCGGTATCAAATGTTCCTGTTAAAACAATTCTGTCTTTTACTTTGATGTAATATCCATCCACTGTAGCGGTAAATTTTCCTGTATTAAAGGTAAATCCGGCGCTTCCATTAAGAGAAGTCTCCTGTTTCAGTTGGGGAATGTATGCCTTTTGTGCTAATTCGCTGTCATTGGAAGCCAGCTGAACGGTCACTAGGTTTCCGCCCTGAAAGTTCGTAAACTGTAAACTGTAATATTTCTGAACCAGAGAAGGCGCCCGGAATCCTGTAGAAACAGAACCTCTGAGTGCAAATTGTGGGGTTATGTTATATCTGGTTGCAAACTTTCCGTTCAAAGTACTTCCAAAATCACTGTAATTCTCGAACCTAACGGCTGCGCTAATCATCCAGTTTTTTGTGATATCAAGTTCGGTGTCTACATAAGCGGCAAAGTTATTCCTGCTTTTGCCTAACTCGGTAGAATAGCCGGGAAAACCCTGAGAACCACCAGGCCGATATCGGACAGGGTTGGTATCCGGATCTGTCCCACTTCCAGGAACTTGTACCAGAAGATTTTTAGGCGTATTTGCTGTGGCCACATTTCCATTGATGTCATAACTGGCGTAAGAACTCTCCTGTCCTTTTATGATATTGAATTTCTCAGAGCGGAATTCTGTTCCCATTGCAAGGTTAAACCCTTCTAAAAAATCAAATGCTTTGGTGGTACTAAGTCCTGTCACGTTTTGAGAAAGCGAGTGCCCACCTGCGTCAAAACTCGTCGGTGATTTTACCCCAAGAGTCGCATTGATGGTATTATCAATCTGGTAGATAAATCTGTTATTACCAAATGCATTATAAAAATCAAAATCCCAATCGCCCCATTTGAACTTCAAACCATTGTCAAAAGTAAAATCTGAGATCTTAGTATTCTGGATCGGGTTGAATCCATCAGGATATATTTCAGGAATATTGCCATCTGCATCTGCCGTTCTTGTCCAGGCGTAAGCTTTGGTATTACGGTAAGAAAATCCGGGCTGTGAATAGAATGTCACGCCATCTGTTACTGGAACTTCTACATTTCCAAAGAAGTAGATGTTGTTTGATTTTGCATCACCAAAGCGTTGTCTGGGTGCGTCATGTTTTTCAGGATTGGCATTTCTGATGGCATAATCTTTATTGATAAGTTCTAGCGTAAAGTTTCCAAAACCGCCTTTGGTTCCTATTTTTGTTCCAAGGTTTCCGCTGAAATCAAAGGTATTGCCATCTATTTTTTTATCAGAAACAACATCATTATCTCCTGGACTTTTAAAAAGATTGGCGCCATAGAAAGCGCTACCTTCAAAACCGTGGTTTCTATCATTCAGAACCACATTGATCACACCGGCAATCGCATCAGAACCATATTGTGCAGAAGCACCGTCTCTTAGAATCTCTACTCTTTTTATGGCACCCACAGGAATTGTGTTGAGATCCGAACCACTATTTCCGCGACCTCTAGTTCCAAAAATATTGACTAATGATGACTGATGGTATCTTTTTCCATTCAGTAATAGCAAGGTTTGATCTGGGCCCAAACCTCTTAAAGTTGCGGGATCTACCGCGTCTGCTCCATCGGATCCTGACTGTTTGTTGGAGTTGAAAGATGGTGCAGCAAACTGCAAAAGTTGATTGACATCTACCTGACCCGTAGATTGGCTGATCTGCTTCACATCTATCACGTCTACAGGAACAGCAGTATTGGTAACCGTTCTCTTTTTATTACGGGATCCTATAATGGTAACTTCATCCACTGATGTCTCTCCAGAAAGGCTATCTTTTGTAGTTTGTGCAAAATAAAGTGTCGTAGCTCCTAAAAAGAAAATCACGCTTATTTTTTTAATTCCTTTATTCATCTGTCAAATTTTAATCAAAAATATATTTTTTTTATTAAAAAAATAAACAAAACACAACGATATGTCTAATTTATAACAAATATCGATAATCTAATGATCCAGAGAAAAGCTACTTTATCCATTATAATGAGAACGCAAAGAGATTTGACTGCACTTCCCATTTGGTGGCATTATTTTTTCATCTTCTTCAACAAAATAAATCTTATGCTAAAATCAACATTACCAACACTTTTTTCCTGTTTCTTCCTTTTGTATTCTTGCCAATGGAAAGGACAGCCTAGTAAACCAACTGCACAGGAAGAAAAGCCCAACACAAATTACAAACCGGCTTTTGCTGGTCAAACCAGAAGTGCACCTGTCAAAACGGTAACGCCTTACGATGTAGAAGTCCTGAGTACCGCACTCGGCAAACCATGGGGAATTATTAATTTGCCGGATGGAAGATTCTTAATCACAGAAAAATCCGGTTTTATGAACGTGGTTTCAGCAGACGGAAAACAAGTTTTCAAAATCAATGGATTTCCAAAAGTGGACGACAAGGGTCAAGGCGGCATGTTGGATGTGGCTCTGGATCCGGATTTCAAAACGAATAAAATCATCTATTTTAGCTTTTCAGAACCCTATCAGGATGGCAATCATACAGCTGTTGCCAAGGGAAAATTATCTTCGGATCTCACAAGCATTGCTGAAGTCAAAGTAATTTTCCGCGCCACGCCAACGTATGACGGAGACAAACATTACGGAAGCCGTCTGGTTTTTGATAAAGACGGAAATATTTTCGTGAGTACTGGCGAAAGATCAGACAAACAAACGAGAGTTTACGCTCAGAAAACGGATAACTATCTCGGCAAAATTTTAAAAATAACAAAAGACGGAAAACCGGCACCCGGAAATCCATTCATCGGAAAAGAAGGATATAAACCTGAGATCTATGCTTACGGAATCCGAAATCCACAAGGAATGGCTCTTGATGAAAAAGGACAGCTTTGGGATATCGAAATGGGGCCAAGAGGTGGCGACGAAATCAACCTGATCCAACCTGGGAAAAATTACGGTTGGGGCGATGTATCTTACGGAATCGAATATACCGGCGGAAAAATCAACAACGGAACCACACAGAAAGCCGGAACAGAACAGCCCGTTTACTATTGGGATCCTGTGGTTTCGCCAAGCGGTGTGACTTTCTACACAGGAAATATTGAGGAATGGAAGAACAACCTATTCATTGGTTGCCTTAGTGGCGAGCACATCAACAGAATCGTCATCAAAGACAATAAAGTAGTGGGCGAAGAACGTTTGCTTCTGGATCAAAACGAAAGATTCCGGGATGTTTTGAACGGAATGGATGGGAATCTTTATGGAATAACCGACAGTGGCAAACTCTATAAAGTTTCTAAGAAATAAACTTAAAAATCCTGACCCAATCAGGATTTTTTTATGCGGTCTGCCTTCTTAATCCCTTGGAAATCTTTCAAATAAAACGGTTCAAAATAAGCGGTATCTTCAAAATATTTTTGATTGAATTTCTCTACTGATTTTTTAATTAATCCTTTTGCAGAAGGGAAAATATCGGATTTGAATGCTGCATTTGGAAGATTAAGAATTTCTTGTGCTTTTTTTGCGCCGTCGCCGATGAACAGCACTTTCTTCTCAGACAATTCTGAAAACGAATTTTCGTCCAGGACTTTAGCCTCCGTTTCCTTTATCATTTCGCCGGAAGTTCCATCAAAAAATGCGGTGTACACTTCCATTCTTCTGGCATCAATCAACGGAATAATCAATTCGAAACCTTGATTTACAAATTCTTCTACCATAGAATCCAAGGAATTAATCGCAATCAACGGAAGTTTTAAACCATAGCAAAACCCTTTTGCCGAAGCAGCACCAATCCTAAGACCTGTGTAAGAGCCCGGACCTTTCCCAAGAGAAATCGCATCCAAATCCTTCAGAGAAATCTCTGCGCCTTCCAAAGCCCATTCTACAAAACTGTGAAGACTTTCTGACTGTTTGTAATTATCGGAAACTTCTTCGCAAAGACACAACAATTTTTCACCATCGGAAATGGCAACGGAGCAGTTTTTGGAGGAGGTTTCTATGTGGAGAATTTTCATTCCGCTAATTTAACAATTTAGAAATGTATCAATATAAAATCTAAACTTTAATTGTCACACTTTGCCTGCTCCACAATTTCCAGATTCCTTTTTGGTGGATCCAGAATTCCAGAACGGAAAGTTTCATTTCGAAGATTTCATTTTTGTAAAGTCCTTTTACAGCGATGATTCTTCTGACGTTTGCGAATTTATTCTTGATTTTAAATTCCTTTAATTCGGATTGATTGACAGACTGATATTTCACTTTTCCGGACTCGAAATCTGCTTTGAAATTCTGGTAATTTTGAACCCAGCCGTTGGAATGCCCGAACGAAACATCTTCAGAAAACAAATCCAGAATTTGGGAATCATTATTCTGCATCAGCGCATCAAGCTTTGAAACTTGACTTAATAATGCTTTTACCTGCTTTGAATTATTTTGAGAAAATCCGAAGACGAAACAAACGAGAAATAGAAAACTGAAAAATGCTTTCATTATTTCCTGTAAATCGTTCTTGGTTCTGCCTGCGCTTTTGGATAGATAGTAAATTCTGCAATCGAAACACGTTCCGGAACATTGATGCAATATGCAATCGCATCAGCAATATCTTCCGCAATTAATGGTTCGTAACCTGCATAAACAGTAGCAGCTCTGTCATCATCTCCTTTGAATCGTACTTTGGAAAAATCAGTTTCCACAGCGCCAGGTTGGATGTTGGTCACACGGATCCCGAATTCTGTCAGCTCCAGTCTCATCCCTTCCGAGATCACATCGACGGCTCTTTTCGAAGCACAATAAACCACACCGTTGGCGTAAGTCTGCCTTGCTGCCACCGAACTGATATTGATGATCTGTCCGTTTTGCTTTTCTTTCATTAATTTAATGATTGGCTGGGAAACGTAGAGCAGACCTTTCACATTTCCGTCCATCATTGCATTCCAGTCGTCGGGATTTCCGTCTGCGATAGAATCTAATCCGTGGGCATTTCCTGCGTTGTTGATGAGAACATCAATATTTTTCCAATCTTCGGGTAGTGCGTTGATGGCTTCAAAAACCTCATCAGAATTTCTGACGTCAAAACTTAAAGTGTACACTTCCGTTTCTTTTGATAATTCAGTTTTCAATTCCTCGAGAACGGTTTTGTTTCTTCCGCAGAGAATGATTCTGTTTTTTTGTTTTGCCAAGAGAATGGCGGTTGCTTTTCCTATTCCGGAAGTGGCTCCGGTGATGAATATTGTTTTCAATTTTATTAAGATTTAGAAGTACAAAATTAAGGATGATTAAGTTTAATTCAGCTAATTTCTTGGTGATAATTTTCTCGCAGATTGAGCAAATTTTGGGTTCATTGTCAAATAAAAAATCCCGAAATAGTTTCAGGATTTTTAGTCTTTTAAAATGTCGAATGATTCGCAGCCCGACTTGAGCGGAAATCCTTTTTTGCGTGGTAACAAGTTCTATTAAACTGAAAATCGTCTGCAAAAAAGATTGGGAGTGGAAGGCGGAAAAGCTGCCATAAAAAAATTAAGATTGCTTTCGACAAAGTCAATAGCTACCAAAATAATTCTACTTTTTACTATCTGGCTGAAAATCCAAACTTACAGAATTCATACAGAATCTAGTTCCAGTCGGTGGCGGACCATCATTGAAGACGTGCCCTAAATGCGAATCGCAGCGTTTGCAAAGAACTTCGATTCTTTCCATTCCGTGGGTGGAATCTCGTTTGTAGCTCACGCCTTCCTTGTCCGCTTCAAAGAAACTTGGCCAGCCACAAGTGCTTGCAAATTTGGAGCTGGATCTGAACAAGTGATTACCACAAACAGCGCAGTAATATTCGCCGAGTTCATCAAACTCGTTGTATTTTCCGGTGAATGGATATTCTGTATTGGCTTCTCTTGAGATGGCGTAAACCTCTGCCGGAAGGATTTTTTTCCATTCTTCATTAGAGACCGTGAGTTTGGTTTTATCGGTTCTTGAGTAGTAAGGATTGTTTTGGTGTGTGTGATCTTCCATTGTTTTCTGTTCTGGTTGTTTGGTTAAGTCCACTTTTTTCTGCGCACATTGCTGCAAAAATAAGGTCATTAATATTAAAAAAACTAATTTTTTCATCTGAGTAAATTTACGAAATCTAATATTAGATTCCATTATCATAAGTTAGTTAAACAAACGCACTCATTCCCGTAATCGAACGGCCGACAATCAAAGAATTGATTTCTTTCGTTCCTTCATAGGAATAGATGGCTTCTGCATCGGCGACAAACCTGGCCACATCATGTTCCAGAAGAATGCCGTTTCCGCCCATCACTTCCCGTGCCTGGGCTACAACGTCACGCGTTCTAAGGCTACAAAAGACTTTTGCTAATGAAGCGTGCTCATCTTTCAGCATATCTTGGTCTTGCATTTCCGACAATCTGAAAACCAAAGTCTGCATCGCCGTAAGATTGGACAGCATTTCTACCAAATGTCCTTGGATGAGCTGGAAAGAAGCAATCGGTTTTCCGAACTGTTCTCGTTTTCTGGTGTAGTCCAAAGCACTTTCATAAGCACCTCTTGCGCAACCAGTAGCCATCCACGCAACGCCGGCTCTCGTCATTTGCAGGACTTTTGCGGTGTCTTTGAAACTGTTGGCGTGCTCCATTTTCTGGGAATCTGCGATGAAACACTCTGTCATTGTGATCAATCCGTTTTGGACAATTCTGAGTGCCATTTTTCCTCTGATCTTCTCAACGGAAAATCCGGGCGTATTTTTTTCTACAATAAAACCCTTCACCTGATTATCGTCTACATCTCTTGCCCAAATGATAATAACGTCAGCGAACGTGGCATTTCCAATCCACTTTTTTTGCCCATTAAGAATCCATCCGCCTTCAACTTTTTTGCAGGTTGTGGTGAGTCCGCCTGCTGCTCCGGAACCAACCTCTGGCTCTGTGAGTCCAAATGCGCCAATCAAATCAAATTGCTGCATTCCTGGGAGGTATTTTTGTTTTTGTTCCTCGGAACCGCACATATAAATGGAGCCCATTGACAAACCGGATTGAACACCGAAAAATGTAGCCAATGAAGCATCAACTCTGGCAATTTCCATTGCGATGATGCCTTCCATCAGGAATGGTAAATTCGGGCAACCGTACCCATCGTAGGTTACACCGCAAAGATTCAGTTTTTTGAATTTCGGGATGAGTTCGTGTGGGAAATCATCGTGCAGCCAATAGTCGTTGACCAGCGGCTTTGCCTCTTTTTCCATAAACTCACGCACCTTAAGCTGGATGGCTCTTTGTTCATCTGTTAATTTCAAATGTAGCTCATAAAAATCGCCATTGATGGGCGGCAATTCTTTTTTCTTACCTGATGAATCCAGCATTTTCGTCAAACCATTGATTTGATTTTCATCCAGTTTGGAGAACTGATTCATCAGTTTTGGAAGATCCACTTTTTGTGAGATCTTCGCAATCTGATCAATATCGATATGTTTCAAAAGCTTGAAAATTCCTTTAATCTTGGAGATGGTGCTGTTCATAGATTTTGTTTTTCTGTAGAATGCAATTAATATTCCTAAAAAAAAGGTTTTACACAGCTTTAGGAAACTCCAAAACTATTTCTGTTCCTTGATTAAGAGTTGTATTTACTTTTATTCTGCAATCAATTGCAAGCGCCATTTCTCTTACAAGCCTCAATCCTAATCCGGACTTCACGCTCAAATCTTTCTCATCTGAAAACAGGGCATTGAAATCTGACTTTTCCGCCCCTTTTCCATTATCCATAATTTTTAGAATAACAGATTTTTCGGTGCAAAAAGCGGTCCATCTAATATTTGAATTTTCAATATTATTGGTCGCTTTTATGGCATTGGAAGTTAGATTTCTAATGATTGTTTTCAGATAATTTTCATCGGTCATTAATGAGATATCATCCGGAATATCTACAACGATTTTTTCTTCGCCTTCTATGTTGTAATGTTGCATCAAGTCTGCAAAAAGTAGATTAAGCCTCACTTTATCAATATCCAATTTGAAATTCTGCATTTGTCCTTTACTCCACAAAAGAAGATCTTCCATTGTGACAAGGAGATTTTCTGCGACATCTACCGTTTGAGATTCCAATCGTAATTTTGTCTTTTTATCCAAAGCAAATTCTTGATTTTGCGACAGTTTCAACAATTTGATAACGTTAGAGATTGGTGCTCGTAAATCGTGATTCAGGATATTGAAAAACTTATTTTTAACGTCATTGGCAGCTTGTAGATCTTTATTTAATTTTGATAATTTTTGGTTGTTTTTCTTTTGATTTCTATTCTGAAAAATCAACATTCCGCCAATAATCGATAACAAAAATATTCCGGATATGTACAACCAAATTTTCTTCTTATTCTCCTTTAGCGTGGCATCTTTCACTGCTATCTTTTTGTCATTGAGCATCTTGAGAGAGTCTTCTCTTTTTGTAAATTCGAAACCCATTTCTTTGCGGGTGAACTCTTTCAGTTTTTCTTGGTTGAATAAACTATCCTTGTAAAAAGAATGTTCTTTAAAAGCCTTCAGCGCCGTTTTGTAAAGACCTTGTTCCGTATAAGCTTCCGACAAGTCTTTCATATATTCCTGATAAGCCTGAAGGTTTTTTGTTTTTTTGAAGACTGCGACAGATTTTTCCAAGAAATCTATGGCTATTGTTCCAAATAATTCTCTCTTTTGCTGAATAGATTCTTGCTGGCTTTTTAACAGATAGGTTTTTCCCAAGTCCCCATTGGAATATGCGATCACTTCCTGGTTACCAATTTTTTTTCCAAGTTCTAATGCAGAACGATGATAGGACTCTGACTTTTCTGTATTTTTTAGTTTGAAGAAAATATCTCCCAAACTACAATAGTTTTTTGCCAACAAGTATTGGTTTCCTATTTTTTGATTGATGAGCATTGACTTTTTATAATATTTTTCAGCATTTTTCAGATCACCATTTTCAAAATAATTGACCCCAAGATTAGTTAAAGATGTAGAATAAGACGTATTTTCTGTGTAAGCAGCTTCCTGAAATAAAGTGATGGCTTCCAGATTATATTTCAATGATTTCTTTTTGTCATTAAGATAATAATGAAGTGTTCCAATATTATCTTTTACTTGTGCAGTGCCAATTAAGTTCCCACTCTCTTCATATTTTTTTAAAGCAGAATTGTAAATTTCCAACGCTTTTTTGTACTGACCGAGACTAAAATAAACAGATCCAATGGAAGACTCTGTATCAGAAGTTCCATTTATATTTTTTATTTGATCAAAAACATTTTTTGCTCGGAGATAATATTCCAAAGCCATTATGTAATCTCCTTTATAATAATATAAAAGACCAATATTATGCAATGCTTTTGCAGCGCCTTCCTTGTAAGCAATTCTATTGGCAGATGACAATGCTTGTTTTCCGTATCCTAATCCTTTTTCTATCTGATTATATCTAAGATTACCAGCAATTTTATTCATCAAATCGACTTTTTCCTTTTCCGACTTGCTCTGACTTAGTTTTAACTGTAAAGATTGGGTCATTTTTTCCCAATCCTGAGCATCAGAAAAAAAAAATGCCGTTAGAAAAAACAAGATCAAAATTTTATTAATCATTAGATAATACATTTTGTTATAATCTTAGAGTTTTTATCATTTACTTGTAAAAATACTTATTAATAGTCAGAAATATAGTTTTATATGAGTAATATGATATCATTTCTTTTGTTGTTCATCAATTATAAAAGTCGTTTGTCAATTATATTTTGTCAATCAAAAATCACCATCTAATATTACATTAAATAAATATTGATTTTATGAAAAAAATTCTACTTTTAGGTTTGGCACTCTGCTCGGGGTTATCTTTTATAGATGCGCAAACTGCTCCTACAAAAATTTGGGATAAACATTTTGGAGGAAGTGATGATGATATAGGCTACAGAATTGAAAAAACCGCAGATGGTGGATATATTTTGGGAGGGCAATCATCTTCCCTAGACGGTGATGTTGTTGGTACTCATGCAGGAAACCCAGAAACACCAATTAATGATCTTTGGCTTGTAAAGCTTGATGCAAACTACAATATTACTTGG
Source organism: Epilithonimonas tenax DSM 16811 (assembly GCF_000428485.1). Classification (GTDB taxonomy): domain Bacteria; phylum Bacteroidota; class Bacteroidia; order Flavobacteriales; family Weeksellaceae; genus Epilithonimonas; species Epilithonimonas tenax. The sequence continues at coordinate 51,225 of NZ_AUAA01000008.1, read as the reverse complement.
GCAAAAACTTTTGGAGGAACTGGCTTTGATGATTTTTATGATATGACTCAAACTACAGATGGCGGATATGTAATGATTGCCTATACAGATTCATATGATTTTGACGTTACCGATAATCACGGTGATCCCAATGATTATTATGGTGATGCTTGGGTAGTAAAAGTAGATAAGGATGGAAACAAACAATGGGCAAGAGCAGTTGGTGGATTGAAAGGTGAATTTCTGAGAAGCATTACGAAAGATCAAAATGGTAATCTTATAATGGTTGGTACTACCAATTCTGAAGATGGTGATATCACTACACCATTAAAAGGAAATTCTGATCTTTGGGTTGTAAAAATGGATAATGCCGGAAATTTATTATCTTCAAGAACTTATGGAGGAAGCTCTCTGGATGAGGCGTACAGTATACAAATGTTACCAAACTGGAATTACATTGTGTCCGGAAGAACCTATTCCGGCGACGGCGATGTAACCAATCATAATGGCACACCAGGCATGGATTCTGACATTTGGCTGGTAGAATTCAATCCGGCTGGCGATATCGTTTGGCAAAAATCTTACGGCAGCTCTTCCAACGATAATGCATGGAAAGTATTGCCTACCGGTGATGGCGGACTGTTAGTCGGAGGTGTGGCTCTAGGAAATAACGGAACCGTGACTCCCACCACTTTTGGCGTAGTAGATTTTTATGTAGTGAAACTGGATGCCCAACGTAATATACAATGGCAGAAAAAATATGGCGGAACAGCTAATGATAATTTGTTTAATATGATCGCTACGCCAGATAATAATTTTTTACTTATTGGAAGCAGCATATCCAATGACAATGATGTTACCAACAACTATGGAAATTTTGACATCTGGATTGTTAAAATCAATCAGCAGGGTAACATGATATGGCAAAAAAATCTTGGTAGTTCTGGCACCGAAAGCAGCAGAGATGCATTATATCTTGATAACGAAAATATTTTAGTTTTTGGACACAACACAGCAGCAGGCAACGATGTTACGGACAATTACGGTCTAGGAGATTTATGGCTTGTAAAACTTGAAGATAAAATTTTAAGCACCACAGAGAGCAGCAAGCTTAAAGTCAGCGTCTATCCCAATCCAACAACTGACATTCTATATATTCAAAGTGCTAAGAACGAGATTAAGAAAGTAGAACTATATGATATTGCCGGAAAATTAGTAAATATAGAAACATCTAAAAAAAAATCCGTAGATCTAAAAAACTTAACTCCAGGAAATTATATTCTCAGAGTTTATGATAAAGAGAACAAATCCACGACCCATAAAATTATCAAAAAATAATTTCTTCATTTTTTAATTTTAAAGTTAAACTGTCCAATATGATTGGGCAGTTTTTCATTTAAAATGATTTAGATTTTCTTTGTAAGATCTTCCAATTGGAATTGGTGTTTCAGATTTTAAAATAATTTCCTTTGTCTTGATAGAAGTTATATAATCCGGATTTACCGCGTAACTTTTGTGGACACGCAAAAATTCTTGAAAGTTCACTTCCTTCAGGAGAGATCCAAGGCTCATTAAAACGTAATGTTTATCCGTTAAAGTCACTATCAATGTATAATTTTGAAAAGCATTCAGGTATAAAACATCATTCAGAAAAATTTTCACTTTTTTGTGACCTTCTTTGACGTAGAAAACATTTCTTTCTTCTTCAAATTCGTATTGAATAGCTTTTGTCCGGATCCGCATATATTCTCGGATTCTATTTACGCACAAAGAAAAACGCTCAAAAGAGTACGGTTTCAGCAAATAATCCAAAGTTTCCAGCTCAAAACTTTCCAAAGCAAATTCCGGATGATCTGTTGCAAAAATACAGATCGGGACTTGTTTCGCTTTTTTTCGAAGTTCCAATCCGCTCATATTGGGCATATCGATGTCGAGAAACAAAATATCCACTTCATTATTATCAGTTGCGACGAGCGCATCTGTGGCGTTTGAACACACTTTTACGATTTCCAGATCATCAAATCTGGACAGATAACTCGTTATCGTCAGTCGATCCAATTCATTGTCATCCACAATTACACAACGATACGTGTTCATAAAAAAAAATTTATCGAATTTAACGATTTTCATCAAATATTAAATCTTAAAATTGATTCAACCCAAATACTGACATAAGATTAATTTTACAAAATACTCATTATCAACTATTTAAAACTGAAAATTAGATTTACAAGTAATATCACTTCGATTTGCAGAATAACTTTTATTTTAATGATCAATTTTGGAATCTTAACCCCAAACAATCATCTATTATGAAAACAAAATGGTTATCCATAAGCTTAATTGCTTTGACTCTAGTTGCCTGCAAAAAATCTGAAATGATAGAATCTGCCTATGCCACCACCAACTATGCTCCTGACAGCTCAGCAGTTGTTTCCGATAGCATTTCTATGGTTGCGACGCAAAACATCAAAGACAGACAATTTGTAAGAACAGCAGAGGTGGATATGGAAGTTAAAAATGTCTATGATGCCACCATCTCCATAGAAAAACATTTAGTTTCTTTAGGTGGATTTGTAACGCAAAGCAGGATGGAAGCGCAAACTTTGTCGGAAAAAACTTTTAACATTTCTGATGAATCTGCGATGTTGATCAGAAAATTTCAGAATCAGAACCGTATGCAGGTGCGGGTTCCGACTGAAAAACTGGGCGAATTTTTGGGTTTTATTAATGATAAAAAAGTGTTCCTCAATTCCAGAGTCATCTCTGCAGAAGACGTTTCGGCCGGCATTCGATTAGCCAAACTGGAATCTGAAAGACAGGCAAAAACGAAAGCTCAAATCTCGCAGATGAAATTAGGGAAAGATAAGATCAATCTTGACGACAGCCATAGTTCTGAAGCGAATATTCAGAAATACGCTGATGAAATTCTTGATGATCATCTCAAGTTTTCAACCGTTGATCTTGCCATCAAAGAGCCAAAAACAAGTGTCGCAAAAATCCCAGTGGCGAACACAAAAAATGTTGATAACGAGTACAAATACAATTTCTTCTTCGATGCGAAAAATGCTATTGTAGAAGGATTTTATCTGATTCAGCAGATTTTTGTTTTTCTGATTTCGATTTGGCCACTTGTTTTGTTTGGAGGATTGGTTTTTTATTTTTGGAGAAGAAAACCTTTTGTAAAAACTGAGAAATAAGTTTTACATCGCAAAGGCGCAGTAAAATTTAATATTTGGCGTTTAAAAGTCGCAAATTAAAACTTTGCTACTTTTATCAGTGTCAGAATAAAATAATTGCGCCTTTGCGTTTGAGTAATTTAAATTTCATAATTTTGCAAAACGATGTTGAGAAAACTGCAACTTTTGATGGTGATTTTCTGTTTGGGGATTTTTGTATTTCCGAAGCAGAATTTCAATGCGCAAGTTGCTCAGAGTTCTTGCTGTGAATATCAGACTCAAACTTCTGACTGTTGTGCGAAAGAAGATGCATCATCAAAATCCTGCAATCACGATTCCAAAAACGAAAAAGATTGTAAAGACAATTGTAACACTTGCAAAACCTGCAGTTCCGGATTCGTATTTTCGGTTGTTTTGAATAACTTCGATAACAAATTGAGAACGCCAATTTTCCAAATCGAAAATCAATATTCTTATGATTCTCAATCGCCATTAGCACGAGCATTCATCATTTGGCAACCGCCTAAACTTGGTTAATTTTTATTGAATTTTATCTTTATATAGTCTTCGAGAGCCTCAGACTGACAAGTTGATAGCTTCAAACTCGGGACTGACAAGTACAATTTTTGAGATGTCACTCTTAGCGGAGTCGAAGAGCTTCTCATCAAACAAATTAAAATTAATCAAAATGAATACAATCATAAAATCAGGCATTTTATTCCTCTCTATATTTCTATTTTCCAATTTTTCTGCGCAGACAAAAACCTTCAAAGCCAAAGTAGAAGGTAATTGTGGAATGTGCAAAGAACGCATCGAAACGGCTGTAAAAGCAGACAAACACGTAAAGTCAGCCCACTGGAGTATGACAAAAAAAGTCCTGACCGTAAGTTATGACACTTCTAAAACGGACAAGAAAGCCATCCTTAAAAGCGTAGCCGAAGCAGGACATGACAACGAGATGTTCCGTGCATCAGACAAAGTCTATGACGATTTGGACTCTTGCTGCCAGTATGACCGTCCGGACAACAGCAAAAAGATGGGGAAAAATACCGACACCAAACAAGTTTGCGAGCTTAAGTAATTAACTTCAATTTTTAACGATGAACAATTTAAGTAAAAAACTGATGTTTTTTGTGCTGTTGCTGACGTCTGTTTTTTCATTTGCACAAGCTGTGACAGAACAGTTTTTGGTCAAAGGAAACTGCAATATGTGCAAAGCCAGAATAGAAACAACTGCTGTAAAAGCTGGCGCAATCTCTGCCAACTGGAGCGCAGAAAACCAAACCTTGACAATGGTTTTGGACGAATCCAAAGTCACTTGCGACACGATTCTAAAACAAGTGGCAGAAGCCGGACACGACAACGAGAAATTTAAAGCACCAGACGGCGTTTACAAAGCCCTACCAGCTTGTTGCTTGTACACGAGAGGTTCAGATAAAAATGAAAACAATCACGAAGATTCTGATTCTGATCAAAAAACGAATCAGATTGAAGGTGTAAAACTGACGAGAGAAAAAGAAGCAACTGCCATCAGCAAAAAAGAAGCAGGATTAATTTTCAATATCAGTTCCAAAGAATTGCTGAAAGCCGCGTGCTGCAACCTTTCCGAAAGCTTTGAAACCAATGCAACCGTGGACGTTTCGTTCAGTAATGCGGTGACTGGAACCAAGCAACTGAAGATGCTGGGACTTGACCAAAAATACACCCTTCTTACAAAAGAACAACTGCCTGAAATCCGTGGTTTGGCTTCGGCTTATGGTTTGAACTTCATTCCCGGAAAATGGATTGGCGGAATCCAATTGACGAAAGGCGGAAGCACCGTGGTGAACGGCTACGAAAGCATCACAGGACAGATCAACACAGAACTTCTGAAAACCAAAGACGACGCAAAAAAAACAGAGACAGAAATTAATCTGTTCTCTGATAACAATGGTCGTGTGGAAGCGAATGTGACAAGCACTTCTCCCATTTCTGACAAATGGACTCAAAGTGTATTGCTTCACGGAAACGGAACTTTCGGTGATACAGATATGAATGATGACGGTTTCCTCGACAGACCAAAAGGGAATCAATTAAATGTCGCTTATTTATTGAATTACAATGATTTGCAAGGTTCTGGATTCGGTTCGCATTTCGGGATTAATTTCTTGAAAGATGAGCGAACTGCAGGACAAATCGGATTTAATAAAAAGATGCCGCAGAAAGACCAATCGCTTTATGGCGTTGGGATTGACATTTCGAGATTGCAACTGTGGAACAAAACGGGTTATGTTTTCGAGGGGAAACCCTATCAGAGTTTGGGCTGGATGAACCAACTGACTTACCATCAGCAAGATAGCTTTTTCGGATTGAGAAATTATTTTGGAAAAGAAACTTCTTATTATTCGAATTTGATTTTTGAAAGCATCATCGGAAATACGAACAACAAATATAAAGTGGGCGCGAGTTTCCTTTATGATAAATACGACGAAGATTACCTTTTGGACAATTACAAAAGAACCGAAACCGTTCCAGGCTTGTTTGCGGAATACACTTTAACAGGCGAAAAATTCACTTTGGTGACTGGCGCTCGTGTGGATTTTCATAACCTGGCAGGAACACAGTTTACGCCGAGAATGAACTTCAAATATGATTTGACGCCGACAACGATTTTAAGAATCTCGGCCGGAAAAGGTTTCAGAACTGCGAATGTTTTTGCGGAAAGTCAGGCCTATTTTGCTTCCAACCGAAAAATTGAAATACTGAATAATGGTGGCAAAATCTACGGTTTGAAACCAGAAATTGCGTGGAACTACGGTATCAGCCTTCAGCAGGAATTCAAATTGTTTGGAAGAAAATCGACTGTTTTAGCAGACTTTTTCAGAACCGATTTCCAAAATCAAGTGGTCACAGATTTGGATGAATCTGCGCAGAAAATATTGTTTTATAATCTTGAGGGAAAATCGTTTGCGAACAGTTTCCAGACACAATGGGATTTTCAGCCGGTGAAAAATCTGGAGTTCCGCGTTGCTTACAAATATTACGATGTAGCTTTGGATTACTTGAGCGGACTGAAAAAAGTACCGTTTATGGCAAAACATCGTGGATTTGCAAACGTGGCTTATTCTACCAACAAAACCGATAAAGGCGCGTTTTGGAGCTTCGACACAACTTTAAATTTAGTTGGAAAACAAAGACTTCCAAGCACAAAATCAAATCCTGCGGAATTCCAAATTGGAGATTATTCGCCGAGTTATTCTACTTTGAACGCCCAGATTTCAAGAAACTTTTCTGAGAAGATCCGGGTTTATTTGGGTGGCGAGAACTTGACTGGTTATCAGCAGAAAATTGCGATTTTGGACGCTGCCAATCCATTCGGAAATGACTTTGATGGCGGAATGGTTTATGCGCCGGTGATGCAGCAGAATTTCTACATTGGTGTGGATTTTAAGTTTTAAATCCTTCCGGGATATGACTATAAAACCTCGCCAAATTAAGTGTTTGGCGAGGTTTTTTGTTTTTATTGACTGTCTTTATGATAAAATTCGGTCATCAGTTCATTGGCCTTTTCCAAGTCATTTTCTGAAACTTTCAGCTGAACGCCGCCACTTGTTGTATTGAATAAATTATAAGTATTGGCTAAAATATTGCCGAAGACAAAAGCTTCAACTTCGTTGGTTTCTAAGAAAATCTTGAGCATTTCCGCTTCTATTTCTGTGTTGAATATTTTGAGTGTAATTAATTCCATTCCTATAATTGTTTGAGAATTGCCTGATTGATTTCATTAATCAATTCCGGTCCTTCGTAGATGAATCCTGTGTAGAGCTGAACAAGACTCGCGCCAGCTTCTAATTTTTCAATGGCATCTTCTGCGGTGTGAATTCCGCCAACGCCGATAATTGGGAATGCTTTTCCACTTTCTTCGGAGAGAAATCTGATAACTTCTGTCGAACGTTTTGTCAATGGTTTTCCGGACAGTCCGCCAGTTTCGGTTTTGTTCTCTGAGACCAAATTTTCTCTTGACAAAGTCGTATTGGTTGCGATGACGCCTGCAATCTGCGTTTCTTTTACGATATCAATAATATCCAAAAGTTGCTCATCTGTCAAATCTGGTGCGATTTTCAGAAGAATTGGCTTTTGTTTTGGCCTTTTGAGATTGAGTTTTTGAAGTGTTGATAACAATTCTGTCAAAGGTTTTTTGTCCTGAAGTTCTCTTAGATTGGGTGTATTTGGCGAGCTGACATTCACGACAAAATAATCCACGTGCGGAAACAATTTCTCGAAACAGATTTTGTAATCGTTGACGGCTTCTTCGTTGGGCGTCCCTTTGTTCTTGCCAATGTTTCCGCCGATGAGAACGTTTTTATTGTTCTTTAATCTTTCAATCGCGTCGTCCACGCCGCCATTATTGAAACCCATTCTGTTGATGATTGCCTCATCTTCCTTCAATCGGAACAATCTTTTTTTATCGTTTCCAGCTTGAGGTTTCGGTGTCAAAGTTCCAATTTCTATGAAACCAAATCCAAGCTCAGAAAGCTCATTGAAGCACTTGGCGTCCTTATCAAAACCAGCAGCGAGACCAACTGGATTTTTGAATTTCAGTCCGAAAACTTCCCGTTCCAGACGTTTATCAACCATTGGTTTTGGTAAAAATAATTTGGTCAGAAAACCAAAATTCCTGAGAGCCGCAAAGCTAAAGTAGTGGATTTCTTCTGGATCGAATTTGAAAAGAATGGGGCGAATAATGCGTTTGTACATCGGAGAAAAGTTTTACAAATTTAAGTTTTTGTAATGATAACCTATTACACAATGATCAAATAAAATTTCGAAAAATAGCAGGACATCATAATCAATTCTAAAAGCACCCATTTTTTTAAGGCAATCCACTTTGAAAAATCACAGCGTTTTCCTAGCCTGAAAACTATTTTTAAGTAATACGTTTTGTTTTTGTGTTTTTGGATTTAATGATTGTCCGCAAATCCGCCCTCAATGAAAACCCTTTGTATTCTTCGCTAAGTTTACGCCTTTGTGGGTCATCAAACGGTTGGTAGTTTAAAAAAAACAGTGTGAACCTGGTGTTAAAAATCGGCATGATGCGTAATAACAGACAACCCCATTTCAATTTTACCAATGGTGGATATCACTATTCGTCAATCGGTGCTTTCTGAAAATAAAAACCATTTGCCAAAGTCTTTTCATGATTTGAAACGCGTCCGTCAATTTTGAGACGCTTTTTTTGTTTTAAATATGTAACATTTTCTGTTACTTACACTCTAAATTCTAAAAACAGACATGCAGGTTTTAAACTTCGAAGCAATATACCACGATTACTGGAAACGGATCTTTCGTCTGTGTATGGGTTATGTGAATGACGATGATCTGGCTAAGGATCTTTGTCAGGAAACCTTTGTTGCGGTTTTCCGGCAACTGCCAAAGTTCCGGCAGGAAGCTGCAGTCGGAACCTGGATTTACAGAATTGCGACCAATATTTGTCTAAGGCAGATCCACATTGAAAAGCGAATGCCTAAAAGTGAGTTGCCTTATCAAATAAAAGATCATTCCGAGAAAGAATACAAGCTGGAGCAGGATAAAATGACAGACTTTCTTTACCAATGCATCTCAGAATTACCGGAACTGGAGAGGATCATTATTTCCCTTGAACTGGAAGAAATGAAGCAGGCAGACATTGCTGAAGTCGTTGGAATCTCGCCAGCCAATGTGAGAGTCAAAATACACAGAATCAAAGAAAAGTTAACTGAAAAATTTAAGAATTATGCCAACTAAACATATTAATTTCCAAGACATCTGGAACAAGAAAAGTGCAGATATTCCTAACATCCAAGAGATTAAATCCGCCGCAGACAAATACAGAAAAAAACAATTGGCTGCAACAGTTTGTCAGATGTTTTGTCTTCTTGGTACTGCTTTCGGAATTATTTTTATATGGTGTGTCATTGATTTTAAAATGTTGACAACCAGTTTAGGAATTATTTTGATTCTGATTGCATTAGCACTTTACATTTATCTTTATTCTCAGAATATCAATGTGATCCGGAAGATCAATCCGTCCATCAGCAATCAGGCATATTTGGCTTCTCTGAAAAAATTACAGCATCAGCAAATTTATATGCAGACCAAGGGAATCAGTATTTATTATGTTTTATTAACTGCTGGTTTTGCTTTTTATTTCTATGAATTTGCGCTCAGAATGTCCACACTAGGAGCAACAATGGCCTATGGATTAACATTTTTGTGGCTCGCCATTGCGTGGTTTTTTCTAAGACCGAGACAGATCAAAAAACAGAATGCGAAAATCTCAAAAGTCATTGACTCTTTGGAATTGATTGAGAAAGACCTGAACAATTAAGGAAACGTTCTTCAAAACTGAAAACGTAACTAGCCCTGATGGTAGTGGAAATCCTTTTTTGCGTTGGCTTCGAGAACCTCAGCCTGACAAACGTAATGCAAAAAAGATTGCAACGGACAGCAGGTTCCCGGCTCCTGATGATTTGATTAAATTCCAAATCAATGTAAAATTTTCCGTGGTTTTTAAAAAGTTGCGTGTTCCGGCTTCCAACTTCCTGTATTTTCCTTATTTTTGCACTTCAATTAAACGAAATATGGCAAAGCAAGAAGATGTTTTCAAGAAAGTGATTTCTCACGCGAAGGAATATGGTTTTATTTTCCCAAGTTCTGAGATCTATGACGGACTTTCGGCGATCTACGATTACGGACAAAACGGTGCGGAACTGAAAAACAACATCAAACAATACTGGTGGAAAGCGATGGTTCAGCTGAACGAAAACATCGTGGGCATCGACTCTGCCATCTTTATGCACCCAACGATCTGGAAAGCTTCCGGACACGTGGACGCGTTCAACGATCCATTGATTGACAATAAGGATTCTAAAAAAAGATTCCGCGCGGATGTTTTGGTAGAAGATTACTGCCTGAAAATTGAAGATAAAGAAAATAAAGAAATAGAAAAAGCGGCCAAGCGATTTGGTGACGCTTTCAATAAAGCTGAATTTGAAGCTACGAATCCAAAAGTGCTGGAATATCGTGCGAAAAGAGCGGCAATTCTTACAAGATTGGCAAAATCTCTGGAGACAGAAAACCTAGCTGATGTAAAAGCACTAATCGAGGAACTGGAAATTGCTGATCCTGATACTGGTTCTAAAAACTGGACGGAAGTGAGACAATTCAACCTGATGTTTGGGACCAAATTGGGTGCTTCTGCTGATACAGCGACCGACCTCTATTTGAGACCAGAAACGGCTCAGGGGATTTTTGTGAATTATCTTAACGTTCAAAAAACGTCAAGACATAAATTACCTTTCGGGATTGCGCAGATTGGAAAAGCATTTAGAAATGAGATTGTTGCGAGACAGTTCATCTTCCGAATGAGAGAATTTGAGCAGATGGAAATGCAATATTTTGTGGCGCCAGGAACGGAGTTAGAGTTCTACGAACAATGGAAAACAAAACGTCTTAACTGGCATTTGGCTCTTGGATTGGGTTCTGAAAATTACCGTTTCCACGATCACGAGAAATTGGCGCATTATGCGAATGCAGCGTCTGATATTGAGTTTAATTTCCCATTTGGATTCAAAGAATTGGAAGGAATCCATTCCAGAACTGACTTTGATTTGAAGGCTCACGAGAAACATTCTGGTAGAAAATTACAGTATTTTGATCCGGAAAGAAACGAGAATTATGTGCCTTACGTGGTAGAAACTTCGGTTGGTTTGGACAGATTGTTCCTTGCCTTGTTCTCCACTTGTCTTAAGGATGAAGTTTTGGAAGATGGCTCTGAAAGAACTGTTCTAAGTTTACCTCCAGCCTTGGCGCCGGTAAAAGCAGCGATTCTTCCATTAATGAAAAAAGATGGTCTGGCAGAATACGCTGAAACGATCTTCAATGACCTGAAGTATGATTTCAACTTGTTCTACGAAGAAAAAGATGCGATCGGAAAACGTTACAGAAGACAAGATGCCATCGGAACGCCACTTTGTATCACGATCGATCACGACAGTTTGGTGGACAATACTGTAACCATCAGAGATCGTGATACAATGAAACAGGAGAGAGTTGCTGTGGCAGATCTTCGAAGAATTATTGATGAGAAAACAAGTTTTAGGAATTTGCTTGCAAAGATTTAAATTAACTATCTTCAGTATAAAAAACGCAGTAATTGTTTTACTGCGTTTTTTTTGTAATGTAATATTAGGAAACAACACACAATATACTTATTTTTGCAAAAAAAAACATAAATTTTTAAAATGAAAAAAACTTTATTCGCTTTGGCGTTTGCTTGTAGTATGGTACAAGCGCAAACGGTTACAGATTACGTTACAGGAGCAGGAAACCCAACTGGAATCGTTTTTGATTCCGCAGGAAACCTTTTTATTGGAGATGAAAGCAATTATGCGATTAAAAAATTCTCCTCTGGAACACTCTCCACAGTCAAAACAGGAATGAACGGACAGCCGAGACAAATTATTTTAGATAGTAACAACAAGTTATGGGGATCTTTTCAGGCTTTATCTAGTATAAAAGAAATCAATCCTTCTACTGGTGTATCAACTTCATTTCCTGCAACATCACCATTTGGAATTTTGGACAGTGGCACCAATTTTATATTTTTCACCCAGTCAAACGGAAAGCTTGTTCGGTACGACAAAACCACAGTAAGTATGACAGAACTTCCTTATGTCCTTACAAGTCCGAAAGGAATGGCGAAAGATGCAGCCGGAAATATTTATATTGCCACAGCCGGAACTGCTAATGAAGTTGTTAAGATAACTCCCGCTGGAGTCATCACTACTTTTGTTGATAATATTCCAAATCCACAATATCTTGCATTTGATGCAATTGGTAATTTATACATATCAACAGATTACAGAGGCGAAATTTACAAATATGGCGCTGGTGAAACAGATATGGCAGCAGATGTCTTTGTGTCAGGTTTAAATTATACGAATGGGCTTGCTGTCTATAATAACAATTTATACTGTGCTGTGGTTTCCAATGGGAAAGTTGTCAAAATTTCACTTGACGCATTGGCTACAGATGAAGTCAAAGAAAATGACTTCACTATTTTTCCCACAATGGCAAATGACTTTATAAATTTAGAAACAAAATACGTACTTAATGCTGTGGAAATTTATACTGCAGATGGTAAAGTAGTTAAGCTTCCTTCTCTAAGTAAAAAAATAGACGTTAGTAAGCTTAAATCTGGTGTTTATTTTCTGAAAGCAAAAGTTAATAACAAGGTGGTTTCCAGAAAATTCATCAAAAAATAATTGATTTAAGTAGCGATTAGCTTTGCATCTATATCTTAAATATACAAAGACTTCCTTAAATTCTTACAGATACTTGGTTTGAAAATAAAGTATCCCATAAAAACCCGGCAAATAATTGTCGGGTTTTTTATAAAATTTTATAGTATGTTACTTCACTTTTCCCAAATGGATGACATTATCACCTTGCGAAATAAATAATGAATCGGTTGTTGTCTCTGCAGAAATACTGTTTCTTTCGTAAAGTTCACCGGCTGTTGTTGCTTTTTTGAAGTCCAGAACATACTTCATATTATTTGCTTCTATGGTGATGGTTTTTGACTGGTCATTCTCTATGAATGTGGCTTTTGCACGGCTTCCGTCGCTCGCTTTGTAAGGATAGGAAACCATCGTTGTCTTTTTACCGTTCACTTCTTTTTCCATTGAAGTCGTGGTTGCGCTGTCTATTGTTCCATTGTTGTCCACGATTGTCGTGTCTGTGGAATAGGTCTGCTTCATCATTTTGCTGTCTTCATTTTTCTTGCAGCATACCAAAGCAACAGCAATGGATCCGAAAATTAGAATATTTGTTTTCATCGTTAAAAGAGTTTTAAATTATAACGTTTTAATCTATCAAATAGTTTTCCAAATACAAAAAATCCCGAAACGAATTTCAGGATTTTAATTATAAAATTTATTAAATTATTTCTTCAAAGCTTTGATGCCCATTTCGAACAAGGCAAAACTTAAGAGATCGGCATTTTCGCCAATCACTTGTTCTGTAGAACGTCCTGCGCCGTGACCGGCATTTTTCTCGATTCTTAACAAAATCGGGTTGTTACAGCTTTGTTTCTCCTGCAATTCTGCCCCGAATTTGAATGAATGCGCCGGTACTACTCTATCATCGTGATCACTGGTGATGATCATTGTCGATGGATAACAAGTGCCTGCTTTCACCTGGTGAACCGGCGAATACGACTTCAAATACTCGAACATTTCTTTGCTGTCTTCAGCTGTTCCGTAGTCGTAAGACCAGCCTGCACCAGCCGTAAATTTGTTATACCTCAGCATATCCAAAACACCAACACCGGGGAAAGCTACTTTTGCCAGATCCGGACGCATCGTCATTGTTGCGCCAACCAGAAGTCCACCATTGGAACGGCCAGAAAGCGCCATAAATTCCTTGGAAGTGTAACCTTTTGACTGTAGATATTCTCCAGCCGCTATGAAGTCTTCAAACACGTTTTTCTTCTGCTGTTTTGTTCCGGCATCGTGCCACTTCTTTCCATATTCTCCACCGCCACGGATGTTAGGAACTGCGTAGATGCCGCCATTCTCCATCCAGATGGCATTCACTACAGAAAATGCAGGCTGTAAACTGATGTTGAAGCCGCCGTAAGAATAAAGGATTGTTGGGTTTTTACCGTTGAGTTTCGTTCCTTTTTTATAATTGATCATCATTGGAATTTTCGTACCATCTTTTGAGGTGTAGAAAACCTGCTCAGAGACGTAATCTCCGGGATTGAATTTCACATTTGGTTTCTGATAAACTTCAGATTTTCCGGAATCTACATTAAACTTGTAAGTGGTTCCTGGTGTAATATAATTGGTGAAAGAATAGTAGAGGTCTTTCTCTTGTTCCTTCCCATTGAATCCCGAAATGTTTCCTTTGCCCGGAAGCGAAATTTCTCTGATGAGTTTTCCTGTTTTATCAAATTGCTTAACAATATCTATCGCATCTTTCATATATGTAGCAAAAAAATAACCGCCACCGTTTGAGATTCCCAACACATTTTCACTTTGCGGGATCACATCTTTCCAGTTTTCTGGACTTGGATTTTGAATGTTCACCTTTACCAATCGCATATTGGGAGCGTCTTTGTCTGTGAAGATGAAAAGGTCATCACCTTGCGTGTCCACAATATCGGCATTGATGTCAAATCCTTTGTTGATCTGGACAAAATCACCTCCGTTCTTCAGATCTTTAATATAAAGTTCATTTCCGTTGGTCGCATTGGCGCCTGAAATGATCAGGAATCTCTGATCTTCTGAAACGCCTGCAGAAAGATATCTTCTAGGTGTTTTTTCACCTCCGAAGATCAATTGATCCTCCGATTGCTTTGTGCCTAATTTGTGGTAATACACTTTGTGTTTGTCTGTCATTCCGGAAAGAACGGTTCCTTCCTTAGGTTTGTCGTAGCTGGAGTAATAGAAACCATCGTCGCCCTGCCACGAGATCCCACTGAATTTCACATCCACAATCGTCTCATCGATTTGTTTTTTTGTAATGGCATCAATGATGATGATCTTGTTCCAGTCACTTCCGCCTTCGGAGATAGAATAAGCGGCAAGATTTCCTTTTTTGTTGAATGAAAGATTGGAAAGCGAGGTGGTTCCTTTGTCTGAGAAAAGATTTGGATCCAAGAAAACCTCGATGTTTTTGGTTTTAGGTCCGGTTCTGTAAATCACAGATTGTGCCTGCAGACCGTTGTTTTTATAGAAATAGGTATAGTCGCCTTCTTTGAACGGCGCGGAGATTTTTTCATAGTTCCAGATCGTTCTCAGTTGATCTTTGATCTGCTCTCTGAAAGGGATTTTTGAAAGATAATTTTGACTGAATTCAACCTGATCATCAATCCAAACTTTGGTTGCATCAACATCATTTTCTAAATAACGATATGGATCTGGAACTTTAACACCAAAATATGTGTCAACGTGATCATCTTTTTCAGCTTCAGGATACTTCATTTTTTGAGAATAGATAGTGGCTGAAAATAAGACTCCAGCCGTTATACATAGCAGTTTAATATTCATTGATAAAGGTTTTCTCAAAAATACAAAAAAATAAAAACTTCCAAAGTCTGTCGCAAGTGTGTTTGTAGTTGTTTGGTCTCCCGCAACTTGTTTGGACCAAATCACAAGTTGTTTTTTCTCTAAACAACTTGTTTAGACTAAAACACAAAATGCTTTTGCTTCCTACAACTTGTTCGGACCAAAAAAAATTCCCTCGCCAAAGACGAAGGAACAATATGAAACGTGAATGTTTGTGTTTTATTTCTGACTAATGAAATATTCAGCCTCGGCTTTTCCCCAATTCGGATCCAAGGCCGTTTTCGATTTATAAACTGCAAATTGTTCCAAAGATTTTTTGAATAATTCTACACCTTTTGGCTTGCTGCCGCCGTATTGTTCTGGTGTGAAATATGCATCTTCTGCCAAGAGCACCGTGATCCTAGGATTTTCCGGATCCAGTTCTATAGCTTTTGCCAATGCATTCTGAGCAATTGGTGATTCCTGCATATAACGGGACATTGGATCTACCATCATCCTGAATCCACTGGTGATCTTTTTCAGGATGAAGATCTCGGCATTGTTCGGGCTCAGTGTTTCTGCCTTCGCAATGTATTTTTCTGCCTGTTCTGCAACCGGATCCAGTTCCGTGGTTTTTCCAGATCTCATTAGCACTCTTCCTTTCTGTATCGTGGCATAAGCGGCATAATAATAAGGCAACCACTGCGCATTTTCTTTGGTTCCGATCCTATCAAAATCGTTGGCCAGCGCTGTTAATTCTTCAGTTGTTTTGGAAGCTTCTATCTTGCTTATTTTCTCTGTCATTGTCTTCTCATAAGCAGTTTGAGCAAATGCTGCGAAACCTAATAAAGAAAGGCCGAAGGTTAAGATTAATTTTTTCATAGGAGTTGTTTATTTGTTTGTTTTAATTTCTGATTCAAAGATAGAATGACTTGTAATTGAATTAAATTTTATTCTGCTGAGTTGTCATTTTTGGTAACTGAAAGGTTATAAATTATTATTAATCGCATCATCTGTCTTATCAACGCCAAAGCTTATGAAAGCTCCCACGAACACAAAGGTATTAACCGGTGGTCGTACCGCAGATCTGGAAAAATTGCCTGGGTCTGATGAAAAATTGTATCCATAGATGTTCTTATTTCCCAAGATATTATTGATGCTGAGAACGAACACGGTGAAGGATTTTGAGTCTTTTTTACCAATACTAGGCACATAATTCACGCTGAAGTTGAGTCCGCTGTAATCTTTGAGCCTTCCACCCTCCTGGCGGAAAGCGTTTTGCCCATTCTGGGAAATAATATCATAATAAGGACGGCCCTTTGCATAAGTATAAGAAAGATTAAACCCGGTTTTCCAATCCATCACAAATTTTTTGGCAACAGCATTGATGGTATGTTTCGAAGCAAAATTAGGCGTTAAACTAAAAGGATAGTTTAAAAAATCCCTTTTGGAATCCAGATAAGAATAAGTCACCCAATAATCTATGTTTTTGAAGGTCTTTTTGTCTCTCCAGAATAGCTCTAGTCCCTTGGTAAAACCACTTCCGTTACTATTGTCTGCAAACTGAGAATATGAATTACTTGTAGAGGAACCTCCGGCAGAAGAAGTTTTAATCAGTTGATCGTATTTTTTGTAAAACGCTTCGAATCTTAGATTTCTCCCTTCTGCGTTTTTCTGAACCTGAAAAATATAATGATCCGCTCTTTGAAAATCAAAATTGTTAGACATCAGGTATTTGCTTTCCGGATTTTGGTAAAATATGCCGTATGCCAGAGATGTTGTCCATTCTTTTGAGATCCGATAAGCTAAGGCCGCTCTGGGCGAAAAATTCCATTGGTCGAGATAAGATGAATGTTCTGTTCTTGCGCCTATTTTTGCAGATAAGTCATTAGTGAAAATCAAATCGGTTTCTGCAAAAGCAGATGAAATAAGATCTTTATAATGTCTTTCGGAAGTGCCGTACTTCATATTTTCATCAGAATGATTAATTTCTAATCCACCTCTAACCGTGTTTCTCCCCACTTTTCTTTCAACAACCAATTTTCCATTGATATAATTGGAAATGCTGTGGATTTTGGTATTATTAATTACAATATCATTTTTGAGATTTGAAAAGTCAAGATTGTTAGAATTATAGGAAGAAGAAGCACCCATATTCACCAGATATTTACCGAACTTTTCTCTATAAGACAAATTGTGATAGGTGTTATTACCCTTCAGATCCACTTGGTTTCGGTCATAATTTGCCTCCAAGCTTTGCGATCCTACAGACATTTCGTTTTGATCTATGCTGCCGTAATACTTGATGAATCCTCCTTTTTTGGTTTTAATTCTGAAATTTCCGTCAAATCCGTAACCTTGCGGATATTTTCCAAAATCTGTATTAAAATTAAGTAGTTTTCCCATGAGTCCAAGATTAGAATAACTTCCTGCCACACCCCAAGATGCTGTTTTCTCTTTATTCAGTTTCTGATAATTGGCACTCAGGAAAATCGGGGAAACACCGAAATCAAAAGAAGTCGTTTCCGGCAGATCTACACTTTCCAAAATCAAAACAGATGACAAAGCCTGACCATAAACTGCAGAATATCCACCGCTTGAAAATATATTTCCTTTAAACAAAGACGTATTGAATCTATCTCTACCCGCAATGCCCGGAACAGAACTGCTAAAATAATTATTAATGAGATTTCCATCCATAAAGATCTTGGTTTCTGCACCAGTTCCGCCTCTTACAAACAAACCTTCGCTCTCTCCCACTTTCTGAACGCCTGGCAAATAACCCAACGCTGAAGTTATTTGTCCGTTTGCGCCAGCTGTAGTATAAATATCTAATGGAGAGAGCAAAGCTGCAGCGCGTTTTTTATCACTTGCTTCTATGCTTCCGGCGGTGATTACGACCGCATTGATCTCATTGATCTGAGCTTTGACACTTGCGGGAACGTTGAGATCCTTCCCTTCCAGTTTTACGGGAATTTCTACTTCTTCATAATTGCTTCCCGAAAAAACCAGAATTTTGTCTCCAGATTCTGTGGTTGTAAAAGAATAATTTCCGTTTTCATCAGAAGTTGCGCCATCATATGTATCTTTTAATGTGATATTGATATCTTTTAAAGATTTGTTTCTGAAAGTGACTTTCCCGGAAATGGTAATCTGTGACCAAATACTGATGCTCATCAAAATTGCTAATAATCCTAATATTCTGCGTTGAAGTTTCATATAGTTTAATTTTATCCAAAGGTATTTTAGCGAATTGTAAAATTAAATTTAATTTGACTGAAATGTAATTTTTCACCACTCAATCGTTGGATGTTTCACGTAAAACATTTTTTTTATCGCACTGGATTTAAAATTGTTAGAAACCAATACAATCAAATACCTTTAAATCTGTGGAATAGCAATCCGCTACCAGCTTACATCTATAAAGCCACGATTGCACATCAAGCTCAAAAATAGTTTAATCAACTTTACCTATGAAAAATCTAAGACGTCTTGGTCTTTCAGGACTTTACTATTGCATCTTGTCAAACGGTTTCTAAACAATAAATGGTGCCTCCAAAGTCTCACACAAAAACACAGAAAACTGCTAATTTTACTGAGAAAAATGGAAAAGTCGAAATGGATCTTAGTGTTTTCAAATGATCACCGGTTCTGCATGCTATGCTTATGATCTATCAGTGTATGATTTCCTACTCAAAAAAAATCATATTTCAAAACTTTGGAAAGCATCAATAATATGAGTGATTTCCAAAGTTTTTTCTTTGTTGGGAAGGACAGAAATGATGTCGAAACGCACTTCTTTATCGATGTTATTTTCTTCGATGTAATAGTTGGTGGCTGATATTAACAACTTGATTTTCTTTTTATTAACTGCTTCCTGAGGTTCTAAAAATGCATCTGTGTGTCTCGCTTTGACTTCAATTATAATAATTTGATTTTCAAACTCGGCGATGATATCAACTTCGGCCTTCAGATATCGGAAATTGCGGGCAAGAATTTTATAATTTGCCTTCATCAAAAAATCTACCGCCAAGTCTTCTGCTATTTTTCCAAAGTCGTTGTGGTCTGCCATCTCAAATATTATTTAAAACTTAATAATCACATCTTTGCCGACTTTCATCGTCATTTCTGAACCGATAATCAAAGGCCTGTTGTCGAAAATATGTCCGTTTGGGAAATTGAAAGCTGTTGGAAAATCATATTTAGAAACTCTGTTTGCAATCTGTTGGTTGACGAATGGGTCGAAGGATTCTTCGTAGCTTTTGTTCTCGCCTTCTTTTCCCATATTGGTCATTCCGCCAATGATGAGTCCTTTAATTTTCTTGAAAACGCCTGCAAGTTCCAGACTCATAATCATTCGGTCCAGCGCGTAGAAATTCTCACCAATGTCTTCTATGAATAAAATCTTATCCTGAAAACCGAATGAATATTTGGTTCCCAAAAGCGCGTAGATCAGCGCCAGATTTCCACCAACCAAAGTTCCGAAAGCCTCTCCTACTCTATTGTGTTCTGTAGATTCTATTTTATAGTTTGGGAATTTCCCTTTCAGAATATCGAAGGTTAAGTCATAACTTTCTTCGTTTACGCCAAAGCTTGACGTTTTAATCGTCTGTCCTTGGATGGATGCAAAACCTTTTTTCAACAGATAACTTTGGATTACCGTATTGTCAGAATATCCGATGTACCATTTTGGATTTTTCTTGAATGCTTTCAAATCCAAATGCTGAACCAAATGTTGGCAACCATAACCACCTCTCGAAGCCCAGATTGCAGAAATCTCAGGATCGTTCAGAGCCCAATTCAGGTCCTTAATCCTTTGTTCTTCTGTTCCGGCATATGAATAGCCATTTTGGAATTTTGTGTAGAGATTTTCGCCTAAAACAGCTTCGTAACCTTTGCTTCTAATTAATGCTAAAGTTTTCTCTAATTGAGTTTCTTCAACAGAACCAGCTGGGGAAATAATAGCGATTTTGTCTCCTTTTTTTAGGGATTTTGGAAAAATGGTGTTTTGCATTTGTGTGGGCTTTATTTTAACGCAAAGGTCGCAAAGATTTTTTTTATTTTATTGAAAATATTTTAAGATTCGCAAAGACGTAAAACTCATCAAAGAAATGTGACTGTAAAGAATTTTGTCATTCCGTAGGAATCTCAACAGCCTAGATTCCTGCGGAATGACAAATTTGTGTTGATTTTAATGATTAACAAAATTGAATATTTGTAGTAAGTGTCGATTGATGACAAATCTTCAACTTTGCGAAGCGCGCCCCGACCTGAGTGGAGCTCTTTTTGTAAGCATTGGAAAAGCATTGGCACAAAAAAGCGGGAACCCTTCGACAAGCTCAGGATAAACTACAGGCGGATAAAGGCGGCCAAAAAAACATTACTTAATCTTCGGTTTCTGTTTCTCTGCTTTTTCCAATTTTTCTTCAAACTTATTGAACTTTTTGAAGCTTTGCATAAATATAAAGATACTGAAAAGCATCAAGATACAACCAACTGCTTTTCTAATCTTGTTGGCAATACGCTGGTTGAGTCTGTCGTGAAATTGTTTTGCTAAGATGATTTTTGACAAATCTATCAATAAATAAGTTCCAATCACAATCCCAATGTAAAGAACGAAATCCTCCACTCTTGGATAGGCATTTCGGACGGAAACGACCGTTACGAGCCAGAAAAGAACGACACCGATATTCAGTAAATTGAGTAAAAATCCGTTGAGAAAGGTCTTGATATAATTTTGGTCGATGAGTTTTTCTTCGCCTTCGATGTGCATTTTGGTCCTCGAAAGGAGCATATAAATGGCATAAATGAGAATCAGAAAAGCGGAAATCCGGTAAAATCCAGGATGTTTATCGATGAGGCTAACGAGGTCTGCACTCGCATAATAACTGACAACTATGCAAAGTAAATCCGCAGTCACCACGCCAATATCCAAGGCAATCGCGTGTCTGGGACCTCTGGAAAAACTGGTTTCTATGAGCAGGAAAAATATGGGTCCGATGAACACCAAACTCAGCATAATTCCTAGGCCGACTGCGTATAAAATGAGTTCTAACATTCTTAGTTTTTTGTGAAAAGCAAAATGTATCTTGTAAGTAGCTTATTGCAGTTAGCTTTTGGCTATTTATTTTATTATCAATCAAATAACATCAAATCAATGTTTTTAATGATGAATTTCTACTTAAAAGACGAAGACAAAAATACATTTTACTTTTTAATTAATGTTATCTGACTATATAAACTTAAAATCTTCAACCATATAGGACATATTTTAAAATGAAAAAGCTAAAATAGAGAGTCTACTTTAGCTTTTAATTTTATGTTTCTATATAGTTATTCCACAATTTTAAAATCGAGTTGTTTGGCAATCAGATTGGCCTTCACCACTTTGATCTTAACCTGGTCTCCCAGTTGGAAAGTATTGCCTGTTCGTGAACCTATAATCGCATAATTCTTGGCATCCAGAGAATAAGAATCATCGACCAAATCGCGGAGTTTGATCATTCCTTCTGCTCCATTTTCAGGGATTTCTACCCAGAAACCGTAGTCGGAAACGCCGGAAATAACGCCTGTGAAAACTTCGCCCACGTGTTCTTCCATAAATTTGACCTGCATAAATTTGATACTTTCTCTTTCCGCTTCAGAAGCCAGTCTTTCCATTGCTGAACAATGTTTGGACTGCGTTTCCACTTCTTCTTTGTTAGGCGATTTTCCACCGTCTAAATAATGCTGAAGCAATCTGTGCGCAATGAGATCGGGATAACGGCGGATGGGCGATGTGAAATGTGAATAATATTCGAAGCCAAGTCCGTAATGTCCAATAGGGTTTGTGGAATAAACAGCCTTGCTCATACTTCGCATTGCCAGGGTTTCAATCATATTTTCTTCGCCTTTGCCTTTGACATCGCTCAATAATCTGTTTAATGATTGCGCAACGGTTTGCGTATTTGCCAAGTCCATTTTGTAACCGAAAGTTCCTACGAAATCCCTTAAAGCGGTCAATTTTGCTGGATCCGGATCATCGTGAATACGGTAAATGAAAGTGTTTCCTGTTGGCTCGTTTCTTTTGTTTAATGAAATAAATTCGGATACTTTTTTGTTGGCCAAGAGCATAAATTCCTCAATCAAATGGTTGGAATCTTTGCTGACTTTGAAGTAAACGCCAATAGGTTTGCTGTTCTCATCTAGGTTGAATCTTACTTCGCTTCTGTCAAATGTAATCGCACCATTTCGGATTCTTTCGGCTCTTAGGATTTTGGCTAATTTATCTAATTGAAGGATTTCTGTCGTCAAATCGCCTTCCTGAGTTTCGATTCTTTCCTGTGCTTCTTCGTAAGAGAATCTTCTGTCGGAATGGATTACCGTTCTTCCGAACCATTGTTTATGTATTTTCGCATCTTCATCCAGTTCAAAAACGGCTGAGAATGTGAATTTATCTTCATTTGGTCGCAGTGAACAAACGTCATTACTCAAAACCTCCGGAAGCATCGGCACTACTCTATCGACGAGATACACCGACGTTGCTCTTTTGTACGCTTCATCGTCCAGAATAGTTCCCGGTTTCACGTAATGCGAAACGTCTGCGATGTGAACGCCAATTTGCCACAATCCGTTTTCTAATTTCTGAATGGATAAGGCATCATCGAAATCTTTCGCATCTTTCGGGTCAATCGTGAAGGTGCAAATATCACGCATATCCCAACGTTTGGCGACTTCTTCGGTGTTGATGCTTCGGTCGATTTGGTCAGCGTCGTGCTCCACTTCTGGTTCGAAGTTGTAAGGCAAACCGTATTCTGCTAGAATCGCATGGATTTCTGTTTCGTGGTCGCCCGGCGTTCCAAGAACCTGGATGATCTCGCCTTCTGGATTCTTACTTCCCGGTCGCCATTCGCGCATTTTGACGATGACCTTATCGCCATCTTCTGCCTGGTTGAAGTGATTTTTAGAAATGAACATATCTGTGTTCATCGTTCTCTTTTCAAAAACCACAAATCCGAAATCTTTGTCTGCAATCTTTTGGAAAATCCCTACAAAAGTGTCTTTTGCACGTTCCAAAACCTCTACAACAGAGCCTTCTACTTTTTTACCTTTGAAATTATAGGTAACCAAAAGCACTTTGTCGCCTTGCAGAGCATCTTTCACATTTTTCTGGTGTATAAAGATATCATCCGGCATCCCTTCTACTTTTACGTAAGCATTTCCGGACTGGTTGAAGTCTATCACACCAGTCAATGTCCCTTCTATATTGACATTGACGATGTATTTACCTTTCTCGGTTTCTTTAATTTTCTGTAGCGCCTGCAATCTGTGAAGCGCCTGGATTACAAGCTCTCTTTGTCTTGGATTCTTGTAATCTATGCCATCCGAAATCTGTTTGTAATTATAAATTTTGGATGTTTTCTGATTCATAAAACGAAGGATTGTTCTTCCGAGATCCAGAAGTTTCTGTTCGTTTTTATGAGATGTATTTTTTTTGTTTTTCATTTTAATTTTAATTGTTTGTTAAGATGTTTTAAATTCATCTAAAATTTTTCCTGTTCCTCATCAATAATCCTTTTCAGGTCTTCTTCTTTTGGAAGGCTTACCAAATATTTGTTCACAAAAATCTGCTGAGAAAGTCCTGTGGTAGCATATTTTACTAAAGATTCGTTCTTGTTGGCGCAAAGAGTAATTCCTATAGGTGGATTATCGCCTTCGTTTTTCTCGTTTTCATTGTAATAATTGAGATAAACATTCATTTGTCCCGCATCGGCGTGAGAAAACTCGCCCAACTTTAAGTCTATCAAAATATTACAGCGCAAAATCCTGTGATAAAAAACCAAATCTATATAATAATGCGTGTTATCAAACGTGATTCTTTTCTGCCGTGCTTCGAAACAAAAACCTTTGCCCATTTCTAAAAGAAAAGTTTGCAAATGATTGATAATACTGAGTTCTAATTGATTTTCGGAGTAAGAGGTTTCTTCTTTCAGACCCAAAAATTCCAAAATATAAGGGCTTCTGAAAAAGTTTTCTGCTATGGGTTTCTCTGATTTTTGATGTTCCTCCAAGACTTTTTGCTTGTTTTTGCTGAGACCTGTTCTTTCAAAAAGCATAGAATTGATGGCTCTCTGCAATTCCCGGACAGACCAATTATTTCTGATAGATTCTGTTTCGTAGAAAGTTCTTTTGGTTAAATCATCTAGCTTTAGAAATTCTACAATATGCGAGAAGCTTAAGTGTTTGATTAATTTGTTAGATTCTATCTTCCATATATCATTTACATCATTAGAATTTTCAAACTCTACTGATTTTGCACACAGTGTCTGCA
The DNA here is from genome assembly GCF_000428485.1 of Epilithonimonas tenax DSM 16811. Lineage (GTDB taxonomy): Bacteria > Bacteroidota > Bacteroidia > Flavobacteriales > Weeksellaceae > Epilithonimonas > Epilithonimonas tenax. The sequence continues at coordinate 26,686 of NZ_AUAA01000008.1, read as the reverse complement.
GAATTTCAGTGTACTGATTTTCAGGTAAATATAATTTTGCGGTCGGTGTATGCAAAATGTTTTGGTAGGTTTTATAAAATGTGGAAAACCAATAAAGATTTCTTTCCGATAATCCAGCAATATTCTTACATTTTTTTGCAATTTCCTTGTACAAATTCTTGCCATATTCCGCTCTGTCATTTCCATTAAGCTCATACTCAGAAATATAAAAACCAATTAACCAGTTTCTCAAAGTCAGTGCTACATTCACCTGTCTTTGAGCCTGGTTTTTGAAGAAAATTTGAGTTTCTCCAATTTTGGAAATTAGTAAAGATATTTCTTGCATTGTTTTAATTAATCCAAAAATGTGGATTTAATTTTTAATAAAGATAAAATAAAATAGGAGAGTTTGGGAAACCTTTGTATTAATTTATGGTTTCGTGAGAAAGAACTTTCTCTGTGAAATGCGTTGCAAAGATATAACTTTAAAAATAAAGCCTGTAATTGATAACATTACAGGCTTTTGATGTTTAGCAAAATACGATTTTATCGACTCTGTTCTGATGTCTTCCGCCTTCAAAATCCGTCGTCAGGAACTTATCTACAATCTCGAAAGCCAATTCTTTAGAAATGAATCTCGCAGGAATCGCAATCATATTCGCATCGTTGTGTTGTCTTGCCAATGATGCTATTTCCGGCATCCAGCATAGCGCGCATCTTATCTTGTGGTGTTTGTTAGCGGTGATTTGAACGCCGTTTCCACTGCCGCAGATGAGAATTCCCAATTCATTTTCTCCGTTTTCCACAGACGTTGCAGCTGGATGCACAAAGTCCGGATAATCAACAGAATCAGTAGAGTAGGTCCCAAAATCCTGCACATCATACTTACCTTCAAGGTATTTTTTGATTAGTTCTTTATACTCAAAACCAGCATGATCTGCGGCTATAGCTATCTTTTTCATTACTTTTAATTGATTGATTGATTTCATTGATAAAATTAATACATATTTTATTAATGTTGACACAGGATCTTAATAAAATTACTAATAATATCCCAATTTAATTATTTACATATCAATGATATAACATTGTTGTAATATAATCAATAATCAAATGATTCAACCATTAATAAAAAGATAATAGAATGTTAGAAATTGTTAGAAAACCTGTGGATAACTTCTGTCAAGTATTTCTTTTTATAACTGATTATTTTTAGTAATGGACTATTTCCTGACCAGTCCAATTCTTTATTTCAAATTACTTTTGGTTCACTTCACCCAACTTTATCCCCAGAAAGGTTTTGAATATTGATCGTTCTGAATAATTACAAACATTTGTTGATAACAATCTTAATTATTTGATTATCAATATTAAATTAATGTTAAAAACCTACTCATTAATCCACATTTCGTGTGATGAAATAATTGGTTTTTATTTCTCCGCATACTACCGCACTACAACAATACACTACAATATTATTTTTTTATAAAAAGAAAAAGAGATGTATCATATTGTAATGAAGATTTGTGGATTCTTTTTGCAAATTAAATTTTTGAAAGGGAAGAATTAGTTTTAAATTTGTGAAACAAAGAGGGCAGGATTTTTTCTGTTCTTTTTAATAAAAACTTTAAAAATATTATTTAATGAAAACTATAAAAGATTTCGATTTTAAAAACAAAAAAGCCTTAGTACGCGTTGACTTCAATGTTCCTCAGGACGAAAATCTGAAAGTGACGGACAATACCAGAATTGTTTCTGTAAAACCAACTGTTGATAAAATCCTTGCTGATGGCGGTTCTGTAATCCTAATGACGCACCTTGGAAGACCAAAAGGCGAAGTAAACGACAAATATTCTCTTAAAAATATTCTGGATGAAGTTTCTTCAGTTCTTGGCAGAGAAGTGAAATTTGTGGATGAATCAATAGGAGAGAAGGCTGAGCAAGCTTCTGCTGAACTTCAACCTGGTGAAATTCTTTTGTTGGAGAATCTTCGTTTTCATAATGAGGAAGAAAAAGGTGATGAGGCTTTTGCTGAGAAGTTATCAAAATTAGGTGATGCTTATGTGAATGATGCCTTCGGAACTGCACACAGAGCGCACGCTTCTACAGCTGTTATTGCTGAATTTTTTCCTTCTACTAAATTTTTCGGTTTACTGATGGAAAATGAATTAATTGCCATCGATAAAGTTTTAAAATCCGGTGAAAAGCCTGTCACTGCGATACTTGGAGGTTCTAAAGTTTCTACAAAAATTACAATTATAGAAAATATTCTTCCGGCAATTGACAACTTGATTATTGGTGGTGGGATGTCTTTCACCTTCATAAAAGCATTGGGCGGAAAAATTGGAAAGTCTATTGTTGAAGATGATAAATTGAGCCTTGCTCTTGAGATATTGGAGAAAGCAAAAGAACATAATGTAGAAGTTTACCTGCCTACAGATGTCATCATTGCAGATGATTTCAACAATGAAGCGGATAGAAAAGAATGCGACATCAGAGAAATCCCTGAAGATTGGCAAGGTTTGGATGCAGGTCCAAAGTCAAGAGCGATCTTTAATGATGTTTTATTGAATTCTAGAACGATTCTTTGGAATGGCCCGATAGGTGTTTTTGAAATGCCAAATTTTGCAGCTGGAACTATTGCTTTAGGTGAAAGTATTGCTGAAGCTACCAAGCTTGGAGCATTCTCATTAGTAGGAGGTGGAGACAGTGTGGCTTTTGTAAAACAATTTGGATATTCTGACAAAGTAAGCTATGTTTCCACAGGTGGTGGAGCAATGTTGGAAAGTTTGGAAGGTTTGGAACTTCCAGGGGTTGCAGCAATCAATAAATAGTAAGTAATTTTATTTTTAATGATAAAAACCGACGAAGTGATTTGTCGGTTTTATTTTTGCGTGTACCTGAATTATTCCTCAATTGAAATTTTTAAGCGATTCTCAAACAGCTTGGTGTAGAATTATAATTCGACTCAAATTGTAAAAATTTTGTAGTTATCAACAATTTTTGAGCAAAAATGCCAAAAATCGACCTTCATAAAGCGCTCAAAAATCGATCTTCTATCTTTTTTCGATAATATATATCAAACTAGAAAATTCGGTGTTAAAAAGCGCTTTTACGTTAGAAATCGTTCCATGAAGTACTGCTTTGAGCCAAAAAAGCGGAGATTTTTTGTATTTTTCACTCAACATCGAGATATAAAATGAATCGAGTAGAAGCGGTTTGATTTTTCTTAGTTTCCAATCTGGATTTTTAGCAATCAGATTTTCCATTCCGTTTTTTGAAAAATGATAGATGTGCCTTGGTACATCGTAAGCTGCCCAAAATTCCTTGTAATGCTTTGCATCGTAAGAAGTAGGATTTGGGACTGCAATAATTAACAAACCTTTTTCTGTTAATTTGGAATGAAATAGATCCAACATTTCTTTTTGATTTTCGATATGTTCGAAGACGTGCCATAGCGTAATGGCGTCCAGGCTTTGAGGTGCTATTGAACTTATATCATCAATGATTGTAGCTTTGGAAGTCTTACTTTTGGCTGCATTTCTGGCAGCAAAATTTGGTTCATAACCAAAAGTTTCGAAATCATTTTCAATATATTTTGCAAATTCGCCGGCGCCGCATCCGTAATCTAAAACTTTAGAATTCTTTTTTACTCTGTCCAGAAGGATTGTTTTCTTGTACTGAAGGTTGAATGTTTGTAGGAATTTGTACACTTTTTCTTTCAAACTTCCAGTGTCCTGGTGATGCGAAATATATTTTTCACTCTCGTAATATTTTGAAATATTGGACGGGATAGGAGAGGTTTTTAGAACACCTTGTGTGTCGGTATCTATAAGTTCGAATTCCTCCTGCGAAAGAAAATGGTCTTTTATTTTCATATATTAATTAAAAGTTTGAAGTCCAAAATTCATTGTAATCAACTTTAAATCTTGGACTTTTAGTATTAGATGTTCCACGTGGAACATTAGATATTATCTTCCAAGGTAGATGAGTAAAACATTGATATCTGAAGGTGAAACACCACTTATTCTGCCAGCTTGTGCAATAGTAACGGGTTTTACTTTGGTCATTTTCTGTCTCGCTTCTGTAGATAAAGATGCTATTTTGGAATAATCAAAATCTGCTGGGATTTTAAATGTTTCCAAACGGTTGAGTTTAGCCACATTTTCCTTTTCTTTTTCTATGTAACCCTTGTATTTGATGTTGATTTCTGCCTGTTCTCTTACCTCGTCTTTGTAAGTTGCAGTGATATCTTTGATTGCCTGGATTTCTTCTAATTTCTCTAGCGTCATATTCGGGCGTGTTAAGTAATGAGAAGCTCTGTAAGCCTGATCCACTGGTGAAGATTCTATAGATTCTAGTATAGGATTGATTGCACCAGGTTTGATAGAAGTTTCCTTCAAATAAGCTTCCAATTCATCGCTCTTGGTGATTTTTTCCGTCACGTTTATCAATCTTTCCTCTTTCGCTAGACCTAATTTATAAGCCTTTTCGGTTAATCGAATGTCTGCATTGTCTTGTCTTAGGAGTAATCGGTATTCTGCACGGGAGGTGAACATTCTGTAAGGTTCTTCAGTACCTTTTGTTATCAAATCATCTATCAAAACGCCGATGTAAGCCTCATCTCTGTTAAGGATAAACTCACCTCTGTCGTGGACCTTATTGTGTGCATTAATACCAGCCATTAAGCCTTGGCCGGCTGCTTCCTCATAACCAGTCGTTCCGTTGATTTGACCAGCGAAATAAAGGTTTTGTATGAGTTTAGTTTCTAAGGTGTGGTAAAGCTGGGTAGGAGGGAAGTAGTCATACTCTATGGCGTAACCAGGACGGAAAACTTTTACATTTTCAAAGCCTGGAATATGTCTCATCGCTTTGATTTGCACATCTTCCGGAAGAGAAGAACTGAAACCATTTACATAGATTTCCACGGTTTTCCAACCTTCAGGTTCTACGAAGAGCTGATGTCTGTTTCGCTCGGCAAAACGGTTGATTTTATCCTCGATACTTGGACAATATCTTGGTCCTGTACTTTGAATAGTGCCGTTGAACATGGGGCTTCTATCAAAACCTTCACGTAAAATATCGTGTACAGTTTCGTTGGTATAAACGATATGGCAGCTTAATTGTTTGGTTAACTTAGGTGTATCTAAGTAACTAAATTTCTGCGGATTTTCATCACCTTTTTGTTCTTCCATTTTAGAATAATCCAGACTTCTACCGTCTACTCTTGGCGGTGTTCCAGTTTTCATTCTGCCCGATTCGAAACCTACAGAAACCAGTTGTTCTGTAATACCGAATGCTCTTGGTTCGCCCATTCTACCGCCGCCTAATTGTTTGTCTCCAACGTGGATTAGACCATTAAGGAATGTTCCGTTGGTAAGTACAACAGATTTTGATTTGATTTCGATCCCTAGAGAAGTGATCACGCCTACAACCTGATGATTTTCTATAATAAGGCTTTTTACCATATCCTGAAAGAAGTCTAGATTGGGTGTGTTTTCCAATGCGTATCGCCATTCTTCTGCAAATAGCATTCTGTCATTTTGTGTTCTGGGTGACCACATTGCTGGACCTTTAGAAAGATTCAACATCTTAAATTGGATCGCAGATTTGTCTGCAATGATTCCGGAATATCCGCCCATTGCATCTATTTCTCTTACGATCTGTCCTTTTGCAATACCGCCCATTGCCGGGTTGCAGCTCATTTGTCCAATGGTCTGCATATTCATGGTAACCAGAAGGGTTTTAGAACCCAGGTTGGCTGCTGCAGCTGCTGCTTCGCAACCTGCGTGACCTGCACCAACGACGATAACGTCATATGTTTCTGTAATCATTTTATTTATTTAATTGAATGTTCCACGTGAAACATTGTCAAAACTTAATTCAAAAAAATGGAGATGTAATTAGCCCCGATTGCAACGGAAATCCTTTTTGTAAGAAGCGATGGGAAAAACCAAGGACTTGCAAAAAGATTGCAGTGGAAAGCGGGAATAAGCTCCTAAAAATTTGAATACCGATTGATATAAAAATCTTCTTTTTGTCGCATTGTAGATTCGTCCTCGTTTGTTTTGTCCTTGTATCCGCAAAGGTGTAGAATCCCGTGCGCCAAAACTCTTCTAAATTCTGATTCAAAATCCTGGGATAGGGTAGAAGCGTTGTCCAAAATGCGCGGCAAAGATACGAAAATATCTCCCGAAATGGTTTTACCCTTAACATAGTCAAACGTGATGATGTCTGTATAGTAATCGTGCGAGAGATAATCCTGATTTATTTTCAGCAAATAGGCATCATCACAAAAGATGTAATTGATATCACCTGGTCTTTTGTTCTCAGAAATGATCAGATTTTCTAGCCAGTCAGAAGTCTGGGGCTGGATGTCTTTTTTTTCTATATTTTCGAAAAAGTAGTTTATCATAGGTTTAAAACCAATGTCCTAAAATGACACTGAATAGGGCTTTGTGGTTATTAAGAGATTTGCTTAGATTGAGTTTCACCTGACCGAAAGGTGATTTGTAACCTGCCGTTAAGCCGATGGAGCTGTAATTTAATTTAACAGCGTCCTCAAATTTGATAGAGTCGAAAAGATTGGCAAAACTAAAGTTACCTGTCAAAAAATAATTCTTGTTGAATCGCAACTGGAAGTCATTGGAAGCAAGAAAAATATTGTTGTCATTGAGCAGACCAAATTGAAAGCCTGCAAATCTTTTGAAGTTGACGATGTTCTGTTCAAAAATTCCCCCGATTCTGTATTGGTAGAAAGATGGTAATACATCGCCAACAGTGATACCGCCATACAAATTAAGTCGGTATGTGAAAAGTTTGGATATGTAAAAGTTCATTTTGATATCTGCCTTGATCAGGATCGGTTTCTTTTCCAGTTCATCGCTGAAAAGGTCTATGATCTTCCCTTCGGCATTCAGATAGAATCCTTTTGTAGGAAAATCCTTGTCATTCTGTGTATCGCTTTTGAGGAAAATATACGGGTTCATATATTTGGCGTTCTTTTTATCGGCTCCATTTCTGTCACTTTCAAAATAATCATAGCTAAGGCCTCCTCCCATTGCGAATTTATCTTTCCATACAGATTGCAGAAAAATCTCGTTTCTGAACCAATCCCATGATTGTAGTGTATTGTTGTCAGAACTTTTGAGGTCAAAACTCATTCCTGATGAATATAATCCAACGCCCGGGATGTAACCGTTGTCCACAAAATAGTTGAAATAATATCTCGGACTATCACCTACGACTACATCTAATGATAAACTTGAGTTCTGGAATAAGAGTCGCTTAGCAGAATAATTCAGTAGCAATCCGGTTTTGAAAATCTCATCATAATGCAATCCAAGCTTGAGGAAGTGCCTTGTATCATCTTCTGTCACATATAACTTGAGATAGTTGGTATTGTTTTCCTGAATGATGTCGTAATTGAGAAATTTGTAATTGTTGGTTGCATACAGCTTATCCAGCATTTTGTTCACGCTGCCATAGGTCTGCATAGAAGGGATTTTGAGCCCCATTTTTCCACGGATATAGTTCGATCTGTATATTTTGGCATTCTCTACCACGAGGCTGTCTATTTTGTAGACATTAGAGAAAATGGGATTGATGGAAGATCGCACCCTTTCAAAGTTTCTTTTGGGCAGTTCTTTCATGATATCCGCATATTTCAGCGCTTCCACATAACCACTGTCCAGGATTTGACGTTTGTTGTCATAGCTTGTTGATGTGATTCCGGTAAGATCTGGTTTGATGTTGATATCTGTGTATTTGTACTGATTTTTTGTTTCTTTCTGTATGCCAAAGTCAATGACTTGATTTAGAATTGAAATAACACTGTTCAGGTTATCACGCTTTGTTAGTGGCTGATTGAGATCAACACCAATTACAATATCAATCCCTTTATCTTTAAGCGGTTTCGAAGGATAATTGACACTCATAGCGCCATCCACATAAATACTGTCGCCGATTTTAACAGGCTCAAGAAGCGAAGGAAAAGCAGAACTTGCCAAGATTGAGGAAACCAAATCGCCTTTTTCAAAAACCTTCATCTCACCACTTTCAATATTAGTAGCAACGCAGAGGAAAGGAATTGGTAATTTGGAAAAATCATCAATGTTAGAGACGTTCTTCATCAGCTCTTTAAGAAGATAAATATTTCTTTGACCTGTACTAATGGATGATGGGAAAGAAACTTTACCATTTTTAAGTGGGATTGTCAACAGATATTTGTCCACGCTTTTATTAAAAAAACTGGTTTCCTGTCTGGTTTTTGGGTCAGTGATCAAAGAATAGAAATCGGTATCCATCACGATTTTTTCAATGTCTTTGCCCGTATATCCCGATGCATACAGACCGCCGACAATAGCGCCCATACTGGTACCAGAGATATAATCGATCTTGATGCCCAATGAGTCTATCACTTTTAACACACCAACGTGCGAAAATCCCTTGGCACCGCCGCCTGAAAGCGAAAGGCCAATTCGCGGGTTTTTAGGGATGATCAGATTGTCCTTTATCTGTGAATGAACCATCAAATAAGCCAAAAAAGTAACAAGATAAAAGAGTTTCTTAATCATTTTAATTTTTTATATAAATTCTTTTTACTCTAGGAGAAATAGATGTTAAAACTTCATATGTAATGGTATTGCAATAGGTTGCAAATTCTTCCAGTGTGGGATGTGAATTGAAAATCACAACAGAATCGCCCTCCTTTACATTCGCATTATCAACATTGATCATCATCATATCCATACACACATTTCCTACGATGGGACAAAGCGTATTATTGATGCCAACACTTCCTACCTTATTGCCCAACATTCTCGGGATTCCATCTGCGTAACCTACGGGAATTGTCGCAATTTTGGTGTGATGTTCTGCCCTGAATTTTCTACTGTAACCAACAGATTCTCCTTGTTCCACCTCAGAAATTTGAGATACAACTGTCTTGAAACTGACAGAATCCTGAAGTTGCTTTTTGATATTTTTATTAGAAGATTCACCAATCATGCCAATGCCAATTCTTACCATATCATATTGATGCGCAGCGAAATTCGTAATACCAGCTGAGTTCAAAATATGTCTCAAAGGTTGGTAACCAAGTTGATTAATGAGGTACCTTGAATTTTTCTCAAAAATTTTAATCTGATTCAATGTAAATTCTTGTTCATCTGGAACATCAGAAGAAGATAAATGACTGAAAATACTCTGAACTTTAACATCCATCGTATTCAACTTATCAGTTAATTGATCCAATTCAAAATCCTTAAAACCAAGACGATGCATTCCTGTTTCCAGTTTGACGTGAATCGGATATTTCTCCTGATTCCCAGATTTGATCAATTGTTCATAAAACAATTCTAAAACGCGTAAACTGTAGATTTCTGGCTCCAAATTATACGCGATAATGCTGTCGTAGCTGTGTTGTTCGGGATTCATCACAATGATGGGCGTGGTGATTCCTTTCTTTCTCAATTCTACACCTTCATCTGCAAATGCAACACCAAGATAATCAATGTGGTGCAACTGTAGAAATTCGGATATCTCATAGCTGCCCAGTCCATAGGCATTTGCTTTCACCATGGCCATCATTTTAGTTTCTGGTTTTAGCAGTGATTTATGGAAGTTGATGTTATGAAGAATGGCGTTCAGATTGATTTCAAGAACAGTATCGTGTTTTCTGAGTTCTAGGATCTCCTTTACCTTTTCAATCTCAAATTTTCTTGCGCCTTTGAGAAGGATCACTTGATTTTCAATTTCATTAATAGTCTTACTATCAATCAATTGATTTGTATTATTAAAAGTATAAGTTTCAGATGTAAACAGTTCATAAAACGAACTGATTTCTTCGCCAATTAAAAAAACTTTATCGAATTTTTGTTCATTGACTAACTCAGCAACTTCGGAATATAATTCACCCGAATTTTCATTTGAATCAAGAATATCCGTTAGGATCAAAGATTTTTTTGGCTTGTTGTATTCCCCAACAAACTGAAAAGCGATCTTCAAAGAGTCCAAATCCAAATTATATGAATCATTGATAATCAGATTGTTTTTGATGCCTTCTATACTTTCAAGACGCATTTCTATGGCCTTTAGCGCATCAATTTTTTCTTTGATGTCAGAATTGGAGATTTTCAGTTCTTTTAAAATTCCAATAAGAGCCAAAACATTAGTAAGCGTGGCCTCATCTCTTTGACTGATAGGAAGGACGATCACTTCATCAAAATACTGGATCGAAATGTCTTTTTTTCGATCATAAACGTCAGAAATGATATGAATGTCATTATTGTTTTTCAGGCCGTATGATGTTAATTTTTTACTGGCGTATAAGTGCTTGATGGTATGATCTGTCAATGCATTGTCGGCATTGTAAAAGATAACATCAGCATTTTTAAAAAGCTTTAATTTTTCACGGATCAGTTCCTCTTCTGAAGCAAAATTCGCCGAGTGCGCCGAGCCCATATGCGTCAACAAACCAATCTTTGGATGGAAAATATGTTCTTGATTGTCCATTTCCAGAGGTTTGGAAATTCCAACTTCAAAGATTCCCAACTCGTGTTTTTTATCGATTTGAAGTAATGATAAGGGCAAACCGATTTGAGAATTAAAACTCTTCGGACTTTTTACAGTCACGAACTCATTAGCCAGACATTGATACAGCCATTCTTTCAGGATCGTTTTACCATTGCTTCCCGTAATACCAATCGAATTGATATCAGAATGTTCAAAATGGTATTTGGCTAAAGTCTGCAAAAACTGGACACAATTGTCTGTTATGATTTGATTGACAGAAGAATTTTCAATCTGATGTTCAGTAACAATCGTAGCAATTCCCTTTTCGATAACAGAATCAATATATTTCTGACCCGAATTTTTCTTGGTGTTGATGGCAAGAAACGCAGTATGCTTCGTAGAGTAAATCGTTCTACTGTCAAAAGCAATATTTTTGATTTTGATATCACCATTTCCGATCACTTTGGAATTGGTAAGATCTGCAATTTCTTTGATGGTATAATTCATTGTTTGACAAAGAATAAACTATTTATTTTTTTCTAAAACTTCTTCCACAAACACACGTCTGCTCACGGCATCATAAGCTTCCGTTTCGCCCAATTCTACAAGATCTTGCCCAGCAGAAGTTCTCATAGAGTAATTGGCTAAATTACCTGTTCGTCGGCAAATCGCGTGAACTTTGGTCACATATTCCGCGGTTGCCATCAGATTCGGCATTGGTCCAAAAGGTCGTCCCAGGAAATCCATGTCCAAACCGGCAATCACAACTCTTATGCCATTGTTTGCCAATTGATTAGCAACCTCCACAATACTGTCGTCAAAAAACTGAGCTTCATCAATCGCCACCACGTGACAATTGGAACCCAATAAGAGAATCTCTGAAGGACTTTCGACCGCCGTACTTCTGATTTTGTTCTGGTTGTGAGAGACCACGTCTTCGTCAGAATATCGTGTGTCTATTTTCGGCTTGAAGATTTCCACAATTTGACCAGCCATTTCGGCACGGCGAAGCCTTCGGATGAGTTCCTCCGTTTTGCCGGAAAACATCGACCCACAAATAACCTCCATCCAACCACTTTGTTTGGAATGATTGATTGTATTTTCTAAAAACATTATTAATTTAGCAAAAAATTGTTTTAAAATTGTTGTTCCTAACGCAAAGGTAAAAAGTTACTTTCTACAAACACATCGTAAGTCGCAAATGGACACTGGGTTTATCAAACTTTTGCGACTTAAAGCGCATTAATTATAAATAATAGGCGACTTTGCGTTTTAAATTTTACAACATTCATCCAAATAAAATAATTGTAGCAAAACCATTGACAGAACAAAATTGTTCTTAAATTTATAAACATCAAATTTAAGTAAAAATTAATAAGATTTATTATGCAAAACTTGCAACATTCGTACGGAGAAATTTTCGATGATATTAAGATTATTTTGTCAGAATTGTCGAATTCTGACTCTTATGAAAATCTCTTAACCAAGGAAAATCAGCTCAATCAGCTTTATCAAAAATTCTCTTTCTTGAAAATTTCTAATGAATTTGGTTTGTCGTCAACCACTGTTGAAGCTTTAGAAGTGATTGAAAGTCAGGAGACAAACATTGATTCTAATTTGATTGATGTTGAGGAATATAAGGATGGAAGCAAGGTAGAAGAGATTATTGTTGAAGAAAGTGAAGTTCACGATATTTTTGATGATGTTCCGGAGGTGGAAGAGGTTCATTCATTTAAGGACATTGATGCGCAAGAGCATTCTCAGGAAAATGTGATCGACGAAGTTTCTGATTTTGCCGCCATTGAATCAGAAGAAAATCAAGTTGAAGAGGAATTTCAGTCTGAAGAAATTTTAGTTTCAGAAGATGAATCTGTAGCGGAAGTTTCCAGTTTTGATGAAATTGACTCTGACGAAAGTGAATTTGTAGAAGAAGTTTCAAACTTCGCTGAAATCGACTCTGAAGAAGAGCAGATTGAGGAAGAAATTCAAGCTGAAGATTCTCAAATCGTGGAAAAAGAATCTGTTTCGAATTTTAACGAAATTAATTCTGAAGAAAATAAAGTGGAGGAAAAAATTGAAGAAAACGAATTTGTTTCTGAAATCGAGGAACACCTACTGCAAGACAGTTCTCAGAAATTAGAACCAATGCAGGACAGCCAGTTTTCTTTCGCGATGGATAGAGAAGAAATTCAAGCGCCGAAAGAAGATGACTATGAAGCAAGACTTGCAGAAAAGGAAGCCAAGCTAAAAGAGCTTGAAGAAAAAAGAAGACAAATTGTAGAATTGTCCAGAGAAAATACAACAACTCACGAAAAGCCAAAAGAACAGTATCTATCTCAAAATGAGGATCTTCACGATAAGAAATTCAAATTGGCAAATATCAAAGGATTAAAAATTGCCAAATCACTTTTTGATGACGATCATTTGGAAGCTATGGAACAACATCATCCAAAACAAGACTCAGGAAGTCTTTTGAAAAATAATGTGCCGACAGATTATATGGAAGCGCCGAAACCAAAACCAGAATTCAAACTTGATTTGAATGACAGGATTGCGTTTTCTCAGCATCTTTTTGATGGCAGTCAAAGTGAGTTAAATCAAGTGGTTACAGTTCTTAATTCCTTTACCTCTCTTGATAAAGCGCAGGAATTCCTGAGTGATATCTATTACGAAAGAGATTGGAAAAAAGTGGATAGCTATGCGCAGAGATTGTGGACTTTGGTTGAAAATAGATTTTTATAAATGAGTGGAATTTTATATTTCGTACCAACACCAATCGGGAATCTGGAAGATATGACCTTCCGTGCGGTCAAAGTGCTGAAAGAAGTAGATTATATTTTGTGCGAAGACACCAGAACTTCGGGATTTCTTCTGAAGCATTACGAGATTTCAAAACCTTTGAAGTCCTATCATTTGCACAATGAGCATAATATGACGGAGAAAGTCATTAATGATTTGGAAAACGGCCAAACGATTGCGATCATCACGGATGCTGGAACGCCAGGAATTTCTGACCCAGGTTATCTTTTGGCGAAAGCTTGTGCAGATAAAGATTTGGAAATGATATGTTTACCAGGCGCAACAGCCTTTGTTCCGGCGCTTGTAGTTTCAGGATTGCCGAATCACGATTTCTATTTTGCAGGTTTTCTTCCACAGAAAAAAGGACGACAAACCAAACTGAAACAACTGGCAGAAGAGAAGAAAACGATTATTCTTTACGAAAGTCCGCATAAAATCAATACAACTTTGGAACAAATCAAAGAATTCTTTGGCGATGCAACCAAAGTGAGCCTGAGCAGAGAGATTTCCAAAAAATTCGAGGAAACAAAACGCGGCAATATTGATGAGTTGATTGCATTCTCAAAAAGCAAAACTTTGAAAGGCGAGATTGTTTTGATTGTGAATAATTCTATCTAAAGATGAATTTGCTAAGATTCTTTTTTCTGTTGATTCCTACCTTTTTCCTTGCTCAAATTAGCTACGAAGGGAAAATTGGAGATTATCCCGTCGAAATGGTTTTGAATGTTGAAGAGAATTCTACAAATGGAGTTTATATGTATTCAAAATATAATCAACCAATTTCTATCGCAGGAAAACTCAAAAATAGAAATCTTGTTTTGTTTGAATCTAAAGGAAAAACTAAAACAGGAAAATTCGTTTTTGAAAACTTCGAAGACTCAAAAGAAAAATATTTTGGAACTTGGACAAATCTCAAAACGAAAACAAAGCTGAATATCCATTTAAAGAAAAAGGAAAACCAAAAATCTTTCTTGCAGGCTGAAAGTACCAGGCAGTTTTATTTCAGGGGAATTCAGGAAGACGAACAATCTTATCTTCTGATTATCAATAAAAAAGACAATCAGGTTTTTCAAAAAATGAAGATGGAGGAGTGTGGTTTTGATGGCATTTATGACGTTGCGGTGGATGATTATAATTTCGATGGTTACGAGGATTTTTCAAGTTGTACACAATCTTACGCAGGTCCCAATACTAGCAAAACTTATTTTTTATTCGACTCAAAAAAGAACCAATTTTTTGCAAGTGATTTCTACGGAACTTCTTTAGAATTCGATTCTCAAAAAAAGGAAATCATCGAAACCAACCAATGTTGCGCAGGTGCATCCATCATCAAGAATATTTACAAAGTAGAAAAAAATCGGATGAAGTTGGTAAAAGCGCATTGCTATAAATGGAATGATGAGCTTCAAAAACACGTAGAAACGAAACCAAAAGATTGTGAATAATTCTTAAAATACTATTTTTGCCATAACAAATAGAAAATACGATACAACTATATGGGACTATTAGAAGGAAAAGTTGCAATCATCACAGGTGCAACCCGAGGAATCGGAAGAGGAATTGCTGAAGTTTTTGCCAAAGAAGGAGCAAAGATTGCGTTCACTTACGCCGGCTCTGTTGAGAAAGCCAAAGAATTGGAAACAGAATTGAGCAAGACGACTCAAATCAAAGGTTATCAGTCCGATGCGTCAGATTATGATGCTGCTCAAAAATTGGTAGACGATGTTTTGGCAGAATTCGGAGCGATTGATATTTTGGTAAACAACGCCGGAATTACACGTGATAACTTGCTAATGAGAATGTCAAAAGATGATTGGGACACGATCATCAAAGTGAATTTGGACTCCGTTTTCAACCTGACCAAAGCGGTGATCAAACCAATGATGAAAGCAAAATCCGGTTCCATCATCAATATGACTTCCGTGGTTGGCGTAAAAGGAAATGCCGGCCAAGCCAATTATGCCGCTTCCAAGGCTGGTGTTATAGGTTTTACTAAATCTATCGCTTTGGAGTTAGGTTCCAGAAACATCCGTTGCAATGCCATCGCACCTGGTTTTATAGAAACCGAAATGACCGCTGCACTGGACGAAAAAACCGTACAAAGCTGGAGAGACGGGATTCCATTGAAACGTGGCGGACAACCGGAAGATGTAGCCAACGCTTGCGTGTTCTTCGGAAGTAATATGTCATCCTACGTTTCCGGCCAAGTCCTGAATGTAGACGGCGGAATGTTGACTTAATCAAAATTTAAAATAAATAAAATGCAGTGAGAGCTGCATTTTTTGTTTCATCATATGCCAATCCATTTTCCTGTAACTTTTGATTTTTTTGGTAACCAAGTACTCCTGCATCCTGTTTTAGAATCCGTCGGGATTTTTATAGCTATGAGGATGTATTACTTTTTGAAGAGAAAAAGCAAAGACGAAACGACGTTGGTAAATTCCTTATCAATACTCATCGGGGCTACAGCAGGAGCTTTGCTGGGCTCGAAACTAATAGGAAACTTAGAAAATCCAAACCACATTTTTTCGCCCGATTTTACATTTTTAAAGTTCTGGACTTCTAATACAATTGTTGGAGGACTAGCTTTTGGTTTGATAGGTGTAGAACTTGCGAAAAAAATTGTTGTTCATAAAGAAAGTACAGGTGATCTGATGATTTTCCCATTAATTACCGCAATGTGTATAGGAAGAGTCGGCTGTTTTTTTACAGGTGTTTATGAAGAAACGTACGGACTTCCAACCCATTCAATTTTTGGTATGTATTTGGGTGATAATTACTTAAGGCATCCTGTAGCACTCTACGAAATTGTGTTTTTAATTATATTAGGCTTTGTAATTTTCAGGATGAAGGAAACAAAAAAATATGTTTCCGGATTTTTGTTCCAATTTTTTATGCTGAATTATTTTCTGTTTCGTTTTTTTTTAGATTTTATAAAACCGCACGAAAAATTGATTTTAGAATTAGGCACTATTCAGATTGTAAGTCTACTAATGATTTTTTACTATATTTATAAAATTAAAAGATCTGTCACAATGATGAAAAATTTTACCGGAAATTATGGATAATGGTATTTCAATGATTTTATTATTTGGAATAGTGGTTCTAATTATTTTTATAGTAATTAGTATTTTAAGTCTTTTTAATGTTTTAAAAAAGAAAAAAGAAAATTCTACACAATCTATATTTTTGAATTTGTTTGCCGTCTTTTCGCTGGGTGCACTTCTTTTTATCCTGCTGTGCGCACTAGTATTGGGAATGTTGTGTGGATGAAATTGGATAGATATTAAAAAGACAATCCTTGTATGAAACCATTAACCTTTTTAGAAGTCGGAAATTTGGGAGGACTGGTTGCTATGATTATAGGAATTATGGTCGTAGGATCCCTTGTTATATCTTTAGTGATCAGTATGATCATAAAAGCAGTTTATGAATCCAAAGACAATAGAAAATTCACAAGCAAACAGTTTTGGCAGACAGTGCTGATTTCGCTTCTTCTTTGCGGACTGATCAGTGGAATGATGTGTGGCGGAATGTTATAAATAAAAATTATGCCAGTTAGAGATTACACCTACTACGATTATACCATCAGCCTTTGCCCCGAATGTCTGAAGAGAGTTGGGGCCAAAATCATCATCGAAAATGATGCGGTTTTTATGACCAAAAGATGTCCAGATCACGGCTTTTTCAAGACCAAAATTGCGACCGATGTTCCTTATTATAAAAACATCAGAAACTACAACAAAGCTTCGGAAACGCCAGTTCATTTCGGCACAGATGTAGAGTATGGCTGTCCTTATGATTGCGGACTTTGTGTAGATCACGAGCAGCACAGCTGTCTTTCTATCGTAGAAGTCACAGATCGCTGCAATTTGACCTGTCCTACTTGTTATGCAATGTCATCACCGCATTACGGAAGTCACAGAACTCTGGAAGAGATCGAGGCCATGTTTGATACGATTGTCCATAACGAAGGCGAGCCAGATGTGGTACAAATCAGTGGAGGCGAACCTACAATCCATCCGGAATTTTTCAAAATAATGGATATTGCGAAGTCCAAACCCATCAAACATCTGATGCTGAATACCAACGGAATCCGCATTGCCAATGATCCCGGTTTTGCAGAAAAACTCGCTACTTACGCCCCAGAATTTGAAATTTATCTTCAGTTCGATTCTTTCAAACCAGAAGTCTTGGCAGATTTCCGAGGAAAAGATCTGACCAATGTAAGGATGAAAGCCCTGGAAAAACTCAATGAACTGAATCTTTCCACAACGCTCGTCATTGTCCTTCAAAAAGACAAAAACATAGATGAGATTGGAAAAATCATCGCGTTTGCTCTGAAGCAGAAATGCGTCCGAGGTATCACATTTCAGCCAGTGGAGATCGCCGGCAGAAACAGAGACGACTCTGCGCACGAGAAGATTACATTGACGGAAGTTCGTCAGGAGATCCTCAACCAGTTTCCACTTCTGAATGGCGACGATATCATTCCCGTTCCCTGCAATCCGGATTCTTTGGCGATGGGCTATATTCTGAAATTAGAAAACGAAATTATTCCTTTGACGAGATACATCAATCCAGCCGATCTTCTCAACAACGAAACCAAAAACACCATCGTTTACGAGCAAGATAAAGGCGTTCAGATGCAGCTGTTGGATATCTTCAGCACAGGAATTTCAGTAGATAAGGTTCAGCCAAAAGTTAATCAGTTATTGTGTTGTCTTCCAGAGGTTTCTGCGCCCAATCTGGACTATGACAATCTGTTCCGGATCATCATTATGAATTTTATGGACGCGCACGATTTCGATGTCCGGGCGGTCAAAAAATCCTGCGTTCACATCGTCAACAAAGACCTGAAAATGATCCCTTTCGAGACGATGAATCTGTTCTACAGAGACGATCAGATCAAACATCTGGAAGAACTGAGGAAAGATGATAAAGTTTTATTTTAAGGATTTTAGGAGCATCAAGATTCGAGTTCTTTTCAACAGTCCAACCCGCTATCCGCTGTATCTTTTTTGCCATTGCGACAGGCGCGAAGTGATCCATTCAACTTTTACCCAATCGCAATGCCAAAAAAGGATGCCGCTACTATCGGGGCTATGTTGAGGTTTTTCTACCATCTTTCACGCAAAAAAAACCGTCTCACAAAAAAAGGAGATGACTTTCTTCATTTATTGAAGTGAAATTATCCGCCAAAAACCTGATTTTCCTGCTCCTGAACTCGTATAAAAGTTGTTCTCTTGGAAAGTTCTTTCAGTTTTGAAGCGCCAACATAAGTACAAGTTGATCTTACACCACCTAGAATATCTTTCACAGTATCAGAAACGGGACCTTTGTAGGCTACTTTCACGGTTTTCCCTTCGGAAGCGCGGTATTCTGCAACGCCGCCGGCATGTTTATCCATTGCAGTTTGAGAACTCATTCCGTAGAATAATCTGAAAGTTTTGCCATTTTCCTCCACAATTTCGCCGCCACTTTCGTCGTGTCCGGCAAACATACCGCCGAGCATTACAAAATCTGAACCACCACCAAAGGCTTTTGCCACATCGCCAGGAACTTTGCAGCCGCCGTCGCCAATGATCTGTCCGCCCAGTCCGTGCGCTGCATCTGCACATTCTATGATGGCAGAAAGCTGTGGATAGCCAACGCCGGTTTTTACACGCGTGGTACAAACCGAGCCTGGCCCAATTCCCACTTTGATGATGTCGGCTCCTGCCAAAATCAATTCTTCCACCATTTCGCCGGTGACAACGTTTCCTGCGATGATGATTTTATCTGGGAAATGCTCTCTGGCCTTCTTTACAAATTGAACAAAATGCTCAGAATAGCCGTTGGCAACGTCTATGCAAAGAAACTGGATCTTTGGATTGGCATCCAGAATGGTTTGTATTTTTTCTTCGTCCGTTTTTCCTGTTCCGGTGCTGAGCGCGATGTATTGGTAGAATTCATCTGATCTTCCGCTCAGGAATTGGTTCCATTGTTCTACAGAATAATGCTTGTGAATGGCTGTAATTATTTTTTCTTTGGACAGGGCTTCTGCCATTTCGAAAGTTCCCACAGTGTCCATGTTGGCAGCAATCAATGGAACGCCGCTCCATTTTTTCTGGGTGTGCAGAAAAGTGAATTCTCTTTCTATCGTTACTTCTGACCGGGATTTGAGTGTGGATCGTTTTGGACGAAACATCACATCTTTGAACCCTAACTTGATTTCGTTTTCTATTCGCATACTTCAAAATTAATGTAATTTTTTTTGAAAAAGGCGGTGTTTTGGCTTAAAAATTTGATTTGAGACCAAACCTTGTTCTGATGTTGAGTCTGCAGCCCGACCTGAGTGGAGCTCATTTTTTTATTGCGATTGTGGGAATGTTCATTTTGGTGTCTCATCTTGTTCGCCATAAAAAAATAGCGGGAACGGAGGGCGGAAAAAGCTGCCCAACCTATTCAAATAAGAATTTCTATTTTTGTTTCTGTGAAACATCTTGTTATTATCGGTCTCGTGATTCCCGAGCCAGCTTCTACTGCGGCTGGCCATCGGATGATGCAGTTGATCCGGCTTTTTTCTGAAAACGATTACAGTATTACTTTTTTGACGGCTTCTCATAATGTGGAATTTTCTGAGAAGATAGCGGTTGAAAAAATTGAAATTAACAATGAGCGTTTTGATGAAAAGATCAGAGATCTGAAGCCTGATGTGGTTCTTTTTGACCGTTATGTGACCGAGGAACAATTTGGCTGGCGTGTGTCTGAAAACTGTCCGGACGCTGTGAAAATTATCGATACAGAAGATCTTCATTTTCTGAGAGAAGCGAGAAGGAAAGCTTTTGTTGAAAAGAGAACTGCTGAGAAGCGAGATTTGATTAATGGTGTTTTTGTGCGAGAAATGGCGGCCATTCTGCGTTGTGATCTGTCCCTGATTATTTCGGAATTCGAATTTGGACTGTTGGTCAATGATTTTAAGATCGATCCTAATCTGTTGTTTTATATTCCTTTTCTGACCGATCATTTTGAGGAAAGCAAAACACCATTCGAGGATAGAAAACATTTTGTCAGCATCGGAAACTTCCTGCACGAACCAAATTGGCAGACGGTGGTGAAATTGAAACAGATTTGGAAATCCATCAAAAAGAAACTTCCGGAAGCCGAACTTCATATTTATGGCGCTTATGCGGGCCAAAAGGTGTTGGAACTCAATAACGAGAAAGAAAGTTTTCTGGTGAAGGGAAGAGCGGATTCTGTGGAAGAGCTCTTTCGCAGATATAAGGTTTTGCTGGCGCCTATTCCTTTTGGTGCGGGCTTGAAGGGAAAACTCTGGGAAAGTATGAAGTTTGGATTGCCCAATGTTACAAGCTCAATTGGTGCAGAAGCGATGCACGGCGGTTTGCCCTGGAATGGATTTGTAACTGATTCTGACGCGGAGTTTGTCCAGAGGGCTGTTGATCTTTATCAGGAAGAAAATCTTTGGGATCAGGCGCAGGAAAACGGCTATGAGATTGTGGATTCGGTTTTTAGAAAAGATCTGTTCGCGAAATCTTTCATCAATAAAGTCTGGGAAATTTCTGAAAACCTGGATCATCATAGAACCGAAAATCATCTTGGGAAAATCCTTCAGCACCATCAACTGAATTCGACAAAATATATGAGCCGCTGGATTGAGGAAAAGAATAAGAAATAAGCGACTAAGGGCAATCAGGTCAAAGGTTTAAATAGGGTGGTGATTTTGGTATACTGATTTTAAATGATCTTGTTTTCGGAAGATTACGTATGTCTATCAGTCATTTATACTTAAATTTTGTTTTTACGGAAACCCGTATTTTTTAATAAATGACTATGCCTAACTTTACCGAAGGAAAGTATTTCAATCATTATATAGATTTTATGATTAATAAAATTATGGAATCTGTATTTTTGAAAACAGTAAACTAGGATATAGCATCGTAATGGATGCTGATTTCACAAAATATTTTTATGCCAAAAATAAAATTCATCGACTTATTTGCAGGTGCTGGCGGACTCTCGGAAGGGTTTGTGAAAGCAGGTTTTACGCCTGTTGCACACGTGGAAATGAATAAAGATGCTTGCGATACTTTAAGAACACGAACCGCTTTTCATTGGTTGAAAGAGAAAGGTCGGGAGGAAGAATATTATGATTACCTGAAAGGAACAATCACCAGAGACGAACTTTGGAATAAAATCCCAGATCATCTCATAAAATCGGTCATCAATAAAGAAATTTCTGAAGACACTTTGCCCATAATTTTTGAGCAAATTGATGCAGAATTGGGGACAAAGAAAGTCGATTTAGTGATTGGAGGTCCGCCTTGCCAAGCGTATTCTGTAGCGGGAAGAGTGAGAAAAGATATGACGAATGACCCACGAAACCACTTATACAAACATTATGTTGAGTTTTTGAAAAAGTACCAACCCAAAATGTTTGTCTTTGAAAACGTGCCTGGAATTCTTTCTGCCAAAAATGGTGAGTATTTACAATTGATTTTTGATGCAGTACGAGAGGCAGGATATAAACTGGATAAACAGGTTTTAAACGCAAGAGATTTTGGAGTATTGCAAGACAGGAAAAGAGTTATTATTATCGGTTGGCGAAATGATTTGAATTTAGAATATCCAGAGTTTAAAAAAATGGAAATGCAGTTTCAGATCGCAAAACATCTTTTTTCGGACTTACCTAAAATTAAAAGTGGACAAGGAAATTGGGGTGTATCAAAATATACAAAACGAACCAATGAATACTTAGAATTTTCTGGAATTCGCAAGGAAATTGATTTTACTACACAACACATTTCTCGTTTTAATAACGAAAACGATCTGGAGATTTACAGAATTGCTGTTGATAAATGGGTTAACCAAGGTAAACGCTTAAACTATGGGGAATTACCAGAACGTCTTATAAAACATAATAATGTGAAAACTTTTACCAACCGTTTTCAAGTTGTGAATCACGAAGGTGTTTCGCATACCGTGGTGGCACATATTTGTGCAGATGGACATTATTATATACATCCAGATATTCATCAAAACCGCTCGATAGCTGCTTAACATAAATTTATTTTTACCTTTATTATGCTCAATTATTACTACTCGGACTCCATCCATAATTTTATTCAAAAGTCTTTACCTACTATAATTGGAGAAATTTCAGTAAACGGACGATTGGGACATATTAACACAGAACTTTTTGCTTGGGAATTTCAGATTAATTTACTACAAGAAATTCTTGCAGATTACGAAGGCCAGTTATTCTTCGAGTTTTCGATCCCTAGAATGGGAAAGAGAGTTGATTGTTTATTAATAATCAAAAATATAGTTTTTATAATTGAGTTTAAAGTTGGCGAAAAAGAATTTTTAAATCACAATATTGAACAAGTATGGGATTATGCTTTAGATTTGAAGAACTTTCACCAACCAAGTCATCAATTACTTCTTGTTCCCGTTTTAGTAGCTACACAAGCTAATTCTTCTAATATTGAAATCATCAGCAACAGCCATCAAGATAATCTTGTAAATCCATTAAGAACAAATGCGGTAGATTTAAAAAAGACAATAGATTTAGTTTTGAATTTCTTTTCTTCAAATGACTTTGTCGATAGTGATAAGTATGTTAATGGAAGTTATTCACCAACACCGACTATTATTGAAGCAGCAGTTAGTTTATATAATAATCACAATGTTGAAAATATCACAAGAAGCGATGCTGATGCAAAGAATTTAAGAATAACTACAGGTTACATATCTGAAACAATTGAATTTGCAAAAAATAATGGCAAAAAAATTATATGTTTTGTCACTGGAGTTCCTGGCGCTGGTAAAACTCTTGTTGGATTAAAAGTAGCTGCGGAACACTTAGATAAAGAAAAAGGAAATTCAAGCGTTTTTCTTTCAGGAAACAAACCGTTAGTTGATATTTTACAAGAAGCGCTTACTAGAGATAGAGTAATTCAGGAAAAGCTGAAAGGAAATAAAATAATAAAAAAACAAGTAAGAGAAAGTGTAAAAACATTTATTCAAATCATTCACCATTATAGAGACGAATATTTAAGAGATCAAAAGGCGCCATACGATCACGTTGCAATTTTTGATGAGGCTCAACGAGCTTGGACCAAAGAACAAACAGTGAAGTTTATGCAACAGAAAAAAGGAATTTATGATTTTCAATATTCTGAGCCTGAATTTTTAATTTCTTGTTTAAATAGGCACGAGGATTGGGCGGTTGTAATTTGTCTTGTTGGGGGAGGGCAAGAAATTAATACTGGGGAAGCAGGAATTTCAGAATGGCTTAATGCTGTCAAAAACAAATTTCCATATTGGGAAACTCGTATTTCTCCAAATCTTTTCGATCACGAATATTCAGCACAATCAGCAATTGAATTATTGAGTCAATCGAACTCGATTGTTTATAACCCGGATTTGCATCTTTCTGTTTCAATGCGCTCTTTTCGAGCAGAGCACTTATCAAAACTTGTAAAGCAAATCCTTGACATTGACCAAGATGCGAAACAAACATTAATTGAACTTCAGGATAAATACCCCGTCATTTTAACGCGAGATTTAATCAAAGCAAAAAAATGGTTGAAAGAAAAAGCCAGGGGTTCTGAACGATATGGATTAGTAGTTTCATCACAAGCTTATCGCTTAAAGCCTTTAGCTATCGATGTAAAATCACAAATTAATCACGTAAATTGGTTTTTAGATGGTAAAGATGACATTAGATCAAGCTATTTCTTAGAAGATGTTGCAACAGAGTTCCAAGTACAAGGGCTTGAATTGGACTGGGCTTGCGTAATTTGGGATGGGGATTTAAGGTATGTTAATAATGAATGGAAATCTTACTCTTTTGTCGGAAGCAAATGGCAAAATATTCATAAAGAAGTAAGAAAAAAATATCTTCTCAACGCTTATCGTGTTTTGTTGACAAGGGCGCGACAAGGAATGATCATCGTGATCCCTGAAGGTAATACGGAAGATCATACGAGACATCCTGATTTTTATGATCCCACTTTTGAGTATTTGAGAAGTATTGGATTTAAAACTATATAGTTATAACAAACCATTGAACAAAATCCCAAACCCACCAAGATATAATTCCAAAAGCATTAATTCCAAACAAAGAAAATTTTAAATTATTTATAAGCTATTTTAATTGGATGGATGCAAAAGTCTCGTCTTTTCTATTTAAATAACGTCTTTTCTAACGAATTACTAGAAAGCAACGTTCGTGCATTTCTCGGTCAGGCTGGAAAATTTAATAAGGGAATTCGGGATACTATTCGTACAAAACCGCAAATGTTTTTGCCTTACAACAACGGAATCACTGCAACCGCCGAAAGCGTTGAAACAAAATCTGTAGACGGGCAACTGGTTATCACAAGACTGAATGATTTTCAAATCGTGAATGGCGGACAAACTACGGCTTCGCTTTATCACACGCAGAAAAAATACAAAGAAGCAGATTTGAGCAAAATTTTTGTTCAGATGAAACTCACGGTTATCAAAGACAAAGAGCAGAAAAACATTGAAGTTCCCAATATTTCACGCTTTGCAAATAGTCAAAATAAAGTTTCCGAATTGGATTTGTCTTCCAATAATCCATATTTTGCACAAATAGAAAATCTTTCTAGAAAGAAATATGTAGTAAATCCGGAAAATAAAAACCAATCATTGCTTTGGTTTTTTGAACGTGCAAACGGACAATACCGAGAAACGCTAAACAAACAAACACCAAGTCTGCAGAAAAAATTCAAGGAACAAAATCCTTCTCATCTTAAATTTGTAAAGTCAGACGTTGCTAAGTTTATTAATCTTTGGGAATTGGAGCCGCATTTTGTGTCGCAAGGTTCGCAGAAAAATTTCATTCATTTCACTAAAAAAATTAATATTTTAGTAAGTAAAAATAAGTTGCCTGGCGAAAATCTCTACAAAAAATTGATTGCCAATGCCATTTTATTCAAGTCGATAGATAAATTATTCGGACGCAAAAATGTAGATGCCATAGGCGATACCAACTTAAAATCATTTGCCGTTGCTTACACACTTTCCTATTTTCATTATTTGACAGATAATCGATTGGATTTATGGAAAATCTATGAACACCAAAAAATAGATGATGCACTGACGAATCATTTCAAAAAGCTTTTAGTTTTTGTGTACGATCATTTGGTAAAAGAGGCCAACAACAGTTTGATTTCCGAATATGCCAAAAGAGAATCTTCTTGGAACAAACTGAAAGAATCGCCTTACAGTGAAGATGTACAGGAAGTTGTAGCAACCTATTTAATTTCTAGCGAAGAAAAAGAAAACCGAGAAAATGAAAAGGAAATTGACACTAATAATGAAAAAAACCGTCTTTTCATCATCAGTGAAATTCACAAGTTTGGATTGAAATTCTGGGATGGCTTTTGTATTTATCTAGCCAAATATTCGCTTGAAGATTTTAGTAGACATTCGGTGGAAGAAGTTTTAAAGGCTATTCAGAAAAATAAAAATCTATTGCCTCGAGATATTACTGTCGGCAAAAAAGTGATTCAGTATGTTGCCGAAAATCCTTCGTTTTTAGAGGAAACAAAAGCTTTATCTAAATTTGAAAACCAAGAATCTGTAGAAATTAAATTTATGTTTGATAGATTAAAACTCCTTTCAAAAGACGATTGGAAAAAAATAATCGACTTGGCCAATCAAACCAGAATTTTCACCATACCGGAATTGGGCAATGTAAAATCAATACAATTAGTCTTGGCGAAAAATGACCAAATAAAAGAGCAATCTTTGATGAAAGCTTTTGAGTCTTTGTTGAAGCTGAAGAAGTTTGGGATAAAAGTGTAGGTATAGATGTCTAGAAATTTGACTTTTTCAATGCTTTTGCGCACTTTTTAAAGAGGTTTTTACGACCCCATTTAATACGTGATTCCCGACCTAATTATGAAGAGTGATGGATAAGGATTGCGGAGCAGAAACCATCAGAAAAGAAAGAGGTTTATTGCTCGCATCAATGTCATCCTACATCTTAAAGGAGCTAAACCTTTGATATTAGACTTTGCTATATCTAATACAAATACTATTTTAATAGAATTCATTTGTAAGAGAATTGATGAGGCTAACAATGGTGTTCCTTTTTTGTATGCCTTTTAAATGTAAAAATGATTGGAAATGGAAATTTCAGGGATCAATCCCAAAACTTGGGGACTAAGCAAAAAGTTTATACAACCTGAACAGGAAAAATGCTTTATCGCGTACACCTCTTAATTGTAATCTGAAGTTTTTTATTTTAGCATTGAATGACTCGGCGGAAGCATTGGTACTTCTTCTCTCAAAATAATTGAGAATGTCTTTGTAATGGATCATTATGGTTTTCCTGAGTACTGAGAAAGATTTAAAT
>NZ_AUAA01000007.1 GCF_000428485.1 Epilithonimonas tenax DSM 16811 | reverse complement strand
AAAACAGTTGAATCTTATGGCGTTATCCGAAGTATGAGCAGAAGAGGCAATTGTTGGGATAATGCGGTAGCTGAGAGTTTTTTCAAATCATTAAAGACGGAACTCATTTATGGCAACAAGCTCATTACAAAAGAAAAAATGGAGCTGGAAATTTTTGAATACATCGAAATTTGGTACAATAAAAAAAGACGTCACAGTACACTGAAATACAAAACTATTGAAGAGTTTAATAATCAAAACAAAATTTATCAAAATGTAGCTTAACTTATACTGGAATTTTTATTTGCATATCCATACAATATATCTCCATCAAAAAAATGACATCCAGCTTTACATGTACCATTACTATATAAAATGTCTGCGTGACCGGAAGCCCATGTACTGTTAGGTGGTGAAACCATTGAAAATATACCCTTTTTATTTTTAATTAAATTAGGAAAATTTTTACCGTTAATTCCACCTTGTAATTTAGTTATATTAATATGTCTAGGATTACTTGGTGAAACTCCAAAGGTTTTTCGCATCCATGCATTTAAAGATTTTGCATTTAGAAAATAATTTTTGTTATCTGCTCCTTTTAAAGTTTTTCCTGGAATATTAGGTATGATGACACCTGAATAGTTTAATGCTCGTGACACTTTTAAAGCGCAACCATTTTGAGTTTCTACAGGATAATCTATTTGGGCTTGAGCAACGGCTCCTCCTACGACTCCATACATTTGCGCTGAAGTTTGATTTGGATATGCTGAAGAAAAAGCGCTCCAACTTGGTAAACTTTGAGCTGGGAAAGTAAGATTAGGGTCATCCCAAAAATTAGCGTCGTAATTCCAGTCCTTACCTTCAGAAGGGGTCAAAAACCAATTATAAAACTGCTCCCAAGTCGTATCAGGATTATCAATAAAGAAATTAATCCCCATATTGGCATTCTGAGATTTTACAAGAGAGTTATCAGAAGCGAGATAAGTTCTGAACCTCTGTGCAATCGTATTGTTTTCTTGTAAGTAGTTTACCTGAGATACATGCAGGACAATACCATAATCTGTAAGCGACTGGAAAACAGATTGCACTGCGGGTGATTTAGAAAAAATATCGATTTCCGGGTTTTGAAGATACCAAGGAATGTTAGGATCAGTGTGTCCGCCATTTGTACCGCCTGTGTCCTCATTACCAGTGGGGTTTCCCGGGAAGCCGGGATCAGTGTCTCTATTACCGCCAGTAGGTCCGCCACCTCCTGTAAAACATATTTGAAATACACATTTGGTACAACCGTCGCAATGCGCTTCATCCATACCATTCTTACAATCAAAAACAGGAAAACACATCTCTCCTTCCAGATTGTTTGTTGCCTCGTGATGTCCTACTGCGAACGTTTTGTGATCGGCGCCGTCTCTGGCGGGAACACTTTCAAATAAATCTGCAGGGATGGAGGAGTATAGTCTGGAGCCAAACATCTCATTATCAAAAAAAATGAAAGTCATCAAAACATTTTCCCGTGTATTGTTGTCTATACGTTTTCAGCAAAATCTTTCAACTGATCATTAGTAACCGTGTAAATAGTTGGAGATTCGGAATCAGGATTTTCTATGTACATAAGAGAAGAGAGAAAACCATCTTCCACTTCTAATGGCACAATCAGGATCTGCCCGCCATCGGCACCTTTATTGGCGGTGTTGCTTTTTGATTTGGCAATGTAGTTCCAGGCTGGCAGCCCGGTTTTGTCAGAAAGTTTGGAAATAAAAATCAGTCTTGTCATTGATTTTTTTTAGTTTAGAAATAGTGCTGGAGACCAATGATGCATTGAATTTTTTAGAATTTGTATTCTCATCATTGTTCCGGAAGAATTCTTCTTCCCTTTTAGACTCTGCAAGACTGTTTGAAAAGTCTTCGTTCCTGCAGGAAAATAGAAACAAGAAAATTGCCAGCGAAAAATGGCGCCAAATAGATAGATTTTTTTTCATCATTTTTTTTGTTTTTAAAGTTAAAATTATTTTACAATACTATAATAAAAATGCAATTAACAATGTTGCTTTTGCGGGAAAATTATTATTTTTACAGAAATCAATTTTAGTATTTTGGAAAAGATCGTCAAAAAAAATCGGAGATCAGGCACAGAAAAGTCTTTTCTTACGAAAATATTGCGCACGATTTGGATCTCAGTGTTTCTGCTTACCGAAAGATAGAAACCGGCGAAACCAAAGACTTAATGATCTTGTAGATACGGCATCGCAAAAAAAATTAATCAGGAAAAATAAAGATAATGCTACTGGATTTCAAGGATTTAATGATAATGTTTTTAATGAATTTTCAGAAGTCACAAAAAAATGAATTGCTAATTACGAGAAGCAAATTGAAGAACCGAAAAAAGAAGTGGAAGACCTAAAAAGTAAGCAGAAGTAAATGAACAGTATCGTAATCAACATAGGCAATACCAATATCCGTTTCGGATTGTTTGATGAGGACAATTGTGATATCTCGTGGGTCATCAATACAAAACCATACAAAACGACAGACGAACTGTATGTTCAGATTTTGATGCTGTATCAGACCTATAAAATTGATATTGATAAAATTGATAAAGTAATTATTGGATCAGTTGTTCCTCAGTTGACAAAAGTGGTGAGCAGCGGTATCAAGAAAATTCACGGCAAAGCGCCAATCATTGTTGACAGGAATACGCCATCCGAAGTGATTCCAAAGTCAAAGCAAATGGGGACAGATATCTACGCCAACCTTGTGGCAGCTCATAATCTGTATCCAGGAAAAAAGAAAATTATTATTGATTTCGGAACGGCACTTACCGCAAGTTGTCTTGATGAAAATGGCGAAACTTTGGGCGTTATCATCGCTCCGGGAATTATCACTTCACTCAACAGTTTGATCCACGACACGGCCCAGCTTCCGGAAATTGAATTGGTAAAACCCAAAACCGTTTTAGGTTTGGATACCGTCACCTGTATGCAAAGCGGAATGGTTTATGGTTACCTGGGAATGGTCGAAGGTTTTATAGACAGGATCAATGATGAGGTGCAGGATAGGTGTTTCGTAGTCGCAACCGGAGGCGTGAGCCATGTGTATAAACCGTTGACAGACAAGATCAATATTGGTGACAGGCTGCATACTTTGAAAGGCCTTTATTTTCTTGGTAAAGATTTGTAACTATCTTTTATTTTTGAAAAAATTTTTCACGATTTGTGAGCATTCGTTTTCCATAATTCCGGTGACGATTTCCGTTTTTGGGTGGAGTGTTAATCCTTTATTGATAAAACCTCGTTGTTCATCTCTAGCACCAATCACGACTTTTGTAATTTGAGACCAGTTGAGTGCGCCCGCACACATTACGCAAGGTTCCAATGTGACATATAAGGTGCAGTTCTGAAGATATTTCCCACCAAGGTAGTTGGCCGCAGAGGTGATGGCCTGCATTTCTGCGTGAGCTGTCACATCAATCAGTGTTTCTGTAAGGTTATGCGATCTGGCAATCACTCTGTTATTTGAGATGATCACACAGCCAATTGGGACTTCGTCTTTTTCGAGAGCCAATTCAGCTTCCTGAAAAGCCATTTTCATAAAATAGTCGTCGGTAAACATCACACAAAAAGTTTAGCGCAAAACTAAACTTTTTTATTCATTCATGATAAAGTCCAAGTTCTAGAATCGATATCCAATGCCCAGCATTCCTTTTCCGGTCAGATGATCGCTATCGTAGTAGTAATTGTCTTTATGGCTTCCAAATCTTCTTGCGATACCACCACTAATTTCAAAAATGATATTGTTTCGTGTGATCCACTTGCTACCTAGTCCAACGCCGATTCCGACAGTTGTTCTTCTTTCTTCATTGGAATAATAGTATGGTGGCTGATCCGTGTAAGTAGAATAGTAATCCGTTGTGTTTGTAATTGGTACGAAACCTTCTACAAAAAATCCGGCTGCATATTTTTTCCCAAAATACATTCTGTAATAGGGTGAGATTTGTGAAAATCGAGAATCATAAACATCCTTATTATCTCTAAAATAAAACATCCCATTGACGCCGACTCCGGAATTTTCGGAAATCAGTCTTTCGTATGAAATGTTAAGAAGAGGTGATGCGATTAGTTCGATGGGGCTGATCATCACATCGTTTTTTCGTTCGGAAGTGGATGTGGGATTTTCAGTTTGCGCATACATTCCTGTGATGCCAAGAATAATCCAGGCAAAAAGCGTAAAGTTTTTTTTCATGGGTATATGGGTTTTAAAGTTTTAAGTGTTTACGATTCGGGATGGCATATTATATGGGTAAATTCTCAGATTTTGTCATATCTGCGATGCTGGTGTCCAGTAACGGCAACATATTGTCACGCACGGTGATCAGTAACTTTCTAATGCTGCAAGTGCCTTCATCTGTGCAGTCTGCGCATTTCTCATAAAAGTTCAGCGATGCACAAGGCAGCATGGCCACTGGCCCATCTACAATCCGGATGACGTCCAAAACTTTGATGTCGGCTGGGTCTTTCATGAATGTGTAGCCGCCTTCTGCACCTCTTTCGCTTTTAAGAATTTTGTTCTGCTTGAGCTCACGAAGGATCTGTTCAAGGAATTTGAGCGGGATACGTTCGTTCTCTGATATTTTTTTTGCAGAAAATAATGAGGAGTTGTCGTTCCTGTTTAGGAAAAGCAAAGTTTTGATGGCGTATTTGACTCTTTTTGAAAGCATACTGTAAAAATAATCAAAATTTTATAACTCGGAAATTTTATTAAATCAAATAAAAAAAGCCGCCTTGCTATTGGTAACAAGACGGCTTTTTGTTGATTGACAATCTTTGATTAAGGAAACTTCACGCCAGAATAGGAGTTTGGGTTGACCATAGGAAGATTGGATTTGTATTTTGAGTTGATTGCTTTCAAAAATTCGTTGGCAATAATTGCATAGCCTCTTCCTAGTGGATGAACTCCATCTAGAGAAAAAGTTCCTCCTGTAACAAATTTTGCAGTGTACTTTACGCCATCAAATTGTATCCCAGAATTTGAATTTAATTCAGCCATTTTTGCATTTGCGTTGACAAAAGCTAATCCATAAGCTGTTGCAAGATTAGCAATTTGTAGGTTGTAAGCATCTGTAGCTGTTTTTACTTTGGCGGCTTCGGTTTTTGTTAAAACCAATTGGTCAGCCAAAGGAATTGTAACGCCGTTGATTTTTTGGGAAGTTGGACTTGGCGGTAATCCTGTTGTAGGGTCTATACCAATAATTCCGGATGCAGGTAGTAATATTAAATCTTCTGCAGTTGCATGTCTTGCTTGTCCGTACATTTTAGAAGCTTCGGGAAGATAAGCCGAGATGTCTGCTAGGCTTTTATCTATTATAAGAACAGGGTTGTTGGCTGAACTACTTAACGTTGCGAACCTTTTGGCCTGCCCAAGACTGGTGAGTGCAGCATTAAGCTGGGCAAAGTTGGCATTAATAGCTGCGGCAGAGGCAGCAGCAAGTGGAACCGGATTGTAAGGAACTGTTGTAAAATAAGGTATTGAAGTTACGTAAGGAATATTAGCGATTACACCTTTTGTAGCTCCTTTACTTTTTAATCCGTCCAAGACTGCTTTTATAGAATTTCCTACCAAAGCTGGATCAGAAATATCATTTGATTTGTAGGTTGCTGGATTTGGATTGTCTTTTTGATCGGTAGCTTGGGTGTATGTTGTTACATTTCCTACGGTTTGCGAATTGGTTCCGCCATTTGTAGAGTACGATAACACATCATTTGCACCAATCCAAAGTGAGAAAAATGTGGGAGACTGTGCCATTGCATCGGCCAAAACCGTAGTTGTAGCAGAAGTGGCAAATCTTACAAAATAAGGATTTGCTGCGCCAATGGATAAGTTAGACATGCTTCCGTAGCCAGGTGTAATCAGGTGGAAAGATTTGGCTCCTGGAACGCCCATATTGCCAAAATATTTTCCAGCTCCGCCAATGACGTCTAGGTTTGCAGCAGCGGGTAACTGTACTGGCGATAATGACTGGCTTGTTACGGTTCCTGTGTAATCTTTCTTATCTACAAGCAGAAGATTATATCTACCTCCAAATCCCGGAATTCCCATAAATCCACCGATGTCATTAGGCATCATTGGCTGAGAAAATTCTCCGCCACCAGCTAATTTCATTTGTTGTGCAATCATAGAAGGGTAAGACTCATTCTGTCCGCTGGAGTATAAGGTCCCGTCTCGGTATCCTGATGTCAAAGAGTTTCCTAAAGCAATATATTTGGAGAAATTGGCATCGCCGGATGTTACTACAACATCTTGCGTATCGTTGTCGAAATCTGTTTTACAGCTTACAGCGAATAATAGAGAAGCTGCTATACCTGATAAAAATATCTTTTTCATAATGAATTAATTCTAATTTTTAAAATGCGTTGTAAGATAATCCTAGACCGAAGTAGAACACTTTGGCTTTAGCTTGTCCGTAAAAACTGTAGTAAGCGTTGTCTACTTTTCTGCTTTCTGGCATTGCATAAGCCCCAGAAATATCCACGCCTAATTTGTTGAATTTAAGTCCAATACCTGCCGTAAGAACATAATTATTAAAAGATGGTGTTTCGGGGATGAAGTTCTCATCAGAGTACGGAGACTCATCATAGTACCAGCCAGCTCTTGCGGCAATCATATCTGTAACCATATATTGCGTTCCAACACGTACAGATTTTGTATTCTTAAAGTTTTTAGGTGACACCAGTACAGTAGGGTCTGATTGATTCCCAATAGGTGCGTTTGCAAAATCCAAAGTCAGTTTGTTATATCTTTCCCAACCATGGTAATTGAAATCTGCAGAGACCAACCATTTTGGTGTTACTTTATAAGTGGCACCCACAGTTATCTCATCTACCAATGGTAAAGTGGCTTTGAAATTATCAACGCCGCCTGTAGCAGCTAAACCAATATTAGGATACAATGCGGAAGAAATATTAAAAGTAGCTTTTCCGTTTTCTGCTTTCATATCCACAGGAGAACGGTAGGCAACACTCACGTCCCACTGGCTGTCTGGCTGGAAGTAGAAACCAAATCCAAAACCGTGTCCAGAAGCTTCATCGTCTAATAAGTTCAGTGATCCTCCTAGTTGGGTGACTCTCTTTGTCCAATCTACTTTTCCTTTTGCATAGATGTAACTAGCTCCAAAAGAAGCCCAAGGTGCCAATTTTACAGAAAGCATTGGTTGGAAAAAGTAACTTTTCAATTCTAGCTTTTCTACCATTTCTGCGCCTTCCCAATTGTTTGGCCACTCAATCGTACTGCCGAAAGGGGTGGAGAAGCTAAAGCCGACAGAAAAATTATCCAAAACTTTATAAGCTACAGCTGCATAGATAGGTGTTCCTAGTGGATTGTCCGTATCTGTTTGCTGCAAACTACTGGTGTTCTGGAAACTTATTTTATTAGAAACTCCAAAACCTCCTGCTGCAACACTGAGTTTTGCAGGGATAAAAGAAATACCCGCAGGATTGAAGAACGCCACACTTGCATCTTCTGCATGAGCGCTGGTATGAGCCATCGCTAGCTGCTTAACGCCCTGAAGTGATACTCGGAATCCTCCTGCGTATGCCATTACACCGGCTGTTAAAGCCATGGTCATTAAAATTCTTTTCATAATGATTATTATTAATGTTCCAAATTTATAATTATTTTAATAACAATGACGAAAAAACATAAAAAATGTTAAACATTGCTATTCTTAGAATAGTTGTTTAATCATTTTTATTTCTTATTGTATTGATTATCAAGATTTTATTGCTTAATTTTGGTTTTTTTTTGACGTAGTTTAATTTTAAACGAAGCAATGTAAACCATAATAAAATGAGTCTTTTCATTTTGAGTATATGATAAATATTTTAATATATTCGGTGTTATTTATCAATGTTAATGCTATATCAACCAAAAATTAATAAAAAAGTATTTTTAAAAGATATAATCAGCAAGCTTAAATAAAATTTATATTAACTTTGCAATCAGACATAAAAAAATTAAAATATGAGTTGTGGATGTAAAACATCCGGCGATTCTTCCCACTCTTGCGGTACGAAGAGTGCCAGTGGGTGCAGTAGTGTAGATACTTGTGGCAATAGTTATAAATTAAGTGTTTTTGACTGGCTTTCCGACGTTAATCCATCGGGATCAAAAAGTTCAGAATATGTGGAAGTTCGTTTTAAAAACGAACGTAAATTATATTATAGAAACGTCAACAACCTGCCTTTACATATAGGAAGTATCATTGCTGTAGAATCAAGCCCGGGTCACGATATAGGTGTAGTAAGTCTTTCAGGAGAACTGGTTAAAATCCAGATGAAGAAGAAAAATGTACATATAGACAGCCTGCAAAAGGTGTATAGACTTGCCAATCAAAAGGATATAGAAACTTGGCAAGACCTTCGGAACAAGGAGAATGCAATTAAAGTAGATGCCCGTAAAATTGCTTATGGATTGAAACTTGAGATGAAAATTACAGATGTAGAATACCAAGGAGATGGTTCCAAGGTCACGTTCTATTACACGGCGGACAACAGAATCGATTTCCGTATCTTGATCAAAGAGTATGCTTCTGTTTTCAGAACTAAGATCGATATGAAGCAGATAGGATTCCGTCAGGAATCTGCAAAAGTTGGAGGTATTGGTTCTTGTGGTAGAGAACTTTGCTGTTCTACTTGGTTGACAGATTTCCGGTCGGTGAATACCAACGCAGCCAGATACCAACAGTTGAGTATCAACCCTCAAAAATTGGCAGGGCAATGCGGAAAACTGAAATGTTGTCTTAATTATGAACTAGACACTTACCTTGATGTTTTGAAGGATTTTCCTTCATCCAGCACCGTTCTTAATACAGAAAAAGGCAGAGCATTCTGCATCAAAATAGATGTGTTCAAAAAGAAAATGTGGTTTGCGTATGTAGAAAACTCAATGGCGTGGTATGATATTGATATCTACGATGTCCAAAAAATGATTGCCATCAATAAAAAAGGCGAAAAATCGCAGGCTTTGGAAGATTTGAAAGTCGTTGAGAACAAAATGGTGACTTCGGATCTGATCCAAGAAAACAGTGTAGATCGTTTCGAGAAAAAGAACCGAAAACCAAGGCCAAACAACAATAACAGAGACAAAAATCCGAAGCAGCAGGAAAACAGAACAGCCAGACCGCAATCTGACAATAAAACCCCACGACAGGCTGATAGCAGAAATCGTACAAATGAGCAGAAACCTGCGGACAAAAGTGCAGCCCCGAAAGCCCAGTCAAGGGATAATCAGCCAGCAGGCAACAGAAATCCAAGACAAGGAGACAACAGAAACCGTCAGAGTGAGCAAAAATCTGCAGAGAACAAAACTGTAGCACCAAAGGTGCAGACGACAGATCTTCCATCTTCGGAAAATAAAACACCTAAAAAACCGTTCAAAAAACCGAAAAAGAAATTTCCGCCGAAAAATGAAGGTAATGCTTAAATCAATCGTTGTTTTTATATTATTCTTATCTGTGATTTCTTGTCAAAACGAAAATGAAAAAGTTTTGGTAAACGACATCAATAATCAGTGGAAAAAAAAAGACGTTCAAACATTTGATTTTGATGTTAAAGATGCTCAGAATCAAAAGAATCTGATGTTGGTTGTTCGGAATAATAATGATTATCCTTACAGTAATCTGAGGCTGATCGCAAGTGTAGAACATCACAAAAAGAAGATCTCAACTGATACACTTAACTTTGTCTTGGCAAAACCAAATGGTGAATGGATCGGGACAGGTTTTGGCGATACCAAAGAGACGATCTTTCAATACAAACTCAATTACAAGTTTCCGCAAAACGGTAAGTATTCCATCAAAGTTGTTCAGGCAATGAGAAGAAATACATTACCAGGAATAGAAGATATAGGAATTAAAATTCAAAACTTAAAGCCATCATTTATTAATGGAAAATAAGAAAACTGAACATAAAACTTTTCCTCTGCCAGACAAGAAAAAAGCAAAATCCGGAATCAGAAAATGGATCAAAATCATTTGGTTCGCCTTCTTTGCCGTTGTGTTAGGGATTTCTGGATTATTTTTCGCTGTTTCCCAAGGTTTTGTTGGCGATATGCCGGATGTGAAAGAACTGGAAAACCCTGATATCTACGTCGCATCGGAGATCTATTCTTCGGATAATGTTCTATTAGGAAAATTTGAAAAAGAAAAGACCAAGCCGGTAACCTACAAACAGTTACCACCTTTTCTGGTGTATGCTTTACAAGCGAAGGAAGATGAGCGTTTTAAGGAACATTCTGGGATTGATCTTAAATCTATTCTGAGAGCCATCCGTTTTGGAGGAGAAAGAGGAGGAGGATCTACAATCACTCAGCAGCTGGCGAAACTATTGTTTACGGGAAATGCATCTCAAAACAAAATAGAAAGAGCCTTCCAGAAATTGAAGGAATGGAGCGTTGCTGTCAGC
This sequence comes from Epilithonimonas tenax DSM 16811, assembly GCF_000428485.1. Lineage (GTDB taxonomy): Bacteria > Bacteroidota > Bacteroidia > Flavobacteriales > Weeksellaceae > Epilithonimonas > Epilithonimonas tenax. The sequence goes on along the minus strand of NZ_AUAA01000007.1, from coordinate 115,466 downwards.
TTAGAGAAGCGGTATACGAAGGAAGAAATCGTCGCCTTATACTTTAATAAAATGGATTTCCTTTTCAATGCGAAAGGGATCGAAATGGCATCCAGAGTTTATTTTAACAAATCAACCAATCAATTAACGCTCCCGGAGGCTGCAACATTCGTGGCCATGCTGGAAGCGCCGAGAAGAAACAATCCTTACCGAAATCCTGAAAGAGCGAAAGTCCGCAGAGACGTCGTTCTGAAACAAATGCTTGATACAGGCTATATAGATAATTCCACTTATGAAAAAGCGGTATCTACGCCTGTAGTGGTGGATTTTCACGAGATAAAAACTGTGGAAGACGGCTTTTCTTCGTACTACAAATTTTATCTGAGAAAAGAAATTTCGCAATATCTGGACGCATACGAGAAAGAAACAGGAAAAGAACTGAATCTGTACAAAAATGGTCTGAAGATCTATGTGACCTTAGATTCCAGAATGCAGAGATATGCAGAAGAGGCCATCAAAGAACATCTTACTGATTTACAAAGAAGTTTTGATGGCGAGATGAGACGGAATCCAAACCGGCCATATTATTTGATCAATAAAACACAGATCAATTCATTGATGATGTCTTCTGTGAGAAGAACCGGAAGGTATAAACAACTCAAAGCGGAAGGCATGTCAGAAGATTCTATCTTGATAGATTTCCAAAAACCTGTGAAAATGTCCAGATTTACCTGGCAAGGAGAAGAAGAGGTGGAAATGTCACCTTGGGATTCTATCCGTTATCATAAGCAAATTGCACAAGCTGGTTTGATGTCTATGGAGCCTGCAACAGGCGACATCAAAGCCTGGGTTGGCGGTATAGATTGGCAACATTTCCAGTATGATCACGTAAAACAAGGGAAACGTCAGGTAGGATCTACCTTCAAACCGTTTGTTTACGCCACGGCAATTATGCACCTTGGGATGACGCCTTGTTCTACAGTTTCTAATGCAAGTTTTAACAAAGGGTCTTACCACGTTCCTGGTAGGGGCGGATCTCTCACACTGAAAAATGCTCTAGCACAATCGCAAAACCCTGTAGCATTGCGTTTGGCAGAGATGTCAGGCACGCAGAATGTGATTCAAACTGCAAGAGATCTTGGCGTGACAACGGATATTTCCACCAGTTTGCCAATGGCATTAGGAACTTCAGATATTACAATTTACGAAATGTTGGGTGCTTACAGTACTTTTGCCAACTTCGGGAATTATACAAAACCTGAAATGATTTGGAGAATTGAGGATGCCAACGGCCGTGTCATCAAAGAAGTGAAACCTGTCGTAAAAGAAGTGATGAACGAGATGTATGCCTACACAATGATCGATCTGATGAAGGGTGTAGCAGAATTCGGGACCGCTTCCGGTGAACTAAGAAGACGTGGTATTCCCGCGACTACAGAAATCGCTGGTAAAACAGGAACCACGCAAAACAACTCCGACGGTTGGTTTATGGGAATCGTTCCGAAACTGGCAACCGGCGTTTGGGTAGGCTGGGAAGACAGAGCCACCCACTTTTGGAGTACAGGAGAAGGACAAGGTGCAAAAATGGGTCTTCCAATATGGGCTATTTTTATGAAGAAAGTCTTTGCAGACAAAGCTTTGAATATTCTTATGGAGGATAAATTTATCAAGCCAGCCAACTGGACAGGAAGCTGCTCGGATCTTAATAACCTGAGAAATGGTTATGGTGATGAAGGTGGATTACAATCCATTGATGAGCTCAAAAATCCGACGCAGGTTGTTCCCGAAAAACCCGTGAAGAAAGATGATCGTTCCAATGAAACTCTTAATTCCGGAGAAGATATAGATTTTAACAAATAAAACATATAACCCACATTTCAGATGTGGGTTTTTTATACAGATGAAACTCAATCTCATTACCCAAAAATGGACGGCATTATTTCCTGGCGACTTATCAGGAAATACAATGCAGAGACAAACGCCGGACGTGCTCTTTTGTTCCGTAAAACCTGCCGAGTTTACAGGTGCAGAATTAATTGATTTTAATGAAAATTTAGCAGAAGAGATTGGACTTGGTCGACTTGAAGATGATCGGGCTTTCCTTGCTGCCCAGGATCTTCCTGATCACGTAAGCAGTTATGCCACAGCTTATGCCGGACATCAGTTTGGGAATTGGGCCGGACAGTTGGGTGACGGAAGAGCAATTTATGCTGGCGAAATCATTAATGAAAATCAACAAACCGAAATCCAGTGGAAAGGAGCCGGCGCAACACCCTATTCCAGAAATGCCGATGGCAGAGCGGTTTTAAGATCGTCAATTAGGGAGTATCTGATGAGTGAAGCGATGTTTCATCTCGGAGTTCCTACTACAAGAGCGTTGAGCCTTTCGAAAACAGGCGAAGAGGTGATCCGCGATATCCAATATTCCGGGAATCCCCAGAAAGAGCAAGGTGCAGTTGTGGTGAGAACCGCCGAATCTTTTCTCAGATTTGGACATTTTGAATTGTTGTCTGCCAGAAAACAGGATGATCTTTTAAAGGAGTTGGCAGATTACACCATCAAAAATTTCTTTCCGGAAGTTTCGTCAGAAAATAATTCTGAAAAATACATCGATTGGTTTCAGGCTATTTGTGACAGAACTCTAAAAATGATTATCGATTGGTACCGTGTCGGATTCGTTCACGGTGTGATGAATACCGATAATATGTCAGTTCTTGGTTTGACAATCGATTATGGCCCGTTTTCTATGATGGATGGTTACGATCTGGAATTTACACCAAACACAACGGATTTGCCGGGGAGACGTTATGCTTTTGGTAAACAAGGTCAGATTTCGCATTGGAATTTGGCAACTTTAGCCAACGCTATTTTTCCTTTAATTGATGACGCTGAGGTTTTGGAGAAAATTCTGGATGATTTTGGAAAGCAATTCTGGGTGAAGCACGACAAAATGTTGGCAGATAAATTTGGTTTCGATGAGGTTTTGAAGGAAGATGAAAAGTTTTTTACAGAATGGCAGCAGATGATGCAGGATCTCCGACTGGATTATACGCTGTTTTTTCAAAAGCTGGAGAAGCCAATTTCTGAAATCAAAACAGAAGATTTCAAAGATGCTTTTTATCATCACCTAAATGAAAGTGAACTGGGAAAATTATCAGATTTCATCAAAAAATACCAGGCAAGAAAACTCAAAAATAAAATCTCAGAACCCGAATCTCTGGAACGGATGTCCAAAACCAACCCGAAATTCATCCTCAGAAATTATCTCTTGTTCGAAGCCATTCAGGAGGCGGAAAACGGGAACTATGAGATGTTCTTCAAACTGAAAAAAGCCTTGGAAAATCCTTACGAAAACCTATATCCGGAATTCAATCAGAAACGACCATCCATGTATGATAACCAGACCGGAAGCAGTCAGTTGTCTTGCAGTTCGTAGTCGGTTACTGGCCAAACGATCCTTTTTGCTTTGTCATCGGAGCTTTTTCCTGCTCTGATGGTTTTTTTTGATTCGAAATAGATTTCCGTATTTAAGTTTAAACTCTATTTTTGCAAAAATATCTCAAGTTTGAAACTGCTGAACAAATTTTTATCCTTTCTGAAAATCGTTTTTCCTTCTACCAAGACTGAAGGTTTTATTTTTCTCTTTTTTGTGATCGTTTACGGCGCCAATGCGTGGTACATCGCAGAGAATTTCAGTATTATCTATGACGACAGAATCCCGTGGGATGGTTATTTCAGTTTCGATAACAGAGCCATTATCCAGACTGGCGGTGGTTTTGAGAGACATCCTTTGTCCAATTATTTCTTTGATCAGATCAGGGATTTTGCCTTGTTTGTTTCCGGAAATCATTACAATGCCACTTTCCGTTTGGTTTTGGCTTTATTATCAACTTTTATTGTCAGTTTAGCCAATATTCAGATTTTCAAATATCTTAATAATATCATCAGGATTCCACTGAAAATCAGTTTGTTGATTTTGTTTTTTTATGGATTGTTTGTGACTAATATTCTCTTGTCTTTCACGCCGGAAACTTATACCTATACTTTGCTTTTCCTGTCGCTTTTCAACTATTATTCGGCGAGAAAAATCCAGGAAGAGAAATCGATGTCATTTGGAGCAAGCATTCTGGGTTCTGTTTTCATCGGTGGTTTGACGATCACGAATATCGTCAAAGTGTATATCCCGTTTTTGTTTGAAAAAAAAATCTTCTGGGACTGGAAAAAGATAGGAATGGCTGTTGCGAAAATAGGTGTTTCTGTGGGTGTGTTTGCTTTTCTGTTTCTGCTGAGATTGGATTTTAATGTTCAGAATTTCTTAAATAAGACAGAAGAACAGTATGATAAATTTTCCAAACCAAAAGTCACGCCGCTTTGGGACATGGTCTGTTCTTGGTTTTTCGGAGGTAATATATTGTTTTCCAATTACGAGATCAGAGATTATCACAATAAAAACGAGACCTTTTACTACAAAGCTTTGTTTATGGATGTTTATTCGTCCGTTGTGCCTTACCTCTTTATCGGGATCATTTTAATAATGATCATCTGGAGCGTTTTCAACAACTACAAGAACAAATTGGTTTGGGTCTTGGTGATTTCTTTTTTCGTGGATATCATCATCCATTGTGTCTTGAAGTTTGGGCTTCACACCTCTTACATCTATGGAGGGCATTTTGTTTTTGTCTTCCCGCTATTGATCGGATGGCTGTTTTTCAGCTTCAAAGAGAAGACTTTACTATTGAGTTTTCTATTTGGAACCTTGATGATCCTGACGGTTTATCTTGCCTTTAATAATTTTTACAGATTGCGTGAATTTTATCAATTCTTGGAAACTTATTACCAATAAAAATACCTTCAGAATCTAAAGGTATTGTCTCTCTATTTGATTTATTTTGCTTCTACACAAAACACAGCGTATGGTATGACCATTGCCGATGGGTAAAGCCTTTTTATATTTCTGAGATCGTCGGCGGCGCTTTGTTTTGAAAAGTAACTTCCGGCCAATATCTTGTAATTTGGTCTCAATGAAGCATCTTTCTCCACTTTCAGATTTCGGAAATTATTTCTGAACTCTGTGCTGATCTTCGTAGCCTGTTCATTGCTTTTAACCACGACAACCTGTATTTTATAGCCCATGATTTTAGGGTTTTTTCTACAGATTTCGGCATTTGTGAGCTCTCTGTTGGCGACTAGAATTTTTGGCGGTGCCTTTACAGTCGTGTGCGTAGAGCGGTTACAATGGCCTTCTACTTTTTCCAAAGCATCGTTTATACGCTCATCCAAAGAGAAGGAAAGCTCTGTTCCTGTGAGGGTGTCTTTCTTCACAATGTATTGAGCATCAATTTGGTAAAAAGAGAATACGGTTGCGATGATGAAAAGCTTGAGGAGATTGTTCATTTAATATTTATTTTCAGCAAATTTAAAATAAATTGATGGAAACACAAACGCTCTTATTTAGAACAGTTACAAATTAATTAGATTTGACAAAAACCACCCGATAAGGTCGTCTTAATTTTTGTTAAAGTGCTATTTTTGCGGAATTGAATCTAGTTACTCAATAGAATTTACTAACCCAAGATTATATAAATGATTAGTTGGAGAAAGCATTACAAAAAGGGTCTGATAGCAATTAGTTTATTGTTATCAACCGGCGCTTCCGTTTATGCACAAGGCGATCCGAAAAAAGGACAGGAGCTCTTTAAGGCTAACTGTACTGCTTGTCACGCGTTGGATAAGAAAGTGGTAGGACCTGCACTGGGCGGTGTTGTTGAAAAAGTCAAAAAAGATGGTCAAGATACCGACTGGCTGCACAAATGGATCAGCAATAACGAGAAGCTTAGAGCATCTGGCGATGCTTACGCAAACAAGATCTATGAAGAAAATGGAAAGGTTGCGATGCAGGTTTTCGAAGGGAAACTTTCGGATGCTGATATTGATGATATCTTAGCATATACGACTGATCCGCCAAAAGAGGAACCAGCAGCTGACGATAAAGCAGCAGCGGGCGCAACGGATGACACCGCGTCTATCGAAGCTCAAAAAGCACAGCAGTTGAATTCCAAAATTGTCATTGCAGCATTGATTGCGATTGCAGGTTTGTTGTTCTGGCTGTTGATCAAGATCCGTCAGTTGGTTAAAATACAACAGACACCGGAATTGTCAGAACTTAATTCTACAAGAGTGACTTCTTTCTCCGCACTGTATGAAAAATACAGCTTTGTTGGAAAAGGATTGGTTGGTCTTCTGGCATTATTTGCAGTTTATGGTGTTTGGAACTGGTTGATGTGGATAGGTGTTTACAAAGGATATGCACCAGAACAGCCTATCTATTTCTCTCACAAGATACACGCAGGTGAAAATAAAATCGACTGTCAACTCTGCCACTCAAGTGCAAAATATGGTAAGGTTTCTGAGATCCCTTCTCTTAATGTTTGTATGAACTGTCACAGATCTATTTCCGAATACAAAGGGAAATACATCGAGCCAGGAAAAGACAGAGAGTTCTATACAGGGGAGATCAAAAAGATCTATCAGCATGTAGGATGGGATGAGGATAAGCAGGCTTACACCGGTAAAACAGAACCTGTAGAGTGGACAAGAATCCACAATATGCCGGATTTTGTTTACTTCAATCACGCGCAGCACGTTGTAGCAGGTGAGCAGGCGATCATCAATGGATTCAATGCGAAGCAAAAAGACGCCGCTAATAAGATAGATGTTGTTTGTAAAGCTTGTCACGGAAAAATCGATACTATGAATGTCGTGCAGATGGCAAACAACTTCACAATGGGATGGTGTATAGAGTGTCACAGAACTACAGAAGTAGATATGAATAACGGTTATAATAAAGAATACTTCAAAAATCTGCATGATAAGTTGAAAAAACAATATGGTGAAGGAAGTAAGATCACTGTAGATGCAATTGGAGGTCTTGAGTGTGGTAAATGTCATTATTAATATCAAAAATTAGAAGTATAAATGGCTTCAAATAAAATACAATTCAGAAGTATTCACGAACTAAAAGATCCAACCCTGAACGGGAAGTTGGCGCTGAAAGAATTTCAGAATGAAATTCCGGTAGATGAATTCTTAGGAGACGCTGAACATCATTCAGGAACTTCTCGTAGAGATTTTCTTAAATTATTAGGTTTCTCTACCGCTGCCGTTACATTGGCAGCTTGTGAAGCTCCGGTGATCAAAACGATCCCTTATGTGGTAAAACCGCATGATATCATCCCGGGTATTCCAAATTATTACGCATCTTCCTATTTTGATGGATTTGATTTCTCCAGTGTTTTAGTAAAAACCAGAGAAGGTCGTCCTATTAAAATCGAGCCCAATCCGGCGGCAGGTTCTCTTGGAACTACCAATGCAAGAGCGCAGGCGAGTGTCCTTTCTCTTTATGATAATGATAAAGTGAAAGCTCCAGCTTTGAACGGAGAGGAGCAGACAGATTTTAATAAAGTAGATGATTTTGTGCTGAAAGGCTTAGCAGAGTCTCAGGCAAATGGTAAAAAGATCGTGGTATTGTCGCACTCTTTCCCAAGTCCAACTTTTAAAAAGTTGTTCGGAGATTTTAAAACAAAATATCCGTCTGCAGAACTTATTACGTATGATGCTATTCCTTATGCTGCAGCATTAGACGCAGCTCAGGAAGTTTTCGGACAGAGAGCATTGCCGGTAATTGATCTTAGCGCTTCTCAGTTAGTCGTCTCTTTCCAGGCCGATTTCTTAGGCGATTACAATGCTTCGAGTTTAGAAGTATCTTACGCTAAAGCAAGAAAACCCGGTCCTGATATGTTGAGACACATCCAGGTAGAGTCTAACTTGAGTTTGACGGGTGCCAATGCTGATTCAAGATTCAGATTGAAACCAAGTGCCGTTTTCAAAACTTTGGTAGAAGTTTATAATGGACTGAACGGTGGAACTGCTGATAAAACAGCTTCCGAAATCGTAAAAGAACTTCAGGCAAAAGGCAGCAACGCTGTGGTATTGGCTGATGGTTCAAAAGCGGCTTACGTTCTTGCTCATTTAATCAATCAAAAATTGGGATCTAAAGCTTTCACAGGTAAAGCTAATTTCCTTAAAGAATATGACAACGCAAGATTCAACGAGTTTCTTTCTTGGTTGAATGGCGGACAAGTGGGCGTTCTTATTTCTAATAATGTCAACCCAATCTATTCTCACGCAAAAGGAGAAGCTCTGAAAGCAGCAATTTCTAAAGTTCCTTATTCTGTTGCTATTACAGATAAGAAAAATGAGATTTATAAAGCTTCCAAAGCAGTCATTCCTTTTACACACTGGCTAGAATCTTGGGGCGATATAACGCCTGAAACTGGAGCTTACTCTTTGATGCAGCCTACGATTCAGAAGATTTACACCTCAAGACAGGTAGAAGATTCTCTGCTGGTTTGGATCAATGGTAAAAACAGTCCTTCTAATAATTACTACAATTATCTTAAAGCAAACGCTGTAACGCTTAACGAAGGGAAATCTTTCAATAAGACTCTTTACAACGGATTCACCACTGGCGGTCTTTCTACAGGATTGAGTTATGCAGGTGGAAATGCAGCTCAGGCGATTGCAGAATTATCAGCTTTCAAACCTGGCCAATTAGAATTACAACTTTATACAAAACCGGCCATAGGTGACGGAACACAATCTAACAACCCTTGGTTGATGGAACTTCCGGATCCAATCTCCAGATTGTCTTGGGATAATTACCTGACCATCTCTCCAAAAGATGCAGAAGCTCTAGGTCTAGAAAATAGCCTTAATGCAAGAATGCAGTTGGACGGTGATTTGGTTAGCTTAACTGTAAATGGGGTGACGTTGAAGGATGTGCCTGTATTTATCCAGCCTGGACAAGCTGAAGGATCTCTGGGTCTGGCTTTAGGTTATGGTAAGAAAAATTCAGGAAAAGTGGCCGAAACAGGTGTTAATGCGTATCCAATATTCGATGGTTACAATACAGTTCTTACGAATGTAAAGATTGAAAAAAGCGGAGAAGATTATGAGTTTGCAGGAATGCAGCTTCAAAACACATTGATGGGTCGTTACGAGATCGCTAAAGAAGTTTCTTTGGAAGATTTTATCAACAAACCTACAGATGAGTGGAACAAGCCTTTGGCAATGCACACGATTGGAGGCGAACTTCCTTTGAATAAAGTCGATCTTTGGGATTCTTTTGATGATAATGATGGGCCTCACTTTAACTTATCAGTTGATCTTAACTCTTGTACTGGTTGTGGCGCATGCGTCGTAGCTTGCCAGGCAGAAAACAACGTTGCAGTTGTTGGTAAAGAGGAGATTAGAATGTCGAGAGATATGTACTGGTTGAGAATTGACCGTTACTATTCTGCAATCGAGAAAATTGAAACCAAAGAGCAAATAGACAGAGGTCTGAATGCTGCTCAACTATACGGTGGGCCTTTCACGGAAGGTATTTTGAATCACCCTGCGGATAATCCGGATGTGATCTTCCAACCGGTCATGTGTCAGCACTGTAACCACGCTCCTTGTGAAACTGTTTGTCCTGTTGCTGCAACATCACACGGTAAGCAAGGTCAAAACCAAATGGCTTACAACAGATGTATCGGTACAAGATATTGTGCGAACAACTGTCCTTATAAAGTAAGAAGATTCAACTGGTTCAATTATGCGTTGAATGATAGATTTGACTTCAATATGAATAATGATCTAGGGAGAATGGTTCTTAACCCAGACGTAGTTACGAGAACGAGAGGGGTAATGGAGAAATGCTCTATGTGTATCCAACTGACTCAGACTACCATTCTTGAAGCTAAAAAAGACGGCAGAAAGATCGCAGACGGAGAGTTCCAGACTGCTTGTTCTAAAGCTTGTTCTACGGGTTCTATGAAGTTTGGAGATATGAATGATGTAGCTTCAGAAGTTCGCAGCTTATTCAACAGCAACAGAAAATACGTATTGTTAGAAGAAATTGGTACAAAACCTAACGTGTTCTATCATACAAAAATTAGAAACAGAAAAGAAAGTTTAAATAATAAATAGGTAAAAAATGTCAGGACATTACGAAGCTCCGATAAGGGAACCTTTAATTATTGGTCACAAGACTTATCACGATATCACAGAGGATATCGCAAGACCTATCGAAGAACGCGCAGGTAAATTATGGTGGGCATCATTGTATGCCGCTTTAGTTCTGTTTGTTTACGGATTTGGTTGTATTGCATACACCATCGGAACCGGTATCGGTGCATGGGGACTAAACAGAACCATTAACTGGGGTTGGGATATTACCAATTTCGTTTGGTGGGTAGGTATCGGTCACGCCGGAACCTTGATCTCTGCCGTACTGTTATTATTCAGACAGCGATGGAGAATGTCTGTCAACCGTTCTGCAGAAGCGATGACGATCTTCGCGGTTTGTCAGGCGGCTATCTTCCCGGTCATCCACATGGGTAGAGTTTGGGTTGGCTATTGGGTGTTCCCATTGCCCAATCAATTTGGTTCGCTTTGGGTGAACTTTAACTCACCATTGCTATGGGACGTATTTGCGATCTCTACCTATTTCTCAGTTTCGGTTGTATTCTGGTTTATGGGATTGATTCCTGACTTTGCAATGATCAGAGACAGAGCAAAAACGCCTTTCAATAAAAAAATCTATACGATCCTGGCATTTGGTTGGGGTGGTAAAGCAAAACACTGGCAGAGATTCGAAGAGTTATCTTTGGTTCTAGCAGGGCTTGCGACACCACTAGTATTCTCGGTACACACCACGGTATCATTTGACTTTGCAACATCGGTCATCAAAGGATGGCACTCAACCATTTATCCACCATATTTCGTAGCAGGAGCTATCTTCTCTGGATTTGCAATGGTACAGACGCTACTGTTGGTCGCTAGAAAAGTGTGCCACTTAGAAGACTATATTACTATGTATCATATCGAAATTATGAACATCGTCATTGTCGTAACTGGCGGAATGGTAACGGTAGCTTATGCGACAGAATATTTTATCGGTTGGTATTCCGGATCTAGATATGAAGATTTTACTTATCTATCTCCAGGAGCGGCAACAGGTCCTTACTGGTGGGCTTTCTGGGCATTGATTATTTGTAACTTAGTGGTTCCTGCAGCATTCTGGTTTAAGAAAGTGAGAACTAATATTTTCTGGACATTCATCATTGCATTGATCATTAATATAGGGATGTGGTTTGAGCGTTTTGACATTATAGTAATTAACTTGTCAAGAGATTATTTACCATCTTCTTGGACAATGTTTAAACCAACCATTATTGATGTTGGGGTATATCTAGGAACGATTGGTTTCTTCTCAGTATTATTCTTATTGTACGCAAGAACATTCCCTGTAATTGCACAAGCAGAATTGAAAAGTATTTTGAAAATTTCCGGTGAAACTTATAAAGCAAAAGAAGGAGATGAGCACCACTAAAATTATATATGGACTTTACGGCGACGACGATGATTTGATGCACGGCGTTAAAGCCTTTACGGATAAAGGAATCAGTATAAACGAAGTGTATACACCGTTTCCTGTTCACGGACTAGATAAAGCACTTGGATTAAAGAAAACCAGAATCTCAGACGCAGCATTCATCTATGCTTGTTATGGAGTGACGATCGGTATTACTTTAACCGCTTGGATTATGAACCACGACTGGCCGCAGAACATTGGAGGTAAGCCTGCATTTGACTGGGTTCACAATATGCCGGCCTTCGTAGATCCAATGTTTGAATTGATGGTATTCTGTTCAGCTCACTTGATGTCTCTTACTTTCCTTATTAGAAATAAGATGTATCCAGGCGCAAAACCTCAGAATCCAGATCCAAGAACGACTGATGACAAATTCATGATGGAGTTTGTTTCTGATGATGTTGATACGATAAAACAACTGTTAATTGATACAGGTGTTGAAGAAATAACAGTTAAAGATGCTTAAGATGAAGAATAATATATTAAAATTGACGGCGATCTTTGGTTTAACTACTGTTTTACTAAATTCTTGCGGTGGTCCAAAAGATAATCCACCTTTGGTATATTTTCCAGATATGTATTTTCCTGTAGCTTATGATCCTTTGATGAAAGCTAAAGATGCATACTCTGATCACGAAAATGAAATCCCTGCATTTGCTTCCAGAAATGGTGAAACAGGTTTGTCGCCTATAGTAGGGACAGTGCCTCAGAACAGAGATGGAGTTATCAGCGAAGAGACCTTACCAAAAAATGTTGACGAGTATAATGCAGGCTACGATGCATCCAGATTGATCACAGCTTCTCCTCTGAAAGCCGAAAATTTTGAAAAAGATTTGGCAAGAGGTAAAGTGTTGTTTGATCACACTTGTTCAGCTTGTCATGGTACTGGTGGTGACGGACAAGGGCCCATCGTCAAAAGCGGAGCTTATGCGGGCGTTCCTGCATACGCAGACAGAGATATCACCATAGGATCTATTCATTACGTATTGACTAATGGTAGAAACGCGATGGGATCTTATGCAGGACAACTTAATGTAGGAGACAGATGGAGAGTGGCATTGTATGTTTATAATGCATTTAAAGCGCCAAGTCTCGCCAAGACGGCAACTCCAGCAGCAACTGCTACAGCTACGACAGAAAAAACTTCTACTGCAACTGCACCGGAAGCTAAAACCAATGCTAAATAAAAAAAGAAAAAAATGTATAGTTTTTCACCTAAATTAAAATTGTATTCTATCATACTCATTGTTGTAGGAGTTGTTTTATTCGGGATTGGTTATGCTCTTAACCACGGATTGGATGATACGGCAATTTCACATTGGATGGAGTCTGTTCATTCCAAAGGACACGATACGCCTTCTCATTCTAGTGAGTTGGTTGGTCCTCAGGATCAAAATGCACATTTGGAGCACGCAAAACACCAGATCCATAATCAGCCTTTGGCAGCAATTCATACATTTGCAGTATTCTTCTTCGGAATCAGCTGTTGTGCATTGTTCTTTTATAGTATTCAGCACGCGGCTCACGCAGGTTGGTCTATTATTGTAACAAGAGTTATGGAAGCCGTTGCTTCTTTCATTCCTTATGGAGGCGCACTGCTGATTATTATTACCATTCTGAATATTACACATCAAGGTCATTTGTTCCATTGGATGGATCCGAATCTTACTGATCCCAATTCGCCGGAATTTGATGTGATTTTATACGAAAAATCAAAATTCCTTAATATTCCTTTTTACTTCATTAGAACTTTGATTTATACATTAGGAGCTTCATTCTTTGTATGGAAACTGAAAAGTATTTCTAAGAAAGTAGATGAGAACAAAGGAGACCGAAAGATATATGCTAGTTTATACAGCTGGAACGTCGGCTATATCGCATTCTTCGGGTTTGCATCTGCCGCTTGGGCTTGGGATTGGTTGATGTCTATTGATCCACACTGGTATTCTACACTTTACATCTGGTATTCTATGGTAAGTTGTTTGTCAACTGCAGTGGCCTGTATCATTTTGGTGAGTGTTTACATCAAGAAAAAAGGGGTTTATCCTCAGTTCAATAACAACCACCTTCACGATCTTGGTAAATTTTTATTTGCAACAAGTATGCTATGGAGTTACCTATGGTTCTGTCAGTTTATGTTGTATTGGTATGCGAACATTCCTGAAGAGATCAATTACTTCTTCGGTAGATTCGAGTATTACAAACCGACATTCTTGCCTATGCTTGTGATCAATTTCCTTGTGCCACTATTGGTTTTAGTAAGCAGTAGTATCAAGAGAAATTACAAAGTGGTGACGTTTATGGCTTGTGTGGTCATCTTTGGTCACGCTGTAGATTACTTCAATATGGTAATGCCAGGAACAGTTGGCCCTTACTGGAATAACATTTCAATGCTATTCTTGGTACTAGGTGCATTCATTTTCGTAGTTGGTCTATTTGTTTTTGCAGTGATGACAGCTTTGTCAAAACTGAAACTGATGCCGACAGGAAATCCATTCTTCCACGAATCAGAGATTTACGAATATCCTTTCTAAGCATTTTAGTCTAGAACATATAAAACCCAGCAGAGATGTTGGGTTTTTTTTATTAATTTTATAGAAACAAAATACAGATGATCCACAAACTTCCCATTGAAAATGTTCTTTTTCTGGATATAGAAACCGTTCCCCAAATTGACTCCTGGATTAACCTTGACCCTACCAGTCAATATCTATGGGATAAGAAAACCAAATCTCAAAGGAAGGACGAGGTAGAGGCTTCTGAATTCTATGAGCAACGTGCTGGAATCATGGCAGAATTCGGAATGATTATTTGTATTTCCATCGGGATGATTGATAGCAATTCTGGAAAGCTCAAAATCAAAACATTCTCAGGAGAAGAGAAAAGTTTATTAATAGAATTCTGTGAATTGTTCAATGTTCCCAGGATGAACAACGTGATCCTTTGTGCGCACAATGGGAAAGAATTCGATTTTCCTTACATTGCAAGACGACTTTTGGTTCACGGGATCCAACCGCCAACGCCTTTTCAGATGTTTGGTAAAAAGCCTTGGGAAATCCCTCATATTGATACGATGGAACTCTGGAAATTCGGAGACTGGAAAAGTTATGTTTCCTTGGAATTGCTGGCTCACATTTTCGGAATACCAACACCAAAAGACGACATCGATGGCAGTATGGTTGCCGATATATACTACAAAGAAGGTGATATAGACAGAATCATTCATTATTGTGAAAAAGATGTCTTAACTTTGGCCAACGTTTTCCGGCGTATGCGGCAGGAAGATTTACTAAAAAGATTAGATTAAAATGAAATTGACAGACGATCAAATTGCAGATATAGGTGAAGAAATTATCAAGGAACTGAAATCTGTTTATGACCCGGAAATCCCTGTGGATATTTACGAGTTGGGATTGGTATATGATGTACAGATCTCGGAAGACGCTGACGTCTTGGTCATAATGACTTTGACCTCTCCAAATTGTCCAGTTGCAGAAACGCTGCCGGTAGAGGTGGAAGATAAAGTACGTGGCGTAGAAGGCGTAAAATCTGCTAAAATAGAACTCACCTTTGAGCCAACCTGGACCAAAGAGATGATGAGCGAAGAAGCCAAGTTTGAACTTGGTATGTTATAAAAAAAAACTCCTGCATATATTTTTTGAGCAGGAATTTTTTTGTTTTAGTTTTTATATTCGAATAAAAGTATTTTCTTGATTTCCGGATGCAAGCTGAGATAAACAGGACTTGTTTTCACCGTGTGCTCCACAAATTCCTGCTCTTCTGCGGTATAAGAATGAGGAAATTTGAATACTGCGAAGATCTCACCTATTCTTCTAGGCTCAAAGTACATCGTTTTTTTTAGTTCGCAAGTGGCTCCTGTAATATCTACATTTCTATCTTTTCCCAAAACAACAAGGGAAGCAAATGCGCTCTCTGCCAATGCCGTTGCAAAGATATCTGTGGGAGAAAAATACTCTCTAACTGTAAAGTCATTAGATGGTACATAAGTGGAGAAAACGTCGCCGGAAGCTTCGTGAACAGATTCAATTTTTAAGTCGCCTAAGTAAGTAGTTTTTGAAGTCATAACGATAGTTTTTTAATTGTTTTTTCTGTAATAAATTTACGCTATTTTTTCGGGATTAGAAATTTGGAATAGTCTTTATTGTATAAATATGATATTATTTATATTCTCAGCATCGATTTAGAAATGAAAAATATCTTTAGCCATATTGTAAGCGCTTTCGAAATGTAGAAGGTTCTGTTTGATATCCAACTTTTCCGAGGACATAAAGGTAAAAACTTTCTCCGTCGGCATATTCCCAACCAGATCATCCTTCGCCATCGGACAACCGCCAATGCCCTTGATGGCGCTGTCAAATCTTCTGCAACCTTCGTCATAAGCCGCTTTCAGTTTGATATAAGAATCCTCATAACGATTATGGAAATGCGCTCCGAAATTAATCTCAGGGTATTTCGAAGGAATCTTATTGAACAGAAGCGAAATTTTCTCCACATTACCGACGCCAGTTGTATCAGAAAGTAAAATGTCTTTGATTCCGATTTCCTGAAAACGTTTCGCCCAAAAATCCACATCTTCCCATTTCCAGCTTTCACCGTAAGGATTTCCGAAGGCCATAGAGAAGTAAAGATTGAGCTGTCTGCTTTCAGATTTTGCCAACTCCAGGATCTTTACAACCTCCGTAAAAGCTTCTTCACGGCTTTTATTTGTGTTTCTGTGCTGGAACGTTTCGGAAATTGAAAATGGAAATCCCAAAATATCCACCTGTTCGTGGCTCAAAGCTTTCTCTGCACCTTTCAGATTGGCAACAATTACGGAAAGTTTTGTGTTGGAAAGTGATTTATCAATCTCGTCCAGTACAGTTCCGGAATCTGCCATTTGAGGCATTGTTTTCGGGTTTACAAAGCTGCCGCAATCCAGCACATCAAAACCAACATCCATCAGCCTGTTGATATAATCTATTTTCGTTTGCGTCGGGATCAATTCTCCCCAGCCTTGCATGGCGTCACGTGGACATTCGGTTAAGAACATTTTAACTTGATTTTCTGTGTCCTAAATATATAACTTTATAGAGATATAGCAAATGCCTGTTGCAGAAGGGTCTCGATGGAGCTGATGATCCTGAATGTTGAAGGTTTAAGTTGTTTTGTGGCCGAAATCATAGCTTACGGTATTGCCAAGTCAAAATTAATTTTTCTTATTTCCTGTAATTTTGCGTTTCCTCTTTTTCCGTCTTCGCAGAGATACACGGCTTCCTCAACAAATATATTTTCCGGATAATTCATCTTGCCTCCCAAATCACTGTGATGCACGAAAAAAAACTGGTATGCCGGATAAAGCTGAGCACTGTACTGTCCAATTTTCATCGTATGACTTTCCAATATTTTTTTACGTTTTTTGTTGGTATATACATCAAGCCTTAAAGTATTGTCATCAACTTTTGTGAATGAATAAGGCTGATTATAAGATCGCTGGTAACCCAGATAAAATGAATCCTGATATGTGAAATCAAAATTCACTTCTCCGTTAGAAATCGATTCTTTGACTTTAAAATTAAAAGTCTGTTTATCATCTTCAGAATACAGCTTTGCACGGATATCTGTGTTGCTGTATTTAATGATTTTCATGGCGTAGTTTTGATTTTTCGAGTTGATGTAACCTAAAACTTCCCGGGTTTCGCCATCAATTTCTGTACTGTAGTACACTAAAAAATCAAAATGGAATGTTTTAGATTTGGCAGTTTTGCCAGAGATTACTAGTTTTTGCCCTGATGCAAAAATGAAACAACATATCAATATGGCTTGTAAAAATATTTTCATTGATTGTATAATCTTTATGTTTTAAAATTGTGATGGTGGGAAAACACTATTGCTGAGGCTTTTGTTAATTATAGTATTCTATTTCTTGACAATAAAAATACTAATTTTAAATTGGGTTTTAACCGGAATATTATAAATTTTTGCTGATGACCAGTGGTCTAATTCTTTCAGTTTAAATAAATCTTGCACAGCTTTAGTATTGACACTGTTCTTCTGGATGTATCCTGTCTCTTTCTTTAGACCTGTTTTTCCCTGTAGATCTGTTATTTTGTTTTGGAAAACCGTATTCTCTCTGCGCTTTTATATTCTCACACGGCGTCTTTTGCACCATATTCAGAAAATCCTGCCACGCAGCTCCGGGATTATCCATAAAGAAATTAATCCCCATATTGGCATTCTGAGATTTTATCAGGGCGTTGATAACCAGATAATTTCTGAACTTCTGCGCAAAACTGGTATTTTGTTCCAAAAAGCACCATTGCTGAGGCTTTTATCATTTATTGCTTTATAAATATCAGATTCTCTACATCCGGGAGATAGATCTTCCTGTCTATGCTAAGTGGGCAATCTGCTACGTTTAAAAGTAAAGAGTCCGGATAGTAAGACCAGCTGATCTGGTTAGCAGAGGGCTTTCTTAGCTTTATACTTCCACCACCAATCTCACAAGCTCCTCCAAAATGTATAAGTTCTACACTATTATTGTCTAATGTATTAGTTCCAATGCTTATAATTTTATTTCTTTTGGGGTCTATAGGATTTCTAGTGTCCTGCAATATTACGCCTGACGATATTTTCTTTACAGTATATTTTATATGAAGAACATCCTCGTAATATTTTTTATCGTTGGGTCCATAATCGGTAAGCTTTTTATCTTCTTTAGTAATATATAATGTGGTCTCATTGCCGTCATAGGTAGCCTTGTAGGTACCTACATAAGGCGACAAAAGATTATCCAGATCTTTCATATAAGAATAGTTGGGAACATCTTCGAAAAAGGTATTCAGAGGATAGATTTGGGCGTTGCAAGCCGTCAAACCCATTACCAATGTGACTAATAATATTATTTGTTTCATAATTGTTTTATTTTAAATTTATTGGCAGGCAGTATCTTTGGGTTTCCCATCTGTGCCAAGAGTTACATTATTAATATTTCCATTCTTATCTATCCGATGCAGGATCATCTGGCTTTTCTCTATCCCCATTTTACCAAGTATATAAAAGAATAATTCCTCCACGCCTTTGGTGCTGGTATAATTTCCGTATGGAGAACCAACCGCCAGGTATCATATCAGTAGGCGTGCCATTATTTTTTATCATAAAGCCCAGTTCACCTCCGCCTATTGATTTTGCTTTGGTGTATAGCTGCTCTAGCTTAGGTTTTACATCAGCTCCCTCTATTAATGCTTTTGTTTTGGCGCAGGGTGTATTTGCCACTTGGTTCAGAAAATCCTGCCACTTAGCGCCGGGATTATCCATAAAGAAATTAATCCCCATATTGGCATTCTGAGATTTCTCCAAAGAATTATTAGATGCGATGGATATGTTTTAAATCTCTGTGCAATCGTATTATTTTGTAGTTAGATAATCTATTAATTTTCAAAACATAAAGCCCCATTGCTGATGCTTTGTTAACTATTGTTTCGTAAATATCAAATCCTTTGTCTCCGGAAGATAGATATTAATGTCTGTTCCTGCCGGACATGTACTACTATCGAGGATGATATCATTAGGCAGGTATTCCCAGGATATCTGTGTAGCATTTATCTTTTTCAGATAAATATCTCCCCAACCGACGCCACAGTTTGTACCCCCATAATATAATAGTAAAGTATTTCCATTATCTTCTGCCCATCGGCTATAAATAGAATGTCTGATTTGATTTGGTTGAAAAGACATATTTTGGGTATCCTGTAAAATGATATTACCATTTGTAATAATAAATTTTACAGATAAAACATCTTGATAATATTTTGTAATACTACCTTCAAAAAATTTATGATTCTCTTTAGAAATATATAATGTAATTTTTTGATTAGAATAATAACCAGTCCATGTCCCTATAAAATTTTGTAGTTCATTATTTATATCTTTTAGATAAGAATTATTCGGGACTTCTGTATAATCGGTTTTTAATGGATATTCCTGCGCTTGACAAGACATCGAAATAACAAATATTGTTAAGAATAATATATTTTTCATTTTTTTAAAATTTATTTACGAACAAGGAACTGCTCAATATCCAAATTCTGGGTGGGATCATGTTGCCCAATGACAAAACTTTTATGATCATGATTTTCTTTTAAAGGCACATTTTCAAAGAGATCAGAGGGAATGGAAGAATATAGTCTCGACCCGAACATCGCATTATCAAAAGAGATAAATGTCCTCAAGATGCTTTCGCGAGTGTCCTTGTCTATACTTTTGTTTTCAGCAAAATCTTTCAGCTGTTCATTGGTAACCGTGTAGACAGTAGGATCTGAAGAATCTGCGTTTTTGATGTACATCAAAGATGAGAGGAAACCATCTTCCACTTTCAGGGGAACAATCAGGATCTGCCCGCCATCGCCACCTTTATTGGCTGTTTTGATTTTCGATTTGGCAATGTAGTTCTAGGCCGGCAGCCCGTCTTTGTCAGAAAGCTTTGAAATAAAATCAGTCTTGTCATTAAGGTTCTTCAGTTTGGAAATGGTGCTGGAGACCAACGAGGTGTTGACGTTTTTAAAATCAGCGCCCTCGGTGTTGTTCCGGAAGAATTCTTCTTCCCTTTTAGACTCTGCAAGACTGTTTGAAAAGTCTTCGTTCCTACAACCCAACAAAAGGAATGCTAGCATAGCAAACCAGAATAAATGGGTTTTTTTCATAAGTGTTTTGTTTTTTTAAAATTAATAAATTTTTTTAATAATAATGATTTTTGTAAAAATAAAAAGGAATACTGAAAATTCCCGTAGCAGAAAATCAACAAATAATGTTGGGTTTTTACCACAAAAGCATAAATTTGTCAAAAATACAATTATGGCAATAGGCACGAATCTTAAAAAATTTAGAAGTAAAACAAAATTTTCTCAGCAGGAGATTGCTGATATGCTTGGTTTAGACAGAAGCACATATATCAATTGGGAAAATGAAACCTCTGATATAAAGTCTCAATATCTACCTAAATTAGCTGATATTTTTGGAGTTGAGATTCAAGATCTTTTTTTAGATGATCAGAAAGTTAGAATTAGCAACAATACCTTTGATAATAAAGACAATTCGACAGGCATTATAATCTTTAATTTTACAAATAAAGAAATGCCTAAAGAAGTAGAAGAACTCATTAAAAGTTTGAAAAAATAATTATGGAAAACATCCAATTGGACGGCGTTTGGAAAGATAAACTCCTCAGCAGATTCATCACATACATCAAAATCTATTCAACCAGCGATGCGGAAAGTGAGACCACACCTTCCACAGAAAGACAGTGGGATATTGCGAATTACCTTCACAAAGAATTGCAGGAGCTCGGTTTGGACGATGTCAGTATTGATGACAAAGGCTATGTTTTTGGATTTATCCCTTCGAATATCGAGGGAACCGTTCCCCAAGTTGGATTCATTGCCCACTACGATTCTTCTCCCGATTTCAACGGTGAGAATGTAAATCCGCAGATCTGGGAACATTATGACGGCGAAGATCTGTTACTGAATAAAGAAACAGGATTTACTTTGTCTTCAACCAAATTTGAAGCTTTAAAAAAATACATCGGACAAACCATCATCACAACAGATGGAACTACTTTACTAAGCGCAGATGATAAAGCTGGTGTTGCGGAAATTGTAACGGCTGCAGAATTTCTTTTAGCAAACCCTCAAATCAAACACGGGCGTATTTCTATCGGTTTCAATCCGGATGAAGAAATCGGAAGAGGCGCTCATCATTTTGATGTTGAAAAGTTTGGGGCAGAGTGGGCTTACACCATGGATGGCGGCGAAATTGGCGAATTGGAATATGAAAATTTCAACGCGGCCGGAGCCGTTGTGAAAATTCACGGACTGTCTGTTCATCCGGGTTATTCTTTTGGTAAAATGCTGAATGCAGGATTGGTGGCGTCAGAATTTATCAGTTCGTTGCCAGAAAATGAAACACCTGCCACCACAAAAGGTTTCGAAGGTTTTTTCCATCTGACAGATTTTGAAGGTGATGTTTCAGGAGCTAAACTTCAGTACATCATCCGAGACCACGACGATCAGAAATTTGAAGATAGAAAGAAAATGATTGCCGAAAAAGTTGACGCAATCAACCAAAAATACGGAGATAAAACAGCAGAGATAGAAATCAAACCGCAATATCTCAATATGAAAAAACAGTTTGAAGGCAAAATGCATATCGTAGATATTGCTGAACAAGCTATGAAAAATGCGGGCGTAGAGCCAAAAATCAAGGCCATACGTGGCGGTACAGACGGGGCGCAACTTTCTTACATGGGATTGCCCTGCCCGAATATCTTTGCAGGTGGTCACAATTTCCATGGGCCGTACGAATTCGTACCTTTGGAAAGTATGATCGCTGCCGTCAATGTGATTGTTCAAATTGCACAATTGGTAAAGTAATTGATCCATTAAATCAAAAAAAATTCTGAATGACAATCAAAGAAAATCAACAAGAATTAGTAGAAGAATTTGCCTTTCTGGAAGATTGGGAACAGAAGTATGAGTATATCATAGACTTGGGAAAAGAACTGAAAGGACTTCCCGAAGAGAGCAAAAGCGATGACAATCTGATACGAGGTTGCCAGTCCAAAGTGTGGATTGATGCTGAATACAGAGATGGGAAATTATTCTTCAATGCAGATTCTGATGGGATCTTGCCAAAAGGAATCGCTTCGCTTCTAGTAAGAATTTACAGCGGTCATTCTACTCAGGAAATTTTGGATTCTGATTTTGATTTTATTTCAAAAATCGGCTTGCAGGAATTCTTGTCACCCTCCAGAGCCAATGGCTTGATGGCAATGACAAAACAGATCAAATTTTACGCAGTCGCGTTTCAACTAAAAAAATAGGTGAAGACAATTTTAGCATATCGTTTTTCGGCATTTGGGGACGTTGCAATGACGGTGCCTGTGTGCATCGAGTTTCTGGAGCAGAATCCCGATGTGGAGATCATATTCATCAGCAGAGAACATTTTAGAGATCTTTTTGATGGGCACCCAAGGTTGATCTTCAAGGGGATCAGCTTTGATGATTACAAAGGTATTTTTGGGATCCGAAAACTGACGAGACAATTGATCAAAGATTTCAAGCCAGACTATGTTGCTGATCTACACGATGTGATTAGAACCAAAATGGTGAATTCTATCTTCAAAAGACACCGGTATAGCGTTTATAAAATCAACAAAGGGAAAGCCGAGAAAGAAAAATTAACCAATATCTGGGATCTGGATAAGAAACCTCTCAAAAGAACTGTGGAACGATACGCCGATGTGTTCCGTAAAATGGGATTCTCATTAGAGTTATCACATCAGTACCGTTCTTCTGTTGCAGACAAGAAAGGAATTGGCTTTGCTCCTTTTGCACAGCATAAAGGTAAAATGATGCCTTTGGAAAAATCCTACGAACTAGCCAGACTTCTTGCAAAAACGCACAAGCTTTATTTTTTTGGGGGCGGAAAAGCGGAAGATGATATCCTCAAGAATTGGGAAAGTCAGATTCCCAACACACTCAGCCTGTCCGGTAAATTGACTTTGAAAGAAGAGCTGCAAAAAATTTCAGAATTGGAAACCATGATTTCTATGGATTCCGCGAATATGCATTTGGCAAGCCTAATGGGCACTAGATGTGTGTCTGTCTGGGGATCTACGCATTACTATGCTGGCTTTCTGGGTTATGGACAAAGTGAAGATGATATCGTTCACGTGAAAGATCTATCTTGCAGGCCTTGCTCTGTGTTCGGAGATAAAGAATGTTTCCGTGGCGATTATGCTTGTCTGAATGAAATTAATATTCAGAAAATTTTGGATAGGATATGAGACTAAGTATCTGTATTCCTGTTTTTAATTTTGATGTGAATGAATTAATTAATGATCTTCATAATCAAATCACTTTTTATCACATTGATGCAGAGATCATTCTGATAGATGATGCTTCTAAAAAAGAGTTCAAGGAGATCAACAGGAATCTGGTCGCTAGGGCCAATCAATTTATTTTTCTCGAAAAGAACATTGGCCGTTCCAAAATCCGGAATTTATTTTTAAAGTATGCTCAGTCAGACTATTTGCTTTTTCTGGACTGTGATGGTAAAGTCATCCGCGACAACTTCCTGAAGTCTTATTGTGACCTTATAACTCAAAAGAAGCCTGATGTCATATTTGGCGGCAGAAAGGTAAGTGATGTAAAACCTGATGCCATGTATGGACTCAGGTGGAGATTTGCCAGAGAAAGGGAGAATCTCTCATTAAAAGAACGCCTGAGAACGCCTTATCTTGATTTTCAAACCAATAATTTTATAGTCAGGAGATCAATCTTGGAAAGAATCCCATTTAATGAAGGTATCACGCAATACGGTTACGAAGATTTGGTGTTTTCTAAGGATCTCTACGACCATCATATCAAAATTGACCACATAGATAATCCCATCTTTAATAATGATGTGGAGTCCAATGTGATTTTTCTCTCAAAGGCCGATCAATCTGCAAAAAGTCTAGCTCAGCTTATAAAAAACGATCAGAATTTTGACAGAGTGTCACAGATCAGATTGACAAAAGCCTATCTATTGCTGCGGAAAACAGGCGCCATTCATCTTTACAGCTTGATGTACCGTTTACTAAAAACACGAATAGAAAAAAAGCTTCTAACAGGCAATGCCTCATTAAAAGCTTTAGATTGTTATAAGCTAGGACAACTTATCGGTTATATGAATAATTTTCATTAATCGTGTCGTAGTTGATCTCTAATCTGATATCGGCAATATTCAGAAAAGCTGCTAGTTTTAGGGTAAAGTATCCGGTCAGCATTCCAATTGTATTAAGGAAAACATCATCTATATCGGCCGTTCCTCTCGCGGTGTAATATTGCGCCAGTTCTATCAGACAAATGCCGCAAATGAAAATAAAAAACAGCAGAGGCAGATTGTTCAATTTCTTAACGAGCAATCCTAATCCACCAAACGGGATGAATACCAATATGTTACCTACGATGTTGACCATAAAAGTTTCTGAGAATACATGGTTGTATCGTAAAAAGTAGGTGATGCTTTGCAGCGGATTAAGCTGTAAGAACCCAAATTCTGGATGCCGGCCACAGCCATAAAACATCATATATAGTAGGAAAATAGTGTAAAACGGCATCAACACTGCATAATATCTTTTCATAGGTTTCCTTTTGAGGGGATTAGTAATAAAGGAGTTTTACACCAATACAATAGGGATTAATAAGTTATCCGTTACCCACATCAAAAATCTTTCCTAAAGCTACTAATTAAACAATTGATTAAGTTTTTTATGAAAATTTAACATTATGTTAAGTCGGAGTTGCTGAGTTAACATCATTTTAAGAAAGTGGGCAGTACAGGATTCGAACCAGTGACCTCTGCGATGTCAACGCAACGCTCTAAACCAACTGAGCTAACTGCCCAAAATTAATAAAAAAAATCTCCCAATAGACTGAGAGATTTTGTGGGCCCTGAGGGATTCGAACCCCCGACCCTCTGGGTGTAAACCAGATGCTCTGAACCAACTGAGCTAAGAGCCCTGAAATTTTTTTAAAGGCTTCAGTATCCTTTTTGTGGGCCCTGAGGGATTCGAACCCCCGACCCTCTGGGTGTAAACCAGATGCTCTGAACCAACTGAGCTAAGAGCCCGCTACGGTTAACCGTTTTGAGTGGTGCAAATATACAACTTATTCGTCATTCTGCAAATTTTTTTCTAAAAAATCTCCGACAACAAAGTTGCTGCCACCAATAAAAATCATTTCTTCAATACTACAATTCTGGCTTGCAGAAAGATAACCTTCCTGTACACTTGGAAAAATTTTATAAGATAGTTTACTTTTTTTCAGCAAGGCTTCGTAAGTTTCCGGATTTCGGGCGCGGTTTACAGATGGTTTTACAAAATAATAATCTGCATTTTTGGGCAAAATCAAAAGGACATCATCTATTTTCTTATCATTCACGAAGCCCAGGACAATATGTTTATGCTGTGGATAGTCATTCAATTGATTGAAGACCTCTTCTAGTCCTGCCTGGTTGTGACCCGTATCACAGATTGTCAATGGATCTTTTGAAAACTCAAACCAGCGACCGATGAATTTGGTGTTTTTATACACGTTTAAAAGACCGGATTTTACATTGTTATCAGAGATGGTCAAACTATGTTTCCTTAGTTCTGCGACCAAAGCCAACACAACGCGGATGTTTTTCTTTTGGTACTTTCCTTTGAGGTCTGACGCCAAATCACTCCTTAGTAGCGTAGCATCAATGAATTGTGCGTTCATTTCTTTTGCTTTGCTGATGATGATTTCCTGTACAACAGCCTTGTCGTCTCCGGAAATCACTGCTGTATTTTCTTTGATGATTCCCGCTTTTTCAGAAGCAATTTCCTCAATAGTGTCGCCCAGTAGATCCTGATGATCCAGCTGTACATTCGTTATCGCGGAAACCAGAGGTTGGATGATATTTGTGGAATCCAATCTTCCGCCCAATCCAACTTCAATGATTGCATAATCTATTTTTTGCTGAGAAAAATAATCAAAAGCCATGATCGTCGTGAATTCAAAGAAAGAAGGCTGGATTTCGCTTGGTAATGCTTTCAGCTTCAGGATAAAATTGTAAACAAACTGCTTGTCACAATTTTCACCATTCACTTTGATTCTTTCTGTGAAATCTATTAAGTGTGGCGAATTATAAAGTCCGATGTTGTAACCACATTCCTGAAGAACAGATGCCAGCATATTGCTTGTAGAACCTTTTCCGTTGGTTCCGCCGATATGAATTGTTTTGATTTTGTCTTGTGGATTTCCAAAAAAATCACACAATTTCCGGATGTTATCTAGTCCCGGTTTGTACGCAGAAGCGCCATCTCTCTGATAATTGGGAGCTTGTGCAAATAGCCATTCTACGGCGTCTCTGTAATCTTGTGAAGTCATAAATGAGATTAAAACACAAATTTAGAAATAAGATGAAATCAAAGGAAATTAATTGTTGTCATTAGAATTTATTTAATGAAACAAAAATGCCTTTATGGTCACTCAAAATATCTTTTTCTACAAACGTTTCTGCGCTTGTCAGATGTTTTGCAAGGAAATTAGGAATGATAATGTGATCAATGTTTTGGGTGATATTTTCCGTCGCATTGATAAGATTTAAATCTTTGAAGAGTGATTTCAATGATTCTGTTGTTTCACTATTAATGGAGAATTGTCTTTCGTCACCCAGAAAAGAGGTGTTCAAATCTCCAATAATGAGCAGATTTGGATTTGTGTCAGAGATGGTTCTACAATCTATAATGCAATTTTCAAGTTCATTTTTGGCAAAAGGTTTTTTTCGGTATTGAGTTCCGATGATTGTCGCGTAGATCAGCAAATCACCGAGTTCTGTCTCAAATTCCAGTGCAAGGCTTGTCTTCTTATCAGTGACGTTATGCGTTCTTTTTGCCGGCATTTTTGAATAGATGATCGTGCGGAAAGCTTTTGCTCCCGGGAGATATTCTGAATAATTGATGTCTTCATAAACTACGTTTTCAGGAATTTGCTCTGAAAAATAGCTAAAAGGAAAATGATGGAGATTAAGATGGACGGCTTCTGTCAAAATGAGAAAGTCAAAATGTTGTGGATCAAGGAATGCTTCTATTGTCTCTTGACTCGCTTGTAAAGACCAATTAAGATTGAGTGTTCCAATTTTCATCTGGTTCAGATCTCAAGTCAAAGACTAAAAAACAATCGTGTAAGTGCCTTGGGAAATGTTCTGGGCTTTTTTCGCTTTCACATATTTTTTGGTCCAGATGACGGCTGCTGTTACATTGCATACCTCTTTTATTCCACTGCTTCGTCCGGCAGAAGTTACGTTTCCGGCTTTGTCCACCGTGATAAACATCACCAATTGGCCTTTGGCTTTGCAGTTATGAGAAGGCAGTTTTCCAGCTTTACCCATCGTTCCTGGGATGAAAGCAGTCAGGATTCTGTCTTTTCCTATCTTTGTGATTTTGTTTTCAGAATCTGGGATAGAAGACTCTCTTTTTTCGTCTTTCTGGGTTGGTTTTTGATCTTCCTTTATGGTTTTTCCAGACTTCAAAGTTTCCTCTGGTGCTGGTATTGTTTCCTTAGCAATAGAAGCCGTATCGGCTGGCAGGATTTCTACATCGGGAACGTAGATCTCAGGTTTTTCAACCGAGTTTTTGGTAGATCCATGCGCTGGCACTGGTACTTCTTCAACAGAAGGTTTTGTCTCCTCAGAAGCTTTATAATAGAGGGAATTGAATGAAAATAAAAGCACAAAAAAAAGCAGCGCAACGACATAAAATGCAATTGGCAATCCTGATAATCTCTTTGTTCTCCTTCGGAATTCCATTTAAATATTGATAATTAAAACGATAATGATTTGATTTCTAATAGCGAATTTCTAGTGTCTTACTTAAGCAGGCTTGTTGATAATATCCAAAAACTCATTGGTATGAAACTGAATTTTCATCAGCAAATAATCAACCTTGGTGACCAGAATCTGGTGAAAAATATAAGATAAAAATCCGACAATCAGTCCAACAACGGTCGGCGCTAAAGCTTTGTAAAACTCCGCAGCCAAGATGTTTTGAGAAATAACGGTGTCCGTTTTTGATAAGGTTCCGAAAGTGGAAGTCAATATCAAAACGCCCCCTATCAGTCCTAGCATAGGCGCAGCGCCAGAAAGTGTTGCCAGAAAACCGATGTTATTTTCAGCTTTATTGAGTTCGATCTGCGCGTGCGTTTCCATTGCGTTGGAAATTTCGCTGATGGGTCGGCCCAGCCTGTTAAGTCCTTTTTCCACACTTCTGGATTCTGGAGAGTTGTCTCTTCTGCAAAAATCCACTGCAGATTGTACACGCCCGTCATTCAGAAGGTCATTGACGTTTTTCAACAAGTACGGATCAACCTGGTTTTCGCGGTTGAGCGCATAACATTTTTGTCCGAAAAATACAATGGCTGCAATTCCTGAAAATATTAGAATAATGGTAAGCGCTACACTTAACAAGCCTCCACCAAATAGGAATTCCCCAATAGAAATATGTTGCTCTGCCATAGTTTTGTTTGATTTTTTACAGTTTCAAATTTATGAATAACTTAAAGATTAATCTCGATGGATTATTGGAAAGTTTACGAAAATGATTATTAATAGGAATTTTAAAAAACAATCTTGTAAGTCCCTTTGGATGATACCGATGAAGCTTCTGCTTTGACGTATTGTTTCACCCAACTTACGGCTGTAGTGGCAACGCAAGGATCAGAAACACCGCTGAGACGTTTTGCGGAAATCACTTTTCCAGCCTTGTCTACGGTGTAAGAAATACTGATGCTCCCGCTGGCTTGGCAGTTGTGATTGGGCTGGGCGCCGCCTCTTCCCATCGTTCCGGGAATGAAACCTATGAGTTTTCTGTCCACACCAATCAGGCTGTTTCCGTCACCATCTCCACCCAGAGGATCACCATAATTTCCTGGTCCGGTTCCTGTTCCTTGCGAGCCGGCTTTGGTTCCTCTTCCCTTCAGTAAATTGCCAATCGCTGCGTTGCCGCGGCCATCGCCGCTTGCATTTTCTTTTTTGATATTAGCCTTTGGTGCGCTGTTAGCTTTGGTGTTTTTTGTAGCGTTTGCAACTGCCGGAGCATTAATTTTCGCATTGCTTTTTTTGGTTGCAACTGGTGTGTTTTTGATTCTGGTAGGGATGGGAACGGTGTTTTCAGGAATGTCTTTCTCTACTTTTTCTTTAGACGTTTTCGCAAGCTCCACAACAGTTTCTTTTTCTTCTTTTTTTTCGACGATAGGAGCAGGGCTGCCTTCTTCCGCTTTGGGTTCATCCGTACTTTTTCCGTTTGTCTTGTCGCCATAGTTGATGCGCATTTCCATTAGTTCCACGGGAATTATCTTTTCACTATCGACGGCTGTGATTTTTGGCGATTTGATAAAAGAAGCTGGAAGGAAAAATAAAACCGAAAAAATGAAAATGCCGACTACCAAAGCTTTGGTAAGCGTAAAATCATAATGCTTGCGTTGCTCGTAGGCGCCGTAAGCCTTATGCCGGTCTTCGAAAATAATATCATCCAGATCCTGATACATAGAAATAGCTTGTTTGCGTTATAAATTAATTTTATAACGATTCGTAAATATAAATATTATTTCCGGAAAAAATTAGTCGTCTACTTCTATCTCATCCGGACGGAAGTGGCATTTTAGCTTGAAAGGGATTGGATTCTCAGAACCGGTGTAGAAGTCTGTGATGTTTCCTTTCCAGCAAAGTTGGAGGTCGCCCGTCTCATTTTTATCGAAGGTAAGTTCATTTCCAAACAGAAATGCTTCTTCGTCATCAAAAAGGTCAACCTCTGTAAAGATCTCATCGTCTGTGTCTTCTATGGAAAAAGTTTGTCCTTCCAATTCCGATGTACTCACCGGGAACTCGATGATGTCTAATGATAATTGTGGGAAATTGTATTGTAAAGAGTCGTCGTCAACGTGATCCAATGAGTCATCTGTGATGATCTCTACTTCCAGAAAATTCTGCGCATTAATGTAAACAGACTTGCAGTAAGTGTTCTTGATAAAGTACTTGAGAGTTTCCTCTGGGTGATAGATCTTTAGTATTCCTTTCATTATAAGGATAATAAATTATGAAATGATTTTTTTTAATAGTGTTGAACAAAGATAAAAAATAGAATGAATGTGGGAAATTTTTGTGACTTCTTTTTATGAATAATCACTGAATTTGCTAAAGTTGCTGATATGGCATTAATTTGATAAGTCAACCCTCGAAATGAATAGGGTCAATAGTGTAATCTTAAAATATTATCTTTACAAAACTTAAAAAATATGACTATGAAATCGTTTTACTTCATATTAACCTTTGTCTTGGTCAGCCTTTTTTCTGTTTCCTGCAAAAAAGGAGATTCTCCTATGATGAAAAATACAGGATTCGGTGCTGCTGATTTGGACTCTATTGCTGCAGGTTATTACGAGGGATATCTCAAAATGTATCCCTTGGAGGCCACGTCGCAAGGTGACGGAAGATACAATGACCTACTTCCGAATAACCTAAGTCAAGAGTTTATTACAAATGAAATAGCATTTTATAATTCGGTTCAGAATCAGCTGAAGTCAGTAGAATACAACAGTCTGGATGATGAGCATAAAGTGGTCTTTGATGTGTTGGAGTACACCCTCATCGACAAGCAGGAACGCTACGCTTACCATCCGGAATATATCCCATTCACTCAGTTTGGAGGATTGCCATTGGACTTCCCGATGTTGGGAAGTGGCAGCGGCATCCAGCCTTTCAAAAATGAAAAAGATTACGACAACTGGCTAAAAAGAATTGAACTGTTCCCAGCTTGGATGGATTCTGCCATAGAAAATTTTCGGGCTGGTATGAAAAGCAATGTCGTTCTGCCAAAGTCATTGGTTGTAAAAATGATCCCGCAAATGGAGGCTAAAGATATCACGACCTTTGAGATTGATAAAAATATTTTTTACGGCCCGATCAAAAATCTTCCAAAAGATTTCACTCCGGTGACGGCAAACAAGTACGCTAAGCTTTATGAGGATGCTATCAAAAGTAAACTGATCCCGGCTTATCTCAAAATGGCTGAATTCCTGGAAAAAGAGTATTTGCCAAAAGCCAGAACAACCGACGGTTACAACGCATTGCCAAACGGGATCAACGTTTATAATTATGATGTAAAAAGCTGGACAACAACAGAAAAAACACCAGGTGATATCCATAAAACCGGTTTGGCGGAAGTGGAAAGACTTCGTGGTGATATGGAAAAAGTAAAGAAGCAAATCGGTTTCAATGGTTCTTTGGAGGCTTTTCTGGGTGCTGTTAAAAAAGATCCCAAAGCTATGCCATATAAAACGTCTAAAGAAGTTTTGGCGGGTTTTCAGTCTATTTTGAACAAGATCAGCCCAAAGCTGAAAACAATGTTCAACGTCACGCCGAAAACGCCATTCGAGATCCGACAAACCGAAAAATATCGTGAGGCAAGTGCAAGTGCAGAATACATCCAGGGAAGTCCAGATGGGGAACGCCCGGGGATTTTTTACACGCCAATTCCCGACCCGACAAAGTTCAACGTCACTTCCGGAATGGAATCTCTGTTTCTCCACGAGGCTATTCCTGGTCATCATTATCAGATCTCTCTTCAGCAGGAAAATTTGAAGTTGCCAAAGTTCATGAGATTCGGATGGATCGGCGCATATGGCGAAGGTTGGGCGTTGTATTGTGAGTCGCTAGGTATAGAATTCGGGCTTTACACAGATCCTTATCAGAAAATGGGTTCCCTGAGTGATGAGATGTTGCGCGCCGTACGATTGGTCATCGATACAGGAATTCACACAGGACAGATGTCAAGAGAAGAAGCCATCAAATATTTCTTGAGCAATGTGGCTTATGATGAAGCCGGTGCAACGGCCGAAGTGGAGCGGTATATGGCAATGCCCGGCCAGGCTTTGAGTTACAAAACCGGCGCAATGAAAATCCGTGAACTGCGGGAAAAATATAAATCGGAGCTAGGAAAGAAATTCAATATTGCGGATTTCCACGATGAAGTGTTGAGCCAAGGTTGCCTTCCGTTGCAAGTTTTAGAAAGAAAAATGGACCTTTGGGCGAAAGATGTAAAGTAAGAATCAGATGAAGAAACAAATTAGAAAAGGATTTAGACAAACCAAATATATTTTTTATCAGGAAACTTTAGTCGATTTCAAAGACCACTTTTGGTCGTTTCTTGGTGCTTTTTTCGGAATCGGAATCATTGCCTTTCTGCAGTCCCAAAAATTCACCGAAATTGAGAATGTATTTTTAATAGGTTCATTTGGTGCATCCAGTGTTTTGATTTATGGTGCTGTGAACAGTCCTTTAGCACAACCAAGAAATCTGATTGGCGGTCACTTCCTGTAAGCTTTGGTGGGTGTTACGGTTTTTAAATTCTTACCAGATATTCTTTGGTTGAATGCTTCTATTGCGGTGGCATCTTCAATTGTGGTGATGCAGATTACCAAAACGATGCATCCTCCGGGTGGCGCAACAGCGCTTATTGCAGTTCTCCCGTCAGAAAAAATTCAGGAATTGGGCTATTGGTATGCATTGTCACCGGTTTTGAGTGGCGCAGTAATCTTATTGATTGTGGCTCTAATATTCAATAATATTCCGAAAGGAAGAAAGTATCCGCACCACGTTCGGCAATCCAAATATGTTCATATGAGAAGGATGTTGAACAAGAAAAACTAAAATTGATGACAATAGATATCTTAAAATCACTTTACGATCGGGATTTGAAGCGTTTACAGGTCGAAATCGAATCGTATCAAAATGAAGAATCGCTTTGGGAAATCGATAAAAATATTTCAAATTCCGGGGGCAATCTTTGCCTTCATTTGCTTGGGAATCTTAATACTTACATCGGTGCAGAACTTGGTAAAACTCGTTATGAGAGACAACGAGATTTGGAATTTTCATTGAAAAACATTCCAAAAACCGAGCTTCTTGAAAAACTTGAAAATCTAGTACAAATCATCAATTCTACATTAGAAAGATTGTCCGAAGAAGATTTGAAAAAGCAGTATCCAACAGAAGCGTTAGGTTACAGCATGACAACCGGATATTTCCTAATCCATTTGCTTTTACATCTCAATTATCATCTTGGTCAAATCAATTACCACAGGCGATTTTTGGACATTTAATTACTTTTCAAAAAGCCTTTTCGTAATATAGTCCTTTTCCTGACTTCCTCTCGCGGGAGAATATTCCCGTCCGTAAAAAATGATTTGAAGATGTAATTTGTTCCAGACACTTTCTTTCCAAATACTTTTGGCATCTCTCTCGGTTTCCACCACGTTTTTTCCGGACGTCAGTTTCCATTGGGTCATCAGTCTATGGATGTGCGTGTCAACAGGAAACGCAGGAAACCCAAAACCCTGACTCATCACCACAGACGCCGTTTTGTGACCCACGCCAGCGAGTTCTTCCAATTCTTCGTAAGTGTCAGGAACCACGGAGTTGTGCTTCTCCACAAGAACTTCCGCCATCTTTTTCAGGTTTTTTGCTTTGGAATTGGAAAGGCCTATTTCCTTAATCAGTTCCTTGATTTCCCCTACACTCAGCTTTGCCATTTTCTCTGGTGTATCGGCGACGGCGAAGAGAGCAGGCGTCACTTGGTTCACTTTTTTGTCGGTCGTCTGGGCAGAAAGAGCAACAGCCACCATCAGTGTATAAGCATCTTTGTGCTCCAATGGAATTGGAACTTCGGGATATAATTTTTCCAATTCTTCCTGAACTATTTTTGCTCTTTGTTTTTTCGTCATTTTGATGGTAACTTTGTGGTACAAAAATAGAAATTATGTTGAACGTAGGCGATTCTTTACCGGCATTTATCGGAACAAATCAGAACGGAGAATCAATCGATTCTCAAAAATTAATTGGAAAGAAACTTGTCGTTTTCTTTTATCCAAAAGCAAGCACGCCTGGTTGTACTGCAGAAGCTTGTAATCTGCGAGACAATGATTCGGTTTTAAAACAGAATGGTTTTCAGCTGATTGGCGTCAGTGCAGATTCCGAAAAACGTCAGAAGAGTTTTTCTGATAAATATGAATTGCCGTTTGATGTGATTGCAGATGAAGACCACGATGTCATCAACAAATTTGGTGTTTGGCAGTTGAAAAAGTTTATGGGCAAAGAATTGATGGGAATCGTAAGAATGACTTTTGTCTTTGATGAAAAAGGGATTTGCATCCAAGTCATTGATAAAGTGAAAACCAAAGACCACGCAGCGCAGATTTTGGAATCATTTATTTGATGGGAATCCAGATTTCTTCCTGAGAATTTTCATCAAATGGATCATAATCTTCTCCGAAAACTTCAAAATGTGGTCTGTTGTCCACCTCAAAATTGTTTTCGGGAATGAAGGTTTGAAAGATGTAACTGAAAATTTCCGAACCCTTGTCCGCTTTTCCTTGGTGAGAGAAAACCAGATATTTTCCGGCTTCTAATGCAAAGGTTTCAAAGTCAGTTGGGATATGTTCGAAATCAGAAACTTCGGCAAGTGCGTATTTGGTGAAGGATTGATCGGGTGTGAAATTCTCCGGATAGATTTGGAGAGAAATTAGTCTGTCAGAAAGTCGGTTGGTGATCTCCTTTCGCCGCGACATCAATTGTCTCCAGACGAGTGCCGTTTTGTTATCCTGAAAAGACGTTGTGATACTAAAACCAATGAGTTTCTTTGCTTTAGTAGAATCTATTCTGTGACGTAAATTCATATTAATTTTCGTAATACAGCAATTCCTCAGTCTCATCCGGAAGTGTGACAAATTTTTGAAACTTCAAACCGAGTTTTTCAATTAATTTTTGGGAGGAGATGTTATCCTTTGAAGTAATGGCGCAAAGTTTTGAAACGCCAAAATCAGCGGCCGCAATTTCTTTCAGATTAGAAGCGGCTTCGTAAGCATAACCTTTCCCTTCGAACTCTGGGAAGAAAGAAAATCCAATGTCAAGAACCTCCAAACCTTCGCGTTCAAAAATGCCTACAGCACCGATTTTCTGATCCAGTTCTTTGTGAATGACCACATAATTACCGAATCCCAATTTTTCGATTTGCGGACGAAATCTGTTCTGAATGTATTGTTCTGCATCTTGCTTTGTCCGGAGCTTCCGGTCACCGATAAAGCGGATGAATGTTGGTAGATTATAAAGTTTCAAAAAGAAATCTGCGTCTTCCAAATCAGCAGGTTTCAAAATCATTCTTTCGGTTTCGTAATTTTCCATTAATCAAAAATAAAAAAATTTTATGGAACGATGACCGTAAAAATATAAGCCAATAGATTTACCAGTAGAACTACGCCATAAAGAATGTTTGTTTTTCCACGGCTCAGGGAAAGCATCACCGTGTAAAGTGACAAGGCCAGAAGAACCATAGATTTGATGTCAAGTCCCAAAACCAGAGGCATTTCATAAATAATAGAAACGATGGCAACGCAAGGAATGGTAAGTCCAATACTGGCAATGGCAGAACCTAAGGCCAGATTAAGGCTGGTTTGGAACTGGTTTCTTCTCGCTGCTTTTAGGGCTGCCATTCCTTCTGGTAAAAGAACCACTGCTGCAATGATGACGCCTACTAAAGCCTGTGGTGCTCCGAGGCCGTGAACTGCCGACTCGATAGTTGGAGAAAGTGATTTTGCCAGAACCACGACAACGCCCAAGCAAATGATTAAGAAGCCCAGACTCAGGAAGCTTTCCACATTGGTGGGTGGTTCTGCGTGTGGCTGGTCATCATTTTCCGGTAGGAAATAATTTCTGTGCCGCACGGTCTGGACCATTAGAAAGGTAGCATAGATGACCAAGGCGGCAACGGAAAAGAAGATCAGTTGAGCTGTGCTGAATGTTGCAGAGAGTTCTGTCGTGGTGTAATTGGGTAGGATCAAGGTCATCACAACAATAGCCACCAAACTTATCAGAGCCATGTTTCCAGAAGTTCTGGCGAAGAACTGTTCTTTGAATTTGAGTCCGCCCACGAGAAGGCAAGCACCGAGAATACCATTAAGAATCAACATGACGGCTGCAAAAACGGTGTCTCTGGCCAGGGTGCTTGTTTCTTTTCCTCCAGCAACCATCAGAGATACTATCAAGCCCACCTCCAGCACTGTAATGGCGATTGCCAAAATGATCGTTCCAAAAGGTTCGCCTACTTTGTGTGCGACTACTTCGGCGTGATGCACCGCTCCTAAAACCGAAGCGATGAGTAATAGGCTGCCTAAGCCAGCCAACCAGCCGTTGTTATCCACTAATCCTAATAAGTAGTAAGCAAGGGATAATAATGGGAAAATATAAGACCAGTGAAGGAGGGATTTTAAACTCATAAAAAAGGATTTCTGTAATTTACAAAAAATTAATTAAGCAGTGTTTTGTCTGTTTTCCACAACAAAAAAGCCACCAGAATTGGTGGCTTGTGTATTATTTGTTAAAAAAATTATTTTACCAAAGTTAATTCGCTGATGAGTCTGGTTGCACCAGCGTATTTGTCGATGATCCAAAGTACGTAACGAACATCCACGTTGATCGTTCTCTGTAAATTTGGTTCGAAAACGATGTCGCCACTTAAAGCTTCACTGTTTCCGTCAAAAGCAAGACCTAGCAGATTCCCGTTTCCATCTATGATTGGAGAACCAGAATTACCTCCGGTGATATCATTATTTGACAAGAAGTTAATGGGCAGAAATCCACCTTTTTTATCCGCATACTGTCCGTAATCTTTCTTTTTTGCAAGGTCTAAAACTTTTTGTGGAAGATCAAATTCCTCGTCGCCTTTTTTGTATTTGGCAACCATCCCGTTGAGGTCTGTATAGTAGTTTTCTTTGATGCCTTTGTAGCTTCTGTCTGCTCTTTCCGGCAGTGTCTGTACAGTTCCGTAAGTCAATCTCATGGTAGAGTTAGCATCCGGATAGAATACTTTTTCCGGTTGTGCTTTTCTAAGTCCGTCTAGGAAGAGTCTGCTGTTTTTAGCAAAGTTTTCATCAATCTTGGCAAATTTTTCAGAACCCAATTTTTGGTCTTCGACTACGCCGTTTACGAATTGTCTCAGTTTGTCGCCATCAATTTTCAACCTATCTGGGTTTTCTATAAAAGCCAAAGCTGATTTTTTGTTAGCAAAAACAGACTCGTAAGCCAAAGTTGAAAGGTTGTTGATGTCGGCTGCCAAGATAGTTGGAGAAGCAAATTCTTTTGACACTTTAGCTTTGTAAAGGGATGCTAGTTTAACCAGCATATCGCCTTCCACATTGTCGTGGAAACCGTCGTAAGCTTTTTCAACAGCCTCAAGAACTTTTGGTTTCATGGCTGCTTTTCCAGCTTCGTCCTGATCTGCATAAGTTTTGAATAAGCTTCCTAGCTGGAAAGTTGTGCCGATATAATGTGCATTTCTTTGTAAAATAGAAGCATAATTACGCTCCACATTTCTTCCGGATATCTGTTGGTAGTACGCTTTGATTTCCGGTAAAACGCTGTAATAGGTTTGCTCATTAGGAGACTGAGCGGCCCATTGGGTATAGATTTGCTCTGTTTTTTGTTTTTCAGCAACCGTTCCATTTTTCTTCACAGCGTCTATGGTTCCCTGTCTGTTTTTCCAGTAATTGGCAACACTTGCGTACTGAGAAGCATAATCCAACTGCGTCGCTTTGTCTTTGTCCATGTATTTCTTCATCACATCCATTGCTACTTTAGAAGATTCTACCCAAGCCGGATAATCTTTGTCAACCATTTGCTCTATTCCATAAGAAGTCAGATAACGGTTGGTTCTTCCCGGATAGCCCAGGATCATTGTAAAATCACCTGGTTTGTAGCCTTTAAGAGAAACTGGCAAATGGTGTTTTGGTTTTAGAGGAACGTTGGTTTCAGAATATTCTGCAGGGTTTCCGTTGGCATCACCGTAAGCACGGAACACTGCGAAATCTGCCGTGTGTCTTGGCCATTCCCAGTTATCTGTGTCACCACCAAATTTACCTAAAGAAGAAGGTGGTGCGCCAACAAGACGGATGTCTTTGTAATCCTGGTAGACAAAATAATAGAACTCATTACCGTTGAAGAAATCTTTCACGACCACTGTGTATTTTCCGTTCTCAGAGTTTTCGGTCTGGATCGCTTTATATTCTGCATCTATCACCGTTTTTCTTTCGGCTGCCGACATGGTGTTGTTCAGTTTGGCGTTGATTCTTGCAGAGGCATTGTCCATTCTTACAAGAAATCTGACGAAAAGACCTTTTGCATTGAACTCATCTTTTGGCATCATAGCCCAGAATCCGTTTTTCAAATAGTCTTTTTCAGGTGTCGAAGCTGCTGCAACAGCATCGTAACCACAGTGGTGATTGGTGAAGATCAAACCTTGGCTGGAAACCATCTCGCCTGTACAGAAACCGCCGAAACTTACGATGGCATCTTTCAAACTGGAATTGTTGACAGAGTAGATTTCTTCCGGAGTCAGGTGTAGACCTTGTTTCTGCATGTCTACGCCGTTCAGACGTTTTACAAGCATTAGAAGCCACATTCCTTCGTCTGCCCGCATCTGCGTATAACCTACAAGCAAGGTTAAGACTAATAATATTTTTCTCATAACTAAAAATTATTTTAAAGGGCTAATTTAATCATTATTTTAAATCTAATGGTATGAATTTGGATAAGACATAAAGCAAAGTTCGTCCTATGAAATTTCTAAGATCAATCGGTGTTTTATCATTAATATTACTTCTTGCAAATTCTT
Organism: Epilithonimonas tenax DSM 16811; assembly: GCF_000428485.1. GTDB lineage: Bacteria > Bacteroidota > Bacteroidia > Flavobacteriales > Weeksellaceae > Epilithonimonas > Epilithonimonas tenax. The sequence continues at coordinate 76,728 of NZ_AUAA01000007.1, read as the reverse complement.
GCAAATCATCAAATAATTCTATATCAGGAATGCAAAATCTTCATAAAAAATGGATGCTTGTTGAATATAAAGATTTCACAAAAGCAGACCTGATCAAGATGGAAGCACACATCGATCTTACAAAAAATGCTGAAGCGGCTAAGCGTTACACCGCGAAAATGGGCTGTAACAATATGTTTTTCACGGGAGAATTTGAAAAAGGAAAAGCAAAATTCTCAGGCGTTGGTTCTACAATGATGTATTGTCAGGATCGGATGAAACTAGAAGAATCATTTGTTCAAGAATTGCCCCATATGACGCAATACAAAATCGAAGGACATTTTTTAACTATTTCAAATGCCAACGGCGATAAAATGAAATTTATTGAGCCTGATTGGGACTGAGCAATAATGGATGCGTGATAATTGATGAATGATTTCATTGGCGACTGAAAACATTAAATCTTAAAAATTAATAAGGCCTTTGCGTCAATATATTAATACAATCAAACCAAAATAAAATTAATTATGAAAAGAAGTGCAAAAGCGGTCTGGAAAGGCACAGTAAAAGAAGGGAGTGGTGTAATCTCTACACAAAGTACAGTTCTAAATGAAACGCAATATTCTTTTAAAAGCAGATTCGAAGAAGGTGTTGGGACCAATCCAGAAGAATTATTGGCAGCAGCTCACGCAGGTTGTTTTACGATGAAAACTTCAGCCTTGTTGTCAGAAGCTGGATATAATCCTGAAACTTTGGAAACAGATTGTAAAATCAGCTTGGTAGACGGGAAAATCACGTTGTCAGAATTGACTTTAACTGCTAAAGTTCCTGGAATCTCAGAAGATGAGTTTCAGAAAATTGCTAAAGAAGCCAAAGAAAATTGTCCCGTAAGTCAGGCTTTCAGTTTCGAAAAAACATGGACGGCAACTTTATCTTAATTTAAAAAATCGACTTTCAAATTTTAAATAGAAAATAAAAACCAAAGTTCATCTTTGGTTTTTTTGTCTAAAAATAGTATCTTGTCAGAATCAGAAAATTATAGAATTTAATGCTAGAAAAAAAAGAACATCAGTACGAAAAGGCCATTTTGGTAGGTTTGATTACCCAAAATCAAAGTGAAGATAAACTGATAGAATATATGGATGAACTGGAGTTTTTGGCTTTCACAGCCGGTGCTACAGTGGCCAAACGTTTTACACAGAGATTGACTCAGCCGGATTCCAAAACTTTTGTTGGAAAAGGAAAAATGGAAGAGATCCGCGATTATGCGAAAGAAAACGGAATCGGAACTGTTATTTTCGATGATGAATTGTCGCCTTCCCAATTGAAAAATCTGGAACGTGAGATGGAAGTCAAAATTCTTGACAGAACCAATCTGATTCTCGATATTTTCGCCCAGAGAGCTCAGACTTCTTACGCAAGAACTCAGGTGGAATTGGCTCAATATCAGTATCTTCTTCCCAGGTTGACCAGGATGTGGACCCACCTCGAAAGACAAAAAGGGGGAATCGGGATGCGCGGACCTGGGGAAACAGAGATAGAAACGGATAGGAGGATCATCCGTGACCGTATCACATTGTTGAAGGAAAAACTCAAAGTGATCGATAAGCAAATGGGAACCCAACGTAATAACCGTGGCAAAATGGTGCGTGTTGCGCTTGTGGGTTATACCAATGTTGGAAAATCAACCTTGATGAACGCCTTATCGAAATCTGACGTTTTCGCTGAAAATAAATTGTTTGCAACGCTGGATACCACAGTTCGTAAAGTGGTGATCGGAAATTTACCTTTCCTTTTGACGGACACCGTAGGATTCATCAGAAAATTACCGACACAGTTGGTAGAGAGTTTCAAATCGACTCTAGATGAGGTGCGTGAAGCAGATCTGCTGATTCACGTGGTGGATATTTCTCACGAGAGTTTCGAAGACCATATTAATTCAGTTAATGAGATCCTTCAGGAAATTGATGCGCATCAGAAACCGATGATTATGGTTTTCAATAAAATTGATGATTTCAGTTACGAGAAAAAGGACGAAGACGATTTGACGCCTGGTTCCAACAGAAACATCTCACTAGAAGAATGGATGAAAACCTGGATGGCAAAATCCAAATTCCCAACCGTTTTCATTTCTGCCTTAACGAAAGAGAATTTTGTCGAAATGAAGAAGATGATTTATGACGAGGTCCACAGGATTCATATTTCCCGTTTTCCTTACAACGACTTGTTGTTTGAGTATTTTGAGGATGAAGAAGAAAATTAACACCATAAACAAACCATAAAAATAATGTTGAGCCGGTTGTATCAGAAATCTATCAACTGTCAAGCATCACACCAAAATTAATGGAGTTATATTACTCATTCTCAGTTCTTATCGTTTTAGCATCTGTGTTTGCATATCTCAATCACAGGATTCTGAAACTTCCCAGCGCCATTGGGATTATGGTCATTGCCATTGTGGTTTCGGTTACTTTGGTGGCTTCGGGCGATAATTTTTTACCTAGGACGACAACTCACCTGACCAACTTAATCAACAATTTTGATTTTACAGAAGTGCTGATGGGTGCAATGCTTAATTTTCTTCTGTTTGCGGGAGGTATTCATATTAACATAAAGGATCTTCGGGAACAGTTTGGTCCTGTTTTGATATTCTCCACTGTTGGTGTCATCATTTCCACATTTGCTGTTGGATTTGGCACCTATTACCTTTTGCCGGTCGTAGGAATTTCGATGCCCTTTATCTATTGTCTGCTTTTCGGAGCTTTGATTTCGCCTACAGATCCTGTCGCCGTTCTCAGTATTTTGAAGCAAGCGAATGTTTCAAAATCTCTGGAAACCAAAGTGGCTGGTGAATCCTTATTTAATGACGGGATGGCTGTTGTGGTGTTCGCCGTGGTGTTACAGCTGGCGATTGGAAACGAAGTTGCTCTCACTGTAGAAAGTATAGGATTGTTGTTGCTGAAAGAAGCGGGTGGCGGTTTGCTATTGGGCGTGTTTTTAGGATATTCTGCTTCCAGAGCAATGCGTGTTGTAGATGATTATATCATCTCTGTCCTTATTACATTATCCGTTGTGATGGGCGGCTATCTTATTGCGCATCAGTTTCATATTTCTGCACCTTTGGCCATGGTTGCTGCAGGATTGTTTATGGGAAATTTCAGCGAGAGTTTCAAAATGAAATCCGAAACTCAGGATTATCTGATTAAATTCTGGGAACTGATTGATGAAATAATGAACGCCGTTTTGTTCCTTTTTATCGGCTTCGAACTGCTGTTAATTAAGGATCTAAATGACTATCTTGTTGCTGGCGGTATTTGCATTATGATTGTATTACTGGCACGTTGGGTGGCGATTTTTGTTCCTACAAAATTTATGTCATTAAGATATCGATTCAGTCCACAAACTGTAAAAGTGTTGGTTTGGGGCGGCATCCGTGGTGGTGTTTCCATTGCTTTGGCTTTATCTATTCCTCAGAATGAATATAATAAAATTATCATCAGTATCACCTACTGTGTCGTTGTGTTTTCTATTGTAGTTCAGGGTCTTACAATTGGAAAGGTTGCGAATCCTAAGAAAATAGCCACGGAAGAGAAAACCTTGAAAGAAATTATTTAAAGTTGAAAATGAAAGTCATAGACATCGAAAACTGGAACAGGAAAGAGCATTATCATTTCTTTTCCGGAATGAAAAGTCCCTATTTTGGAATCGTAACAGAAGTGGATTGTACAGACACTTTTCAGTTGGCAAAAGATAAAAATGAGTCCTTTTTTGCGCACTACCTACACAAGTCGATGATAGCCGTCAATGCTGTTGAAGAATTTGGTTATCGGATTGTTGGTGAGGAGGTTATAGCCTTTGACGTGCTGCACGCAGGTTCTACGATTGGACGAAATGACGGAACGTTTAGTTTCTCTTATTTCGAATATTCTGATGATTTTCAAATCTTTAACCAAAACTTGCAAAAAGAAATTGATGAGGTTCAAAATTCAACTGGTTTAAGGATTAAAAACGAATCGCTTCCGCCCAATCATATTCGACATTCTACAATGCCTTGGACTAATTTTACAGGTTTGCTGCATCCGACAGATTTTGACCCAAAAGAATCGATTCCTAAAATTGTGTTTGGAAAATTCTCAGAAAAAAACGGTCGGAAAATGATGCCAATTTCCATAGAAGCACATCACGGTTTGATGGATGGTTTTCATCTGGCCAAGTATCTTGAGGTATTTCAGAAGGAATTAAATTTGAAATAAATGGGTTGCTCAGCAGAAATAAAGCAAGCGCTCGCAGTCCTCTCCATTCCAGAGAAGGCTCAATTCTATCCCAGATTTTTCAAGACAGGAAAAGGAGAATATGGCGAAGGTGATATTTTTATTGGCGTCACAGTCCCAGATCAGAGAAAGGTGGCGAAAGAATTTTATAACAACATATCTCTCAAAGAATTGAGTGCACTTTTGTCTTCCAAAATTCATGAGCACCGTTTGACAGCCTTATTGATTTTGGTAATGAAGTTTGAAAAGTCAAAAGAAAAATCCCGGCAAAAAGAAATCATCAACTTCTATTTGAATCATCTCGACTTCATTAATAATTGGGATTTGGTAGACACGTCGTGTTATAAGATATTGGGTCGGTATTGTTTTGAAAATCAAGAACCAAAGCTTCTGATTCATCTGTCCGCGTCCGAGAATATGTGGCATAAAAGGATGGCAATTGTCGGAACAATGTATCACGTCAAGAAAGGAAGTTTTGAACTTACGAAAGAATTTGCTTTAAGAAATCTTCACCATCCACACGATCTGATGCACAAAGCCAACGGCTGGCTTCTCCGCGAAATGGGCAATAAGAATGAACCCGAATTGCTGGCTTTCCTAGACCAATATTACAAAGAAATGCCAAAAACATGCCTCAGATATGCGATAGAAAAATTGGATGAGAATTTGCGTCAGGATTATTTGAAAGGAAGAATCTGATCGAAGGCCGTTTTTTTGAGTACAAAACAAGACTCTTTTAGCGTAGAAAAATTATCTTTGTTTAAATCTAAAACCAATTTCTGTGAAAAAACTGATCAAATATGTTGTTGTCCTTTGTGTTTTTATCAGCTTGACAAGTTGTTTTGATATTATTGATAAAATAAGTCTCAAAGCCGATGGCAGCGGCGAATATGATGTCATCCTGAATGCCAGCAAAAGCAAAACCCGCCTGCAATCGATCTCGAAAATGGAAACCATCAACGGCAAAAAAGTGCCGAAAAAATCCGAGATCGAAGCTAAAGTTAATCAAGCTTCTGCGATTTTTAAAAGTGTCGCGGGAATTAGCAATGTGAAAACCAGTCTGGACTTCGATAATTTTATCATCAAATTAAGCTGCAATTTCAAAAAGATCGAAAATATCAATGCTGGTCTGGAACAATTAAAGGCTAAAAACATCATCGGAAAAACAGTTCCTACGCAACTGTATAAGAATAATGTGGCAGAAAAAACCTTGATCAGAAACAAGATTGGCAGCTACAAAAACGAGTACGACAAGCTGAGCAAAGCAGATCAGGAAGTGTTCAGCAATGCAACGTACACGTCAATTATTCAGTTCGGAAATTTGATAAAATCGCAAACCAACAATGCCTACGCAATGTCGCCCAACAAAAAGGCGGTAAAGCTGAGTGGCAATATGCTGGATTTTATCCTTCAGAAAAAACAGGTTCAAAATAACATTTCTCTACAATAAACAACACCAATTATGAAACCAACTCTATTCAAAAAACAACTTCTATTTTTCTTGATACTCTGTAGCGGTTTTGCGTTGTCTCAGAAGACCATCCTGGTTCCAAACGATGCCGTTTTTTATATGGAAGTCAACGGAAAAGAGATCAATAGCAAGGCGAATTGGGAAAAATTGAATCCGATTTTACAAAGTTTAAACAAAAATAATCTGGATAAACCGACGTGGAAAGATTTCTCTGATACAGGAATCCAGAAGGATGCGAAACAGTACCACTATGTCAGTTTCAATGATTCTATCAAAGCTTACACGGCGCATTTGATTTTGGAAGATGCTGTCAAATTTGTAGAATTTATGAAGGTGTCTGCGAAGAAAGACCTCGAGATGACCAAAAAAGAGCAGTATTCGTTTATCAATTTGAATAACGACACTTTTGTGGCCTGGAATGGTAAACGGGCGGTGGTCAGCGGTATTAGTTATACGAGAAAATTTCCAAAATCTGATTTTGAACGTGCCGCAGACAGTACCGCTGTGGTGGTAGATGTGGAAGAGCCTCCAATGATTGACAGTGCCTATGCAGAAGCAGATTCTACTGATGACGAGCCGGAAAAACCTTTTAATTATAAAGATGAGATCAAGGCTTTGAAAGAAGAGATCAAATATCAAAAAGAAGACATCAAAGAGCACAACACGGAAATTGTACGTCTGCAAAAAGATATCAAATACCTGGAAAAGCACCACCAATATCCGGAAGAGAAAAAAGCCGAAGATGATACGGAAGATGAAGACATCGCTTCTGCAAAACCAACAGAAGAATATGATGAAGAAGCGGAAGATCTTGCCTACAAAAAAGAACTGGATTCTATCGAGGCAGCAGATTTCAAAATCGTGAAAGCCTTTGCTGAAAGAGGTTTTGATCAATATTTTAATTCTAATATGACGGTAGAAGCTCCCAAGGAAATGCTGAAGTTTCAGGATCCAAAATCTGACATTTTTGTTTACACCAATTACGGAGAGATCTTCAAAAATGGCCTTTACAAAGAGTTGATGAAGCTTTACAGTTTTGGTGATCTTCTGGACAATCTTTACAACGCCAATTCTTCATATAACCTGTATTTTGATAAAGACAAAGTACGACTAGTGAATCAGTATCAGCATCGAAACAACGATACTCAAAAGCATTTTGCGGCCGTTTATCAGGGAAAAAAGAATAAAAAACTGATGTCTTTGATCTCCGACAAAAGTGTGGCGTATTACGCCGTGAATCTGGATGGTTACAAGTATTTTGATTTGATGTACAAGCTCTTCGAAGGTCATTCCGGTAAGGGTAAGTATCAGAAAGAACTGGCGTTGATAATGGAAACGGTGAAGATCGTACTGGATGAAGAAGCCATCGCCAAGATCGCGCCAGGCAACGGGATCTTTGTCCTGAACGCGCTGAATACCAAAAAAGTAGAGTACACAGATTACGACTATGATGACAATTACAACAGCAAGGAAATTAAAAAAACGAAAGAAGTCGTAGTGCCTGATTTTACATTCGCTTTTGCCACGCAGAACGACAACTACTGGAAACACGTTTTTGATGTCTTGACGTCTAACAAAGAATTGTCTGAGCAGTTCGGTAAAAATGGTGACATCTATTATTTGAAAAATGACAAAAAAAGCAGCCACTACATAGATCAGCTATTCTTTACCGTCAAGGACGGTATCGTTTATATGAGCTCCTCTTTGGAAAATCTGCTGATCAGAAAACAATCACAGGATTCCGGAAAATGGGCCAAAGAAGCCAGCAAACATTCAGCGTCAGGAAGCATCAATATGCAACAACTGATGCAAGGTCTGGAAAAAGAATTCAAAACAGTTTCCGATAAAAGTGCACTGGATCTGTTCCGGAAAAATGTGGGCGATATTGACTTCAAAACCGATGTGAAGGGTGAAAGCCTGGAAACAGAGTTCAACTACACCACACCCAATTCTTCCGAAAACAGCCTCATGTATTTCTTTGATTTTTGTAATGATCTCATCAAGATTTCTGAACCTAAAACAACATCAGAATTGTAGATGAAAAAAAGTTGGATCATTGTTCTGCTTGCCTCTCTTGTCGCAGTAGTTGGCTATGTTCTGTGGTCTCTCAAAGATCAAGAACTGAGATTCGTGCCCGGAAATGCCGATACGGTTGCTTTGATCGATGTCAAAAAACTGTCGCAGCAATACAGCTTCACTTTGGCAAAACATCCTTCAAAATGGTTTGGAACGCAGGCGCACTCAGTCCAAAAAAATGGAATAAAAATTCCTGATTACATCCAGGTCTTTCATTTACAAAACACGGGTTTTAACCAATGGTACAGCATTTTTGATATTTCCGATAAAGATGAACTTTTGAGTTTTCTGCAGTCGAATGGTTTTAAAATAAGCAAAAACAACACCTATACAAAGGCGCCATTCTCCGTGAAAATGGATGGCTCGAGAGTGGTAGTCGGTTTGGCTCACAAAGATTTTGAAAAGGTAACAGACGGTTTGGCGCATTCTCAGACCAAAAGCTTGTACGCTGATCAATTGATCCATCATTCTGTGGCCAGCGTTTCTTATCTCGCAAAATCAAAGATTTTCAATTTTGCAGTCTATCTCAATGATGATCAGATCCAGATCAAAACGGAAACAGCAGATGATAAGTTCTCATCCATGGCTTCAGATCTGGATAAAACAACCGCATTTTTGAAACTGAATTTAGATGCAACTCATACGAAAATGACCGCCCTATTAGTCAACAAAAAATGGAATGATTCTTTGGGAATCCATTCCGTTGCCGCCGTTGCAGAACTAGAAATGGTGAATGATAAGATCATCACTTACGGCTATGATGACAATTTCAATGCGGTAGAAAAAGTGAGTGACCAGAAAATCATACAGCCCAATTATAACATTTCTTTACAAAGTTCTGATGCGGAGAAAACCTGGTCACACTTCGTAAACAAAAAGTGGATCAATACCCAAAATCAATTCACGGCCATTCCATTCCAGCCCAATGTCATTCAGAAAAACGGCAACAAAATTTCTATCAAATCGAAAAGAAAAGAATTAGACTTTGGGAAGAGCTCGTCAGGAAATTATATTTTTATAAAAAATAATGCGTTATTACTTAATTCTGTCAAATCGCTTTCGTCTCGCGAAAAGCAGGCATTAGCGGCGATCAATTATGTCTTTTACGGAAACAAAGCTGATAGCTATGATCTGACTGTACAATTCAAAAAAGAAACATTACCGCTTATTCTCAGATGGTAAATTAAGATCAATATGCAGACACATTTTTTAGAAATATTCTTTTTCAGAACCGCTGTACATTACGTTTTACATCTGGCTTTCCCTATGGTTATTGCCTTGGTGTTTTTTAAAAAAGATTGGAAAAAAGCCTACTTTATCTTCCTTGGGACCATGCTGGTGGATGCGGATCATTTGCTCAGCACACCCATTTTTTCGCCAGACCGTTGCAGTATCAATTTTCACTTGTTGCACACCTTCTGGGCAATGGGACTTTACGCTTTGCTCTTGTTTTTCAAAGGTGTTCCCAGGATCATCGGCGTTGGACTGCTCTTCCATATGCTCACAGACTGGATAGATTGGGAGTTGCACTTTATGGGTTTCTGATCCGTTATTGGGGCAGCTTATCCGTCCTCCATTCCCGCTTTTTTGTTTTTTCTCAAAAAAGAAAAAGAGCTCCATTCAGGCCGGGCTGCAGCCGATTGGGTAGGAGACTTTTTCCGGTCATCTTCTCGCGTTCACCATTTTATGATGCATGATTCTGGCGATATTCAGCGCTCGGGTGACAGCCGTTTCTGCATTTTTACCAGCGTAGTTTTCGCGGATTGTTTCTTCCCAAACCTGCAGCCAGCGTTTGAAGTGTTTTTCTTCCATGGCTACAACATCATTCAGAGGGAAATGTTTCGCCATCGGAGATCCATCATACACCGGATTACCCAAAAGAATACTTTCCCAGAAATCATACATTTTCGGCAGGTGTTTATGCAGTTCTATCTTGGCAATATCTGTAAAGAAAAATCCGATAACGTCATCTTTCGTAAGCTTTTGATAAAACTTCTGAACCAAAATTTCTATGTCTTCTCTGGTGGTAATATCTTTCATTTTACAAAATTAAAACAAATTAAAATGTAATTTTGCAATTATGTCAAAATTCAGTTTTTCCAGATTAAAGCCCACCAAAGACACCGGTTTTGGCGACAATTTTTCTGGCAGATTTATCAACAAAGATGGCTATCCCAATATCAAGAAAAAAGGAATCAATATCCTGAACCGTTACAGCTGGTACCACACGATGCTGGATCTCAAAAGATGGCAGTTCATCGGGCTCTTGGTTGGCAGCTACATTATCGTGAATTTTATGTTCGCCTTGATTTATTATTTGATTGGCATAGAACATCTGACCGGAATAGATAAAAGCAATTTTGCCAATGAGTTCACGGATGTTTTCTTCTTTAGTTCTCAGACTTTTACCACAGTAGGTTACGGTCGTATCGCGCCGGTTGGGTTTTTGGCAAGTCTGGTGGCCACGTTCGAGGCATTTTTGGGATTATTGGCATTTGCGATCGCGACAGGATTGTTTTATGGCCGATTTTCCCGCCCGCGCGCTTTTCTGAAATTCAGTGATGTGGCGCTGATCTCGGCTTATAAACAGAAATCAGCATTGATGTTCCGGATGGCGCCATTCAAAAATACGTCGCTTACAGATGCCAGTATCACAGTGTTGGCGTCTTTTGAAATGACAGAAAATGGTGAAACCAAAAGCTCATTTTACACCTTGAAATTAGAAGTTACAAAGATCACTTCATTGATTTTGAACTGGACGATCGTCCATTATATAGATGAAGATTCTCCGTTTTACAGTTTAACGGCAGAAGATATAAAAAACATTGATATAGAAATTATTGTACACGTCAAAGCCTTCGACAGTATATTTTCCAGTGATGTGGTGCAGAGAACGAGTTACACCTCAGACGAAATCATCTACGGCGCAAAATTTGAAAAAATGTACGGTCCGGATGAAACCAACAGATTCACAATACTGAATCTGGATTTGATTAACAGTAATTTTCCAGCAGGATTACCAGATATTTCTTCATGATGGATCTAGAATTTTATAAAAAGCAAGCTTGGCAAAAACAAAAGGAACACAGGAAATTCTTGGAAGGACTCAAAAAGAAACCGCCCAAAAATCTGGACTATTTGACTTTGGAAACGCACGAAGACACTTTTGCAGAAATAGATTGCCTCAGTTGCGCCAATTGCTGCAAAACCACCGGTCCGCTTTACACAGAAAAAGACATCGAAAGGATCTCAAAACATCTGAGAATGAAACCGGTAGATTTTGAGACGGAATTTTTGCGAATAGACGAGGATCAGGACAAAGTACTGCAAAACTTACCCTGCTTTTTTCTGAATGAAGATAACGCCTGTTCCATATACGATGTTCGCCCAAAAGCCTGCCGAGAATATCCACATACCGATCGCAAGAAGATCTATCAGATCAATCATCTCACCATCCAAAACACTTTGATCTGTCCTGCAACCTATGTTTTTGTAGAAAAACTAAGGAAAGTTCTGGGAAAATAAGGTCATAAAGTGGTATTAAAAACCTTAGCGTTTCATAACTTCTGTATAAGTTGCTGTGATATTTTACGTTGGTTATCAAATGATTATAATGGTGATGTTAGAAAAAATTGGAAAAGCAAACAATTCCTCAACAACACGGATTGAATAACGAATCCGCCAAAGCTTCCCAGCCGAATCCAGAACATCTGGAATAAAAAAAACCAGAGCAAATCGCTCTGGTTTCTGTTTATCCTTTCCACTCTACAACAGCCTTTATAAAAGCTTCTGCATTTTCCACCGGAATATTGGGTAAGATGCCGTGTCCCAGATTCACAATGTACTGGTCTTTCCCAAAACGGTCGATCATCTCGTGAACCATTCTTCGGATCGTCGCCGGCGTAGAGTGCAATCTCGACGGGTCAAAGTTCCCCTGAAGCGTGATAGCGTTATTGGTGAATTTTCTAGCGAGCTCCGGCGTGATGGTCCAGTCTACGCCCAAAGCAGATGCTTTTGATTGGGTCATATCTTCCAACGCAAACCAACAGCCTTTCCCGAAAACAACAACGTGCGTCAAAGGTGCCAAAGCTTCCACAATTTGATTGATATATTGCCAGGAAAACTCCTGATAATCAGCAGGAGAAAGCATTCCGCCCCAAGAATCGAAAACCTGAACGGCAGAAACCCCTTTTTCCACTTTTCGTTTCAGATAAGCAATGGTGGTGTCTGTGATTTTTTGCAATAATTTGTGCGCCGCTTCCGGTTGCAGGAAACAGAAAGATTTTGCAATATTGAAATCCTTCGAACCGCGTCCCTCAATACAATAACAGAAAATAGTCCACGGACTTCCGGCAAAACCGATCAACGGAATCTCATTGTCCAGTTTTTCCAAGGTCATTTCTATCGCATCGAAAACGTAACCCAAAGTGTCATTCACGTCCGGAACTATCACATCATCAATTTGTTGTGCTGTTCTGATGGGCTCGTCCAACCAGGGTCCAACGGATTCCTTCATTTTGAAATCGATGCCCATCGCTTGTGGAACCACAAGAATGTCCGAGAACAAAATCGCCGCATCCAAAGGAAATCTGCGAATTGGTTGCACCGTAATTTCCGAGGCCAGTTCCGGCGTCTGGCATCTGGTGAAAAAGTCGTATTTGTCGCGCAACGCAATGAATTCCGGCAAATATCTTCCGGCTTGTCGCATCATCCACACGGGCGGTCTTTCCACGGTTTCGCCTCGCAAGGCCTTCAAGTATAGGTCGTTTTTTATCATTTTTTTAATTTATTTGACTTGCGTCGAACCAATTTGTGACGTTTGGGCGCCTTTTCCGCCTTCCACTCCCGCTTTTTTCTTTTGGTTGCCCAAGCTCCGTCCAATGCAACAAAAAGAAAAAGAGCTCCGTTCAAGTCGGGGCGCGCTTCGCAAAGTTTCAACATGAGTCTTCCAAACCACATAAAAATTTGTCATGCTGAGCCTGTCGAAGCATCCTTAGAAATCAAATTCAACAGATCTGTTAATGTATTTTTAGGACTTGTAATTATTTTATTTTCAGTGAGTTTCTTCAATTCTGACGTTGTTGTTTTTCCAATCGAAAAGATTGTCAAATCCTCCAGACTATTGAACTTCGCAAAACTACGAACTCCGCTTGGACTGAAGAAAACCACAGCCTGATATTTCTCAGTGATTTTCGGAAAAAGCAATTCGGTTTTGTACACAGGAATTTTTTTGTAAGAAATATTCTGAAGCGGCAGTTTTTCATCCAGAATATCCAGCGCCAGATTGCCGCAAAAATGCAGAAACTTTTCCTCAACAGAATTTTCTATGATAAACTGCGATAGTTCTGCAGCATTTTTACAAAGCTTGAAAGTCCCAAAGTGGTGTTTCCTGAGTTCCTTTTTCGTCTGTGAACCAACGGCGTAGATTTTATTGTAATGCTTCTCTGCAAAGTTTTCGTTTGCGTCAAAAGCATTATCGAAGAAGGCTTTCACACCATTCACGCTCGTGAAAATCAAAGAGTTGTTCTTAAGTTCGAAAGTTTTGACTTTGATAACAGCAGTTTTGATCACTTCTACAAAATCAAGCAACATCTCCGTTCCCAATTTCTCAGCAACTTCTTTTTTGTCCAGTGATTTTGTAAAAAGGATTTTCATATGGTCTTTTAACGCAAAGGCGCAAAAAAAATAGTAATTGTTATTGATATAGAAGTCGCAAATTTTTAACTTGGCGACTTTGAACATTTCAAATGAACAAATAGTTGCGCCTTTGCATTAAATCTGCTACAAACTTTTTTTAATGTTGTGCATCAATTCTTTGCCGCCGTTTTCCAAAACTTTCAGTGCCCATTTTTCACCAAAATTCTCAGAATCATTCCATTCCAATATTTCATCTGTTTCGATGCAATCTTTTCCATCAAGCGAACAAAGTCTGCCGACAAATCTGATTTGATTGCCTACTAATTCAGCTTTTGCGCCAATCGGCGCTGTACAGCCGCCTTCTAGTGTTTTCAGGAATTCTCTTTCTATCGTAACGCAAATCTCAGTGTCTTGATGAGATATTGATTTTAAAATAAGGCTCAATTCCGGATTGTCAATTTTGCTGGCGATTGCAACCACACCTTGCGAAGGTGCTTGTAACAAGAATGGGATTTGTTCATACGCTACATCCAGATTCATCCTTTTGATTCCGGCTAGTGAAAATATCGTCGCATCTGCAACGCCATCGTCCAGTTTTTTTAATCGTGTTTGTACATTTCCACGGATGTCGGTAAATTCAGTTTCCGGAAATTCTTTCAGCCAAAAAGCGCGTCTTCTCAAACTGCTGGTCGCAATTTTCAAGGTATTCAAATCCAACGCTTCTGCGTCTTTGTTTCTGACCAATACATCTTCTGGAAAATCCCTTTCCAAAACCGCTGAGATCTGAATGTTTTCCGGCAAAAGCGTCGGAACATCTTTTAGGGAATGAACCGCAATATCAATCTCATCATTAAGCAAAGCAATGTCCAGATCTTTGGTGAAAATGCCGGTGATTCCCAAGGCGTAAAGCGGTTGGTTCAGGTTTTTATCTCCGGAGCTGATGATGGGAACGATCTGTGTTTGAAAGCCCAAATTCTGAAGTTTGGCTTCAACTTCGTGTGCCTGCCAAAGCGCAAGCGGACTATTTCGCGTTCCTATTCTTATTGTCGTCATTGTTTTCCTGTTTATGAATGTCAAGAATTTCTTCCATTAGTTTTGTGATTTCATCTGCACGGGAAGGATTTTCCATAATGTACTTCGCAAATCGATTCGTGATCTTCTGCACCAGATTGTTGGACAGTTCCATATCCTCGATCTTGGCGTAATGGAATTTCTTGTGGATGTTGTGCATTTCTATTTCTTCGATCCTTTTCAGAGAATTTTTGAAATGGTTGATCTGCGGTGCCAGTTTTCTTTTCTTTTCCCAATCTACAAATTCTTTTGCCATATCCTTGATGATGGCTTCGGCTTTGGGGATTTCTTTTTTACGTTGGTCCATCGTGGCCTTGATCGTTTGCGAAAGTTGATCCACATCTATCAGGGTCACGTTTTCCAAGTTGCCGATTTCTTTCTGAACATTATTCGGGATAGAAAGATCGATGACCAGCATTTCTTTCTCTTTCGGAAAATTGTCCTGGTTGACGATGTACTTCTGTGCGCCGGTGGCAACGATCAGAACGTCTGTTTTTTTTAGTTCTTCCGGGAACGTGTCAAAATCAATTTGTGGAATATTGTATTTATCAGCAATTTTCTCTGCTTTTTCAAAAGAGCGGTTGGCAATTTTGATGTTCGGCTGGTAGATGTGTTTTACAAGGTTTTCTATTGTGTTCTGACCTATTTCTCCAACACCAAGAAGCAAGATGTTCTTCTCGTGGATGTGTTTTGTATTGTTCAGGATATAATGAACAGCAGCGTAAGAAACCGAAGCTGATCCAGTGCTGATCCCGGTTTCATTCTTGATCCTTTTCGAAATCTGAATGGAGGAATTGATGGCACGTTCCAAATAAGGATTGGAAAAATCTTTGTAAGTTTTGAATCTGTGATAGGCATTTTTGATCTGAGAAACGATCTCGAAATCGCCAATGATCTGACTCTCCAAACCTGCTGCCACACGAAAAAGATGATACAAAGCATCTTCTCTTTGCAGGACATTGACGTAATTCAGAAATTCTGAAAGGGAAACGCCCACAGTGTTGCAATAGAGTTCTGCGATATGAAGGTAATTTTTTGTGGTAGAATAGATCTCTGTCCTGTTGCAAGTGGAAACCACGAAAGCGTCACCATAATCCTGCTCGTGGATCTGATTGACAAAGGCTTTGATATGATCATCAAAAAACGCAAATCTGCCACGGGTTTCAGCATCGGCTTTTTCATAACTGATGCTGAGAACGGCGAAATCTGACGTTTGGTGAAATTTATTTTTAGTACTCATTTTCAGTTGGCAAATTTACGATATTTAATACAAAAACTGTTTCCGAATATGATTTTTGAAAATTGATAAAATCTATAGTATATGTTTATCATCGTGAAAAGAATCATAAAAGACTCAATGTTTTATTGTAAGCGTAATAATTTTAGAATTTTGAATGTGATTCTGATTTTTTAATTGGTATTTTTTATTGAAATTTTAATAAAATTTTAACCAAATTATTTTTAATTCATCAGATAGAATGGCTCTAAATTTATATCTTTGTAAACTTAATAATTACTGAACAAAATGGGTATATTGGATATGTTTACGCAAGAGATTGCGATTGACTTGGGAACTGCTAACACGCTTATTATTCACAACAACAAAATAGTTGTGGATCAGCCGTCTATTGTCGCAATAGAGCGCTCTACGGGCAAGCCAATTGCTGTGGGAGAACAAGCAAAACATATGCAAGGGAAGACCCACGAGGATATCAAGACGGTGAGACCATTGAAGGATGGTGTTATTGCGGATTTCCACGCTTCAGAGCATATGATCAAGGAGTTTATCAAGCAGATTCCTGGTATCAAAGGCAAGTTTTTTCAGCCGGCACTTAGGATTGTGATATGTATCCCTTCTGGTATTACCGAAGTGGAAAAAAGAGCGGTAAGGGATTCTGCTCAAAAAGTCAATGCAAAAGAGGTCCGCTTGATATATGAACCAATGGCCGCTGCAATAGGAGTTGGGATAGATGTTCAGAAACCTGAAGGTAATATGATCATCGACATAGGAGGTGGGACAACGGAGATCGCTGTGGTAGCATTAGGCGGTATTGTTTGTGATAAATCTGTGAAAATCGCAGGTGATGTTTTTACCAATGACATTGCTTATTACCTGAGAACACATCATAACTTATACATTGGAGAAAGAACGGCAGAGAGAATTAAAATTGAAGTGGGTTCCGCTGTGGAAGAATTGGATGTGCCCATTGACGATATTCCTGTGCAGGGACGTGATCTCATCACTGGGAAACCAAAAGAGATTATGGTCAACTATAAAGAAATTGCCAAAGCACTTGACAAATCTATCATTAGAATAGAAGATGCTGTAATGGAGACCCTTTCCCTTACGCCTCCGGAGCTGGCTGCGGATATTTACAAAACAGGTATCTATCTTGCTGGCGGAGGAGCACTGCTAAGAGGTTTGGCAGACAGGCTTCACAGGAAAACTGGTCTTCCTGTTTTCGTGGCAGAAGATCCTTTGAGGGCGGTGGTTAGAGGTACCGGAATTGCTCTTAAAAATATGGACAAATTTAATTTTCTAATTAAATAATACATTTTCTGTAAAATTTGAATGATTGAAGGTCTGATGATAAGTCTTGAATCGAGTATCAAATCATTTATAATTTATCAATTATCATTTATAACTTAGATGGGTGCTTTGCTGAGATTTTTTTCTAAGAATGCGTTGTTTGTATTCTTTGTCTTCCTGCAATTGGTTGCAATTGTTCTTATTTTCAGCAAAAATACAATGCAGCAGAGTTTCATTGCAGCAAGAGCTGCTGCGTTCAATTCATGGGTTTCAGGCTACATTGACGAAGGAACTTCCTATTTGAAACTTAAGCAGATCAACGACGATCTTATCACTCAAAATAAGGCACTGATGCTTCAGCTTTACGGAAAAGATAAAGTTGAGAAACCAAATTTCCGAAGGGTTTATGACACCATTGGTGGCGGACAGATCTACACATTTGTAGATGGCGAAGTGGTTTTCAACAGTATCAACAGAAGAGACAATTATTATACAATCAACCGAGGAAGCCGTCAGGGTGTAAGCTCAAAAATGGGTGTTATAGCGCCCCGAGGTATTGCCGGAATTGTCATCAATACCACAGATAATTATGCTTTGGTACAATCTATCCTAAGTGTAAACAAAATCAAGATCAGCGCTGCACTCAAAAAGTCTGGCTATTTTGGTACATTGTCCTGGAAAGGAGATGACACCAGAACGATGACTTTATCTGATATTCCAAAATATGTTCCTCTTAAAGTAGGAGATAGTGTTGTAACCGACGGCAAGTCTTCTATTTTCCCGGCAGGTATTATGGTTGGAACTATCGCCGGATACGAGGTGGACAGCAAAACAGGCTTCTGGGATATTTCTGTAGAACTCAGCGAGAAAATTGGAAAATTAAGTACAGTTTATGTCGTAAGAAACCTGAAGAAATCTGAAGTTCAGAAAATCGATGATACATTAAAAGCTCAAATTAAAAAGGATGATCAGTAGAAACGTTGTGTCAGATCTGGTTTTAATCGCATTATTGACATCTTTTCAGATCTTTATTCTGAATAGAGTGGCTCTTTTCGGACAGTATATTCCGGTGCTTTATCCTGTTTTCGTGATGTTTTATCCCTTCTTCAGAAACAGATTTCATTTCCTGGCACTCAGTTTTATTTTAGGACTTTGTGTTGATGCATTTTTGGGTACATGGGGAATCAATGCTTTTGCAACAACGGTTGTGGCTTATTTCCGGACAATCATATTCCGGACTTCCACAGACACGACGACAGATTTTTTCTCCTTTCAAAGTATCCAGTGGACACAGTTTGTCTTCTTTATTGTCACCAGTATCTTTATTCATCAACTTCTGGTTCAGTACATCGAGTTTTTCAAGTTCGACAGATTTTTTGAAATTTTATTTAATGTCATAGTGACCAGTATCATTTCTTTTGTATTTATATTAGCCTACGCATTAGCATTTAAAATCAAGCAAAAAGTCTGAAACAGAATAAGCATGTGTATAAAAGAACAAAAGATGCTTTCTTTGACTTCGAGGTTGCATATGTCCTCTGAAAAACTATAAAACACATATGAAATCACAATATCTCAAGATCATTCTCGCCTTATCTATCATTGCATTAATATTTGTTGCAAGGTTATCGTATTTGCAATTATTTACTGACAGATATGCACTGAATGCTGCCAACACCTCCATCAAAACAGAATACATTATTCCGCCAAGAGGTGTGATATTCGACAGGAACGGAAAAATATTAGTAGGAAATCAACCATCTTTTGAGATCTCTTATACGGCGACGCTTCTTAAACCAGATTTTGATACCATTGGATTTTGCAGATTACTCAAAATCTCAAAGCTGGATTTCATAAAAACAATGAAAGCCATCGAAAGCGAAAAATACTATTCTCGCCTGACACCTATGACTTTTATGAAAAATCTCAGTAGGGAAGAGATGGCAAGGATTCAGGAATTGATTTTTAAATATCCGGCGTTCAGTATCGTGCCACGCCCGCAAAGACAGTATGAGATCAATACCTCTGGAAATCTTTTGGGATATACCAATCAGGTGAATGATAGTGACATCAAGAAAGATTCGCTTTATTATCTTCCGGGCGATATCGCCGGAAAAAGTGGTGTGGAAAAATCGTACGAAAAAGAACTCCGAGGAGAGAAAGGTGTAAAATATATCCAAAAAGACATCCGCCAGAGAAGCATAGGCTCTTATAAAAACGGAGAGCTAGATAAAGAAGTGGTTACAGGAAAAGACCTGACACTGACCATAGATTATGATCTGCAAAGAATGGCCGAAGAAATGCTGGTCAACAAACACGGTGCAGTCGTAGCGCTTGACCCAAACAACGGCGAGATTCTGACGATGGCTACTGGTCCGGACATTGATCCTAATCTTTTCACAGGGCCGAATAAATCCCGAAATCTTTACAAACTTGCGACCGATACGATCTTTGAGAACAAACCAACTTTTGACAGATCTGTTCAGGCTGCTTACCCTCCCGGATCAACATTTAAATTGTTGACGGCTCTGGCAGCTATGGAAATGGGTGTGATGACGGATCAAACGATATTCCCTTGTGGAAGAGGTTTTTTCTATCGCGGAAAAAGTATCAAAGGCCACGGTGGTGCAGATCCGCTGATACCTTCTATCCAGGTTTCCAGCAATTGTTATTTTACCTATGCCTATCTGGCCATCATAAAAAAATACCCAGGAAATCCCTCGCGAGGTATTGATGAATGGAAAAAAATCATCAATAGTTTTGGGGTTGGAGAATTTCTTAATAACGATCTAGCTGTGGGTGCAAAAGGTAGAATCCCATCTGGAGAGTTTTATGAGAAAAGAATGAAATCTATCTATAAAGCGAGTGGATCCAAACGTACAGATTTTAAAAACTGGGACGAGATGCCAACAGGAGCTTTGTACAATGGTATGGGACAAGGTGATGTCCTTTTAACACCTTTGCAAATGGCAAACTTCGTAGGTGCAATTGCAAACAAGGGCTGGTACTACACACCTCACATTGTAAAAAGTATTGATGGAAAACCCAATCCGGATCCGAGATTTAAGAAGAAACATATGACGCTGGTCCAAAATCCGCATTACTACAATGTAGTTCTTCAGGGTATGGAAGCAGTAATGATCAAGGGAACCGGAAGAAGTCTGCGGTCAAAAGATTTTACACAGCTTGCAAAAACAGGTACAGCGCAGGTTCCCCAAGGAAAGGATAATTCGATTTTTGTTTTGATAGCTCCCGCAGATAAACCCAAAATTGTGGTGGTTGCGGTGATGGAACATGCAGGTTTTGGTGCCACTTGGGCGGGGCCGGCTTGTACCGTGATTGCAGAAAAATACATCACCGGAGAAGTGAAGAGAGAAAACCTGTACAAAAAAATGATCACATCCAGCTTTATGCCGGAGTACAGACGACAGTATATTTCCGAGATGAAGCGAAAAGGCTGGTACAAAGAGCCACCTAAAGATTCTGTAAAACTGAAAAGAATCAAAGACAGTCTCCAGGCCATTGAACATAAAAAAATAAAGAAAGACAGTGCCAAAGTTAAACCTCTAAAAAACAATTCAAAATGAAGTGGACCGAAGGGATAGATAAATTGGGTATTGGACTTTATATCGCGCTTTGCGTTTTTGCTATTATTAATATCCATAGTGTAGATGCGAAGTTGGGAAGCAAACAATTGATGTTCTTCGGGATCTCTTTGTTTGTGGGTATGATCATATTTTTTATGAGAACCAAGTTTTTTGAAAATATGTCCGCAATCATCTATATCGGAGGTGTTTTACTCTTGATAGGATTATTTCCATTTGGAACGGAAATTTTAGGACAAAAAAACTGGTACAAATTTGGTGGTTTTACGATGCAGCCCGTTGAGTTTGCAAAAATTGGAACGGCGCTGATGCTTTCTAATTACGTATCCGGGCCAGATTTTAATCTGAAAAATAAAAAAGTACTTTATACAGTTTTAGCCATTGTAGGCATTCCCGGTATTGTGGTTTTGCTGATACCTGATGTTGGTTCACTTTTAGTGTTTTTTGCTTTTTTGATGGCGCTTTACAGAGAAGGTCTTTCAGGTTGGATTTTTGGCATTATTTTCATTTTTGCTGCGACTTTTTTGATCTCTATTGCAGTAGATCCTTTATACATTACGATTGCAATTCTGTTGATCGCCGCCATTTTTGTATTTCTTAATTTTTACAAGATCAAAGGAAATATGGTCTTGATTATGGGGATTGTCCTTATCGTAGGTATTCTCAGTGGACTGTCATATTCTTCCACCTATGTTCTTTCGAAATTGCCAAAACACCAGCGCGAAAGAATAGAAGTCTTGTACAAAGGAGAAAAAGCATTTCGTGATACTTCTGGCTATAATCTTCTGTATTCCAAAACGGCCATTGGCTCTGGCGGATTTATTGGCAAAGGCTACAAGCAGGGTTCTGTAACGCAAGGCAAATTCGTTCCTGAGCAGGAAACAGATTATATTTTCTGTACCGTGGGCGAGGAGTGGGGATTTCTGGGTAGCGTTATTCTGATTCTCTGTTATTCGGTTTTTATTGGCAGGATTTATTATCTAGCAGAGAATCAGAAGTCCACCTTTAACCGTGTTTTTGGATACTGTTTTGCGTCTATTTTACTCATACATTTTTCTATCAATCTTGGGATGGTGATGGGACTTTTCCCGACTGTTGGGATTCCGTTGCCGTTTTTCAGTTATGGAGGAAGTTCGCTTTTGGCATTCTCTATAATGACTTTTATTTTCTTTAAACTCAATTACGCAGACAAAAATAGTTTGGTGTAAAGGAAGATGGATCTTTGGTCTTACTTCCTCCCAAAACTCGTAAAATATTCTCCCAAAAAATGTTGATAAAAATTTGAAACTTTGACAAAATGAAAAACCCTTTCAGGATTTGAACTCCGAAAGGGTTGATGTGAATTGTTGTCTTTAGTGACAAATATGGTTTCTATGTGTAATCCCGCGCCCCGACTTGAACGGAGCTCTTTTTCTTTTTGTTGCCTGAGCGTAGCCGAAGACAACAAAAAGAAAAAAGCGGGAGTGGAAGGCGGATAAAGGCGCCCCAATAGTTTTAAGAATACATCTGCTCCTGCAATTCTTTGATTTTCTTGTCTCCAAGATATTCGTCGTAAGTCATATCCCTATCGATGATGCCTTTTGGTGTCAACTCGATGATTCTGTTACAAACGGTTCCTAATAATTCGTGGTCATGAGAAGATAGCAGAATGTTTCCTTTGAAGTTGTTCAATGAGTTGTTCAAAGTGGTGATACTTTCCAAATCTAAGTGATTCGTAGGCTCATCCAAAAGAAGAACGTTTGCTTTCTGGAGCATCATTCTACTGAACATACATCTCATTTTTTCACCTCCAGAAAGGACTTTACAAGATTTTAGCGCTTCGTCTCCAGAGAAAAGCATTCTTCCTAAGAAACCTCTCATAAATTCCTCGTGGCGCTCCTCATCATTTTTCGTAAATTGTCTCAACCAATCTACCAAGTTGATGTCTTCTTGGAAGAAAGTCGTGTTGTCCAAAGGCATATGCGACTGGTTTGTCGTAACACCCCAAGCAATATTTCCTTTGTCTGCAGGTAGATTACCAGCTAATATTTCGAAGAATTCTGTGATTGCCAAAGAGTTTCTGGAGATCACGGCTACTTTGTCGCCTTTCTTAAGATTAAGGTCGATGTTGGCGAACAGCAATTCTCCATCCTTGGTTTTTTCAAGACCTTTCACGTCTAGGATCTGATCTCCAACTTCTCTTTCAGTATCGAAGATAATTGCTGGATATCGTCTTGATGATGGTTTGATATCATCGATGTTCAACTTGTCGATCATCTTTTTACGGGCAGTCGCCTGTTTGGCTTTGGCAACGTTGGAACTGAATCGTGCGATGAAGTCCTGTAATTCTTTTTTCTTGTCTTCCGCTTTTTTATTAGCCTGATTTCTTTGTCTTGTTGCTAATTGTGAAGCCTGATACCAGAAAGAGTAGTTACCGGTGTAAAGGTTCAGTTTAGCATAGTCCAAATCGCCAATGTGCGTACAGACAGTATCCAGGAAGTGACGGTCGTGAGAAACAACGATGACCGTATTCTCATAATCTGCCAAGAAATCCTCTAGCCACGCAATAGTTGCGATATCCAGGTCATTCGTAGGTTCATCCAGGATCAATACATCAGGATTTCCGAACAAGGCCTGAGCAAGTAGAACTCTTACTTTATCTTTATTCTCTAATTCGCCCATCATCTGATAGTGCATATCCTCTGAAATACCGACGTTAGACAGCATTGTCTGAGCATCAGCTTCTGAGTTCCAACCGCCCATCTCGTCATAGACCACGCCAAGTTCTCCAGCCTTGATCCCATCCTCATCTGAGAAATCTTCTTTTGCGTACAAAGCATCCATCTGTTCCTTGATGTCGAAAAGCATTTTGTTACCTCTAAGAATGGTCTCAAGTACGGTGAAGTTGTCATAGGCAAAGTGATCCTGCTCTAGAACTGACATTCTTTTACCGTTTTCCAAAGACGTATTTCCGGACGTAGGATCTTGTTTTCCGCTTAATATTTTAAGGAAAGTAGATTTACCTGCACCATTGGCTCCAATAATACCGTAGCAATTTCCCTTTGTAAATTTTATATTGACTTCGTCAAAAAGAACTCTTTTCCCGAACTGTAATGATAAATTAGATACTGTTAACATATTGTTTTGTAAATTTGTGCAAAAATACGAAAATAAGTTGGGATGATGAAAAGCCTGATCTTATATTAATTTAACACAATGAAAATAGAAAAGACTGTTAATATATTTAATAAACGTGCCCGCTTTGAGTACGAAATTCTGGATGAATACGAAGCTGGCATAGTCCTCACGGGGACAGAAATAAAATCTCTCAGATCTTCCAAAGCATCCATCACGGAGAGCTTCTGCCAGTTTATCGATGATGAACTGTACGTCATTAATATGATGATCGATGAGTACAAATTAGGAACTTTTTATAATCATAAAATAAAAAGGGAACGGAAATTGCTAATGCATAATTACGAATTGCAAAAACTTAAAAAAAAGTTAAAAGATGTTGGCAATACGATAATCCCACTCAAGCTTTATATTAATGACAACGGTAAAGCAAAGCTACTGATATCATTGGCTAAGGGAAAGAAACTGTTTGATAAAAGAGAGGCGATCAAAGACAGGGAAAATAAGGTTAATATCCAACGTATATTAAAGAAAAGTTAAAAAAACTTTGTTTATAAAGAAAAATTATATTTATTTTGCATTATCAATTATTTAATCATTTAATTCTATGAAAAATCTAAAATTAGGAATTACAGCATTGGCACTTACTGTTGCTTCTTCTGTTTTTGCGCAAACAACTACTAACCCTTGGGTTATAGGTGTAGGTGCTCATGGAGTGAATCACGTTGCTCAAAGAGGAAACTTTAGCAATACGTTCTCATTCAACAATTTAAAAGAAAATTTATTCGGCGTATCGAAGTATTCAATTACACCGCCACTTTCTAAATTGACAGTTGCAAGAAGCCTTGGAAAAGGTTTGGTTATTGACTGGCAGACGTCAGTTGGTAACGTAGACAACAAAAGATTCGGTATGAATAAGGAGTTTTTCCTTATGACAGGTCTTGGTCTTCAATTCAAAGCTGCAGGTTTATTGTGGGACGAAGAGTCTTGGTTTGACCCGTACTTGAGAGTTGGTGCTAACTATTTAAGACATGATTATACTGCTCTTATGTTCCCTAAAACAGATACCAAATCTGGAGAAGTTAAGACGGCTTACAATGAAGACGGTGACTTGACAGGTAAAGCAAATCACTTTGCAGTAAGTACAGGTGCAGGTATCAATTTCTGGGTGACCAAAAACTTCGGTTTAGGTGTTCAAGGAGATTATGTGACTACGCCAGTAGACAAATCTAATGTTGCTAATTTTTGGCAAGCTTCTGCGTCTCTATTATTTAGATTCGGAAATACTGACAAAGATAAAGACGGAATCCTAGATAAAGACGATGCTTGTCCTGAAATTCCTGGTATTGCATCTGCAGATCCACAATTCAATGGTTGTCCAGATACAGACGGAGACGGCGTATTTGACAAAGTTGATAAATGTATCGATGTTGCAGGTCCAGTTGAAAACGAAGGTTGTCCTTGGCCAGATACAGACGGAGACGGTGTATTAGACAAAGATGATGCTTGTGTTGACGTAGCTGGTCCAGCTGAAAACAAAGGTTGTCCTTGGCCAGATACAGACGGAGACGGTGTGTTAGACAAAGATGATGCTTGTCCTACAGTGTTCGGTCTTGCTCAATACCAAGGTTGTCCTAAGCCAGCTTCTGCTTATGCTGAAGATGCTACAGGCGCACTTACAAACATCTTGTTTGACTTCAACAAAGCTACTTTAAGAGCTGAGTCTAATGGTAAAATTGAACAAGCTGCTTCTATCCTTAACGGAGCGAAAGATGCTACTTTCTTGGTAACTGGTTACACAGATGCTAAAGGTGCTGAAGCTTATAACTTAAAACTATCTAGACAAAGAGCTGCTTCTGTAGTTTCTGCGCTAGAAGCAAAAGGTGTAAATCCAAATCAATTGAAATCAGTAGGTGTAGGTGAAAGAGATGCTAAAGTTTCTGAAAAAGCTTCTGATGCTGAGAGACAAGCTGATAGAAAAGTAGTAGTAGAGGCTGTAAACGGCGCTGCTTGGGATGCTCTTCAGAAGTCTGACCTTCCAGTAGTAGTGAAAAAAGTAGTTAAGAAAAAAGCTACTAAAAAAAGAAAATAATTAGCAATTAATTTCTAAATATAAATACCTCCAATTTTATTGGAGGTATTTTTTTTGTTTCCATATTTCAGTACTTTTGTAGTATAAAATAAAACTTGTAATGGGAAGAGCATTCGAATATAGAAAAGCCTCAAAAATGGCCAGATGGGATAAGATGGCCAAAACGTTTTCCAAGATAGGAAAAGATATAGCATTAGCAGTGAAAGCCGGCGGATCTGATCCGGAAGCCAATCCAGCACTTAGAAGATGCATCCAGAATGCAAAAGGCGCCAATATGCCAAAGGATAATGTGGAACGTGCGATTAAAAAGGCAAGTGGCGCAGATGCGGAGAACTATGAAGAGATCACTTACGAAGGTTACGGACAAGGAGGCGTTGCTTTCTTTGTAGAATGTACCACAAACAATCCTACGAGAACGGTTGCCAACGTAAGAGCTATTTTCAATAAGTTTGATGGCAGTCTTGGCAAGAACGGAGAGTTAGCTTTTATCTTCGACAGAAAGGGTATTTTCACGATTGATAAGGCTCAGATCAAATCCGAATGGGATGACTTCGAAATGGAAATGATAGACGGTGGCGCAGAAGAGATCGATCAAGACGAAACTGAAGTTCTGATCACAACAGCCTTCGAAGATTTCGGAGCCATGTCTCACAAGCTTGACGATCTAAAAATCGAAGTGAAAAGTGCAGAATTACAAAGGATTCCGAACAATACCAAGGAAATGACGGATGACCAGTTCAAGGCCAATATGAAAATGCTGGAACGCTTTGAAGAAGACGACGACGTTCAGAACGTCTTCCATAATATGGAGTTTACAGAAGCGCAATTAGAAACGCTTTAATCGAACAATCACCCAAAAAAAAATCCTGAAACATAAGTCTCAGGATTTTTTATTTTTATAAAACGCTTTTAAAAGCAAATAGCCATAAGCTAATTGCTATAAGCCAAATTATGCGTTTGGTTCAATAGATACAAATGATCTGTTGTTAGCTTTCTTTCTGAAAACAACTTTACCGTCAACAAGAGCGTGCAAAGTGTGATCTTTACCCATCCCAACATTTTCACCTGGGTGATGCTGAGTACCTCTTTGTCTGATGATGATGTTACCAGCAATAGCGTCTTGTCCTCCGAAAATCTTCACGCCCAATCTTTTGGAATGAGATTCTCTACCGTTTTTGGAACTACCAACTCCTTTCTTATGTGCCATTTTATTTAAACTTTGTGGTTAAAAATTATTCAGCAGATTCGCTGGTTTCTGTTACTTCAGCTTTAGCCGCTTTCTTAGGCGCTGCTTTTTTAGCTTCTTTTTTCTCAGAATCAAAACCAGTGATACCAGTTACGATGATTTGAGTTAGAGATTGTCTGTGACCGTTTTTCTTTGCATAACCTTTTCTTCTCTTCTTTTTGAAGATGATTACTTTATCCGCCAAAACGTGGTCTAGGATTTCTACTTCTACGGTAATACCGCTTACAGCCGGGGCACCAATAGTAATTGCGCCGTTTACAGTAAGAAGAACTTTATCAAAAGAAACTTTCGTTCCTTTGTCTCCTTTCAAACGGTTCACAAACAACTTTTGGTTTTGCTCAACTTTGTATTGAAGCCCTGCTATTTCTACAATTGCAAACATTGTTTATAAATTTTATATTATTCGAGGTGCAAAAGTACAATTATTCTTTCTAAAACACAAACACTTATCACAAACTTTTTAATAATAATGATTGGGCAGCTTTATCCGCCTTCCGCTCCCAATCATTTTTCTCAAAATTTTCCGTTAAGTTGAACTTGAGTACAAGCAAAAAAGGATTTCCGCTCAAACCTAACGAAGTGGTTCATCGATTCAAATAAAAAAATAGAAAAGATGAGATTAGTCGGGCTGCAGATTTTGCATAAAACACGAGGGAAAAATTAGATCGGTGTTTTGTCATTTCTAATAAGTGTCAAACAGTCAATGTTTCTAAATTTCAATTGTGTATTTTCAAAGAAACTAAAATCTAATATCTAAAATCTAACTTCCAACATCTATTATATAAAAGATTACTTCTAAATTTGAAAATCGAAATTTCTTAATTAATGTTAGATTTTATAAAGAAAAACATTGCCCTCATCTGGGCCAAAAAACATACCGCCAAAACAAAAGATTTCAAAACCAATGCGGTCAAGAATCAAGAAGAACTTCTGCTTTCACTCGTCAAAACCGCTGAGAAAACGCTCTTCGGAAGAGAGCATCAATTTGAAACGATAAAGAATAGTGAGGATTTCCGAACCAATGTTCCGATTGCTGACTATGAAGATTTGAAGCCTTACATCGAGAAAATCCAAAAAGGACAGTCCAAAATCCTTTGGCCAGACTTACCGGAGTATTTTGCTAAAACCTCCGGAACCACTTCTGGTGCCAAATATATTCCGATTTCCAAAGAAGCAATGCCTTTTCAGATTGCAGCGGCTCAAAGTGCACTTTTCCATTACATCGAAAAGAAAAACAATGCAGATTTCGTCAACGGAAAGATGATTTTCCTACAAGGTTCGCCAGTATTGGAAGAAATCAATGGCATCAAAAACGGAAGATTGTCCGGAATCGTGGCGCACCACATCCCCAATTACCTTCAGAAAAACAGATTGCCAAGCTGGGAAACCAACTGCATCGAAGACTGGGAAACCAAAGTCGATAAAATCGTAGAAGAAACCGAGAAAGAAAATATGACCCTGATTTCAGGTATCCCACCTTGGCTCATTATGTATTTCGAAAAACTGATTGACCGACACGGCAAAAAAATTACGGAGATTTTCCCAAACCTCCAATTGATCATAACTGGAGGCGTCAACTACGAGCCGTACCGCAACAAGATGAATGAATTGCTGGGAAAACCTGTCGATATTGTTCAGACGTTTCCGGCGTCGGAAGGTTTTTTTGCGTTTCAGGATGATTATACCAAAGAAGGATTGTTGCTGTTGACCAACCACGGGATTTTCTACGAATTTGTTCCATTAGAACAATATGGCAAACCGAATGCAAAAAGATTGACGCTGAAAGATGTGGAACTTTATAAAGATTACGCCTTGATTTTGACGACCAATTCTGGTCTTTGGGCTTATTCTATCGGCGATGTGGTGAGATTTATTGATAAAAACCCTTACCGAATTTTGGTTTCTGGCAGAACCAAACATTTTACTTCGGCTTTTGGAGAACACGTGATTGCGTTTGAAGTGGAAGAAGCGTTGAAAGCAACCGTGGAGAAATTTCCTGCTCAAATTACAGAATTCCATCTTGCACCACAAGTGAATCCGGCGGAAGGATTGCCTTACCACGAATGGTTTATAGAATTTGAAAAAGAAGCAGAGGATTTGCAAGCGTTCAAATCCGAATTGGATCTACAGCTCAGAAAGCGAAATACTTATTATGATGATTTGATTTCTGGAAATATTCTGCAACCTTTGGTAATTACAAAATTGAAGAAAAATGCCTTTCAGGATTATGCGAAATCTGAAGGGAAATTGGGCGGACAGAACAAAATTCCGAGATTGGCAAATGACCGGAAGATCGGTGATTTTTTGTCTGAGTTTCAATTGTAATCCGATTGTTAAGCCTTGTCAACGATTTAGAACTTTGATAAAGTGTGGATTTTGCGTAAAATATCGATTGGTTTACAAATCCCATAGCCCCGATAGTAGCGGCATCCTTTTTTGTTTTCTTTTTGTCTGTTTTTTTTGATGAGAAAAGGTTCTGAAAACAAAAAAGATACAGCGGATAGCGGGAAACAGCTCCAAAAATTAAATAAATTTCTGTTCGACAAAGTCAAATAGCTCCTGAAAATATCAATGACTTACAGCTTTCAAACCTACAATGGAGGCAATTAATGTGGAAACGAAAAAAAGTCGCCAAAAAGTGGCTGGTTCTTTGAAGATCAGAATCCCGACGATCACGCCGCCGACTGCGCCAATACCTGTCCAGACGGCATAAGCGGTGCCGATTGGTAATCCGCTAGGTCCCGAGATGGCTTTGAACATCAGAAACATACTGGTGAAAAGACAGGCGGAAAACCCGATCCACCAATAGATGCTTTCTTTTCCTGAAGTTTCCTGCGCTTTTCCGAGGCAAGCGGCAAATCCTGTTTCAAATAGTCCTGCGATGATGAGTATGATCCAATTCATCCTGCGAAGATAAAATTTTGAAAATTAATACCTAATTAATCACGATCCACTACTTTTGCAAAATGATTTCTTTTACACCACTTCGCGTTTTAAACAATATGGAATTTCGTCATCTTTTAACAGGCAGGTTTTTTCTGATCATCGCATTCAGGATGCTGGCAACACTTTTGGGTTGGTGGGTTTATCAGTTGACGCACGATCCTTTTTCTATTGGATTGATTGGGCTTTCCGAGGTGATTCCGGCGGTGTCGTGCGCGCTGTACGCTGGTCACGTGATCGACATGAATGAAAAGAAAAAGCTGCTTTTGCTGTGTAATTATGCGTATGTGGTTTTGATCAGTTTGCTTTTGATCCCGGCTTTTATGGGGCATAAATTGCAATTTACAGGTCATGAGATCACTTATTTTATTTACGCGGTAATTTTTTTCACGGGGATTTGTCGCTCGTTTTTGGGGCCATTGGTTCCGAGTATGATCCCGAGAATTGTGAAGCAGGAGAATTTGCCTTACGCCGTAACTTTGAACCAAGCGACGTTTTTGATTGCCTCGGTTTCCGGTCATGCTTTGGGCGGGTTTCTGATTGCTTTGATCACGATCAAATGGACTTTGGTGGTGATTGTCAGTTGTATGGTTTTGTCATCATTGTTTTTCTGGACCATCAACAAACAGTTCTCTGAGAATAAGAATAAGGATGTGAATGTCTTCGACAGCATGAAGGAAGGTTTGGCTTATATTTATAAAACAAAGGAAATTCTTGGTGCTCAGATGCTGGATATGTTTGCGGTACTTTTTGGTGGCGCAGTGGCAATGATTCCGGTTTTTGCGAGTGATATTCTGAAAGTTGGTTCGGAAGGTTTTGGCTTGCTGAATGCGGCTTCTGACATCGGTTCTATGTTGATTATCATTACACTTTCTATGGTTCCACTGAGGAAAAACCAGGGCAAAATATTACTTTTTGTGGCAACAGGTTTCGGACTTTGTATCATTGGATTTGGATTATCGAAAATGTATTGGCTGTCATTTGCATTCCTTGTCTTAAGTGGAATGTTGGACGGAATCAGCGTCGTGATCCGGGGCACCATCGTACAGTTGAAAACGCCAGAAGAGATCCGAGGACGTGTTTTGAGCGTGAATTCGATTTTCATTATGTCTAGTAATGAATTGGGGCAATTTGAAAGTGGATTGACTGCGAAGCTGATGGGCGTTGTACGATCTGTGGTTTTCGGAGGGGCAATGACGGTTTTAACAGCTATATTCATTGGCACGACTTCTAAGAAATTGAGAAAGATGGAATATTAAATGGCTGATAGCAATTGGCTCATTGCAGGTGGCTTTTAGAAATAATATTTTATAATTTAGATTCTTAACGAAGAAAATTTCTACTTTTATCAAATCAATTTTCGTCATTATTATTGTTTGGTTTTTGGCGCATTCAATTTACATTACCATAGATGGATTGACTGATGAACAAACAAAAGCAGACGTTGCCATCGTTCTAGGAAACAAAGTGAACGAAGATGGAACTTTGTCCGAGAGGTTAAACGCCCGTCTTGATAAAAGCATCGGATTATTCACTCAGAAAAGAATCAAATCAATTATCGTCAGCGGTGGTTTGGGAAAGGAAGGTTTTTGGGAAGGAAAGAAAATGCAGGCATATTTGATTAATAATAAAATCCCTAAAGGGAAAATACTGGTTGATAATTACGGAAATGATACGGAGAAAACGGTTGAGAATTCCATCAGAATAATGGATAGTTTGAATTTCAAAAATGCAATTTCTGTTTCCCAGTATTTTCATCAGACAAGAACCAAGAAATTATTCAGAAAGAAAGGGTTTGAAAATGTTGAAAGCGCAAGCCAGGAATATTTTGAATTGAGGGATTTCTATTCAATTTTTCGAGAATTTGTGGCTTATTATAAAGAAGCGATTTAATTGAAATAAAAAAGGAAGCAAAAACTTTGCTTCCTTTAATTTATATCAAACTTCTAATCTTCGCAATCATATCATCACCCAATTTATCCGCTTCTTCCTGAGAAAATGCCTCAGTGTAAATTCTGATAATCGGTTCTGTATTTGACTTTCTCAAATGAACCCAGTTTTCAGGGAAATCGATTTTTACACCGTCAATTGTAGAAACTTCTGTCACATTGAGCGAAGTCGAAATGTCTTCGTTCTTGTATTCTTCCTGAACTTTGATTAATAAAGCATCTACATCAATATCCGGCGTCAGTTCGATTTTCTTTTTACCCATAAAATAACTTGGATAAGTGGCTCTCAATTCAGAAACGGTTTTGTTTTCTTTCGCCAAATGGGTTAAGAATAATGCAACACCAACCAAAGAATCACGTCCGTAATGCAGCGCCGGATAGATGATTCCACCGTTTCCTTCGCCACCAATAACGGCATTTTTTTCTTTCATCAGGTTGACGACATTCACTTCTCCTACAGCACTTGCAAAATAGTCAGAATCCAGGTTTTTCGCCACATCTCTCAATGCCCGGCTGGATGAAAGATTGGAAATGGCCACGCCTTTTTGGTCTCTCAAAAGGTAATCTGCAACGGCAACCAAAGTGTATTCTTCGCCAAACATTTCGCCTTTTTCGTCTACCAAAGCCAGTCTGTCCACATCAGGATCTACCACGATTCCCATATCCGCTTTTTCTTGGATGACCAATTCGCAGATGTCGCCAAGATGTTCTTTCAAAGGTTCCGGATTGTGAGGGAATTGCCCGTTTGGCTCGCAATAAAGTTTCACAACTTCAACGCCGAGTTTCTCCAAAAGTGGTGGAATAGAAATCCCGCCGGTAGAATTTACCGCATCCAAAACCACTTTAAATTTCTTAGCTTTTATCGCTTCTACATCAACAGTTGGCAAGTCAAGAATTTGTTTGATATGAATGTCAAAAGCGTCATCTCTCGTCTCATATTTACCCAAATCATCAACTTCTGCATAATTGAAATCTTCATTTTCAGCCAAAGTCAAAACGTCAGCACCATTTTCTCCACTGATGAATTCGCCTTTGTCATTAAGCAATTTCAATGCGTTCCATTGTTTTGGATTGTGAGAAGCAGTCAGGATAATTCCGCCGTCAGCATTCAGTTCCGGAACCATTATTTCAACAGTTGGTGTTGTAGAAAGTCCCAAATCAACAACGTTAATTCCAAGACCTTGCAAAGTAGAAGCAACGAGTGAAGAAACCATTTGACCAGAAATCCTCGCATCACGACCGATAACTAAGGTTAAGTCTTTTTTATTTTTATTGTTCTGAAGCCAAGTTCCGAAGGCAGAAGCAAATTTCACGACATCCAGCGGAGTCAGGTTATCATTGACGCGGCCGCCAATAGTTCCGCGTATTCCGGAGATTGATTTGATTAATGACATTTTTGAATTTTAAGGTTTTTATATTGCAGTGCAAATGTATTAAAAAGAAGTCATTATGGTTTTCAATTTCACATCAAAGTGCTGGTGTTTTCTCTTGAATTCTCTCACAGCTCTTTTTTGCCTAAGATGATGCGTTTGGTCTCTAAAAAAAAAGTGCGTAAAAAACCCTTATGGATAATGTGTGAGCTTGCGTCATTGTAATGACTGCCAGAATCATTCAATTTTTCCAGTTAAGAACAGCCACAATCCGGACCACAGTTTTTGCCGTCTTTTTTCTTGGAAAAGGTTTTGGTAAATTTCTTAAAAGTAAAGTAAAGCGCTCCTAAAACCAATAATCCGATGATCGCGTATTGTATAATGATTGAGTTTTCCATTTTTCTGATTTAAAATTATTTCAGAATCTGATAAGCAACAAGTGCCGAAATGTATGCCAAAAAAGTCATCGCAAAAGTCTGAAGCAACGTCCATTTCAAACTCTGTGTTTCTCTGTAAACCACGGCAATTGTAGAAATACACTGCATCGCAAACGCATAAAAAAGCAAAATCGAAACGCCTGTCGCAAAACTGAAAACTTTGTCACCATTTGGATGGGTGTCCAGTCTCATTTTCTCTATCAATCGGCCTTCTGGCGCTTCATCGTCCAGACTGTAAAGGGTTGATAATGTGCCGACAAAAACCTCTCTCGCGGCAAAACTTGTCAAAATCCCGATTCCCATTTTCCAGTCGTAGCCCAAAGGTGCAATCGCTGGTTCCATAGAACGACCGATTTTCCCAAGGTAAGATTTTTCTAATTTTACATTCGAAGCAATCGTTTGATTTTCTTTTTGAGATGGACCGAAGTAGCTTAATGTCCATAAAATAATACTCACCGTGAAAATAACTTTGCCTGCACCACTTATAAATTCCCAAACTTTGCCCAAAACCAATTTGAAATCATAACCGAATAATGGCATTTTGTAGGTCGGAAGATCCATCACCAGGAAACTTTTGACCTTAGTTTTTATTAAATTTTTAAGAATTAAGGAAGAAAATAATGACATCGCGAAGCCTAAAAGATACATTGACAAAAGTGCCAAAGCTCTGTATTTGATGCCATAAAAACTTTCGTCTGGAATGATCAATCCAATGATGATGCTGTAAACCGGTAATCTCGCAGAACACGTCATAAAAGGCGTTACGAGAATCGTAATCAGTCTTTCCTTGATGTTTTCTATGTTTCTTGTAGACATTATTGCAGGAATAGCGCAAGCCGTTCCGGAAACCAGTGGAACGATACTTTTGCCATTCAACCCAAATGGTCGTAAGAATCTGTCCATCAAAAAGATAACCCTTGCCATATAGCCAGAGTCTTCTAACAAATAGAGAAAGTAAAGTAAGATTCCAATCTGTGGTGCAAAAATCACGATGCCGCCAACTCCCGGCAGTATCCCGTTTGATATTAATGAATTGATTGGCCCTTCCGGAAGGTAATCTCCTGAGAAATTTGAAAACCAACTGAATAGGCCTTCTATCCAGTTCATTGGATATTCGGCAAGAAAGAAAACACTTTGAAATATTAATAATAAAATCAGGAAGAAAATCAAATATCCCCAAACTGGGTGAACCAAGATGCGGTCTAGTTTTTCTGTCAGAAGCTGCTTTCTTTGCGGGATTTTCTCCGTGGTTTCAGAAATTATTTGATCAATATTCTGATATCGTCTTACTGTTTCCTGTATCTGGAGACGTTTTGGAACATTGCATTTGGCATCTTCCTGAGTAATGATCTCATTGATCCTTTCAATTTTTCCAAGATAAGTGTCTGCCGCCAGAAGCGTCCAGATTTTGTAAAGATTCTGGTCTTTTGTGTTCTGGGATATTTTGTAAACCAATCCTTTTTGCTCAATCGGGATTTCAAAAGTGCTTTGGGAAGATTTATTGAATTGATTGCTGAAAATTGCTTCACGGATCTCATCGATACCAATGTGTTCCTTGGCGTTGGTTCTTAAGATCTCGACGTTCAGTGTTTTGGAAAGCGCCTCTGTATTGATCTTGATGCCGCGTTTTTCGGCCTCATCAATTTGGTTCACAACCATCAGGATGGGGATTCCCAAATCCTGAATCTGCTGAAACAGAAGCAGGCTTCGCTTCATATTGATCGCATCTGCAATGTACAGAACACCAATGTAATTGTCCTGTTCCTGAATCAGATATCTGGAAAAGATCGCTTCATCTTCCGAAGTTGGGTAGATGCTGTAAGATCCTGGAAGATCCGTGATCTCTACCTCCTCATTGTTATAAATATAATTTCCGGACAGACTTGCGACGGTAACGCCAGCGTAGTTTCCGGTTTTTTGTTTTCTGTTGCACAGACTGTTGAAAAGTGTAGATTTCCCCACATTCGGGTTTCCCACCAATAAGATCTGTTTCTGCTTTTTCTGATCCTGCATTATCCCCATACTTCTACCTTGATGTATTTTGCTTCCTCTTCCCGCAACGCGACTTTTGTTTTTTCGGAGCCGTATTCTATGTAAAGTGGACCACCAAAAGGTGCCTGATACAGAACCTGAAATGAAGTTTCCGGAAGAAGTCCCATTTCTAAGATCTTGGTAGGCATTTGCAGATGCTCATTATCATAGCCTGTGATTTTCCCTAATTTGTTTTTTGGGAAGCAACACAATTTATCTGGATGTTTATTTTGCAAAATTCATCAATTTTAGAATTGCAAATATAGCTTGTTTTAAATAAATCTAAATAAGGATATTAATCATAAAAAAACCGAGAAGTTTTTTTCCCGGTTTCTGTTTTATTTTTTCTTTTTGTCTTTCAGAACAGGCGGTTCTATTGGATTATCGTTGGCGTCATAAAAATCTTTCAGCATTTTTTCCTGTTTTTTTACCATTTCGCCAATGCTAACATCACTCCCAGGTAATTTTTGAGACATCATTTCTGGTTTCAGCATCGGCCTGATGGTTGCAAAAGGATCTTTCTTGAAATCTGCAATGGTACTTTCAAATTTGTCTCTGGATACTTCTACACGTTTCGCACTTCCGCCCGGCGATATTTTTTCGATGTAAGATAATTCTTCGAAATTGTCGACTTTTTTATTGCCCTTCAGTTCCCAAGAATAATTTCCGCCATCATCTTCAATCTTTACAATCAGCCCTGGCAACCCATAGAATTTATAAGGGCCATCTTGAAAAGGAAGATCTGTGGTGAACCACGCATTCCATTTTCTGCCTCCGAAGTCTGTGGTGGCTTTCTGCGTGCTATAGGTTCCGATTTTTACTTTATCAGATGTGATACTCCAATTGAATTTGGTGTTGTCTACGTAACCTAACTTCACCGGCGTCATCCCGTTTTGAAGTCCTTCTTCCAAGATTACCTTCATATCCGGATAGGCTTTTTCTACCTTGTAAGCAAATTTTGGCATTCTCATAGATTTTGACATATCCTTGAAAACGCCAGCTTTCTGCATCGCTTCTACTTCTATTTTAATGATAGAATCCTGAGCAACCCAAGTAAAGTCTCTGTAAAGTGATTTTTCTTTTGTGATATCTAGTGTTGTCATTACTTTTTCGACTTTAGCCGAATCTTTCTTTGGTTTGAAAGTCAATTCGTAGAAAAAACGGTTAGAAGCCGTTTGAGCAAAAACCATGGATCCAACCGTCAGAATTGGAAGAATGAATAATTTTTTGAGAGGGTTCATATTTTATATTTTTTGTTTCTGAATAATTAGTGTAGTATTCCGGAAAATGTTACACAATTATTCATACATTTTTCTGATCGACTCATTCATTGTTTTATAAATTTTGAGTTGCTCCTCATTTTTAATCAGATCTTCGTGCAGTTTTAAAATCCTTTCGTCGCCACGTACGGCTGGTCCGGTTTGAGCGAGTTTTGGTTCAAGATGATTGATTTTCTCTACGGTTTCATTAATTAAAGGAAGGAAATAATTGAAATTAAGAGCCTGAGCATCGGAAATTTCCTTGGCTCTTGCAAACAAATGATTCACGAAGTTGCAGGCAAAAACAGCGGTGAGATGAATGTACTTTCGCTTCTCATATGTTGCAATTTCGACATTATCAGAAATAATGGATGCTAACTCAAAAAGAGATTTTTCATCAATTTGATCCTCAGCTTCTATAAAAAACGGAATTTTTGAATAATCGAGATCCTTGGTTTTGGAAAAAGTCTGCAAAGCGTAGAAACTCGCTTTTCTGTAATTGCCTTTCAGGATTTCTTTTGGTAATGATCCGGAAGTGTGAGCTACAAGTACATTTTCGTTTTTAATTAATTCGGAGACATTTTCAACAGATGAATCAGAAACGGCGATGATGTAAAGTTCAGCTTCATCTAATTTTTCAGTTGAATAAGGAATGTCAAACTCAGTTGAAATCTTTGAAAGTTCAATTTCATTTCGTCCAAAAATCTGATGAACTTTCATATTATTCTGAGTGAAAGCTTTTGCCAAATGATAAGCCACATTTCCCGAGCCGATAATTATTGTTTTCATAAGAACAAAGATAGATTTTTGTTTAAAATTCAGAAAAATTTGAACACCAAGTCCACGGAGAATTTTGATATTAATGGTTGATAATTGTGATTGTGCGCAAAATGTCTTGGAAATGTTATTTTTTAATCATTTTTAAACAAACTCTTCGTGTTTAATTTAATTAAAAGAAATTGAAAAAATAATTTAACTTTGGTCTTATTTTTTAATCAAAACTACGAAACACCTGAATGAAGCTCAAAGATGAGGAAATTGTAAATCTCTTCGCTAAACCACAAACAGTGGAGAAAGGTTTGCGCGAGATGATGGATGCTTATCAGAGTCGTCTTTATTGGCATATTCGGCGGTTGATTGTGGATCACGATGGTGCTCAGGATGTTTTGCAGGATACATTTATAAAGGCGTATCAGAATATTCATCAGTTCAAAAATGACAGCAAACTGTACACTTGGCTGTATAGAATCGCTACCAATGAAGCCTTGCAGGCACTGAATAAAATGAACAGGATGAAGAAGACGGATGAAGATGCAGAATACCATATGCAGAATCTGGTAGCTGATAATGCAGGACAGGATGCGGAAGAGATTCAGGTTTTTTTGCAAAAGGCGATCCAAACTTTGCCGGAGAAACAGAAATTGGTGTTCAATATGAGGTATTATGATGATTTGCCTTATGAAGAGATCTCGAAGATTTTGGATATGTCGGTCGGAACTTTGAAAACGAATTATCACTATGCCAAAGACAAGGTAGAGAATTATATTAAGGACAATTACTCGCAGGAGTTTTAAAAAAAATAAAAGAAAATGAAAATCGATATTGAAAAACTAAACAGAAAAACGCCGTATCCGGAGCCTTCCGAGGATTTTTTCAAACAGATACAGGCGAATGTCATTTCACAAACAGTGGGAAAAAACCCAGTGGTTGTGAAAAAGGAAGCTAAAGTTTTTGCTCTTAATTTCAAATGGATGGCCGCAGCAGCAATCGTTTTGATTGCAGGAATTACTGCATTTTTGGGATTCAGTAACGATCCCGAAGTTTCTGTGGCTCAGCAGAGCCCAATTATTGACAGTGTTTATAAAATTGAACCAGTTCAGGAGCCTGCAAAAGATCTAATGGCTGAAAATAATACTTCCATAGAAACCCGTACAGAGACCTCAAAGCGCAAACTTTTCAATGTTCCGTTGCAGGATACTTCTTTTGAATCCCCAGATCAGATCTTAAAAAGCAAATCAGTCGCAACAAACGGTACCAATAGGCAGGATTATGCTTATGAAACGGAGAGAAAACCGGAAGCCGAAGTAGAAAAAGTGCTTGCCGCTTTTACACCAGATCAGTTGAAAGACTTAGACAGGAATAGCGAACAAGATGTTTATCTTGATCTTTATAATTAATTAAAATCAAAAAGATGAATAAATGCTTATTAATTATTTTGATTGCCGGATTATTCTGCGCTCATACCGCAAAAGCGCAACAGCGCAATTCTGGAAGTACAGCCGGGAGAAATACTACAACAACGCCAACATACAGAAGTGGATCTGCCAACTCGTTATCTCCTTCCGCAACGATGCAGAGACAGCAACCTATCCCCAGAACATCGGAGTGGAAAACGATGAATATGCAGGAAAAAAAGGAGGCGGTAAGTAATATGTCCGTAAAAGACAGATCTGTCTTTTACCAAAAAATGAAAGAAAATATCGTCATCAGTGATCTTGATATTTCAAAAGATAGAGAAGATGAATTCAAAAAGTTGTACGCTGAGTATCAAAACAATCAGAAGCAGATCAAAGAGAAATTCCTGGTAGATAAAAACCTGGATCATCTTTCTGACGAGGAAGCCTTAAGGCGTATCAATCAAAGTTTTGAAGTAGGACAGCAGCTCCTTAACAATAGAAGAACTTATGCCGATCAATTCTTAAAAATACTCACTCCGCAACAGGTGTTGACGCTTTTCCAAACAGAAGGAAAAATGAGGGATAAAATGCTTGATAAAAAGAATGATAAATAATTTCAAAACCTCTATTTTTTAGAGGTTTTTTTTAATTTATATCCCACATTCACAAATGTTTCTAAATAATTTTTCCTATTCTCTTAAAATTATGTATTTTCGCACACTGATTATAAACATATAATATAAAATGGCAATTTTAGGCGAAATTAGAAAAAGATCGTGGCTATTAGTAGGAGTTATTGCATTAGCACTTTTGGCTTTCTTGGTAAATCCTGATACAATAGACAAGGTTTTTGGTAAAAATCCAAACATTTTGGGTAAGGTAAATGGCGAAGAGATCACAAGAGACGAGCTGAATGACCAGTTGTTCATTATGCAACAGCAGGCTCAGCAGCAAGGACAGCCTACAAAAGGTCTAGAAGAGCAGGCTTGGCAGATTCTTGTACAGTCCAAGCTCATCAAACAACAATTTGAAAAAACAGGATTAACACTTACAGATGAAACGTTCTGGAGCCAATTGCAATATGATCCTATTTTCGCTCAGAATCAACAGTATTTTGACGAGAAAGGAAACTTTAAACTGAAAGATATAAAATCTGAGATCGAAAAATCTCAGGCTACAAATCCTGAAAACTATGCTTTCTGGTTGAAAAACAAAAAAGCAATCGAATACAGAATGATGGCGAGAATGTTATTCGGGAATATCACATCAGGCGTCACTACCAGCAAAAAAGAAGCAGAGCTGATGGTGAAATTCCGCGACGAG
Source organism: Epilithonimonas tenax DSM 16811 (assembly GCF_000428485.1). Lineage (GTDB taxonomy): Bacteria > Bacteroidota > Bacteroidia > Flavobacteriales > Weeksellaceae > Epilithonimonas > Epilithonimonas tenax. Next base: position 36,147 of record NZ_AUAA01000007.1, on the reverse strand, counting down.
ATGGCCAATATCGATTTTGTGAAAGTTGATTACCTAGAGTTTTCTAAAAAGAACAACGTAAAAGTAACGACTCAGGATCTTGCAGATTATATCAAATTACATCCGACAAGATTCAAGGCTACTGCCAGCAGAAATATCGCTTATGCTTATTTCCCTGCTGCACCAAGTGCTCAGGATGACGCTGCAACGTTGAACGAGATCAACAAACTTTTCCTTAAAGGCACAGATGCTTCCAACGGAACAGAGAACTTCCAGAATACCAAAAATGATTCTATGTTTGTAGAACTTAATTCTGATGTTCCTTTCATCTCTCAGTATGTAAGCCCAGCTCAATTGCCAGCAGAATTGAAAGATAAAATTACTACAGCAGCCATAGGACAAACTTTCGGTCCGTACAAAGAGCAAACGCTTTACGTGGTTTCAAAATTATTAGATAAAAAAGCTTCCGACTCTACGTTGTCAAAACATATCTTGATCGCGTATAAAGGTGCTGAAAGATCCACAGCGACAAGAACAAAAGAAGCAGCGAAGAAAACTGCGGATAGTTTATTGGCAGTTATAAAAGCTGACCCAGCTAAATTTGCTGAAGGACTTAAATTGTCTGACGAGCCAAACGCCGTAGAAAGAAACGGAAGTGTGGGTTGGACAACGCCGGCAAGTCAGTTTGCACCAGGATACTTGAGTTTCTTGGCCAGCAATGCAAAAGGCGCTACTGGATTGCAGGAAACAGCATTCGGTTATCACATCATCAATGTTGAAGATAAGAAAAGTGGCGCGATGGCTTATAAAATTGCACACTTGGCTAAAAATATCAAAGCTTCTGATAAAACGGAAAATCAGGTTCTTACTCAGGCTACCAGATTTATCCAGCAGAGTCAAGGGAAAAGTTTTAATCAGTTCAAAAACCTGGCGGAGAAAAACAAATACAGATTTGATAATCCTAAAACCGTAAGCCGCTTCCAAGGAACACTTCCGGCACTTGGAACAGAAAAAGACGCCGATGTTATCGCTTGGGCTTTTGATAAGAAAAGAGAAATTGGCGATACCGATATCTTTACAGTAGAAGGTACTGGTGACAGAATTGTGGCTTACGTGGTAGGAAAACAGGAAGAAGGTCTTGCTGATCCGGAAACTGTAAGAGATCAAATAGAGCCTATTGTAAAAAATAAAGTTCTGGCTAAAAAAATTATTGAGAAAATCAACGCTGGCAAATATGCTTCCCTAGATCAGGCTGCAAAAGCATTGGGCGCTCAGAAATCAAGCGCTGCTGTAAATGTGTTCAATCCTTCTGTAAACGGTGCGATGGAACCTAGAGTTGCTGGTGCAGCATTCGGAGTTGCAGTGAACAAATTATCTCAACCTATTGAAGGGATGACGGGTGTTTATCTGGTGGTCAAAAAATCAGTGACTACAAATAAATTACCAGGAGATATCAAACAAATCACAGAATCTATTACGCAGCAGAATTCGCAGCAGTTCACTGGTGCATTCTTGAAGAGTCTTCAGGACAATGCCAATATTAAAGATTACAGAATCGAAGTTTGGGATAAAAATCCTCAGCAATAATTTTAAAATATTTTAAGATCAATAAAAGCGGCACAATTGTCGCTTTTGTTGTTTTTTATTTATATCAATTATAAATGCAATATTCATATATTTGCTCATTAGTAAAATCAATAAAACGTGAAGTTAAGTAAAGAATTAAAAACAGGACTCATCGCCATTTTTGCCATTATAGGTTTTGTCGTGCTTTATCAATTTATGAAAGGGAAAAACCTTTTTACAACGGATAATGTCTTCTATGCAAAATATGATAATGTCGAAGGACTTTCTGTTTCAAATCCGGTTTCCATAAACGGACTAAAAGTAGGGCAGGTTGACGAAATAAAGCCTATCACTACAAAAGATGGCAAGTTGCATTTTGTGGTAAAAGTAACAGTTGATGATACGTTTGAATTTTCTAAAAATTCTACAGTAGAAATTTTTGAGCCAGGCTTGATGTCAGGGAAAGAAATGAAAATCAACTTATTTTATGGTGGAAATACCGCTAAAGATGGCGATACGCTGAAAGGCAATTATCAGTTATCAATGCTTAACTCATTGTCTTCACAAGTGAAACCCGTTAAAGATCAGTTGTCAAATGTATTGTTGAAGCTGGATTCTACTTTGGCAAGCACAAACAAGATCGTAGACGAGCAAAACAGGAGAGAGATCAAATTGTTGCTTTCAAACCTGAACAGGACGATAGAATCTTTCAAAGGTGCATCTGATAGAACCAATTCAATCTTGGCGAATAACGAAAAAGGTCTCCATGAAGTTGTTGCCAACGCCAACGCAGCCATGATGACCGCCAACAAAACTCTGGATAAATATGGTTCTGTGGCAGAACGTGTGGATATCGACAAACTGAATGGCACAATAGACCAATTCAACCAGACCGCAGGAAAACTCAATAACGTTATTTCCGGCATACAAAACGGCGACGGTTCTCTTGGTAAATTGGCGAAAGATGAAGAGCTTTACAATAATCTAACAAAGACCTCAAAAAATCTTAATGAGTTGGTAGAAGACTTCAAAGCCAACCCAAAGAGATATGTGAACTTCTCGGTTTTTGGTAAAAACTCAGACAAAAAATAATATATGCAATATATTGATAATGTTATTTTCCTAATTCTTTTGGTGCTTGGTTTCGGACTGTTTTTCAAAAGTCTGAAAGAGATCTACCGCAATATCAAATTAGGAAAAGAAATCAACAGGACCGACAGGAAATCGGAGCGCTGGGCTGTAATGACCAGAGTGGCGCTCGGACAGAGCAAAATGGTAAAACGTCCGATTGCGGGGATTTTGCACATCTTCGTGTATGTTGGATTTGTCGTTATCAATATTGAACTTCTGGAAATAATCATCGATGGAATCTTTGGAACACATCGCTTTTTGCAAAGTGTCTTAGGAGATTCTTTCTATGCTTTTTTTACTGCCACTTTAGAAGTTTTGGCATTGCTGGTCGTTGTTGCTGTGGTGGTCTTTTTTATCCGAAGAAATTTCTACGGTGTGAAAAGACTCACAATGAAAGAACTTTTCGGATGGCCAAAGAAAGATGCCAATTGGATTTTGATCATCGAGTTTGCTTTGATGGTCGCTTTTTTCACTATGAATGGCGCGGATTATTTTTTAGGTTTACATCATTTGCAAACTTTACAAGAAAGTAAATTACTTTATGGTTCTACAATTGCAGGGAATGAATATCTTTCTCCAAGTCATTTTCCAATTTCGTCCAATTTTTTCTTTTTAGATAATTTTTCAGATTCTACGCTTCATATTATCGAAAAATCGGCGTGGTGGTTTCACTTTGTCGGGATTTTGTTCTTTATGAATTACCTTTATTATTCCAAGCATCTCCACATCATATTGGCTTTCCCAAACACTTGGTTTTCAAATCTAGAGAAAAAAGGAGAATTCAATAATCTGGCTTCTGTTACGAAGGAAATCAAATTGATGATGGATCCCAATGCAGACCCTTATGCCGCTCCGGCAGAAGTCGAAGCAGAAGTTCCTTCAAAATTTGGAGCAGAAGATGTTTTTGATCTCAATCAGCATCAGTTGATGAGTGCTTATTCCTGTACAGAGTGCGGGAGATGTACATCGGTTTGTCCTGCTAATATGACTGGTAAAAAATTATCGCCAAGATTGATCATGATGAAAACCAGAGACCGATTGGAAGAAGTGGGTAAAAATATCAATCAAAACGGTGGTCAATTTGTAGATGATGGTAAAAAACTGGTTAACGATTATATTACCAAGGAGGAGCTTTGGGCATGTACCACTTGTAACGCTTGCGTAGAAGCTTGTCCTGTTCTGATAGATCCATTATCCATCATTTTTGAAATGCGCAGATTTTTGGTAATGGAGCAGTCTGCAGCGCCACAAGAATTAAACCTGATGATGACGAATGTTGAAAACAACGCAGCGCCTTGGCAGTACAACCAGGCAGATCGTCTGAATTGGGCAAAAGACAATTAATAAAACAATGTAATAATCTACCGATGTAACAGTCGTTTAACTAATTGTTAAACTGTTACATTGATAATATGGGTCAATTATAAAAAATGGATTTCACTATAAAAACAATGGCAGACTACGCTGCAGAAGGCAAATCTCCAGAAGTTCTCTTCTGGGTAGGCTGCGCCGGAAGCTTCGATGATAGAGCTAAAAAAATAACCAAAGCATTCTGCAAGATCTTGAATAAAATAGGCGTAGAATTTGCGGTTCTAGGTCAGGAAGAATCTTGCACAGGTGATCCTGCAAAACGTGCCGGGAACGAATTTGTTTTCCAGATGATGGCTTTGACCAACATCGAAGTTTTGAATGCTTATGAGGTCAAAAAGATCGTGACTGCTTGTCCGCATTGTTTCAATACTTTAAAAAATGAATATCCAAGTTTAGGTGGGAATTACGAAGTGCTACACCATACGCAATTCCTGAAGGACTTGATGAATGAAGGTAGACTGAAAATAGAAGGCGGTAGTTTCAAAGGAAAAAAGATCACCTTCCACGATCCTTGTTATCTCGGAAGAGGCAACGATGAGTACGAAGCGCCAAGAATGTTGCTCGAGAAGCTGGATGCCGAATTGGTAGAAATGAAACGCTGTAAAACCAACGGATTATGCTGTGGCGCAGGCGGCGCACAGATGTTTAAAGAGCCTGAAAAAGGAAATAAAGACATCAATGTGGAGAGAACCGAAGAAGCGCTTTCCTTTGCGCCAAAGATCATTGCTACAGGCTGCCCGTTCTGTAATACGATGATGACAGATGGTGTGAAGCATTTTAATAAAAATACAGAAGTAGAGGTGAAGGACATCGTGGAGCTTTTGGCTGAAGCTGAGGATCTTTAAACAGATACAAATCTGAAATCAATACTTAGTTGTCATTGTTGCCTATAGTTTTCTCCTTGCATGAATAATCAATTTTTTAAAATCTTCATTTTAATTATATCTTTATTCCTATTGCTTTCGTACACAACGAAAAAAATTACATACGATTGGGATCTGCCAGCTTATGTTGGTTGCATTTTTCAATTGGACGGTTACAATGATGCGGATGTTCATCAGAAAACCTATCAGCTGTTGAAGATTAAGGCTTCTAAGGCAGACTATTATCATATTACTTTTTCAGAAGCTAGTGGCTACAGGCAATCCATGTCGGTCGATAGTCATTATTTTCGTCAACAACTACCATACTATCAGGTAAAAGTACTGTACTTAGGCGTGGTGCAATTTCTGACCTTATTCAATATCAATAGTATTGACGCTATTTATCTGATCAATTTTGGATCCATTTTTTTGCTGGGGATATTGATGTTTTATGTGCTAAATACTGGTTATGAAATGGCTTTTTTTACAAGTCTGGCCATTACTTTAGCCATTATTTACGGTTTTCAGCTTCTGGAGTTGTACCAAAATGCCTCGCCTGATTTACTCAGTTCATTACTTTTTGTGACGGTTTTTTGGTCTGTGATTGCCAATAAAAATTTCTGGTTTCAAATGTTTCTTCTGTCATTGCTAATACTTGTGAGGCCGGACAGTATTGTGTTTTCTTTGCTGTTTATTATTTTTTCCGGCTATGTTCATTCAGTAAAATCGGTTGCTGTTTTAATGGCTATAATTACGAGCTTCTTACTCTATTTTTCGATTGTAAAATTCTTTCACTATCCAGGATGGGGCGATCTTTTCTACGATAGCTTCATAGAACGTAGGATAGATCTAGCAGACAAGGCGGATTTTACCTGGAGTACCTATCTGAAAATCACCCTTAATCAGCTTCTTAACTTTAAGAAAATCTCAGCGGTACTGATTTTACTGTTGTTTATCAATGTTGCGAAATCTTATTTTTTTGGATTACCGAAGAAGTACCTTCTGTTATCATTACTTTTGGTGACTTGTACGTTTGTGAAGTTTTTGTTATTTCCGTCGGTAGAAATACGTTTTCATTTACCATTTATTCTACTATTGATTCTAATCGCTGTAAAACCTTCTGACAAAAATGGATTCGTTTTTTTTAAGCCATTATGGGCAAGAGCAATTAGATAAAAATCCGTAATTTTATCTTTTTAAAATCATTTTACGAATTTCAAAACGTAATTTTATCAGCATAGTAATCCATAAATAGCTTCTTATGAAAATTGAGGAATCACATATTGTAGAAACAAGCGATTATCGCGTCATCATATACCCAGCTTCCAGACCATTTACGGCCAAAGAAAGCAAAACCATAGCAGAAAGATTATACGATTTTTTAGGTGATTGGGCTGCTCACGGAAAAGCATTGTCCTCTTCTTTCAAAATTGAAAAAAACCAATTCATCATCATTTGTGTTGATGAGGAGAAAGAAGCAGCTTCTGGCTGCAGTATTGATGCTCTTGGAAAAGTGATGAGAGCATTGGATCTGGAATTCGACTTGGGTCTCTTCGACAGGATGAAGGCCAGCTTCATAGAAAACGGTGAAGTCAAGACTTTGAAACTTTCGGATTTCAAAAACAAAATCAAAACGGGTGAATTGTCAAAAGACATCCATGTTTTTGACTTTTCAAAAAATACTTATCTTGATTTTTTGAGCCATTTTATTCAGCCATTCAGCAGGAGTTGGGCGTCTGCGATTGCTTAATATTCTGATTCAATTTCTCTTTCAAAAGTACACTTTGAACATACTCTTCATTTCTTCTTGGTTTCCGAATAAATTAGAACCTACAAATGGTAATTTTGTACAGCGTCATGCAGAAGCGGTTGCAATGCTGCACGACGTGGAAATCCTTCACGCCATTGGAGATTTTGAGCAGCAGGAACATTATGTGATCGATGATCAAATGATCAACGGCATTAGGACATTGATCGTTTATTACAAAAATTCCAAAAATCCGATTCAGAATTTTATGAGAAGGATGAAAGCTTATCAAATGGGATTTGGAAAGATGAAAAGACCAGATCTTGTGCATGCCAACGTTCTTCACAACAATATGCTTTTTGCGGTCTATCTGAAAAAGAAATACAAAATTCCCTTTGTCGTAACAGAACATTGGACGGCACTTAGAAAAATCAATCACACTGTTACATCATCAGTGATAAAAAATACAGCTAAAATAATCGGTAATCAGGCATCCGTCATTTTGCCGGTGAGTAATGACTTAAAAAAAAGTCTCATAGCATTGGGCATCAAAACATCTATGAAAGTGGTTCCCAATGTTGTGGATACAGAGCTTTTTCAGCCCATTGATTTTCAAAAAGACGATTTTACCTTCGTCCATATTTCTAATCTGATTCCCAGAAAAAATGCTGAAAAAATACTGGCTGTCACATGTAGATTGTTAAAAAAAGGTTACCAGATCAGGTTAAAAATTGGAGGCGATGGTGACACTGAAGTCTTGCGGAAGCTTGTGAAAAAACAAGGATTCGAAGATCAGATCGAGATTTTTGGTACACTAACGCTTGCAGAGGTCTCGGAAAAGCTAAAGACTTCTGACTGTTTTATCCTTTTCAGCACAGATGAGAACCAGCCCTGCGTTATTGCAGAATCTTTCGCGTCAGGAATCAGTGTCATCTCTACCAATGTGGGTGGGATATCAGAATTTTTTCCGGATCATTTTGGAATACTGCTGGACAAGCCCGATGAACTCCTGTTGGAAAATGCTATGATAGAGTTGCTGAATGAAAAGGCAAAACCCAACAAAGAGACCATCTCGCAATACGCCAAGGACACATTTTCTCAGACAGCCATTGCAACCCAATATGCTGCAGTATATCACCGTATTGTTGCAAGAAATCCTAGATTTGAAAACGAATGACCAGCCTGAAAGAATTTTTAAGCCGTTTTTTTAAAAACAAAGGACATCACGTTTTTCTTTCTTTTCTGATTGCAAAAATTTGCGGCTTTTTAAGTTCTATCGTCATGATCAGAATGCTGTCCGAAAGTGATTATGGCATTCTAAGTATTGTGATGTCTGTGTTCGCTATTTTTCTACCCTTTTCTGGCTTGGGAAGCCATCAGATTTTATTAAGATTCGGATCAATTTCTGAAGATAATGACAAACAAAAATTATCTTCATATCTTTTCTACAAAGGTTTTCTGTACGAAGTGCTATTGATTCTGATCTTTTTAGGGTTTTCTTTCATTTACGGAAACAAGTATGATAATGTGTATGTCATATTCCTATTCTGCGGCATCAGATTACTTGGATTTTACCTCTGTAATCATATCCAGACTTATTACAGAATTATTGGAAAGAACAATGTTTTTGCAAGCGTCAATAATGTTATCAATATCGGAGGTTTTATCATCCTGATGGTCTTCACCTATTTTTGGAAATTCTACGGTTATCTTTTCGCTATCGCAATTATTCCGTATTTGTCTTTGTTTTGGTTAAAAAAAGAAATCTTTGCTGCGAAAGCTTCTGCGCCATCTCATAAGAAAGAACTATGGCGATTCGGGATTTTTACGGCTGCTACGTCTGTCATTTCAGAAACTTTATTTGCTTTGGATATTTTGCTTCTTGGTTTTTTCTTGAATGCAAATGCTGTTGCTCATTATAAAGTAGCCATTTTATTACCATCCAATATTCCTTTTTTAGCCATCAGTTTTATGCAGAGCGACTATCCGCTTCTTTCCAAAAATTATGAAAACAAATCTTTTTTAACTTCTTATATCAGAAATTATTACAAGCTATTTATTCCGGTCTGCATTGGTATATTGCTGTTTTTCTATTTTTCCAAAGATATTTTAATTGCGTTTTTCTTCGGGAAAAATTATATTGATAATGATAATTTGATGATGGTATTACTTTTTGGTTTTACATTTGGAATGCTTTCCAGAAACCTGTTTGGTAATCTGCTGCCTGCTGTTGGTAAAATAGAGATCAATACAATGGTGTCCGTCATATCATTAATTCTGCTGGGTATTGTCTCATTTTTTCTGGTGCCAGCTTTTGGCGTCTTAGGAATGGGTATTTCTTTGGCCTGTATGATTATCTGGGAAGGATCGGCTTACATGCTATGTTTTAGAAATTATCTTAAAAAGCTACCGTAAAGCATTCATATTTTAGAATTATCTTTGCATTGATGAAACTCAAGATATCCATAATTTTATCAGCTCTTATCGTTCTTTTCTCTTGCCAAAGAGATGAGACAGAAATACAGACCATAGATCAGGTGCTGAAACTCTACATGCAAAATACCGCTGGTCAGGATTTGCTGAATTCCAGAATCAAAGGTTCCTATTCTACAGTTATTTTGCAGGACCTTTTAGGACAAAAGGATTTGCAGGCGATTACAGGATACAGCTTCCCAAAAGATGCAGACACCGTTGTTTATATGGATTATCCGGCTGGAGCTATCCGGCTGAAGGTAGATTCTCTCAGCAATGACAATGTGCAGACCTACTATTCCAGATTTGTGATTAGACTGACGAAAACAGATGCCGTACCACCAGATGATTTTGACACCATTAAGATCGAATATAAGTCAACAGCCTCTCTTTTCCAGATCTCAAAACTCTGGTACAACAACGAACTGAAATTCACAAAAGTTCCAGGACAGCCAAATATTGTCAAGATCATTAAATAAGATCATTAAATAAGATCATTAAATAAGATCATTAAATAAAATCATTAAATTTGCAATCACAGTCAGGAATTATATGAATTTTTGGCAACCAACAACTATCAACCAACAACCAAACTATGTTACAGGTTAATTTTTTGCGCGAGAACAAAGAGCGCGTTTTGGAAGGCTTGAAGAAAAGAAGCTTCAAGGAATTAGATTTGGTCGATGCAGCCATCAACGCTGACGACGAAAGAAAAAAACTACAGTTTGAGCTGGACTCACAACTTTCCGAGATGAACAAAATTTCGAAAGAAATTGGAATTTTGATGAAAGACGGAAAAAAAGAGGAAGCTGAAGCGGCAAAATCCAAAACTTCTCAATACAAAGATTCCAGCAAAGAATTACAATCTCAACTAAATGAGGCTGAGACCAACTTGCTCAATATTCTTTATCAGATCCCGAATGTGCCTTACGAAAAGGTGGTTGCAGGCGTTTCTGCCGATGACAACGAGATTATTTATGAATCTACAACGGTTGAAGGTCTTGGCGAAGGTGCTATCCCACATTGGGAATTGGCGAAAAAATATAATTTGATCGACTTCGAATTGGGCGTTAAAATCGCTGGTGCCGGTTTCCCTGTCTATTTCGGGAAAGGTGCGAGATTGCAGAGGGCTTTGGTTCAGTATTTCCTGGATAAAAATGTAGATGCAGGTTATCTGGAGGTGAATCCACCACACGTAGTGAACGAAGCTTCTGGCTACGGAACAGGACAGTTGCCTGATAAAGAGGGCCAAATGTACTATGTGAACGAAGACAAATTGTTTCTGATTCCAACGGCGGAAGTGCCGGTAACCAATCTTTACCGTGATGTTTTGCTGGATGAGAAAGACCTTCCGATCAAGAACACCGCATTTTCCCAATGTTACAGAAGAGAAGCCGGAAGCTACGGTGCGCACGTGAGAGGTTTGAACAGGCTTCACCAATTCGAGAAAGTGGAGATTGTAAGACTTGAAAAACCGGAAAATTCCTACGCTGTTCTGGAAGAAATGGTAGATCATATCAAATCCATTTTGGAAGATCTGGAACTGCCTTACAGAATCCTGAGACTTTGTGGAGGCGACACAGGTTTTGCTTCAGCAATGACTTACGACTTCGAAGTGTGGAGCGCAGCGCAGGAAAAATGGTTGGAAGTAAGTTCCGTTTCCAACTTCGAAACTTTCCAGGCAACGCGTTTGAAATGCCGATACAAAACAGACGGAAAAACGCAATTGGTTCACACACTAAATGGTTCTGCAATGGCCTTACCAAGAATTATGGCTGCACTTTTAGAAAACAACCAAACCGAAGAAGGCATCAGATTGCCGAAGAAAATTGCAGAATATGCAAGGTTTGACTTGATTAATTAATCCCCATTATCGCAAAGTCGGAAATTTCTATTTTATATATACTGTATAGTCGCAAAGTTAATTTGCGACTTTTATTTTTGTTTCGATAAAAAAAGTATAAAATTCAGTTTTATTATTGTTCTAAAATAGTAAACCCAATTTATCTTTAAGAGGAATTGTTAAATCTAAATATTCGAAATTCAAATTTTTATTTTCTTTAAGAGGTGTTATCATTTTTGGGATCATTTTTTGATCTTTAGTGATAAATGCATCAATACCTCTATTTTGTATTTGTGCGAGAAGCTTAAGTCATTTATTATAACTTTTCTCTCCTCAGTTTTTCGCAAATCTTGATTGTCTTTTAAAAATGCATAATAATCTCCAGAAATTTTTGCATCTCCGTAATCAAATTCTAATATTTGAAAAGCATTTAATGCTAGTAAGTTATCAGGGTTATCAGCAACTGCATATTCACCAATGACAATAGTAGACAAATACAAAATAATATTATTTTCCAGAAAATATTGAAAATATTCTACAACAGTTGTGTGATATTCGTCGTCAGCTTTTAATAATCTTGTTACAAATGAATTATCTAAAAGAATACTCTCAATACCTTTCATATTCCTTCAGTTTTTAAACCATCAATCCACTGATCTATATTTGTAATTTTATTCAAATTTTTAGATGCTCTGTCAATTATTTTATCTAATAAAGACTTATCAAAAGAAGGACGATAATTAATGAATTCAACTAATTTCAAATCATTGAATTTGCCATCCGAGAGGCTTTTTTTTCCTTTAACCTTTACACCATATGGCTTATATGTTTTCTTTTCTCCATTTAAAATTTGCTCTTTAGTAGCTGAAATCGTTATGTTACCAAACTTTGAGGTGGAAATATGAATATTCGGATTTTTTCCGCCTTCTTGATAAATTTCCCCATACAAATAAAACTCACTTTCATAAAATTTCGGAGCAATCATATCGTAGTTGGTACTTGTATCAATAACTAAAGATGATTCTGTAGATAGCGAATTATTAAATTCAATGCTAAATCCTTCTTTAATGGCTTTTTTTTGAAATTTATCAATGACTTCTTGACGTTTGTAGTCTAAAAAATCTAAAGATTTCCTTTTACGGATTTCTGTGGTAAGTCCGTTGAAAAGAATAACCGCTGAAATTGGAAGATAGAATTTGTGTTTTGCAGAACCTGATTCAATATCGTAAGAAATTTGAGGGCGCAATTTTTTTTCTTCTCTTGTGGGGTACAAGAATGTTTCGATGTCAGATATAACGTTTTTTACTTCGTTAATATCAACATCTTTAGGAGTTAATGAATTATTGATATTGTCAACTCTGATTTCTATGTAACCTTGTTCTTCCACAATTCAAAAATAACAAAAAAATAAAGATTACAGATAAAACTTAAGTATTATCCCTTCGGAATTTAATAAAAGTGGGATTGAGCTTACTTCAAATTCAAATAATAATTCCAGATCAAGCGGATCTCGCTAAAATCAAATTCAGCAGGCAAGGCGGCTTTCCAGTCATTGATATTGTCTTTTGGATTGTGCTTGAACACCTTTTCAAACGCCTCCACCTTTTCCTTCGGATAGATTCTTAACAGATCATTTTTATCAAGCAAATTCTGTTCAGCATATTTGGATAGATGTCCAAAAATAGTGGAGCTCACCAGGCCTCGTTCTTTAGCAATTTCAGAGACCGTTTTCCCATTTTGGAATAGTTGGTAGGTCAAAACGTGCGTTGGCACTTTCTTGATTGCCATGGAGATCTCAGTGTCTTTTTCCTTATCGAATAATGGTGTTTCCAGGAGATGTACATCCTTTAGGTCTTTCAGATATTCTTCGACATCATCCAGCCAAACACGGAAATCTTCATTAAAAGATTTTAAACCTTTGACAGCTTTCGTTTCAGAATAGTAGTCTTTGAGTGGCGAGAAGATTTTCTCATTCACATTCGAGAAAAAGAAATTGACGGCACCTTTAGCCTTGATCTCAACTTCCGCCCATTCCTCTTCCCCTTTCAGGAATTTCTGGGTTTTCTGAACCAAGATCCTTTCAAACTTCTGGAAGATGACGGTCAGATTTTCTATCTCAGATCTTAGCGTAAGGTACAGCTTTTGGGTTCTGTCTTTATCAATGAATTTGCTGCTTTTCGTCGTGATATTCCAATTTTCCAAAGCCGAAAGAAACCACACGCAATCAATTCTTCTCACCACTTTCTGGATGCTGTAATCGTACTTTTCAGAATTGATGATCTCCTCCATTTTGGAATTGGCGTGCGTCTCGTCCTGAAATTTTGAAACCCTTTTGTCACAGAAAATGACGTCAGGCGTAATCTTCGATTTCAAAATAATACCTTCCAAAGTCCGGCAACGCGAAAGCGCCACATACACCTGACCCGAAGCAAAACTTTTCCCGGCATCAATGATCAATCTATCGAATGTCAAACCCTGACTTTTATGGATCGTAACGGCCCAAGCCAGCCGAATCGGAAATTGTTTGAAACTTCCTAAAACTTCTTCTTTAATATTTTTATCCGCATCCAGAGAATAGCGCTTCTGTTCCCAAGTTTCTGCTTTCAGTGTGATTTCTTCTTCGCTTCCGTCCAGAATCACAGAGATCTCATCTTCGTCTAGATAAGAGATTTGGGCTAATTTTCCGTTGTAATATTTTTTGTCAGAAGACGTGTCATTTCGGATGAACATAATCTGCGCCCCAATCTTCAGTTCCAAAACCTCATCATTCGGATATTGGGTTTCCTTGAATTCGCCCACCACATCTGCATTGTACAAATGAGATCTGCCTCCAAGTTCCTTCAGCTTTTTCTGATTGATGTCGTCCGCCATTTTGTTGTGCGAACAGAGATAAACGTAGGCTTCATCTTTGGAATCAAAATCCGGCTGATATCTGGAATTCAATAAGTCAAAATCGATGTCTTCCGAGATGCCGTTGCGGATGGCATTTAATATATCAAGAAAAGTCTCATCGGTTTGGCGGTAAACTTTAGTAAGTTCGATGGTGATTAATTGGACTTCTTCCAATGCCTTTGCGTGGAAAAAGAAAGGCGATTTGTAATATTTGGCAAGAACATATTCGTCCCGAACAACTGGTGGCAACTGGTAAAGATCGCCGATAAAAAGAATCTGAACACCACCAAATTTCTGCTGATTCCTGCGAACGTGTCTCAAGGAAAAATCCATCATATCCAAGACATCCGAACGCAGCATCGAGGCTTCATCAATAACAATGATTTCGATTTCCCGGAGAAGTTTCAGTTTGTCTTTTCGGTATTTGAAGTGAACCATCAGGTCGGCAATATTATTCGCCATATTCTGATCGATTCTTTCCGTCGTCGGGAGAAAAGTTCTCAGTGGCAGGCCAAACATAGAATGGATGGTAACGCCGCCAGCATTGATTGCAGCGATACCCGTTGGTGCCACTACGATGTGCTTTTTCTTAGTTTTTTTGACAAAATCATTAAGGAAAGTTGTCTTCCCTGTTCCGGCTTTTCCGGTTAGAAAGAGACTTCGATTGGTATGTTCGATCAGGTCAAAAAGGGAATCATTCATCGGGTCAAAGGTAAAGAATCAGGAAACAAAAATCAAGAGGCAAGGCAAAAGTAAAATCATCTGCAAACTACTTCACGCGATCCGGATTCTGTTTCAGAAAGCTGTCCCAGCCAGAGTATGATTTGTCTGTTGCAATAGTTCCGGAATTGAAATGATGACACACGGCTACTGCCAAACCATCGGAGGCATCCAGATATTTCGTCGGGAATTCTTTCAGTTTCAGAAGGTTTTGCAGCATTCCTGCCACCTGTTCTTTGCTGGCATTTCCGTTTCCGGTGATCGCCATTTTTACTTTTTTAGGAGAATATTCGGTAATCGGAATGTTTCTGTGAAGACTTGCTGCGATCGCAACGCCTTGCGCGCGTCCCAGTTTCAGCATACTTTGGACATTCTTACCGAAGAAAGGTGCTTCCAGAGCGGTTTCGTCAGGATGATATTCATCTATCAATGCTAAAGTCTTGTCAAAAATAACTTTAAGTTTGGTTTCGTGATTTTCATATTTCTTCAACACCAACTCGTGCATGACGATCAACTCCATTTTTCCTCCTTTCACAGAGATGATCCCGAAGCCCATAATGGATGTTCCCGGATCAATTCCTAAAATTATTTTTTCAACTTGCATAAGCACAAAAATACGTTAAGATTTTCATAAAGATCTAAAGCTGAATGATATTTTAATGAAAACTGATGAGATTTGAAACACCTAAAACCTAAAGCATCAAAACAGGGCGTGTACTTACTGTTTCAGTCGTCTTTGACGTCGGGTTTACCAATCCTTTCTTTTTCTTTTTATCCACGCTTGTACTTTTTGAAAAATACAATCAGAAGCCGGGAACCTGCTGTCCGCTACTACTCCTCGCGCCAAAGCTTTTCCCAACGCCTGCTGTGGGGTAACCGCTCCCATCAGGGCTATGGGTTTTGTCACCAATCAATGGTTGTCATCCAGTAGAAAGATCCATAAAATGACCCATTCACGAAGCATCGTGATTTGATGAATCTCAATAAAACAATGATTTTTAGGTTTTTTTAACAAAATAGTCAACTACGAATCTGTGATATCGCTTACGGTTTTATCATCATTCGCCGTGTCCATTTGTTGGTTGAAAACTTCACTCTCCTTACGTTGTTTCAGTTTATATAACCAATACATTCCACCCAAAGGAATCCCAAATGTCCATACAGAACCAAGATAACCCATTGCACTAAAACTGACTCCAAATAGAATTTGGAAATTTAATAATTTGAAAGATAAACCCCCAACCGCTGCATAAGAAATAGCTGGTACGTTGAAAAAAAGAACAGCCAAGTATTTTATCCATTTTTTCGTGAGCGTACTTTTTTTAATTTCTCTGATCACATAAATATTAAAAAGTAAAACGACCATTGGAATAAGCCCGAAAAGCCAAAATAATAACATATGAGGTTTGGACTCATTTACTTGTAGTGTATCTATATTGATGATCTTCTTCGATTTGTCATCGAACAACACCCGGAAAACACCAAATTTTTTCTCATTAGAAAATTCAACTAATGCCAATGTTGTATTAGGAGATGTGTTTTCACTTGCAACAGTAGAACGCTTTTTTTCGGCTTTCATAAGAGAATATTCAAACTTACCATCCCCGAAATTACTGCCCACCAAAGTTCTGAAATTGTCCAAACCAGCCTTCAAAGTGTCCATATTTGTATTTCTCCCTGTCGGACTTTCCAAGGCCATTTGAGAAATACATCTATCATAATCTTTCTTCATCATAGACTCAACAAAGACTTCTGTTTTATCTTTATACGTAAAACTGTTCCGGATAAAATCGCAGCTTGTGAAAAGTATAAGTATAAGAATCAGGGATAAGAATTTAAATTTTGTCATAGTTTTTTGTGAACCATTTAGGATTAGAATTGCTGATTAATGGAAATATATTTAATCAAATCAAATCAAGGTCCTTTTGAATTTTGAATGTTCGTCTTTCGAAAATAAGTAAAACGGCTTAGTTTATCTTATTTTTGTCAGTATTTTTTTCAAATCTTCGTATAAGCTTTAGTTTTTTATTGCTAGGAAAGTCAAAGTTTTTACAATCACTGTTACTTTTAAGATAAACACAGGCATTTAATTAAATAAAGAAATAGAAAAAACTACATTTATTAGTCACAGGATGATATCTGCAAAATGCATAATAGTCTCAGGAGCAGCCTGAAAAAAAACCGACCTCAATTTTTATTGAAGCCGGTTCTATTTATTCAGTAATTCTAAGGTCAGAAACGATGATGTTGTGATGATCACAATCTTGGAAACAGATGCCGTTTTCTTTCCAGTAAGGATTCTTCGGCGTGAGAAGAGGTACTTTGTAATATTCCAGGTTGGCAAGGATCTTCTGGAACTCCACCAAAGTTTCCGGATAGAACACCAAGATATCGTCTTCATCAAACTGAGATTTCGGCAGATGCCCATCCTGTGTGAACTCCAGATGCCAGTTTTCGCCAGCTTTCCCCAGAAAAACGCCATCATAGCCATTATGAGCTTCAAACTTCCCAATCACTTCAAACTCCAATACCGAAGTGTAAAAATAAATCAGCTTCTCAAGATTCTGCGTGTGTCGTGCGTATCGGAAAACCATTTTATTTGAATATTAATGAAAATAAAAATCATTCAGTTTTTCTTCACAAAGTGTTTTCACCACGTTTACCCAGCTTTGTTCCTCGTTCAGACAGGGGATGTAATCGAATCTTTCACCGCCGCCGTGCAGGAAAATCTCCTTTCCTTCCACAGAGATCTCTTCCAAAGTTTCCAGACAATCGGATACAAAAGCAGGACAAACGATTGCCAGTTTCTTGATGCCTTTTTTGCCAAGACCTTCCAACGTAGCGTCTGTATAAGGCTCCATCCATTTGTCTTTGCCGAGTCTGGACTGGAAGGTGACCATCACCTTTTCTTTTGGTAAGCCCAATTTTTTGCACACCAATTCGGTCACTTTATAACACTGGTGTCTGTAGCAGAATTTGTGCGAAGGATTGTCTTCCTTTTGGCAGCAATTATTCATATTGCAAGTGTTCGTAGGGTCGGTTTTGTAAATGTGACGTTCCGGGACACCGTGATATGAGAACTGCAGCAAATCAAAATCTGGCGGTAGTTTTTCTCTGATGCTTTCCGCTAAAGCATTGATGTACATCTCTCGGTCGTAGAATGGCTCCACGTAATTGATCTTGATATCCGGGAAGAATTTCAATCGTACTTCCTCCGCTTTATCAATGACGGTTTCTGTTGTGCTCATCGCGTATTGCGGATAAAGTGGGAACAGTGTGATCTCTGTAATGCCTTGGTCTACCAATTCCTGGATCCCGGTTTGTATAGATGGTTCTGCATAGCGCATTCCCAAACCAACAGGTACATCTACAATCTCCTGAAGTCTTTTCTGGAGATGTTTGGAGATCACGATCAGAGGCGAGCCTTCGTCTGTCCAGACTGTTTTGTAGGCTTCTGCAGATTTTTTTGGTCGGGTTTTCAGGATGATGCCCTGGACCAAAAGCGCACGGAAAATCCATCGGTAATCGATGACTTTTTCGTCCATCAGGAACTCGTCCAGATAATTTTTGACATCTTTTACGTCCGTCGACTTCGGAGATCCGAGGTTCACGAGAAGAATTCCTTTTTTATGATTGGTTTCCAATATTGAAATTATTTTTTTTTAAAGCTTCAGAAAGTCTATCAGCAGACAAACATTCACGATTAACTAAATTATCCGTTTACAGCTTCCACAGTTTCTACCAATTCCGGAACAAATTGTTTCAGAATATTCTGGATGCCGTTTTTAAGTGTGGCTGTGGAAGATGGGCAACCGCTGCACGCGCCTTGGAGCAACATTCTTGCGGTTTTGCTTTCTCCGTCATATTCTATAAGGGAGATTTTCCCACCATCGTTTTCTACTGCCGGTGCCACATATTCATTCAGGATGTCACTGATCTTTTGTTCGTCATCCGTATATTCTCTGTTGATGATTTTCAACATTGGACTTTCGTGGTTGTGAGGCTCTGCGGTAGAAATAGTTTTACCTGCCTGCAAGAATTCTGCGATGAAAGTCCTCACCTGCGCCATAATCTCGTGCCACTCAAACTGGCCGTCTTTGGTGACGGCAACAAAGTTATCACTCACATAAATTTCTTTCACAAAGTCAAATGCTTCATATAACTCTTTTGCCAAAGGAACGGCGTCTGCTTCTTCTCTGGATTTGACCTCGATAAAACCATCCATCAGCATTTTGCTAGAAATGAATTTCATCACGGCAGGATTGGGCGTCATCTCAGAATAGATCTGATAATTTTCCTTCTTCTTTTGAAGATAGATTCTTGGATTTGCGAGCAGCTCATCCTCGATGATGTTTTTCAGGCTTTCGGAAACGTGTTCCCATTCTACGGTGTCTTCTTTCGCTACTGCGATGAAATTGGCTGTGATGAAAATTCTGTTGACGAATGGGTAATTGAAAAGTTCTTGTGCCAACGGAATTTCTGAAATATCAGATGCTCTGTCAAGCTCCAAAGATCCTGGGATGAGGTTGTAGTCTGTTACAAACTTCATCACTTTTGGATTCTCTGTTGGTTCTATAATGATTTGTCTCATTTTAAGTATATTGAAGTACAAAAATATCGTAAATTGGTGGAACAAAAAAGCCGCTGAATCCCAATGTTGTGTTAAGTTTTGATTATGAGTGGGTTTGCAGATCTTCGATTTTTTCTATTGGTTTGATTTTGGCTGTTTCGGATGGCGAAACGTTCAAAGATGACGAATTTGCGCCCCGGTCTGAACGGAAATCCTTTTTTGCTTTGACTTAATTTTCTATTGGTATAGAAAGCGTCTGCAAAAAAGATTGAGAGTGGAGGACGGATAAAGGCGCCCAATAATATTAATTAAAAATTTTAAAAATAATGGCAATTATAAGAGAACTTTTAGGCAAGGAACCACAGTTTGGAGAGAATGCTTTTGTAGCAGAAACAGCGGTGATCATAGGTGATGTAACGATGGGAGACGACTGCAGTATTTGGTACAACGCGGTTTTGAGAGGTGATGTACATTACATCAAAATGGGGAATAAAGTGAATGTCCAGGACAATGCCATGATCCACTGTACGTATAAAAAAAGTCCGACAACGATTGGGAATCACGTTTCGATAGGTCACAACGCGATTGTTCACGGCTGCACGATCAAAGATAACGTTCTAATAGGAATGGGCGCGATTGTGATGGATGACTGCGTTGTAGAAAGCAATAGTATCGTAGCGGCAGGTGCTGTTGTGACTGCCAATACACATATTAAGGAAGGTGAGATCTGGGCTGGCGTTCCGGCAAAGAAAGTGAAAGATGTTTCTCAAAACCTGATAGAAGGCGAGATCGACAGGATTGCTAATAATTACGTAAAATACGCCAGCTGGTACAAGCAGGACTAAAGTGGTACAACAATTGAATTTTCCTAAGAAATGCTTACTATGACAAAACTGAGATCTTTTTGGGGAATTTTGAAAGACACATTTGATGAGTGGACCGCTTCCTCCGCTTCCAAAGACAGCGCCAGTATGGCGTATAATGCGATATTTGCTTTGCCAGGATTGCTGATTATCATCATCTGGACTGCGGGTCATTTTTTTGGGGAAGAAGCTGTGAATGGAGAAATCAGACGCCAGATCCAGGGTGTGATGGGTTATGATGGGGCAAAAAGTATTCAGGATATCATCGCCAGTGCAATGATAGATAAGGAGAACTTTTGGATGAAAGCATTAGGCGTGGCAACTTTGGTTTTTGGTGCAACCAGTTTGTTTTTCCAAATGCAGACCACGCTTAATAACCTTTGGGATGTGGAGTCTGCGCCTAAAAAAGCGTGGCAGAAGTTTATCTTGGATCGGGCCAACTCACTTGGAATGATTCTCGTCATTGCTTTTTTGTTATTGATCAGTATGGTTCTTTCATCGGTTATTGGTTTGGCCAACGGATTGATTACCAAATATTTTGGACTCGAAGCTTATGTGCTGATTCAGGGTAGCAACTTCATTCTTGGCTTTGCGGTTATTACAGTCTTATTTGCCATTATGTTTAAGGTATTGCCGGATGTGGAAATCGAGTGGAAGTCTGTTTGGATTGGTGCTATTGTAACGGCTTTGCTCTTCAATGTAGGAAAAATGCTGATGAGTTTCTATTTTGATTTTTCAAAACCGACTTCGGTTTTCGGAGCGGCAGGAACTGTAATTTTGCTGATGATGTGGATCAATTACTCTTGCCAGCTGATATTTTTCGGGGCAGAGTTTACCAAGATCTATGCCTACAAAAAAGGACATAAAATTGTCCCGTCAAAGCATGCCAGATGGAGCAAGGCAAAATTATACAGAGATGCTGAAGAGCAGAAAAACCAAAGCCTTTCTCAGAATTCTGGAATCACTTGAACACTGGTTTTTCGTTTTCGCAAGCTATATTTTCCGGTTGCATAACTACCATACAATCTGACGTCAGGTTGTGTTTTTTGTTGTGTCCAGACATTTTCTGATTGTAAAGATCCACTTTCTGCAGAAAAGCGTTCTCATCTATTTTATTGGAGTATGCAATGTAGCTCACCGGTCCGCCGCAGGCTTTTACGCCAAGTCCGACGGTTTTCCAGTCTGTAGGATTACTGCATTTTTCGCTGTGTGCCAATGCTGTGATTTCGGCTTTCAAGCGCTCCATTTCCTGGGATTCTTCTTGATCCAGAGTGCCGGATCCAACGTTGTCATTTGGCCTTTCTGGCAGGGGTTTTGGCAGGTTTTCTATAGTGTTGACTGGTTTGCAGGAGATTGCGAACACAGAAAGTACACTGAGGAACATCAAATGTTTCATCATCATATTTTGAATTAAGAAGCCAAATATAAGACCTAAAACAATCTTGACAATGATTAAAGTTGGTATAAATTTCGATATTAGGTAAAACCTAATACTATTTGTAACAAAAGAACGTTTTATAATACATATTTTGATAAGCCTTAATTATGAAGAAATTATCTAACACTTATAAAATGAACTGGTTTCAGCATTTCTTAATGATCTGCTCCGGAGGGAACATTCATCTTCTAAAAAAATCGCCAAGTGAATGGAATAAGTTTGCGGGCATCGGCGGTATCGTATTGTTTACTGCTGTCTTTGCAACGCTATCGGCAGGTTACGCCATGTTGACGGTCTTCGATAATGTCTGGACGGCCGTTGGTTTTGGAATCCTGTGGGGATTGATGATCTTCAATCTGGACAGATACATTGTGTCATCTATCAAGAAAACCGGAACGTGGTGGAATCAGATCCTGATGACCATTCCAAGGTTGATTTTAGCGACGTTCCTCGGAATCATTATCTCAAAACCATTGGAACTGAAGATCTTTGAAAAAGAAGTGAATAAACAGCTGAATACCATTATTCAGAGGAATAAGAAGCAACTGCAGGTAGAGATGGGCGGCAGAATCCTTCAGCAATCGGGACCTTTTGATGCCGAAAAGAAACAGATCCAAAACCAAGTGAAGAATTATCAGGTCGCTTATGATTCTGCTTCTGTAGAACTGGAAAAGGAGATTCTTGGGAAACAGTCGGGCTTGACGAGCGGAAAAGTGGGGTTTGGTACCAATGCCAAACGAAAGGCTGAACTGAAGGAGCAAAAACGTCTTGATCTTGAAAATTATCAGAAACAGCAGCAGTCCAGATTGCAATATTTGGACAACGAAATTTCTAAAGTCTATACCAATCTGGAAACCGAAAGGAAATCTACCGAAATTTTTGAGGATAAATTCAATGGTTTTGCGGCGCGATTGCAGGCTTTGGATGAGCTGGGGAAAAACTCTGCCATTATGGCGCTGGCTGCAAGTTTCATAATGGGACTTTTTATCTGTCTGGAGATTTCGCCGGTTTTGATCAAACTTATTTCTCACGTAGGACCTTATGATTATCTTCTGGAAAAGACAGAAAATGATTTCAGGTTGTATGCGAAAGAAAAAATCGCGAAAGGAAATATTTTAACGGATGATCGGATCCACGATTTCAAGGACAGATTAAGAAAATAATTGTAGATTTATAAAAAAAAAGAATCAATGAGGCCATTTTTCTGTTTTTTGGGATTGCTATGCTCGTTTTCATTTTATTTCGGCCAATCCAAAAAAGAGATAATGAAAGAAGGTTTAATTGCCTTTAATCATGGTGATTTTGTGTCAGCAAAACAACACTATCTTAAATTGGTAGAAAAGGGTGACAAAAGCTGGGAGGCGTACACTATTTTAGGCGATTGCGAGTTTCAGACTGGTAATCAGGATCAGGCTTTGGAATATTACACGAAAGCTCAAGAGAAAAATCCTATTTATTCTGGACTGTATTTACGAAAAGCAACCGTGTTAAGACAGCAGGGAAAGTTTGATGAAGCCATTATTAATTTGAGAAAAATGAGCATCACGAATCCTGGAAATCCTCAAGTTTATAATATGATATCAAGTACGTATTATGAAAAAGGGGATTATAAAGAAGCGCTGACTGAAATTGATCAAATGGTACAATTGGGCGGTGAAAATTTGAATTCCAGTTATGGCCGGGCGTTATCTTATCTTAAGCTGAATCAGCTTAAAGACTCTTGTATAGAATTAAATAAAGCGGATAAATTTGATTTAAATAACGAGAATAGAGAAATCGATCTGATGATTGCTCAGCATTGCCCAAAATAGAAAGGATTTGAAAAACTTGATGACTTTTATATAAAAGCAAAAAGCTTCCAAAAATTTGGAAGCTTTATTTATTTTAAATCACCTACCAAAAAAGGTTGGTCGGTATCTTCGTTGTAATCCCGTACAAATCCGATCTCTTTCGATCTTGTGATTTCAGATTTTGAACTTCCTGAAAATCCATCCCCAAAATCTATACTGAAGTCGATATAACTCAACCGGTTCTTTGTGAATTTGATTTTATTGAAGACTAAAATGATGTTTTTATCTTTAAGATTTTTCTGCAGACTCAACAGGTCTTTTTTTGTCATTTCCTTATTGAAAACAACCGCTATCACTTTCTTGTTTGGTGCAAAAGATAGCATGCCAATTACAAAAAAGGATATCAATAATAAGGAAAAAATGGTCTTCTTCTTCACATCTTAAAACTAAGCTGCAAATTTAGAAAATCTTTAATGAAAATTGGTATTTTGAAAGTTAAAGTTTATTTTTTTTTAATCAACTTTAAAACAGTATTTCAAAATCACTTTGAATAGGGTAAAGTAGTAATGCTTGTGCGTAAATTACTAATAATCAGTAAAAATAAATCATTATGCTTTGATTTATTTGTTAAATTTGGTAAAAACAATACTTATGAAAAAACTTTCTATTTTAGCTTGTATGATGGTAAGCTTTTCTTTTCCAAGTTTACTCAAAGCACAGCCCTTCGTGGGTCAGATCATGTTTGTTCCGTATAATTTTGCTCCAGTTGGGTGGCATGAGTGTGATGGTTCGCTCTTGCCAATCTCGGAGTATGAAGCCCTTTTTACGTTGATAGGAACCACTTATGGGGGAGATGGGCAGTCTACATTTGCTGTTCCTAATGCGAAGGGAAAGGTTATTATTGATGATGGTCAGGGTTCCGGTCTTACGCCTTATATCCTAGGGCAGAATGCAGGTGTAGAAGAGGTTACTTTACTCCCCAGTCAATTACCAAGCCACAAGCATCTGGTTGTGGGAAGTACAGTAGAAGGTAATCAGAGTTCTCCTACTAATGGTTTGCTCGCGAATACCAAGACCCTTGATAAGGAATATTCCAACGCTACGGATGCTCCTTCCAAAACAACAATGAGGCCTGGTATGTTAGCTGCTGCGGGAGGCAATCAACCACATCCTAACATGATGCCGACTTTGGCTTTGAAATGTGTTATTTCTCTTTATGGTGTTTATCCACAACACAATTAATTATTTAAAATTAGGCTCATGAAAAAAATAAAAATTTCAGTATTAGTTATTCTTGTGGTGCTATCTGTAAAGGTGTCTGGGCAAGGTATGGAACCATTTTTGGGACAGATCATGTGGGTGCCATACAATTTTTCACCTAAAAATTGGGCTGCTTGTGAGGGACAGTTGATGCCCATTTCGCAGAATACGGCTTTGTTTTCTTTGCTGGGGATCAAGTTTGGAGGTAATGGGACTACCAATTTTGCATTGCCAGATATGCGGGGTAAAACGGTGATGGGAGATAGCAATACTTACCCCGTAGGGACACAAAATGGTGCAGCGAGTGTGACCTTATTATCTACGGAGATGCCATCTCATACGCATATTGTTAATGCTGTAAAGATAGAAGGAAACCAGAATCTACCTACCGGCAATTTTCAGGCAGATACAAAAACTGGTGACCCTGAGTATTCGGATGCTGCTGGTAATACCACGATGAGTCCAACGATGATAGCTACTGCTGGCGGAGGGCAACCTCATAACAATATGCAGCCTTATGGAACGCTCAAATGTATTATTGCGTTAACAGGTATCTACCCAGAAAGACCTTAATCTGTTTAATTTAAAAATAAATCATTATGAAAAAGTATATTTTATTGATGTTCATTTTTTTGGGATTTGCGTCCAATGGGTTGAAAGCACAGGGAGATGGAACACCATTTCTAGGGCAGATTATGTATGTTTCATTTAGTTATGCGCCAAAAGGCTGGGCAGATTGCAACGGTCAATTGTTACCAATAAATGAAAACCAGGCCTTGTTTTCTCTACTAGGCACCACATATGGTGGTAATGGAACTACAACATTTGCTTTGCCCAATATTCAAGGCCGTGTTCTTATCAGTGATAATTCTACTTATCCCTTAGGAGGTAATGGTGGCGAGGAGTCACATACCTTAACAATTGGTGAAATGCCAATGCACAGCCATCTGGTGAATGCTGTAACATCATCAGGTAACAAAACATCGCCGGAAGGTAATTTGCCGGCAGATACCAAGGTTTTGGATAAAGAATACGCAAGTGTAAGCAGCGGTGGAGCAGTTGCTATGAATAGTGACATATTGAGTTCCGCGGGAGGATCACAACCGCACACCAATATCCAGCCTTATGTGACTTTCAAATGCGTTATTGCCCTTCAGGGAATTTACCCTTCTAGAAACTAAAAATCCAAAATTATGAAAAAACTTTACCTTCTTTTTATAGTTACACTGGCTGCCAATACAGTATCTGCGCAGTCCATCACTTTCAACGGATGTCATAATTTGTTTGAAAACCAGAATTATGTCTTTAGTAATACAGGAACAGACGGGAACGGGAAAAAGATCTACATCACAACGCCTGTAGATGGGGCTCAGACTTGTGGCGGTTTGGGAACCTGCGAGTTCAAAATCCAATGGAACAACGCGCAGACACGGTGGGAGTTTTTAGCAGATTCTGGGAATGGGGATTTTGTTGCGCCTTATTTGATCTACTATAATTCTACAGGGAATAACGCCTCTGCAAACCCACCAAGCAATGCAGTAGGATCTTGGGTAGAAAATACAATGGTTACAGAAAACGGCTGCGGTGGTAATCTCAGTTCTTCAAATTCCACAATGACTGGCGATGTTCACACTTCTACACTTGCGTTGGGTGATTTTTCTAAAATTAAATTTCAAATGTTCCCAAATCCGGTTACGGATTTTATTAATGTTTCAGGAATCGAAAGTGCAAAAAATATGGTGATCACCAATATGGCTGGACAAGAAGTTTTGAAAACCGATTTCCAGACCCGATTGGATGTCTCTCAGCTTACAAAAGGAATTTATATCCTTAGAATTAATCTTTCTGACGGACAGTCCTATGATGTGAAATTTATTAAAAAATAAGCCGTGTTTTATAACAAGAAAGGCTGCAAATTGTTGCAGCCTTTTTATTTTGAATTGGAATTTAAAAAGAATAATTCGGAGCTTCCTGCGTGATGATGACATCGTGGGGGTGAGATTCCTTCAGTCCACTTCCTGTGATCATTACCAATTTGGAATCTTTCTGTAACGTTTCAATGTCTTTTGCACCGCAATAGCCCATTCCTGCACGCAAACCGCCTGTCAGTTGGAAAATCACATCTTCCAATTTTCCTTTGTGAGGCACTCTGCCTTCTATGCCTTCTGGGACAAATTTCTTAGCTTCACTTTGGAAATATCTTTCTTTGCCACCACGTTTCATCGCTGAAAGGGATCCCATTCCTTGGTAAGATTTGAATTTTCTTCCTTGAAAAATGATTTCTTCTCCCGGTGCTTCATCCGTTCCTGCAAGAAGAGAACCCAGCATCACTGCTCCAGCACCACTTGCAATGGCTTTTACGATATCTCCGGAAAGTTTGATGCCACCATCTGCGATCACGGCCACGTTTTTCTTTTTCGCAAATTCGTAAACGTTGTAAATGGCAGAAAGTTGAGGGACGCCGACTCCCGCAACGACTCTGGTTGTACAGATAGATCCTGGTCCAACACCTACTTTTAGCACATTGGCTCCCGCTTTGATGAGATCTTTTGCCGCTTCAGCAGTGACGATATTTCCTCCAACGATATCAAGGTCAGGGAATGTTTTTCTGATTTCAGAAATCTTATCCAATACACCCTTCGAGTGTCCGTGCGCAGAATCTATGGCCACGATATCCACGCCTGCTTTTACTAATGCAGTTATTCTTTCAATCGTATCTTCGCCAACGCCAACGCCTGCTCCAACGATCAGACGACCGTTTTGGTCTTTGTTCGCATTTGGATATTCTAATTGATTGTCGATGTCTTTGATGGTAATCAATCCAACCAACTTGTTTTTCTTGTCAACGATTGGGAGTTTCTCGATTCTGTTTTTGAGCAAAATTTCTTTCGCCGTTTCCAGATTTGTGGTTTTATCGGAAGTGATGAGGTTTTCTTTGGTCATGATTTCCTCAACTTTGACCTCAAGATTTTGTTGGTATTTTACATCTCTGTTGGTAATGATCCCAATAAGGTAATTGTTTTTATCAACGACAGGAAGTCCAGAGATCCTATACTCTGCCATCAGTGCTTTGGCTTGGGCCAGTGTATGGTCTTTGGAAAGTGTGACTGGGTCGGCAATCATTCCGTTTTCGGAACGTTTTACGCTGTTGACCTGCGCGGCTTGTTCCGCAATGGTCATATTTTTATGAATGAATCCAAGACCGCCGACTCTTGCCAATGCAATCGCCAAATCTGCTTCTGTCACAGTATCCATTGCTGCAGAAACTATGGGAACATTAAGCGAAATTTTGTCTGTAAGTCTGGATTTTAGGGAAACCTGGTTAGGTAAAACTTCTGAATAAGAGGGAACTAATAGAACGTCATCGAAAGTGATGGCTGCCTCTACAATTTTGTTATGAATAGACATCTTTACTTTCTGTGCAAAATTAAGCTATTTTTATCGAATTTGAAAATGCTTGTCTTTATTTGAACTAAAGTTAATATACCAAAAGTTTAACAGACGAATCAGAGTTTAGAATTAAAGTCACAGAGCGACCACCTGCTAGTAGAATTATCTTGAATATCATAAGGAAAGCTCCGTAGGAGCGACCTGTTAATTCGAATTTGAAATGAATAAAGAACTGATTGTCGAAACTTTTGCAAAATCTGATTGGTTGACAAAACCCATAGCCCTGATTGCAGTGTAAATCCCACAGCAAGCGTTGGGAAAAGCAAGGCGCGAGGAATTGCAACGGAAAGCAGGTTCCCAGCTCCAAATATTTATGAATGATAAGTGATGAATGATTTTTTATCAACTATCATTTTATCAAAACCGGCTCAAGATTCCCCAGTGGATTTTTATCTCGTTGAATTTGAATGGATTGCCAAATTGGTTTCCGTTCGAAATCTGGAAACTCATCAAACCAATGGGAAGGAAAAAGTTAAAACCCAAACCTAAACTGTAAAGTTTCGGGGAAATTCCAAGGGCTTTGTTAGACATTTGGCCGTATTGCGCAAAGAGGTCGAAAAAGGCTTGGTCGTTGACGAGATACCGGTATTCTGCGCCGGCAAATGCATAGAAATCGCTGATGAGACTCTGCTCATTAAAGCCCCTCATCGAGTTCCAGCCGCCAAACCTAAAAAGTTCGTTGGAGGATAAGTCATTCTTGGCGCTAAGCAGCGCAGATTCTGCTTTGATGTTGAGGAAATGATTTCCGGAGAGGTTGAAGTTGTGTTCTGCAAATAGGAAGTACCGGATCTGATCATATTGTTCCTGAGTGGCATCGTACTTGGTTTTCAGAAAATCTGCTTCTATTCTAATGTTACTTTTATTAATAAACAGAGGGATGTCACTTCCTTCCTGATATTGATACCAAAGTCCAATCCCTTTTTTGCTGTAATCGCGACCGCCTGTGTAGAGCGAATCCAAAATCGCGGACGACTCGAAAGTGCCTTTGAGACCCAGTTTTTGGCGCGGAGAAAGATGGTAATAAATAGCTGGCAGCAATTTAACATTTGCAAATGTAGAATCCTGGCGGAAGATATTAACGTTGACATTCAAGCCAACATTGCTACCAAACGTGTATGGAATATCGGTTTGCATATCGAAAGTCTGGCCTTTGTCTGGATTTCTTTGCCAGTAAACGCCGATGCTTTCAAAACTGTTGAACATATTTTTGAGCTGGACATTGAGCGTTCCGTTGACGGTGAATTTCTCGGATTTGTCGTTTCCAAAGCCTATCATGCCGTCAAAAGTGTTGGTTTTCTTTTTTTGCATAAATAGAAAAACCTGGGTAGAATCCTGGGTGAATAGCGTCTGAGGCGGTTTTTCCAAAGTGATAAACTGGTGATTCTGCAAAGTCTGGTTCATCGTAACCAAGTTTTTATCATCGTAGTTTTTCCCGAGATACTCTTTGTTGAGTGCTTTAACGAATTGTTTCGGTAAGCGCGTGTAGCCTTTGTAAACGATGGCGTCGATTTTCCTTTGAGAAGATGTGACAACCGAGATCTTCACCGCCGGAATTCCGTTTTCCATTTTCTGGAATTTGGTTTTCACACGGTTGAAGGCAAAACCCTTGTTCCGGTATTTTTGATTGATGTTTTTCTTGAGAGAATCAAGATTTTTGGTGTAGAGGTCGTTCTTTTGAAGTTTTAAATCTGAGACCAGCGAATCTGAGAATGTGACACGGGCTCTGTTGAAATTTGGGCCTTTGTCGTAATAGATCTCAGTCCGGTTTTCTATTTTTTTGACATCTTTCAGTTCTGTGAAAAAGTAGGAATTCTCCGTCAAGGAGTCCAAAAACTTAACTGCTTTTGCGGAGTCGGAAACTATTTTTTTTCCGTTGGTTTCTTTGTCGATAAGCCAATATTCTTTTTTCTGCGCGTTGGAGAAAACACAGAAGAAAGAAAAAACACAGATAAATAAATAGTTAATTTTAAGCACAAGGTTCACAACGATTTTCACAAAGGACACTGTTTTTAGTTCATCGTGAACTTTTTGAAAAAATTCGGTGTCTTTGTGGTTAAACAGAAAATCAATCCATTTTATTGTATTTCTTCATCAGATTCTCATAAGTGTTCTGCGGAAGAAGCCATTTGAGCGGAACGCCAATCTTCTGACCGAATTTCCCAAAATAATAATGCGCTTTCCATTTTGATTTTCCTAAAAGTCCATCGATGTAAATCGCAACATCCAAAGGTTCGGTGCCGTCGTCAACGTGGGAATTCATCAATGCATAGACTTTATCGAACACGTTTTTATAGGGTTCAGACACTTTTGTTTTGATGCGGTTTTCCGCAATATTCGTTTTGATATCACCCAAATGAAGCGAGCAAGCGTGGATATTCCAAGGGTAAACCTCGTATCGCATTGCTTCGGTTATTTTATCCAAAGCAGATTTTGATGCGGAATAAAAACCTCGGAAAGGCAATCCCATTTCCGAACCTATGCTGGAAACATTGATGATTTTCCCTGATTTCTGTTTACGCATTTTTGGTAAAACTGCCGTCATCATTTGGACAGAGCCAATCAAATTGAGATTGAATAATTTCGTAATATCTTCTTTCGTAGAATCTTCGACCGAGCCAACCATTCCCATTCCGGCGTTGTTAATCAGAACGTCAATTCTCGTTTCCGTTTTTAGGATTTCAGAAATGGCGTTGTCGATTTGGTCTTTTTCGGTAATGTCTGTCGGAATCGAAACGAAATAATCCGAACTCACAGATTTCCTGCTGAGTCCGTAAACTTTGTTCCCTTTCTTACCGAAATATTCTGCCAGCGCAAATCCGATTCCGGATGAAGTGCCTGTGATGATGATGGTTTTTGACATTTAGAAATTAAAAGATTTTTTTGAATTAGGAATTTTGATTTCGTTCTTTCCCATTTTGTAATCACTCATTTTTAGCAATTTGGGAAGTTTGTGTGTGAATTCTTTATAATAATTTTCTGGTACTTTTCTATCACTTCCATCATCACAATCCGAATATTCTTCTCTTACAATGACTTTTCCGGTTGAAAAATTGATTTCATCTGAGAAATTAAATTCGCAAGTATCATCAAATTTTACCAACGCACCAATCAAATAAAAATCACCGTTTTGAAATCGATAAGTATTTTTTGAAGTCACTGTGTGTCGAGAATTTGAAAAATAGGATTGAAAGATCACCAAACAATTATTCTTGATGGTCAATTCCAATTCATTATCTGCTGGATAAAAACCTAGTTTGCTATCAAAAATCAAAGCAGAATTTTCCTTCCAGATTTTCAATTTGCCATTGATGTTTTTTAGAATATATAACTTTCTTACGAGTCCAGGAGATTCGGAGTCAGCCCTTTTACCTGTATTGAAAACTATGACAGTTTCGTCCCTTCCATCTTTGTCCAAATCGCCTTTTGTTTCCAAAATTTTCTCATAACTTTTTGGGATTGTGAAATCTTTCAATTCCTGAGATTGTAGAATTGAGAAAAAGATTATTGCGAAAAAGGAAAGAAAGTTTTTCATTTAAAATTGATATAGCATTTCAACAAAATCCCTGATTAATCTAAATTTTTGGAATTTATAAAAATAATGATTTCATTGTCATTAATTTTTGAGAATAATGAATCTCCTTTTCTAAAGTCAATTTTATATGCATTACCATTATATTCTACAGAATCTTTTATTTCAAGTAATTTTAAAAATGTAAATCCTTTTTCATCAAGAGAATAATGATTCTCAAAAATGTTAAACCTATAAACAAGAATACTTTCGCTTGCTGGAACTATTCGTTTAATTAGAATATTCCATTTATAAATCCATCGATTAGTTGTTAGGAAATTTTTATTTTCAAATTTGATATAACAATCTGGAGGATAAAAATTATTGTTTCCGCTGTTAAATTTGGCATTAATAACTTGGTAGTCTTTTTTAAAGAATATAAAGGCTAATAAAATTATTAAAACGATTAAAGAAATAGAAATTAATATGTTTCTCATTAAAACTCAAACAAACCTTCTGTAGAAAATTTCAAATCCGGAAAATTGATGGATTGCAACAATTCGCCATCTGCAATAGGTTTTCTACTAATGTATTCGCCGTTTTCCAAACTGTAAATCAAAATAAATTTCTCGCTAGTATCTACTACCCAATATTCTGAAACGCCCGATTCTTCGTATAAACTGAATTTCAAATTCATTTCTTTTTTAGAATTTCCGGGAGAAAGAATCTCAACCACCAAATCTGGTGCGCCAAGACAGCCTTTGTCATCAATCTTATTTTGGTCACAAATTACACACAAATCTGGTTGAACAACGGTCAGGATTTCCCCAGTTTTATAAGGTAAACGAACATCGAAAGGTGCATAGAATAATTCACAGGGTGTATTTTCAAAAAATGGATATAATTTTTGATTTATTTTTTGTGAAATTCTTTGATGATTCGGAGCTGGAGCAGGACTCATTTTCAAAATTTTACCTTTGATAAGTTCCACCCTTTCTTTGAATCTCCACAAAAGATAATCAGCAAAAGTGTAAGTTTTGTTAAGGTCTAATTGATTGATATTTGTGATTTCCATAACGCTGTTTTTTGAATTAACTACTTACTACTAACAAAGATAGATATTTTTTAAAGCTCAGGATTTTATCAAACTTTTTAATTAACTCGCGGTTACCTTCGCAAAATCCTCCCAAAACTCAAGATAAGATTTCTCCACAACGTCCTCATTTTCGATATTTAATTCTTTGATTAAGGCAAACGGTGCAAAAGCCATCGCCATTCTGTGGTCGTTGTAGGTTGCGATAGAAATGTTTTCCTCAGGTTCTATGAATTCCGAAGATTCTATTTTCTCAACCGTGATATGCGTTTTCGCTCCGATTTTCAATAATTCATTTTGAAGCGCCACCAATCGGTCGGTTTCTTTGACCTTCAAAGTGTGAAGTCCTGTGATTTCGAACGGTATTTTCAAAGCTGTTGCCGTCACACAAAGCGTTTGCGCAATGTCTGGGCAATCGTTCATATCCAAAGTGATCAATTCCGGATATTGAAAAGCTGGTTCTGGCAAAAGTGAAATGGAACTTTCTGCATAATCCGAAACCGTGTTGATTCCGAAATATTTCAAATAAAGTGCTTTGATCACACTGTCGCCTTGCAGAGAAAGTGTGTGGTAACTTTTCAAAGTGATGCTTTTCCTGCCGATTGCTGCCAAAGAATAGAAATAAGAAGCTGAAGACCAATCACTTTCCACTTCATAACGTTCCGTTCTGTATTGGTTGTTTTGCGTAACGATTTCGATCTTATTCTCGGCAAAATGGGATTTGATTCCGATTTCGTCCAGGATTTTCAAAGTCATTTCCAGGTAAGGACGTGACGTGATGTCGCCTTCCAATTCCAAGGTCAATCCGTTTTCCAATTTTCCTCCTATTAATAGTAATGAGGTCAAAAACTGACTGGAAACGTTGGCGGAAATTTTAACGGTATTTTTCTCTAATTTCTTTCCAATGATCTGCAACGGTGGAAAACCTTCCTTTTCAAGATAAGTAATGTCTGCACCTAGTGAATGTAATGCATCTACCAAAGGTTTGATGGGACGGTTTTTCATTCGGTCGGAACCGGTGAGAATTGTTTTTCTACCTTCAAAAATCGAATAATAAGACGTGAGGAAACGCATCGCCGTTCCCGCGTGGTGGATGTCCACAATGTCGGAATCGGATTCCAAAGCTTTTTTGAGCAAAGTGGTGTCCTGAGAGTTGGAAAGATTGAACATATCAATGTTCCCGAACAGTTTCCCTACAATCAAAAGACGGTTCGAAATACTTTTCGAACCGGTAATTTGGATTTTTTGATTATCGATTAATTCTGATTTTTTTAATAGCATTCTTATGTGATTGATGTACGATTTAGTAAAGTATTAATGATGTCAATTTGTGACTACATTCTATGCTAATACGTGTTTACAAATTATTTTAATTTCTCGTTATTTTGATGTCTGTCTTTGTCCCTGTCTGTTTTCACTTTCATTTTTTTATCGAAAGCGGCTTGCAGATTTGTTCCTGTTTGGTTAGCCAAGCAGAGTGTGACAAAGAGAACGTCTGCTAATTCTTCGCCCAAATCTTTGGATTTGTCAGATTCTTTTTCTGATTGTTCGCCGTATCTTCTGGCGATGATTCTGGCCACTTCGCCCACTTCTTCTGTCAGCATTGCCATATTGGTCAACTCATTGAAGTAGCGGACACCAATGGTTTTGATCCACTCATCCACTTGGTTTTGGAGCGTTGTAATTTCCATTGATTAAAATTGATATGCCCCTAATGTTGGAGAAGAATTTCTAGATTTTCCTACAATATCTTTTTTAGTGATATCATTATAACTGGCATTTCCTTTTCCTATTGCAGGTGAACCTGTTTTTACGCTCAGATTCATTTTCTGGGTAAAATAATTTTGGAATTTCGGGTCTTCATTGAAAATACTTTGTCCAATTAAATTAAATCCAGCTCTGTCGTTTTGTTTCAATAATGAGTTGTTAATATGGCGTGTAAATAATCCGCCTTCTGTGCTTTTGAAGGAAATCATATCAGTGTTATCGCCATACATAATCGAATTATTAAGATTGAGGGTTGGATTACCAGTATAGATTTCATTGTTGTTTTCGTATCGATTTGTTGCATAAATTCCTAAAGCAGACATCGATGGATTCAAGTCCCAGTAGTTGGCAATTGTACAATAATTAAGGTTATAAGTTCCGCCTCCAGCAATTGCAAGGTCGGCTTCACCACAATTATTCATTACCACATTATTCATCGTAAGATTTGAAGCAATGCCGTAGATTCCTGCATTTTGAAAAGTGTGGATGATTGTATTATTGATAGTTGCCGTATTTTTTTTCAGTTGAAGACCAACATTTCCACCAAAAACCCGAGCATAATTCATATTAAGAACCGTGGCCTCTTCCATTTTGATGCCGTTCCAGTTGGTTGGCAACGTGTCATATTTGGTGTCACTCCTGTCGCCTCTGAAAATGACTTCTTCACCTAAAGCTCCATCGACGTTAAGAACAGAGTTTTTCGCGAAATGCATTCCGCTGTTTTTTCGGAAATAGACTTTCGTGCCTTTTTCCATTGTCAAAGTTTTTCCTTCGGCAACGGTCAAATCTCCGAAAATCACTTTCACTTTTTCCTTGGTCCAAGTTGTATTCTCAGAAATGATATTTGGATTTGAATCCGATTTAATGAAATATTCTGCATCCTGAACTACTGAGAACAATGTTACTTTTTGCTCACCAGCTGGTGTGTTGAAAACCACTTTGTCTTCAGCAATCGCTTCCGGAGCGTTAGCAACTGGCGCAATTTCTACAAAAACGTAAAGGCTGTCTTTTCTTCTCAAAGCCACATTTTCAAAACTCGTCCCAACTTTTCCATCCACGTTGATTCTGTAAAGGGAACCGGTCCCGCCTTCCAACGCAATTCTCGGAATCAAAACATCTTTATCTTCATTATTGAAGACTTTTACTGCATAAGTTTCCGAACGCATCTGGTTGTAAACCGTGTCGCAAAAAACGGTATCAGTAGAGAATCTCAACAGTTGCGTTGGCGATTCAAAAGAAATATCATCACGGTTACAGCCTGCTAGAAGCAAAAGTGACCAGAATGCGATGCCAAGGAATATTTTTAGTTTCATTTGTTCTTATTTAATTTTTTTTAGGGCAGAAGGAACACCATATTGTTTTCTCTGTCTAGATGAGATCTTAATATAAGTGTTTCATAATCTTGTTTAATCTTCAAAACTACAAAATTTAAATTTTTATTTTGTAATGGTGCGGATATTTTAGTGATTTTAAACAAAAAATCCTTTTGGCAGTTGAAAGGATTGAATATTTAGAAGCTTAATTTACTCTTTTAACTCGTAGTGCATTATCAAACTAATGCAATTTTAATATTATTCATTTTTCTATTAAATACAAAAACATTTACAAATTGAATGAAAGTTAATGCTGTTATTTTGCTCAATATCCTTGTTTTAAAACCTTCAAATGATTTTGCGTAGTTGTTTCTGATTTTAAATTGGTCACAAAGCTGAGAGAATAATGTCTCTATTCTTTTTCTCGATTTTCTGAAAATATATTTTTGTTTTTGATAATTTTTTTGGTTGTTTCTCATGGGTGTATCCAGCTTTATATTCGCATAATTGA
>NZ_AUAA01000006.1 GCF_000428485.1 Epilithonimonas tenax DSM 16811 | reverse complement strand
AATAGGATTACAGAAGATATGGATAAAGCTGTTAGCCTTTAAACCGCCTATTATTAATAGTATAGAAATACGTCACCATAAGCCACGTATAATGACAGAGAGTTTGTTATCTCAAAAAAAATTGGATTGTCAATGAGGAAGACAGCAAGTCCATAGATCCATTGTGATCTTATAGGGTCTCTATTAAACGAAAAATTTAGTTCAGGAACTTGAGAATAAAAAAGAGAAGCGCTGTAAGCCGGATTCTGTTGAAGCTTGTTATTAAAATAATTGAAAAGACTTTTTAAATAAAGAATAATTATTAATCATCCAATATTAATTTAAAAAATCAGAACAGTTAAATATGAATGAGCGCAGGACTGTTTAAAAGAAAGAGGTTAGTGAGAATAGTAAGCTCTATCAAATTATTCATTTAATAAATTCTGTAATTCGATGGATGAACATTTTTGAGATATGTCATAAATTCTACTAAAAGATTGAAGTTTGAATAAATTGCCACCTATCAACAGAAAAAGGTCAGATTGTAACGCCGGGTTTTTTTTTGCTCAATTACGGAATAATATTAAAAACAATCAATAAGATCAAATCCTCATTTTGAACACAAACAACTTCATTTTGAATACATATACAAGTTAAAGGCTTCTGACCTTTGTACTTCATAATAAAGTAAAAAAATGAAGTACAAAATTTTAGGAAATACAGGCTTGAAGGTTTCAACGCTTTGTCTAGGAACAATGAATTATGGCGGAAAAGGTTTCTTTGGCTATATGGGTAATCTTGACCAGAATGCAGTTGACGAACAAATAAAAACAGCAACAGAGGCGGGTATTAATTTTATTGACACGGCAAACATTTATTCAGAGGGACTTTCTGAAGTGATGATTGGTCAGGCAATAAAAAATCTTTCCATCAACAGAGACGATTTGGTTTTGGCTACTAAGGTTAGAGGTACGATGGGCAAAGGTCAAAACGATTTGGGGCTTTCTAAAAAGCACATCATTCAACAGGTAGAGAGTAGCCTAAAAAGGCTTGGCACAGATTATATTGATCTCTACCAAATTCATACAGCAGATCCGTTGACACCAATTGAAGAGACCATCCGGACTTTAGATGATTTGGTAAGAAGTGGGAAAATAAGATATTTCGGAGCTAGTAATATTGCGGCTTGGCAATTAATGAAAGCACTGGCTTATTCACAATACAATCATCTAGACAGATTTGCATCGCTGCAAGCCAATTATTCATTAGACGTTAGAGATGCAGAACGTGAAATTGTACCAATGCTGCTGGATCAGAAGGTAGGAATGATGGTTTGGAGTCCATTAAGCGGAGGATTACTAACCGGTAAATACAAAAGAGATGGTCAGAAAGGAGAAGGGCGACTGAATAGTTTTCCATTTCCACCTTTTCACGAAGAAAGGGCTTATAATGTTTTAGACGTGCTTACACCAATGGCAAAGCAAAAACAAGTTTCAATTTCTCAATTGGCTCTGGCTTGGTTGTTACATCAGCAAGTTGTAAGCAGTGTCATCATCGGTGCAACAAAACTGGAACAACTTCAAGACAATTTAAAAAGTGTTGATGTTGTTTTTACGGCTGAAGAAATCTACCAGCTAGACGAAGTAAGTCAATTACCTGTTGAATATCCTGGAAATGTTTTAGAAATAATGACGATGGATAGAAGCGAAGGAAATGATTTTTTAAATTCTTAAATTTACAAAGCATCAATTAGGCAGTCAGAAATTGCTGCCTGCCTATTCAGATTATGAAAAATACAGAGCAAAACATCAAGAAAATAAATTCCGTAAAAGAATTGCATTCTTATATGGGGCTGCCAAGTCCATTAAATCCATTAATTACAATAATTGATCATTCACAGACACAAAGTAATATTCAGGAAAGTGATCAAAAATTACTTTTGGATTTTTACAATATTTCAATCAAAAGAAGTTTTAAAGGGAAATTAAAATATGGAAAAAATCATTATGATTTTGATGATGGTACGATGTCCTTTATTGCGCCAAACCAGATAATTAGTGTGGATAATGACAAAGAGAGAAATATGGATGGGTGGTCTTTATTATTTCATCCTGATTTAATAAGACAATATCCATTAGCTAAAGCAATGAAAAGTTATGGCTTTTTTTCCTATACAGTAAATGAAGCCCTTCATCTTTCGGAAGAAGAGGAAAAAACAATCGAAGTAATCATTCAAAACATTCAAAAAGAAATCAATTCGAGATTAGATCAATTCAGTCAAGATGTCATCGTTTCAAACCTAGAGCTGCTATTAAGTTATTGCAACCGTTTTTACAGCCGACAATTTCTTACACGGAAAATGGCAACAGACGACTTATTAACAAAGTTTGAAATAAAACTAGATCATTATTTTAGTGACAATTCAAATCTTGTATTACCAACAGTAGAAAAATTAGCGACCGAATTAAATGTTTCTTCTCCCTATTTAAGTGATATGCTGCGAAATATTACTGGACAAAATACACAGCAACACATCCACGAGAAGTTAATAGAAAAAGCAAAAGAGATTTTGACAACTACTAATTTGACAGTAAGTGAAATTGCTTATCAGCTGGGATTTGAATATCCACAGTCATTCAGTAAATTATTCAAGAGTAAAACCAATCTGACACCGAGTGCATACAGGCTAAGTTACAATTGATTCACCGTTTCTTACATCAAGAGTAATTACGTGTGGTGACCAATGTGTTTAAAATCTTTTTGAAATTAATTGATGTTTCACAAACATCAGACCTTATCTCTTAATTCTAATTGATCTCTTTTCCTGCAGTAAAATACGGGAAAACATGTGATTTGGATCACATGAAAATAGTGACCTAAGTCTTGTTTGTAAAAGTATATTATTTTGCAACTTTGTATTACTAAATTAAAGAATATCAAAATGAGCAAAAAAGTATTATTCGTGATCACTAGTCACGACCAGTTAGGAAATACCGGTTTGAAAACCGGATTCTGGACAGAAGAATTGGCAGCTCCTTATTATGCATTATCTGATAAAGGGATAGAGATCACACTGGCATCGCCAAAAGGAGGTCTTCCGCCAATTGATCCAAAAAGTGAAGATCCTTCATCTCAAACGGATGCCACTCGCCGAATGGATCAGGATTCTGACTTGATGGATAAATTAAAAAATACACATCAATTATCTGAGGTTAAAAGTGAAGATTATGATGCGGTATTTTATCCAGGTGGCCACGGCCCTTTGTGGGATCTTGCCGAGGATCAGGTGTCACAGCAGTTGATTGCCGATTTCTATTCAAGTGACAAACCTGTGGCATTTGTATGCCATGCACCTGGTGTTTTGAAGGATGTCAAAATCAATGGTGAATATCTGGTAAAAGGCAAAAATGTAACTGGATTTACCAATACAGAAGAGGAGGCAGTCCAACTGACTGATATTGTTCCTTTTTTGGTAGAAGATATGCTGAAAAAGAATGGTGGTGTGTACAGTAAGATCGAAGACTGGAACCCTTATGCAGTGGTAGACGGAAGGCTTATTACAGGACAGAATCCTGCTTCTTCTGAAAAAGTGGCAGAGGAATTGTTGAAGTTGATCTAGATCAGATTCATACTTTTTGTAAAATAGATAAACGGCATTTTTGCCGTAATTGTGGCCGGAAGAATTTTCGGCCATTTTTTTGTTTTGAATACTTTAGCTGTACGGACACCTGAAAAATAAATCAGAATACGCTCAATTTGATGCATCAAATAAGCGCGTGTTTGGATGAAAATGTCAAGAAATACAAATAAAGAAATAGAGAATGAGTACTGTAATTCGTAGTATGAACATAAAATGAGTAGCAAGTACGTTAATTATTTACAATTTTATCATACAATTCGCTTTAAATTATGAAAATAGACCAGTTTTATTGGTTGAAAAATGTATTTTTGCCGCCAATAATTTTTATTCAACTTATTATGAAAGAATTGATCGAACAAATCAACACAGAATTTGAAGCCTTCAAAGCAGATGCAGAATTGCAGTCAGAAAAAGCGAACAAAGCAGCAGGTACAAGAGCTCGTAAAGCATCTTTAAGCCTAGAAAAGCTATTGAAGGAGTTTAGAAAAGCTTCATTGGACGCTTCCAAAGCTTAGTAAAAGCAAATACAGACCTTGTTCATAACAGGGTCTGTTGTTTTATACCTCTTGATCTCTACTCAAAAACAGACCTTGACTTTTTTGGAATGAGCGTCAAAGAACAGCTTGGATTAAGATTGAAATAATCAGTTCCGAACGGGATCATTCAAGTTGATAAATTAATTTTCTTTCCGTTTTAAGAATAAAGGATTAACGAAAATTACCTTATTTTAGCCTGTAAATTAATTGGTATGAACGATTCAGTTTTAGCTTCAGAGTTTATTTCATCTCCGGAATTGGTTGGAAATCTAAAGAATAACGGAGTCCTGAAAACCTACCACGAAGGTGACATTATTTTGGATGAAAATGCTTCCATCCGCTCCATACCGATTGTGATGAAGGGATTATTAAAGGTAATCCGTACCGAAGAAGACGGGCGAGAGATTTTACTCTATTACATCAAAGCTGGTGAAAGCTGCATTATGTCTTTTCTTGGTGGGATGCACAATGAAAAAAGTATCGTGAAAGCAGAAGTG
This sequence comes from Epilithonimonas tenax DSM 16811, assembly GCF_000428485.1. Classification (GTDB taxonomy): domain Bacteria; phylum Bacteroidota; class Bacteroidia; order Flavobacteriales; family Weeksellaceae; genus Epilithonimonas; species Epilithonimonas tenax. The sequence continues at coordinate 124,632 of NZ_AUAA01000006.1, read as the reverse complement.
GAGGAAGATTCTGAAATCCTTTTTCTGCCCATAGATAAGGTTTCACTCTTCATTAAAGAGTATCCGGAATGGTTGGATTATATTTTCAGGCTCTACCACAAACGCTTTGAAGAATTGCTGGATATTATCAACGCTATCGCTTTTAAAAAAGTAGATGAAAGATTATTGAATCTCCTCCATAAAAAATCTGAAATTTCTCATTCAAAAAGCATCATTATTACCCACGAACAACTTGCCAATGAGCTTGGAACGGCTAGAGTAGTGGTCTCCAGACTTCTGAAACAGCTCGAAGATTCCGGTAAGCTTACTTTGGGAAGAAATAAGATTATACTTTCAGATTCTATTTCTTGAAATATTGTACGCTTTAAGACTAAAGAATAATTTTGATGACATCTAATTGTCCTTCTGTAACAAAAGTAGCAGTACAGCTAGATCAATAGTTCCATTTTTGCACCATAATAGTTGAAGAATGGAAATATATGGTTACATCGCATCGGTTTTTATTGGTGTTTCTTTAGGATTAATTGGCGGCGGCGGAAGTATTCTTACCGTTCCCGTTCTCGTTTATCTCTTTGGGCTAGATGCTTTCTTGGCGACAGAATATTCACTTTTCATTGTCGGGATAAGCAGTATGGTGGGTTCGGTTTCTTATTTCAAAAAAGGTTTGGTCCATTTCAAAACAGCTTTTGTGTTTGGTCTTCCCTCTATCATTTCTATTTTTATCACACGGAAATTCCTTTTACCATTGATACCTGATGATATTTTCAGTTTTGGAAGTTTTATGGTAACCAAAGATTTATTGCTGCTGATGATTTTTGCAGGATTAATGATTCTTGCCTCCTATAAAATGATCCGAAAAGGAGCAGAAGACAACACAGAAATACCCCATCCAGACCATCACAATGCTCTTCTGGCAGCAGGGGAAGGCTCTGTAGTAGGAGTTTTAACAGGTTTGGTAGGCGCAGGCGGAGGCTTTATGATCATTCCCGCTTTGGTAAATCTTCTGAAAACGCCAATGAAAGTGGCCATTGGAACCTCTTTGGTCATCATTTCTTTTAACTCTCTCATCGGATTTTTCTCTTCATTCAATACAGTGAAAATTGAATGGAATGTATTAGTAACCATCTCAGCAATCGCTGTTGTAGGAATATTGATAGGTACCCAATTATCAAAGAAAATTGATGGTAAAAAACTAAAACCGGCTTTCGGATGGTTTATTTTGATGATGGGAATTTACATTATTATTAAAGAACTTTTCTTCTAATATTATTTGGGCAGCTTTATCCGCCTTCCACTCCCGCTTTTTTGCTCGTCGTTCCTCCTCACAAAAAGAGCTCCGTTCAAGTCGGGCTGCAATCATTCGGCGTTTCATAATAGGAGATAATTAATTAACACCCTTATGTAACAAAAGTAGCTGTACAACAGAATTCAAACCCAGAAATTTGTATCAAATTAAAATTAAATAAAAAATATCAAAATGCAAATAGAACAAATTTATACAGGATGTCTCGCTCAAGGAGCTTATTACATTGTTTCAAATGGTGAAGCTGCAATCATTGACCCTTTAAGAGAAACCCAGCCTTACATCAAAAGACTGGAAAAAGACAATGTAAAACTCAAATACATCTTTGAGACTCATTTTCACGCAGATTTTGTGAGCGGTCACGTAGACCTCAGCAAAAAAACAGGTGCACCCATCGTCTACGGACCAACTGCTAATCCGGATTTTGAAGCCATTATAGCAAATGATAACCAGATTTTTGAAGTGGGAAACATCAAAATAAAGGTTCTGCATACACCCGGACATACAATGGAAAGCTCTTCCTTTTTATTAATAGATGAAAATGGAAAAGAAAATGCCCTTTTCAGCGGTGATACTTTGTTTCTCGGTGATGTTGGCCGTCCCGATTTGGCTCAGAAAGCGGCAAGTATGACTCAGGAAGAATTGGCAGGGCTTCTCTACGAAAGTTTGTATCAAAAAATTCTGCCTTTAGATGATGATATTATCGTTTATCCGGCTCACGGTGCTGGTTCTGCGTGCGGAAAAAATATGCAGAAAGAAACGGTAGATACCCTGGGAAATCAAAAGAAAACCAATTACGCACTGAATCAAAAAGATAAACAAAGCTTCATAAAAGCGGTTACAGATGGGCTTCTTCCGCCACCTGCCTATTTCGGGATGAATGTGGCATTGAATAAAAAAGGCTACGAAAGTTTCGATAAGGTCTTGTCTAAAGGTCTACACGCACTTTCCCCCGAAGAATTTGAAGAATCGGCAGAACTTTCTGGCGCTTTGATTCTGGATGTAAGAACGAATGACGATTTTGCAAAAGGTTTTGTTCCCCAATCTATTAATATCGGTTTAAACGGAGATTTTGCCCCTTGGGTTGGCGCTCTGATTGTAGATGTAAAACAACCGATTTTATTAATTACCGATGAAAATAACCAGGAAGAAACGGTTACAAGATTAAGCAGAGTTGGTTTTGATAATGTTATAGGTTTTCTGAAAGGCAGTTTTGAAGCCTGGAAGAGCAGCGGAAAAGTAATTGATACCGTACACCGTATTTCTGCACAAGAATTTGAAAAGGAAATTGAAAATAAAGATGTAAAAATCGTCGATGTACGAAAAGAAAGCGAATACCAAGCAGAACACGTGGATGAAGCCTACAACAAGCCTTTGGCTTACATTAATGAATGGGTTACAGATATTAATCCTAGCGAACATTTTTATCTGCACTGTGCGGGAGGGTACAGAAGTATGATGGCAGCAAGTATTCTTCTGGCAAGAGGTTACAGAAATTTTACCGAAATTGCCGGAGGTTTTAATGCAATTGTGCAGACTGGTATCACAAAAAGTGATTTTGTGTGTCAAAGTAAAGTTTTAAAATAATTTAATTTAAAAAATAGTATTAATGTTAGAAATCATAAAAGAACCTTGGGCGTGGTATATCGCAGGTCCGCTGATTGGTCTCACCGTTCCTACACTCTTAATTTTGGGGAATAAATCCTTCGGAATCAGTTCATCACTACGGCATATTTGTGCAGCGTGCATCCCCGCAAATATTAATTTTTTCAAATATGACTGGAAGAAAGAATCTTGGAATTTGTTTTTCGTTTTTGGAATTTTCTTCGGAGGAATGATTGCCGCTCACTTCTTAATGAATGGTCAAGACATCATCGTCAACCCAAAACTCAAAGCAGAATTGGCAGGCTATGGCATCACCAATTACAGCAATTTGGTGCCAGTAGAGTTGATGAATTTTGAAAATCTGGTAAGTCTGAAAGGGTTTTTCATAATGGTGGTAGGTGGTTTTCTGGTAGGTTTCGGAACCCGATATGCTGGGGGCTGCACAAGCGGTCACGCTATTATGGGACTTTCAAATTTACAGTGGCCTTCATTAGTTGCAACCATTTGCTTTATGATAGGTGGTTTTTTAATGGCCAATTTTATTTTCCCATTTATTTTATCCCTTTAAATTGATTAAAAATGAAAAAAGAAACAGATATAAGACATCAAGATTCTATTTGCACCAACGAAAGTCGTATTCAGCATCGATGGTATCATCTTTTGAAATACCTTTTGGTGGGGATTGCATTCGGGATTGTGTTTGTAAAAGCAGAAGTAATCAGCTGGTTCAGAATTCAGGAAATGTTCCGCTTGCAGTCGTTCCATATGTACGGTGTTATAGGAAGTGCAGTGGTAACAGGAATGATTTCCGTTTGGATCATCAAAAAATTCAACATCAAAACAATTTATGGAGAGCAGATTTTTATCGCCCCGAAGAAATTCAGTAAAGGGCAAATTTATGGCGGACTGATCTTCGGATTTGGCTGGGCAATAACAGGAGCTTGTCCCGGACCGCTTTTTGCACAGATCGGAACCGGAGCAGTAGCCGTAGTCATTACCTTGTTGAGTGCCGTTATGGGAACTTGGGTTTATGGATATTTCAGAGATAAATTGCCGCATTGATTTCGTTTAAAACAGAATGCGATCAAGTATTGGAATACTGCATTTGATCACATTAAAATGGCCATCAATGCAAGAGATCAAGACATCTGATGTCATCTGGCAAACAACGCTTTAATCCGTTCAGAAGCAACAAATTGTACGTGATCCATCTCCGGGATCAGAACTTTCCTGATAAGCCCAGATTATTATAATCCAGATCAAAGCCAGTCAAACTGAACAGTAATTCCAGCGAAAAGTGACCATCTATGATCGGATTTGAGAGAAAAATGACATCCATGTATAATGTAATTGGTTTCCAGACTGGGTATTGTTTACAATTTAATATGAGTCACTTTTTGCTCATCAAAAGAAACAAGGCAATGGTCTGATTTATTAATCTAGTTAAATGTCCAGCAGTGCTATCTACCATAAATTTGTCCTATCAAAATTAAACGATCTACAAAATGGAAAATAGAATCTTAGGATTGCACCACATCACCGCAATCGCCAGCAATGCCAAAAGAAATTTAGATTTTTACACTCAGGTTTTAGGATTACGACTGGTGAAGAAAACCGTGAACTTTGATGATCCCGGAACCTATCATTTTTATTTCGGAAACCAAACCGGAGCAGCGGGGACAATCCTGACATTCTTTCCTTGGGAAGGAATCGGGCAGGGAACCAACGGAACTGGTTTGGCAACGCACATTGGATATTCTGTGCCAAAAGGAAGCTTAGAATTCTGGAAAAACAGATTCCAACAATTGAATATCACTTTTGAGGAAGGCCAAATTTTTGGAGAAAAATTGATTTCATTCCAAGATCCGGACGGCTTACAAATCCAATTCATCGAAACTTCAACGCCCGATGATAGAAAAGTCTGGACTACTACTGATATCAAGGATGAGAATGCCTTGAAAGGTTTCCACAACATCACGTTGACATTGAAAAAAGCAGATCCTACCATCAAAGTATTAACCGATATTTTTGGCTACGATCTACAAAAACACGAAGGCGAGAGATACCGTTTTGCAACGGATGCTATTGAAACGGCCAACCTTGTCGATATCATAGAGAACGATAAAATGGTCGCAGGAAGAAATGCGTCAGGAACCAACCACCACGTGGCTTTCCGGGTGAAAGACGACAAGGTTTTGATGGCATTTCGTGAAAAAGTACTGTCCGCAGGTTTTAGCATCACACCGAAAATCGACAGGGATTATTTCTACTCATTATACTTCCGAGAACCGGGCGGCGTTTTGTTCGAAATAGCAACTGAAAATCCCGGATTCACTGTAGATGAGCCGTTGAGCGAATTGGGACAAAAGCTTAAACTTCCAAAACAACACGAAGCTTTACGTGAAAAAATTGAAAAAGTATTACCGAACTTATCATAGGTTATTACCCAATTTTTAGAAAGACAATATCTTAGCAATAAGCAATAAGCAATAAGCAATAAGCAATAAGTTATGGAAAGAACAGAAGTCGTTGTAGGCAATATAAAAGGAGAAGTTCAGCTTTTCTCAGACGGTAAAAAAGCAGGAAAAATGGATATTTCTGTGGTAGAAAATAAATTAACTGTCTACCACACAGAAGTGGATGAAGAGTATGCAGGAAAAGGTTTTGCCAAATTGTTACTGGATCAGCTGCTTTCTTACGCCGTAGAAAAGGATTTGAAAATTGTGCCTTTGTGTCCGTACGTTCACGCACAATTCAAACGTCATCCGGAGGAATACAAGGATGTCTGGTTAAAAGAAGAATAGACAAACAACCAACAACTACCACCCAATAACTAAAAACTATGGCACTCATCACAGGACTTCACCACGTTACCGCCATCACCGGCGATGCGCAGGAAAATATAGACTTTTACACCGGGGTTTTAGGACTCCGACTGATCAAGAAAACCGTCAACTTTGATTATTCCGAGGTTTATCACTTCTATTTTGGGGATCAATTTGGAACTCCCGGAACAATTATGACCACGTTCCCGTACGGAAAAGGTCTGGTAAACGGCAGACACGGCAAAGGAATGCTGAATACAACGGCTTTTTCCGTCTCAATGGAGGCGCTGGATTATTGGGTGGATCGTCTGGATTATTTTGATATCCCTTACAAACAGCCACAGGAAAGGTTTCCAGGTGAAGTTTTTATTTATCTGGAAGATTTTGACGGATTGGGTTTGGAGCTGGTTTTCAATCATACAGATGAGCGGAAAGGCTGTGATAATGGTTTTATTCCAAAAGATAATGCGATCAAAGGTATTCACCACGTAGAAATCTGGCTGAATGCTTATGAAAGAACGGTGGCACTTCTTACCACGCAGATGGATCACAAAGTGATTTCAGAATCATCCAACAGAATCCGTTTGGGGATAGGTGATCTTCCCGGAACATATGTTGATCTTCTGGCAGGGGCGGATTCTCTGAAAGGATTGGCAGGAAGAGGAACAGTGCATCACGTGGCTTTTGCAACACCCAATGCAGAAACACAGCTTGAGATGATTGAAAAATTAAACACATTCGGATTGGAACATACCGAAGTGAAGGACAGAAAATATTTCACTTCCATCTATTTTAAAGAACCAGGCGGCGTTTTATTTGAAATCGCTACTTCAGGTCCGGGTTTCGATATCGATGAGGAACTGGCTTCTCTTGGTGAGGATCTGATGTTGCCGGAGCATTTTGAAGAACAGAGAGAACATTTATTAAACGTTCTTCCTGTCATTAATTATCCAACAGAAAAATTTAAATAAAAATGAGTCACACTTTAGATATAAAAACAGCCGGAAAACCTGTTGGCCAAGCCGAAAAAGCATTGATAATGATTCACGGCAGAGGCGGAAGTGCACAAGATATTTTGAGCCTTTCCGAACATCTTAATGTAGAAGCTTATGCTTTGTTGGCGCCACAGGCAACCAATGGAAGTTGGTATCCGTTGTCGTTCCTCGCTCCGCTTGAGCAAAACGAGCCGTGGTTGTCATCAGCCATCGAAACTGTGGGAGCAACTGTGAAAACGGCTTTGGATGCGGGAATCAAAACTGAGCATATTTACTTTTTCGGATTTTCTCAGGGTGCGTGTCTCAGTTTGGAATTTTTGGCAAGAAATGCTCAGAAATACGGTGGAGCAATGGCAATCATCGGTGGTGTGATTGGCGATAAAATCAACCGTGACAATTATATAGGTGATTTTGCACAAACGCCAGTTTTGTTAGCAACAAGCAATCCGGATTTCCATGTTCCCGTAGAAAGAGTGTATGCAACAGCCAATATTCTGAAAGAAATGAATGCTGATGTGACTGAGAAAGTGTATGCGAATTTCGGACATTCTATCAATGAAGAGGAAATTGAACTGGCCAATTCTATTGTTTTTAAATCATTGATAGCTGCAACCTCTAACCTCTAAATTCTAAAAAAAAACGATGCACGAACAATTACTACTCATACTAGGACTTCTATTGTTGGTCATGTTATTGGTCATGCTGGCGCAGCGTATCAAAATCGCTTATCCCATATTTTTGGTGTTGTCAGGATTGGGAATCAGTTTGATACCTGGCGTTCCTGTTTTGAAACTGGATCCGGAAATTATTTTCCTGATCTTTTTGCCACCATTATTATATGAAGCAGCTTGGTACACCTCGTGGAACGATTTCTGGAAATGGAAACGCACCATCGGACTATTGGCTTTCGGACTGGTTTTCCTGACGTCTATTGTTGTAGCATTTGCATCACAGGCGTTGATTCCAGGATTTACTTTGGCTTTGGGGTTTTTGCTGGGCGGCATTGTTTCGCCACCAGATGCGATTGCAGCGACCACCGTTTTGAAAGGTTTAAAAGTTCCAAAACGAACGATTGCAATGTTGGAAGGCGAAAGTCTCATCAATGATGCCTCGTCATTGATTGTTTTTAGATTTGCTTTGGCAGCTGTGATGACCGGTGTATTTTCTATGCAGCAAGCCACGGGACAGTTTTTCCTGGTTGCGGGAATGGGCGTTGTGGTTGGCGTTGCAGGTGCTCATATCTTCTATGCGATCCACAGATTTTTACCTACGACACCAGCGATAGATGCCGCTTTGACGGTGATGACACCGTATATTTTATTTCTTTCGGCAGAGCATTTTCATTATTCAGGAGTAATGGCAGTGGTGAGTGGCGGACTGTTTATGTCGTTCCGTTCGCACGAGATCTTTAGAACAGGAACCACAAGAATCAATATGATTGGTGTTTGGAATACGTTGATATTTGTGATGAATGCCTTGGTTTTTGTTCTGATCGGATTGGAACTTCCCGATATTGTTGATGGATTGGGCGAGACGTCTGTAAAGGATGGAATCAAATATGGCCTCATCATTAGTTTAATCGTGATCGTCGTGCGTATGCTATGGATTTATCCAGTAGCGCATATTCCGAGATGGCTGAGCAAAAAAATCAGAAAAGACCCAAGTCCGGGTTGGAAAAATCCATTGATTATCGGCTGGGCGGGCATGCGTGGTGTAGTTTCTCTGGCAACAGCCTTGTCGATTCCGGTGATGATGAATGAGCAGTCCGCATTTCCGCACAGAAATCTAATCATCTTCATCACATTCGTTGTGATTTTTGTGACTTTGATTTTTCAAGGTTTGACCTTGCCCTTGATCATTAAATTGACCAAGATTGGCGAGATAGACAATATTCAACCTTCTCACGAGCAGCAGGCAAGTATTCAAATCAGACTGGATCATCTGGCGGTCAACCGACTGAATGAAAAATACCAGTCTAATTTGGAAAGCAACAGTCTGGTGGCGAATTTTAAACACACCATTGAAAATGATATTTTGCAGCAGCATGGTCACCTCGAATCTTCGGAAATGTGTACCAACAGAAAAAATGATTTAGATGAATACCAAGAAATGATGCTGGATATCTTCGCATTGCAGAGAAAAGAATTATTCAAGATAAAACGTGAAAACCAGTTCAGTGAGGACGAAGTCAGAAAAGCGGAATCACAACTGGACCTCAATGAACTTAAAATAACGGGTAGCAAGCATTTATAATACAGACCAAATCCCGGCCTCCGATAAGAATGGCAAATTTTTTTGCGGTTGGCGTTGGCGTGGGAAAAAAAGATATGGTGTTTCTAACCAGTTCAGCATAAATTCTTAGCGGGATGAAGCTCCCGAAAATTAACTTTAATACAACCAATTTCAAATGGAAAGCTTACAATTTTTAGTGATCGGGAAAAATCAGGACATTCTTGAAACCTTAAAAAGAATTATCGAAAATAATGAAGGCTGGAAAGCAGAAATCAAAAGCGATGTAAGCGTCTGCTATGATTATATCAAAAAAAATCAGGTCGATATTGTGCTGTTGAGTTCCGGTTTGGAAGAAGACTTTGAAAAGGATATTAAAATATTTTGTGAAAACTTTGATCAAGATGTGAAGGTGATAGACCATTACGGCGGCGGAAGTGGGCTTTTGAAGAATGAAGTTTACACACATTTCCCTAATTTGCAGCCGTAAAACTTAATTTATGTTTGAAAATATCATCAAGAACGTCACGCGTTTTATCAGTCTGAGCAGCGAAGAAGAGAAACTATTCACCGGTTTGTTGGTCTGTGAATCCTTTCCGAAGAAAACAATATTGCTGCGCGAAGGTGAAGTTTGCCAGTTCGAAGGCTTCATTCACAAAGGCTGTTTAAGGGCTTACTACCTTGATGATAATGGTTTTGAAGTGACCATTCTGTTTGCTATCGAAGATTGGTGGATTAGTGATATTGCCTCGTTTCAGGATCAGAAACCTTCCAATTTGTATATAGAAACCATTGAAGATTCAGAGATTTTTATGCTGAATCCCACCACCAAAGAAAAGTTACTTCAGGAAATTCCAAAATTCGAAAGGGTTTTCAGGATGCTGGTTCAAAGAAATCTTTTTACGCTTCAAAACCGTCTGGTAAATACCATTTCCAAAAGTGCATCTGACCGTTATCTGGAATTCATTAAGCTTTATCCTACCATTCCACAGCGTGTGGCGCAGTATTACATTGCTTCTTATCTCGGCGTTTCTAAAGAGTTTGTAAGTACCATCAGAAAGCGTTTGGCGACTAGGGAGAAACAAATCAGAATTTAAAATAGATGGTGTCGGATATAAAAATAGCCGGCATTTTTTTTTGCATTAACGCCATTTATTAAACTAGTTAAATGCACAGCCAATCCCATCACCATAAATTTGTACTCTTAATAATGATTAAACAGCATCAGGGATATGGACAAAAAAGATTTTGTAAAGAAAGGATTATTGGGAACAGGGATGTTCGTAACCACCGAGTCATTGGGAAATACGATGAAAAATGAGATCGACGAAATTGAGCCTCTAGAACCGATGGGATACAATCATTGGCCCAATCCTGGATCTAAGATCAAAGACAATGCTGTGATTCACAGAGCAGATTCAAGAGGGAAGGCAGACCACGGTTGGTTGGCCAGCCATCATAGCTTCAGCTTTGCAAATTATCACAATCCGGAGAGAATGCACTTTGGCGTTTTAAGAGTTCTGAATGATGATAAAGTAGAAGCGGGAAGAGGTTTCGGAACGCATCCGCACGACAATATGGAAATCATCAGCATTCCTTTGGAAGGTGATTTGGAGCACAAAGACAGTATGGGAAATACAGCCATCATCAAGAGTGGAGACATCCAGGTGATGAGTGCAGGTACCGGGATTATGCACAGCGAATTCAATAAAAATAGTGATCGTTGGGTGAAGTTTCTACAAATCTGGGTGTATCCAAACAAAAGGAATGTGACGCCAAGGTATGATCAGATGACTTTAAACCAATCAAAAAGTCAGAATACATTCCAGCAGATTCTTTCTCCCCATGCAGATGACGAAGGCGTTTGGATCCATCAGAATGCCTGGTTTCACCTAGGAAACTTCGAAAATAATGTGGAAACCAATTACCAGATCAGGAAAAAAGGAAACGGTGTGTATGTCTTTATTTTAAAAGGAAGTGCGGAAATCGAAGGACAACATGTGGAAACAAGAGACGGTTTTGGCGTTTGGGATATTTCTGATTTGAACATCAAATCAACTTCAGGAAATACAGAAATTTTATTGATGGAAGTTCCGATGACGATGTAATGGAAAAATTTGAAAGCCACTGTAAGATCGTGTTCTAATGAAAAACGCGTTCTTGGATTTTATAATCGGTGGTTTTTTTTTCTTAAAATTGATGTGGCTTTAAAATTAATTGGGTAATCAATAACTTTATTAAGATCGGTTTTTAACGGCGTATTAGAAGATTTAGATGGATCAATAAAAAATCATCTTTTATCTTGTCAGCAGATCAAAAGCAGCCGGTACTCACCGTCATTTTCTCGCGGTGCGCGGTGTATGCATGGTAAAACCTGTTTTTCCGGATGGTCTACGGCTAGCTTCCAAAGATGACCTGTTTTTAAATGGATTGCCTGAGCATCAGGTTTTGGTGCATAGTGAAGATCGAAAAAGTATTCTTTTAAAAAGAAATCAAAGGTTTCTTCTGATCCTTTGTGGCATTCTTGGAGCTTCGTACGGATTTCAGGAATTAAGATTTTCTGTATGGCCTGATCATTTGGCAAGATGTCACTTGTTGCACCATAGTAAGTGCATAGAAAAGTACTTGTATCAATGGGTGAACGGTCTACGTGATAAGAATAAACATCTGTTGAGATGAAATCCAACTCGTCATCTCTTTCGTAGTTCTTCAGCAGATTGAGGGAAGGTAATGCACCGTAATCCGTTAGTAATTGCAGGTCATTTAAAATGATGTCCCTTGCAATGTGACCGTTTTCCGAAAGTTGAAGAGCCAGTAGATCTTCAGGGTACACTTCTGTGATATTCTCTTTTAACTGGATTTTGGATACAATTTCCTCAAAATCTCCACGCAGATCTCTTTCCCAACAGATGGCATTCACAACTCCATGAAAATGGGTGTTTACAAGATCAGAAAAAGTTGAAACCACTTCAATTTGATTAGTCTCAGAAAATGTATTGTCCATATGTTTTAAAAATATCCCTTTGATCCATACAAAAATAGGTCACAAGTCGAGATATAGAAAATGTATGTCTTAGTTTTTTATCAGACAGGATGATTTAATTTTAAATTGCGAAAAAAGTTTGTTTCTTGTGACAGAAAATTCATCGCTTGATCCAGTCCTATTCAGCTGTGTTTTTTAGCAGTCAATTGGAACTATCAATAACAATAAATCCTTCGGAATTTTTCGAAGGATTTGTTGATGTTGATCTTCAAGATTTGTAGATCATTCTCTGAAAAACTGTCCTATACCAGCTGATTCAAAAGTGAATGCCATAGAATTTTCAGATTTATCTAATTTTTTGCTGATGGTCAATGCCCATAAAACCAATTCTTTACATAAGTTTTGATCTTCCACACTCAGTCCAGAAGCATTGTCTTCGATCACCGTTGTCAAAGGGGTGATGCTGCTGAGTTTGTTGTAGAAATCGTCATCACTGTCGGTGTAATTAAGTTCAAGTTGATGGCTGTTGAACCATTTGATTAGATCGGTGTAAGGCGTTTTGATGCCTTCTTTGTCCAATTTAGAAATCCGTGGAAAGATGCTTTCAAACTGAAGCATTACTGCTTTGTCAATCAGTATTTTGGCAACATAATCAGCACCTTCCTGTTCACCTTCGTAAACCAATTCAATTTTTCCGGTGATAGACGGTATGATCGACATAAAGTCTAGCAAACGAACCGTGGTTTTTTCCGCACCGGTTTCTATCAGACGTAATTTTGCTGCCGCTACTAGATTTTCCATCGCACTGATGGTGAGTCTGGCGCTTACGCCACTTTTGGCATCCACATATTCACTATCTCGCGCTGCAAAAGCGACTTCTTCCAAAAGATTTTTCGCCAATTCTGGAATTTGGATTTGGGATTTATCCTCGGCAGAGATAGCCGCTTCCTGCTCTGTGATTTGTTTTGCTAATGCAATGGTTTTAGGATAATGTGTGAAAATTTGTGATCCAATTCTGTCTTTCAGTGGCGTTACGATACTGCCACGGTTGGTGTAATCTTCTGGGTTTGCTGTAAACACAAACTGAATATCCAACGGCATTCTCAGCTGAAATCCACGGATCTGAATATCACCTTCCTGTAAAATATTAAACAAGGAAACCTGAATTCTCGCCTGTAAATCCGGCAATTCATTCAACACAAATATAGAACGGTTGGCTCTAGGAATCATCCCATAATGCAAAACACGCTCGTCTGAATAAGGTAGTTTTAAAGTTGCTGCCTTGATGGGATCTATGTCACCAATAAGATCGGCAACATTCACATCAGGAGTCGCCAGTTTTTCAAAGAAACGACTGGAGCGGTGAACCCAGGCAATGGGCGTTTCGTCACCCAATTCTGCAATCAGATCTCTCGCAAATTTTGAGATCGGCTGAAACGGACTGTCATTGATCTCAGAACCTTTTACAATGGGCATGTACTCGTCCAGAAGATTGACCATACTTCTTGCAATTCTGGTTTTTGCCTGCCCACGCAAGCCTAAAAGATTGATGTGATGACCTGCCAAAATCGCTTTTTTCAGTTGAGGAACGACAGAATCTTCGTAACCCCAAAGTCCTTCGAAAACGGGTTCCTTGGCTTTTATTTTTGCAATCAGATTAGCCTGAATTTCCTGACTGATGGTTTTATCGGTATAGCCTGATTTTTTTAAGGCTTTGAATGTGATATCGTTTTTCATTTTTATCTTTTATATTCTCTTGATTCTATTTTTCTCGTAATCTTCGAAGATCATTTGTCCCAAACCGGATAGTCCTGTCAAAAAAGCTTTTCCCTTGTTCTGAGCGGTGAAAGCTTCCACAAATTTCCGCAGGTAAGGATCCTGCGCAATCATAAAGGTAGTGATGGGAATTTTCAGTTTTCTGGCTTGTGCTGCTTTGTTGAGACATTGGCCAACGATCATTTCATCCAGACCTACGCTGTTCATGTAATATTCGCCAGTTGGAAGTTTAATGCAACTTGGTTTACCATCAGTAATCATAAAGATCTGCTTGTTGGTATTTCTTTTTCTGCGGAGAATGTCCATCGCCAGTTCCAGTCCTGCCACCGTATTGGTGTGAAAAGGTCCCACTTGAAGGTAAGGAAGATCTTTGATTTTGATGGGCCACGCTTCGTTCCCGAAAACAATAATGTCGATGGAATCTTTAGGGTATTTTCGGTTGATGAGTTCTACCAAAGCCATCGCTACTTTTTTGGCCGGTGTGATTCGGTCTTCACCATACAAGATCATCGAGTGGCTGATGTCTATCATCAGCACCGTACTCATCTGCGCTTTGTGTTTGGTTTCTTCTACGATGAGGTCGTCTTCTGTCATTCTCAGGTCAGCAATGCCGTTGTTGATTTGGGCATTCTTGAGACTTTCGGTCATATTGACTGTGGAAAGATCGTCACCGTATTGGAAGCTTCGGTTTTCGCCATCACGCTCGTCGCCGACGCCAGATTTGTTGGTTCTGTGATTTCCGATGCCGGATTTTTTCAGCTTACCGAAAATTTGATCCAATGCATATTCCCGCAAAGCCGCTTCCAGTTTGGCGGTAAGAATGTTTTTCCCTTTTCCGCTTCCGGTATTTCCGTCTTCGGAATCATCTTCTTTTTTGATGTAACCGCGTTTTCTGAGGTCTTCTTCAAAATCGGCCAGTGTATAGTCGTCGGTGAAGATATCGTATTCTTTATCCAGCATATCGAGCCAGTCAAAGGCTTCTTCGATATCGCCGGAAGTGTGGGTCAGTAAGTCCTTGAACACATCAAAAACCCGGTCAAAATGGGATATTTCTTCCGGAACGTGTTTGCTGAATGTGAATCCCTGTTGAAAATTAAATTGTTTATGCTTCATAAAATCAATCTCCTAATTTAGAAAGTACAAGTTATGGAAATATCAGACCAATAGTCTCTGTTTACAAATAGAAAAATCTAATCAGCACGATAAGCAAAGAGAATCTTGCTCAGCATATTTCTACCATCAAGCTTCTACTGATAGACGCTTTAAAATTTCAAATCAAACCGCTTATTTTTTTGATATCGGCATTTTTGTAATCTGCATAAACGTGGGCATGAAATTCGTTTAACTTTTTCATCATTCTCAGGAATTCATTTTTCTCGTGATCGTTCAGTTTTCCGGAAAGTATCTTTGAAGTCTGGTTCACATTTTCTACGGACTCGTGGAATATCTTTTTTCCTTGTTCTGTGAGATTCAGTCTCTTGCTGCGTTTGTCTTCTATATCGTTCTTTTCTTCTAAAAATCCAGCTTCCAGCAATCTTTTGATGATCTGGATTCCGGTTTGTTTTTCGTGTCCATTTTTTTCTATCAGCTGGATTTTGGTAAGAAATGGCTCGTCCTTCAGTCTGTAGAGATAGGTGAATTCTTCGTTTGCCAATTCGGGAAAATTGCCCAGACCTTTTCGGATAAGCTGTTTCGAGTATCTTCCCAAAAGCAAAACCTGCTTGCAGATTTCATTTTCTGTAAATGATACCTGATGATTTTCGTTTTGAAAGAGTTTGGTAGGACTTTCTGTGGCGTATTTTTTATCATTCATCCACATACGGAAGTCGTCAACGCCTGCATTGCATTTGTAAGCATCAGAATTTTCAAATTCTTTGACTTGAACCAGCAGATCTATAAAAAAGTCGGTGTTCATAATTTAATTTTTAAGTATAGTAATCGTTGTGTTTTTTTTAAGCGCTATCAAAGTTTGGTATTTCCCATTCCGCCGTCTATGCCGATGATTTGTCCGGTCATCCAGCCAGAATTGGAAGATAGTAAAAATTCGGTCATTTTTGCCATTTCGTCTGCCTTTCCAATGCGTTGCAGCGGATGTCTTTTGCCGGATGCTTCTACCTTTTCCGGCGTTGAAAGCAGTTGGGAAGCGAGTTTTGTATCCGTCAAAGATGGCGCAATAGCATTGACTCTTATTTTTTGAGAAGACAATTCGGCGGCCAGACTTTTCGTGAGGCCTTCTACAGCACTTTTGCTGGCAGCGATAGAGGCGTGAAATGGCATTCCTAACTTAGCCGCGACAGAGCTGAAAAGTACAACAGAGGCGCTTTCAGATTTCTTAAGATTCGGTAATAATTTCTGAATCGTTTTCACGGCACCCAAAACATTGATCTCAAAATCATTTTTAAAATCCTCAACAGTTAATCGATTAAATGGTTTTAGATTGATGCTTCCCGGCGCATAGACCAATCCGTCAACCACTTCGGGGAAGTTGATTTCATCAAGATTTCCGTTGAGAATATCCATTTGATGAAATTCTATATCTAAATTTTTAATCTCAGAATTTTCAGTTTTTGAGATACCGATAACGCTGTTATTCTCTGAAAGAAGTTTTGCTGTGGCAAATCCTATTCCCTGTCCGCAACCGATGATGACTATGTTTTTCATTGTTTTTGTTTTTAGAATTATTATTTGAGATCAAAAGCAATTATCGTTTTGAAATTTTATTAAGGCTTATGGTGCGTTGTCTTGTACATTTAAATCTATCAATCTCAAGATTTCTTTTCTTCAAATGTTTCTGGCTTACGCCAGAGTTGACTCTTTTTCTCCAGAGGCGAAAACTGGAAGGTTTCAGTTCTGTTCTCATCATTTCGATCACTTCAGATTCTGAGATTTTGAACTGAAATGCTATCGCTTCAAAAGGCGTTCTGTCTTCCCACGCCATTTCTATGATTCTGTCTTTTTGTTCGAGATCAAATTCTTTTTTCATTGTTATTTCAAATCTTTAATGGTTTGTTGGGCGATGGTGAAATGTTCAGTTTTTTTATCATCCGTCATTTTATCGAGCGTTCTCAGCATCATTCCCAATCTTGGGTTGGTTTCAAAGAAAATGCGGTTGTCATTCACAAAATTCCAGAAAAGGGCATCCCATTTTTTGCTCCAGTCGCCATCAGAATAATCGCTCATTTTTTTAAGATAATGGCTGCCGCTGATGTACGGTTTTGTGCTCATTTTTCCGCCGTCAGAAAAGCTGCTCATGCCATAAACATTAGGAACCATCACCCAATCGTAAGAATCAATAAACATTTCCATAAACCATTGGTAAACGTCATCAGGATTCAGTTTCAGAAGATTCATAACGTTGGCAAAAATCATCAGTCGCTCGATATGATGCGCATATCCGGTTTGCAAAACTTTCAGAATCGTACTGTCAATTGGTTTTATGTTTGTCTTGCCTGTATAAAAAGACGTCGGAAGCGGATTGTGATGTTTCCAGTAATTTTTATTTCTCTGAAAAGTGCCTTCATACAGATAAATTCCTCTCACAAACTCTCTCCAACCCAAGATCTGACGGACAAATCCTTCCAAAGAATTGATCGGGATTTTATATGCTTCAGCATAATCAATCGCTTTTCCCAACACTTTTTCAGGATCCAGAAGACCAATGTTTAGCAATGGAGAAATGACGCTGTGATGCAAAAAATGTTCACGCTCTACCATGCTGTCTTCATACACGCCGAAGTCTGAAAAACGCAGCTCCAGAAACTGATCAAACCATTTTTCCGCTTCGTGAAAAGTCACGGGATACAATTGGTAAGAAGTCAGATTCCCATAATTTTCACCAAAGTTTTTCTCTGTGTATTTTCTGGCTTCTTCGTTATATTGATTATTTTCCGGAAAATGTATGGACGGTGCTTTTTTATTTTTCGGATATTTTTTTCTGTTTTCTGTATCGTAAGTCCATTTTCCACCAAGAGGTTTTCCGGCTTTCATTAGAATATTTCGGGAGATCCTCTGCTGTTTGTAAAAATCGGTTTGATGGTAAGATTTTTTACCGTCAAAATATGCTGTCAGATCATCTTTTGTATTGATGAATAATGGACTGTCGAGAATTTCCAATTCTAATCTGGTAGCTTTGATTCTCTTCTCAAGCCAATGATCGCAAACGTCTGTGGTGATAATTTTCCCGAATTTTTCTTCTTCTAAATGTTTGATTAATTTTCTGACGTCTGAAAGTGGGGAAGTGCTCTCAATATATTCAACCCGGAATTTTAATCGGGTCAAATAATCTTCGTAAAACTTCATTGTCGCTCTGTGCAAAGCAATTTTCTGTTTGTGAAATTTGTACTGTCTGAAAAACAGAAATTCTTCCACCAAAAAAATGGGTTGACTTTTATCAAGACAATCCGTGTCTTTAAAAAGTTGATGCGGAAATATCAATTGGGCAACAAGAGGTTTTACTTCAGCCATAGATTTCTAAATTTTTGATCAGCATCATACTGTTCTGCCTGTTTTTCTGAGTTAAAAGTTCTGCTTCTCGGATCATTTCCAACGCCTGCGAGATACATCCAATTTCCGTAATTGCTGTGAACATCATAATCGATGAGCATTTCCTCGAAGTAAGCCGCACCAACTCTCCAATCTTGCTGTAGAATTTTACAAAAATAGGACGCAACATTCTGTCTTCCACGGTTGCTCATCCAGCCTGTATTTTTTAGTTCCAGCATATTAGCATTGATGAAATCTGAATCTGTCTCGCCATTCACCCAACGATTGATTGCATTCTGATCAGATTTAAAATCATAGTCTGTCTCTAAAATACCGTTCTGATGAAACAGTTTGTTATGATGCTGTTTGGACGTATATTTAAAAAAATCTCGCCAAAGAAGCTCAAAAAACATCCAATACGTAGAATCATTGCTGCCAAATTCTGCTTCATAATTCTTTATTTCGTGATAAACAGATACGGCAGACAAACTTCCGTTGGCAAACCAGGCAGAAAATTTGCTGCTGTAATCTTTACCAAGCAAACCATTTCGTACATCTTTATAAACACTGAGATTTCTCGTCTCAAAAAAATAAGATTTTAACCTTTGCAAACCTTGCGTTTCACCACCTGAGAAAGGAAAAGCCGAAGATTGATTCACCTCAAAATCATCAAATCCTAATGATCCTAAAGTCATATTGTCGCTCATTAGTTTTAAATCAAAAAACGATTTTGTGTACTTCAAATCTTCTGTGTCAAATTCTTTTCTAATACTCAGCTTCTTTTCAATTTTTTGTCTGAAAGTAGTGAACAATAAAG
Organism: Epilithonimonas tenax DSM 16811; assembly: GCF_000428485.1. Lineage (GTDB taxonomy): Bacteria > Bacteroidota > Bacteroidia > Flavobacteriales > Weeksellaceae > Epilithonimonas > Epilithonimonas tenax. The sequence continues at coordinate 105,617 of NZ_AUAA01000006.1, read as the reverse complement.
GGACTTTTTCCAATTTTTGTTTTACGAAATCTGGTTTTAATAAAAGTTGAGAATAGGATTTCGACCATTTTGCATTAGGTAGAACTTCCTTAATCTCATTTTCAATATTGATTTCTTCCTGAGTCCACTCTCTCTGACAGACGATCTTTTCAATCTCAAAATAATTCGAAATCTGCTTAAAAACAGCCTGAGTCTTGCCCCTTTTTTTCAGAAACGGAATTTTCTTTTGATCTAAACTTTTTTCCAGATCTAAGACGCTTTCCAACAAAAATTTTGCCCTGAACTTCCCAATTTTCCTGAAGCCAAGTTGTTGAGATTTAAAAAAATCGTCGTCAAAAATATAGACAGCAAGAAAAGGCAAATCATCCTGCATTATTCTGTGCAGTGACTCATTGTCCCTGATTCTTAGATCTTTGGTAAACCAGAGGATGTTGATTTTTTGTTTTTCCGACATCTTTCGCTACAGTATTTGACCTCGTTCCAGTTTTTTGCCCATTTTTTCCGCCAATTAAAAGGAAGGCCGCAAACTTCACAAGTTTTTGAAGCTAATCCTGCAGGCATCTTACAGGATATAATTTTTATAATGGCTGATCATCACCGTATTTGCTCTCAGATCGTGCATCATATTATACAAGCCGAAAAATGTTCTGTTGAGGTAGATAAAATGGCGTGATCCACGGTTGGCATTCATTCCTTTCATATCGCTGAGTTTGGCGTAACGCTGACCCAAATCTGCAATTTCCTGAAAGAAAGTCTCATCAGAAAAATCAAAATTTTCTCTGTTGAACGGCCTTGTAAACAACTCTAGTAGCTCGTAAAACAATTTGGTAAAAAATTCTTTTTCTTTCACAGAATCATCTTTGCGCAAAATTTCCAGCAGATATAGTTTTTCCGTAAATATCTCAGGATCATTCAGGTTTTCCTGTTTTGCTAGTTCAAAATACGGAATGTAGAAATCTTCCGGAATCTCCTTGATACAACCGAAATCGATGACAAGCAATTCTTTGTTTTCAGAAACCAAAAAGTTACCGGGATGCGGATCTGCATGTACTTTTTTCAGAACGTGCATCTGGTACATATAAAAATCCCAAAGTGTTTGTCCTATTTTATTAAGGTCTTCCTGAGAGTTCTTTTCCTTCGTGAATTCAGAAAAATGTTTGCCATTCATCCAGTCCATTGTAATAATCTTTTCGCTGGAAAATTCTGGATAATAATTGGGGAAAAGGATATTGTCCAGATGTCCGCATTCACGTGCAAACTGCTGGCTGCGCTGCAACTCCAGCTCATAATTGGTTTCCTCAAACAATTTGTCTTCCACTTCCTGAAAATAAGATTCGGAACCTTCTTTTCTGATATTGAACATTTTCATCGCAATCGGTTTTACCATTTTCAGATCGCTGGTAATACTTTCGCGAACGCCCGGGTATTGGATCTTCACCGCAAGATCATGTGCTCCATTTTTAGCTTTATGCACCTGTCCGATGCTTGCCGCATTGACAGATTCCGGAGAAAACTCATCAAAAATATTTTCAGGATTTTTACCAAAGTATTTTCGGAAGGTTTTCTTGACCAGCGCGCCGGAAAGTGGCGGCACAGAAAATTGGGAAAGAGAAAATTTTTCCACATATTCTACGGGCAGAATGTTCTTTTCCATACTCAGCATCTGCGCGACTTTTAGAGCAGAACCTTTCAGTTCTTTCAGAGAGTCGTAGATGTCTGTTGCGTTGTCTTCATTTAATATTTTTCTGGCAGCATCTTCATCTTTTGTAATCTTGTTGCCGTAATATTTCAGGTAATTGACGCCCACTTTTGCGCCGGCTTTCAGCAAACTGCCTGTTCTTTCGATTTTTCCGGTGGGTATTTTGTCTAATGTTTTCATTTTAATTGGCTTTAAATTTTTCTTTCCATAAGAATTTTCCCAGATCTACGATTTTTCTCAACGGTTCATTATCTATCAGTTCAAAACCTGTATCTACGGTTTTTTCTATAAACAGATCTGTCTTTTCAAAAGATGGGGAATTGTCTTTTTTCCAGAATTCTATACAGGACATCAGGTGAAGCCAAAGTGCTTCTTCCCTCGATTTTTCGATGAAGTTTTTTACATCGCCTTTTGCGTTTTTCAGGATTTCCATTTCGTTGAAGTCCAAAGTTTTTACGAAGCTTTTGTGTGCTTCTTTCAGGCTTTGCAGTATTTTGATCGAGTTCATTTTGTCTTTACCCAAGATCATTAACACCAGAGATCTGTTCATCGCCATATTTTCAAAAAAGATAAAATAGACGTTCAGCAATTTTTCTTTCGCCGTAATGGTATCGGTGTCGTTCACTTCAGATGCCAGCTCCACAGATCTTTCGAAAAGATGCGTGATCATGAGTTTTTCTATATGCTCAAAGCTGGCGAAATAGTTGTAAAAATCTTTTTCTTCAAAGTTATTTTCCTTAGCAAAAAGATAAATATTCTTGGGTCTTTCTCCGTTATTTAGGATAAAGTCGCCATAGATTTCGAATATTTTTTCTGGTGAGATGTTATTTTCCTTTTTCATTATAGATTTTATTTATTGACAAATTTAGTAATTAATTTTACTAATTAAATAAATAAAGTATAAATTTGTACTATAACAATGATTTAATTTATAACTAATGTTGAAAATACAGGCGCAATCTAATATACCTACAGATTTTGGAATGTTCAAAGTCTATGCTTTTTCAGAAAATGAAAATGACTACAATCCACATCTTGTTTGGGTTGCGGAGCATACAGATGTGAATGCAATCGTGAACGTCCGTTTCCATTCAGAATGTATCACGGGGGAAGTGTTCCATTCCAGAAAATGCGAATGCGGACAGCAGCTGGACGCTGCGATGAAATTCGTTTCAGAAAATGGCGGCATGATCATCTATCTGAGACAAGAAGGCCGAAATATTGGGATCATCAACAAACTGAAAGCTTATGCTTTGCAGGAACAAGGTTTTGATACCGTAGAAGCTAATTTGAAATTAGGCTTGCCTGCAGATGGCAGAGATTTTGGTGTAGCCATAGAAATGCTGAAAATACTAGAAGTGGCAAAAGTTAACTTGCTTACCAACAATCCTGAAAAACTGAAAGCACTCGAAAACAGTGGCGTTTTTTTGAATGAGAGAATTCCGCTGGAGATTGACTCTAACCCGACCAGCGCGTCTTATCTTAATAAAAAGAAAGATTATTTTGGTCACCTTTTGGAAAGGCTTTAGAATATTAAAAAATGAAAAGTAAAGTTTCCATATTTTGGTTTAGGAGAGATCTCCGTCTGGAAGATAATGTCGGGCTGTACCACGCTTTGGAATCGGATTTTCCTGTGGTTCCAATCTTTATTTTTGATGCCGATATTCTGGATAAACTGGAAGATAAAAAGGATAAAAGACTAGATTATATCCAACAGGCTTTGGAGCAGATCAATTCTGAGTTGAAGATGTACCATTCCACATTGCTTACCTATCACGGAAAAGCATTTGATATTTTTAAATCTTTATCAGAGGAATATGATATTCAGGGTGTTTTTTGTAATCGTGATTATGAGCCTCAAGCTATAAAACGGGATAAAGAACTATATGATTATTTTCAAGCTCGGGAGATTCCTTTCAAAGCTTATAAAGACCAAGTGATTTTTGACAAGAATGAAATTGTGAAAAATGACGGACTTCCATACACCGTTTACACGCCTTTTTCGAAGAAATGGAAAGAAAATTTGACACCAGATCATTACAAATCGGTCAAGTTGAAGTTAGATCAACTCTTTCCTCAGCAATTTCAAACGATCAAAACATTACAGGAAATTGGTTTTGAAAAGACAGAAATGAACTTCGAAGTTCCAAAATTAGATCCCAAGATCATCGATGCATATGATAAATACAGAGATTTTCCTGCAATGCAGCAGACAACACAGTTGGGAATTGCCTTGCGTTTTGGGACCATTAGTATTCGGAAATGTGTTGCTTTTGCTGTAGAACATAACCAAACCTGGCTTTCCGAATTGATCTGGCGTGAGTTCTTTATGCAAATCCTGTTTCATTTTCCAAAAGTGGTGCATCATTCTTTTAAAGAAAAATATGATGCAATCCAATGGCGAAATGATGAAAAGGAATTTCAGTTGTGGTGCAATGGAAAAACCGGTTATCCCATTGTGGATGCAGGAATGCGCCAACTGAATGAGACCGGATATATGCACAACCGTGTGAGAATGATTGTTGCGAGTTTTTTGTGCAAGCATCTGTTGATAGACTGGCGCTGGGGCGAGGCTTATTTTGCAGTGAAACTGAATGACTACGATCTCTCTGCAAACAACGGAAACTGGCAATGGGCAGCTGGTTGTGGCTGTGACGCTGCACCGTATTTCCGAGTTTTTAACCCAACGACTCAAACGGAGAAATTTGATAAAGAAATGGTTTACATCAGAAAATGGGTCGCCGAATTTGATTCGGGAAAGTATCCGGCGCCCATTATAGAACATAAGTTCGCAAGAGAACGTGTTTTGGCAGAGTATTCGCGGGCATTAAAATAATTAAAGAAAACTCCTATGAAAAAGATCTTACTGACAGGCGCAACAGGTTACATCGGCAAAAGAATGATCAGCGTGATCGCAGCGCAAGGTTACAAAGTGGTGTGCTGTTGCAGAGATAAGGCGCGTTTTTCCAAACCTTCCGGGATAGATGCTGCGTTGATCGATGTCATAGAAGTCGATTTTTTGAAACCGGAAACCTTACAAAATATTCCCAATGATATTTCCGGTGCTTATTACCTGATGCATTCTATGAGCAATACAGAAGATTATGAAGATGTAGAAAAAGAATGTGCGCAGAACTTTGTATCAGAAATAGAAAAGACCCAATGTGAACATATTATTTACCTTTCCGGATTGGTCAATCAAAATGAATTATCAAAACACCTAAATTCAAGATTTCAGGTAGAGAAAATATTAATGAAAAGTCAGGTTCCTGTCACGGTTCTGCGTGCAGGAATCATTATAGGGTCGGGAAGTGCATCTTTTGAGATCATCCGTGATCTGGTAGAAAAACTGCCGGTGATGGTTACACCCAAATGGCTGGATACCAAATGTCAACCCATTGGTATTGCGAATGTTCTCGATTTTCTGATTTTTACATTATTTCACAAAGACGCTTACCACAAAAGTTTTGATATTGGCTGTGATGATGTGCTGACTTATAAAGAGATACTTTTGGGATATGCCAAGGTGCGAGGCTTGAAAAGGTCCATCTATACGTTGCCAGTGATGACGCCCAAATTATCTTCTTACTGGCTTTATTTTATCACTTCTACGTCCTATAATTTGGCAAGTTCGCTTGTTGGAAGTATGAAGATCGAGGTCATTTGTAAACCGGAAAGTCTGGCGGAGATCAAGAAAATTACTGGCATTACGCCTTTTTCTTATGTCGAAGCTTTGAAAAGAACACTGGCGAAAATTCAGGCCAACGAAATAAGTTCGAGCTGGAAAGACAGCTTCATCAGCAGCAGGCACGATACCACGCTCCGAGAATATTTGGATGTGCCAAAATTTGGTTGTTTTACAGATCTGAGAAGTGAAACTTATGACGACCGCGAAAAGTGCCTCGACCGGTTTTTCGGTCTGGGTGGAAAAAACGGTTGGTACGGACAAAGCCTTTGGAAGGTGCGTGGTTTTATGGATCTACTGGTGGGCGGACCAGGTTTGCGAAGAGGTAGAACTCATCCGTTGCAACTACACGAAGGCGACGCTTTGGATTTTTGGCGCGTTCTCTACGCCAACAGGGAAGAAGGGAAACTGATTCTTTTTGCGGAAATGAAATTACCGGGAGAAGCGTGGCTGATGTTCAAACTCTACAAAGGCAAACTTTGGCAAAAAGCCGTTTTTCGCCCACACGGATTAGCAGGAAGATTATACTGGTATTCGGTTTTGCCATTTCATGGCATTATCTTTAAAGGAATGGTGAGAAAACTGGCCCGTGGTAAGTAGCTGTAGATGTGGTCATAGGTTTTTTAAGCAATATAAAAAAGAGATTTGTTAGGTTTAAACTTTTGTTTTTCAGTATTTTATGTTGTTAATTTGTTACATTTAAAAATATTATAATTCCGCATTTGATGTTGTAGTATGGTATTTGCTATGAATATTGAGAAATCCTGACCATTTGAAAGTAAAAATCGACAAAAGAAAATTCTTCAGACGTTTTATCAGAACCATCATTGCTATTTTGGTTTTTTTTATTGTGCTGATATTTAGCCTTCGACTGCCATTTGTGCAAAATTTTATCAAGGACAAATTAATCGTTTATCTGGAAGGTAAGATCAAAACAAAAGTTGGTCTGGAAAGAGTTTACATCGGTTTTCCAAATAGTCTTGTAATGGAAAATCTGTACCTGAAAGGCCAAAAAGTAGATACGCTTTTGGCGGTGAAAAAATTTGATGTGGGATTGGATATGTGGCAGCTGATCCATTCTAAAGCCGACCTAACTTCTATCGACATGGAAGGTGTTCGCGCCAATGTCGTCCGTGATCCTCAGGGCAAATTTAATTTTGATTACATTATGGAAGCGTTCGCAACTTCTGATAAAGAAGAAAGTGCCTCAAAACCATTCATCATATCGCTTGATAAGATCAAACTGACAGATGTCGGCATTAATTTTACAGATCAGCAATCCAAAAATGATATCAAAGTTTTTTTCAAATCATTCGATACGAGGGTGAAAACTTTTGACCTTCAAGATAACAAATACGCAGTCAACAACATCAATTTGGATGGCTTAAAATTAAAATTGAAACAAGATCTGATAGAAGAAGTGTCTAACAATGTGGAGGAAAAGGTCGATTCTCTCAATCAGAAAAAACCAATGCAGATCGGTTTGAGCGGAATCAAACTGACGAACTTTAACATCGATTACGGCGATGACAATTCTAAAACATTTGCTAAAGTTTTGTTCAAAGAATTGAGTACAAAAATCAACAATCTTGACCTTCAGAATAATTCTTATGATGTTGGCAATGTGTATCTGACTGGCGCCAATATCAACGCCAACTTGTTTCTTCCAACTTCCAACGCCCATGCTAAAAATCAAAAAACAGCGGAAGTTGCAAAGAATAAAACGCAGGAAAAAGCGATGAAAGTTCTTCTCGGCAAATTGATTTTCGATGATGTTAAAGTTGCTTATAACAATACAGCTGTCGCGGCGACAAATTCTGGAATGGATTTTAACCATCTTAATTTTGGAAAACTGAATGTGGAGATCCGTGATTTTAAAATGGAAAACAATGGTTTCACAGGAAGTGTAAAATCGGCGGAAATCAAGGAGAAAAGAGGTTTGGATATTCAGAAATTCAAGACAGATTTTGTGTACTCTGACAAGGAAGCTTACTTGAAAGACCTTTATCTTCAAACGCCAAAAACAATTTTGCGAGATGAAGTGGTCATTAATTATAATTCCATCGAGCAGTTGTCTGCCAACCCAGGCGCAGTAAAGATCGTGGCAAATATCAAAGATTCAAAAATCGGTTTTGCTGATATTCTTAACTTGGTTCCAGCTTTAAGAAATACCGCGCCGTTCAACAAATATCCCAATGCCATTCTGTCCGTCAACGCCAACGTCAAAGGTTTGGTGAACGACCTGATGATCAATGAACTGAAGGTCTCTGGTCTGGATCAGCTTCGTATCAATGCATCAGGAAGAATCCGAAATGCGATGAATCCTGACCAATTGTATTATGATTTGAAGATTGGGGAATTGGCTTCATCTGGGAAAACAGTCTTTAATTTGGTTCCAAAAGGCACCATTCCGTCCACTATTGCTTTGCCTTCGCACTTCAGCATCAAAGGTTTTGCAAAAGGAACTACGAAAGTTGTAAACACAAATCTAAGTTTATATTCAACACTTGGAAATGCCGGAATAAGCGCGCAGGTGGACATGCGGAGAAAAAACCGCGAGCAGTATGATGTGAAAGCAAATCTGCAGAATCTTCAGATAGGAAAGATGATTCAGAATCAAGATATTGGCGGAATCACTGCTCAGATCTCTGCGAAAGGCGAAAGTTTTGACTTCAAAAATGCGAAAGCCAATCTTGTAGGAAACGTGCAATCTGCGACTTACAAAGCTTACCGTTATCAAAATATGAATCTGGTAGGCAAGATCAACCGTGGTGCATACAACATAGTTCTTACTTCCAAAGATCCCAATGCGAATCTGAAATTGACTGCTTCCGGTCTTTACGATGAGAAAAATCCAACGGTGAAAGTGAATGGAACTATCAACAAATTGGACCTTAATAAAATCGGTTTTTACAGTTCACCAATGATCTTAGCAGGCGCCATTGACGGTGATTTTAAAAGCCTTGATCCCGATAATTTAAATGGTTATCTGAATCTTAAAAACTTTGCGATCTCTGACACGAAGGAAGTTTATCCAATGCAGGAAGTCAAGCTTTTGGCGGTTTCTACAGCGGATTCTACCCAGATCAAATTCAATTCTCAGCTTGCAGATGTGGCACTGAACGGAAAATACAAACTGACACAGATCTTCGGTGCGTTGTCGCAAACGGTGAATCAGTATTATCAATTCCAGAAACCCGTAAAAGCGGCGAAGATTGATGCTGGACAATTTTTCACGGTCAATGCAACGATTAAAAATGATGACTTGATCAGAAAGTTTGTTCCTGATTTGAAAAGCTTTGAGACCATTAATATCAATGGAAATTACAACGCAGATACTCAGAAAATAGAGCTCGATGCAAAGATTCCGCAGGTTTTGTATGGAAGCAATTCGCTTGAAAACACAAACTTGAAGATCACCAACGAAAATCAGGCTTTGCAATATCAGCTAGATGTTGCAGCTTTGAAGAGTGAAAGTTTTGCTGTGAACAAAGTCAGTATCAATGGTGACGTCGCAGATAATATCGTCCATTATCACATCACCACCAAAGATGAGAAAGATGAGACTCAATTCCTGATCGCCGGCACTGCCAAATCTATGAATGACATCACAGAGATCTCATTAGATCCCAATGGTTTAAAGTTAAATTATATGGATTGGGCCGTTGCGGACGGTAACAAAATCCAGATCGGAAGTCGGGGAATTATTGCGGACAATTTCAGACTGTCCAACGCTGGAAGTGAGATCTTGGTTCAGTCAGAAAACTCTTCGCCGAACAGCCCTTTGAATGTGATTTTGAAAGATTTTAAAATCGAAACAATCACAGAGATCATCAAAAAAGATTCGTTGTTGGCAAAAGGAACCATCAATGGAACAGCGCAGTTGAGAGATCTGAACAAGAAAATGAACTTCCAAGCAGACATCAATGTTTCTGACCTTTTTGTGTACGGAAGTCCGGCTGGGAATCTTTCCTTGAAAGCCCATAATACTTCTGCGGATATCATTAATGCTGATATTGCCCTTTCCGGAAACCAAAATGATGTGAAGATGACAGGAAATTACAACACTGTTGCAAGCCGTTTTGAGCTGGACCTTGCGATGAATCAACTTCAGATGAAAACGCTCCAAGGCTTTTCTATGAATGCGATCACCAATACGGAAGGTTATCTTTCTGGAAATCTGAAAATCACAGGAACGGCCAGCGAACCGAAAATTCTCGGTGATGTGAAAATGAATCATGTTGGATTGATGATCGAGCAAACCGGAAGCGATTTCAGAAAGATCAATGACCAAATTGCATTCACGAACAGAGGAATTGAATTTGATGATTTTAAAATTAATGACAAGGACGGGAATTCGCTTAAAATAGATGGTCAAGTTCTCACGCAGACTTACAGAGATTTTGCCTTCAATCTGGACATCAATGCAAAAGATTTCAAGGTCGTGAATTCAGAAAAATCGAATGATGCTTTGATGTACGGAATTCTATCTATCGATGCTGCTTTGAAGGTGAGAGGTAACCTAGACCTTCCAAAAGTGGACGGCAGATTGGCCGTTTCGGATGATACAGATTTTACGTTTGTTTTGCCACAGTCCAGTCCATCATTGCAGGAAAGAGACGGCATTGTAGAGTTTATTGATCAGGATCAGGTAACACTCAATAAAACCATCGTTGCAGATTCTTTGGCTGCTAAAAACAAGATCAGAGGAATGGACGTGAGTGTGAACATCGAGGTCAGCAAAGAGGCGAAAATGTCTGTGATTATTGATAAAGCCAACGGTGATTTTGTAAAACTCCAGGGTGAAGCGGAACTTACCGGCGGTGTAGATCCATCCGGGAAAACAACATTGGTTGGCGTTTATGCCGTGGAGAAAGGGAGTTATGATATGAGCGTGAGTCTTCTAAAACGTAAATTCGATATCCAGAAAGGCAGTACGATCACCTGGACGGGCGAACCCACTGAGGCTACTCTGGATATTACCGCCGTCTATAAAACGCAAACGGCACCGCTGGATCTGGTAGAACAGCAGATCAGCGGAGAAACACCGGCAACGCTCAACCAGTACAAACAAAGAATGGAATTCAATACCTTGTTAAAAATGAAAGGTGAACTTTTGAAACCAATCATCAGTTTTGATATTACGACTGAGGAAAAAAACAATTCGGTTTCTTCTAACGTGAAAGATATTGTAGATCAAAAATTGGCTCAGCTAAGAACAGAAGAAAACGAGATGAACAAACAGGTTTTTGCATTGCTCTTGCTCAACCGTTTCATTGGTGAAAATCCTTTTGAGAACAGTGCAGGCCTTTCTACAGAAACGATGGCAAGACAAAGTGTGAGCAAGATTCTTTCCCAGCAATTGAACAACTTAGCTTCTGATTTGATCAAGGGAGTAGATCTTAATTTTGATCTGGAATCATCCGAAGATTATTCCACCGGAACGCAGAATACAAGAACAGATTTGACTATTGGTCTCAGCAAAAAATTACTGAACGACCGTCTGAAAGTGTCTGTAGGAAGTAACTTCGGACTGGAAGGTGATGCACGGCAAAATGAAAATACGACCAATATTGCAGGTGATGTCACTGTGGATTACAGCCTTTCAAAAGATGGTAGATATATGCTGAGAGCTTACCGTAAGAACGAATATCAGGTGGCATTGCAAGGTCAGATCGTGGAAACTGGAGTGGGGTTCATCATCACTTTGGATTATGACAAATTCCGCGAGATCTTCCAAACTTCGAAGCGGGAGAAAAGAAAAAGAGAACGAGAAAAAAACAATAACCAAGTAGTAGATTTTAAATAATGAAGGCCAGTTTTTCAATCCATTTCAGACCAGTAATTGCATTGTCAACACTTGCAATAATCTCTTCGTGCAGCAATACCAAATTTCTGAAAGAGGGGCAAATGCTGTACACAGGTGCTGAGGTTAAAATCGAAAATGACAGCATTCCAAAAAAGCAAAAGAAAGCTTTGAAGGCTGAACTCGAAGAAAATCTGACCCCGAAACCCAACTCAAGTTTTCTAGGATTGAGGCCAAAACTGTACGCTTACAATATTGCAAAAGAACCGAAAAAAGAAAAAGGATTCAATTATTGGCTCAAGTATAAATTTGGCGAAAAACCTGTGTTATTGGGTGATGTTGATAAGGAATTCAACAAAGATATTCTGGTAAATTATTCTGAAAACAAAGGCTATTTCAATGCAAAATCGACCTATGATACGGTTTCGAAGAGCCAGAAAGCAAAGGTGATTTATACCGTGAAACCGGGAAATCAATATCTGATCAGTCAGATCAAATTTCAGCAAGATTCGACTTTGGTGAATCAGGAGATCCAGAATTTGAAGAATGCATCTCTTTTGAAAGTCGGAAATCCATTTGATCTCGATGTGATCAAAGCAGAAAGAGAAAGGATTGACAATGGTTTGAAAGAGAAAGGTTTCTACTACTTCCATCCGGATAATATCATCGTACAGGCCGACAGCACGGTGGCGAAAAATCACAAAGTTGAACTGAATGTGAAACTGAAAGAGCAAACGCCAGATCTTGCGACACAACAATTCGCCATAGATAAAGTGGTGGTTTTTCCCAATTATAACATCAGAGATGTAAAAGAAGGGAAGTATACTGTTCCCATGAATGCTGATTCTCTCTCAAAATATGCTTACGAGGATATTTATGTCATCGATCCTGAAAACAAATTCAAACAAAAGATTTTTGACCGTGCTTTGTATTTTAAAACAGGCGATGTTTACAATCGGAAAGATCACAATCTCACATTGAACCGGCTGATCAGTTTGGGTGTGTTCAAATTTGTAAAGAATGAATTCGTAGTTTCAGATTCTTTGAATCATAAATTCGATGCTTATTATTTATTAACACCAAGACAAATTCAGTCGCTACGTCTGGAAACTTTGGGGCGGACCAATTCTGCCAATTATGGTGGCGGAGAGGTGAATCTGAACTGGACACACCGTAATTTTTTCCGGGGCGCAGAACAGCTAAAAGCATCTGTTTATGGTGCTTTTGATGTACAGTTAGGAGGCCCGAAAGATGCCAACAATATCATCAGAGTGGGTGCGAACACGCAGCTTTCTATCCCGAGAATCGTTGCGCCGTTCAGATTCAATTCTTCAAGTGCCTTTGTTCCGAGGACCAATATCAACCTTGGTTACGAATACCAAAGCCGTACGGAATTGTACACACTTCATAACTTCAATGCTTCATTTGGTTATGTCTGGAAAGAGAATGTGAGAAAAGAACACGATCTTAAGGTTATGGATATCACGATGGTAGCACCGCAGACGGTTACAGATAAATACCGCCAACAGATCAACGGCGACCCAGAAAACGGTGTTCCTGCCAATCCCACTTTGCAAAGAGTGGTTGATAAACAATTGATCTTCGGTCCAACGTACACCTACACTTACACAAACACGACGTCGCCAAAAACCAATACGATCTATTACCGTGGATTGCTGGATCTGGCGGGAAATATCACCGGGCTTTTAACTGGCGCCAATGCAAAAAAAGGCGATCAGAAAAATATTTTTGGTGTGCCATTTAGTCAATATGCAAAGATGGAACACGACTTTAGATTCTATCACAAATTCAATGAAAAGACCAATTTTGCATCCAGAATTATCGCCGGAATAGCTTACCCGTATGGGAATTCAGAGTTTGTGCCATATTCCAGGCAGTTTTTTGTCGGAGGAAGCAATAGTATCCGGGCTTTCCGCGCAAGAACGCTTGGTCCTGGTAGTTATGATCCCAGAAGTCAGAATGCCACTTTCTATTTTGACCAGTCTGGCGATATTAAATTGGAAATGAATGCCGAATACCGCGCCAATATTTATAAATTTCTAAATGTAGCAGCATTTGTGGATGCTGGAAATATTTGGCTGATGAATGATGATATCAACGAGGGTGGCATCAATACAAGACCAGGTGGGAAATTCAGTAAAGACTTCTTAAGCGAGGTTGCCGTAGGAGCTGGCATAGGTCTTAGACTTGATTTCTCTATTTTAGTTTTGAGGTTAGACTTGGCAATGCCTTTGCGGGTGCCTTACTATGAAAAAGGTGACCGTTGGGTTTTGGATAGAGTCAAATTTGGTGATGGTGCTTGGAGAAAAGATAATCTGATCCTTAATATTGCGATCGGTTATCCTTTTTAGGTTTTTTATCAATCGTCATTTTGCCAGAATGCAAGACTTGTTTTAGAATTTCAAAAAAAGACTGTCCTGATAGTTTACGAAGCCGAGTAATGAGATCTTGACAGATCATTATTCGGTCTGCAAAATAAAAAATAAACAGTATCAATCATCTTCGTTGATCACCTATTATGAACTGCTTTAATGGTGGCTCGGCATTTGAAATCAATTAGAAAATTTCTATTCGTGAGGAATCGTAAGGTGAGTTCGATAAATTTTCGTTTTTTTGCAAATCCTTAATTTAAATAGAACTATGTCGAAGTTTGATGAGATCAGGCCTTTTTATGATGATGAAGTTAATGCTTCTTTGCAGATTGTCGCAAGGCATCCAATGATGAAAGCGTTAATGAGTTTTACATTTCCTGATCGGGATGAAGATTTTTGGATCAATGAATTCAAAAAAATCCATTCTATTAATGATTTTCAAAGCCAGTTTATTTCTCAGACTGTTCTTCAGATTCTTGAAAGAAGTTCCGAAGGTTTGACGACTTCTGGATTTGAAAATCTGGATAAAAACCAGTCTTATCTTTTTATTTCCAACCACAGAGATATCGTTTTGGATACCTCATTACTGAATTTAGTTTTATTAAATGGCGGCTTTGTAATGACATCATCGGCCATTGGCGATAACCTGGTGAAGAAACCATTTCTGCACATTTTGGCCAAGCTGAACCGCAATTTTTTGGTTCAGAGAGGGGTCTCCATTAGGGAACAGCTGAGCAGTTCAAGAACTTTATCAGAATATATTTATAGCCTTTTGATACAAGAGAACCGCTCTGTATGGATGGCACAGCGAGAAGGACGGGCCAAGGACGGCAATGATATGACCCAACAAGGCGTCTTGAAAATGTTGGCAATGTCTGCTGGCGAACGTTCTCTTACCGAGTTTTTTAAAACTTTAAAAATCGTTCCCTTATCCATTTCTTATGAATATGATCCTACCGATTCTTTGAAAATGCCGCAACTGATGGCAAAATCCAGGAATGAACTCTACGTCAAAGACGATAACGAAGATTTTACGACCATGCTGAGTGGCGTTTTGGGTCAGAAAAAGCGCATCCATCTCCACGCAGGCAAGATTCTTGACAAGGAGCTGGACAACATTGCATCTCAATGTGACAACAAAAACAGACAGTTACAGGCTATTGCCCAGATTATAGATGATTCTATTATTCAGAATTACAGGCTGTGGCCTACAAAATATATTGCTTATGACCTGCTTCACAATACCGACCGGTTTGCTATGCATTATACAGTGGACGAAAAACAGTTGTTTGAACGCAGACTGGACCTGCGAATCGACAGTTCTGATGTGGATTTGAAACAGCGTTTTCTGGAAATGTATGCCAATCCGGTAATCAATAAAATGAAGTATGAAAACAATACTTCTGATTAGCTTTCTGTTCATGGCTTTCTTTGGGATTTAATTTGGAAATAAGGTAGACTGGTCTCAATTTGGCAAAGAAATTGTGTGGTGTTAAGTAATTAGTAACAAACAATTTAAAACCAACCATTATGAACATTTCTTACTATGATTTCAAAAATCTACCCAATCAATCCCAGTGTGACATTGTTCTGAACCAAGGTCATCTGATGACCGAAACAGTCAAAGATGAGTTGAAGTTTGTACTCTACGAGATCTCATCGTTTTCCGTCGAACTTGTTTATAGCAAAAACAGAATTGCGGCAATGAACGTTTATCAAAATAAAGCAACTTACGCCCACTGAAAATAGAAAAACACGATCAAAATCTGACCGTGTTTTTTTATGGTAGGAAAGGTGATGGTCCGGAATTGGTAATCCATTGCACGCACTTGATTTTTCTCGGTAAAGTTTAGACCTTCGTATCTCAAAAACCATTGTTATTGAAAAGTATTGGTGTGACCTTTCGTTAATTATTTTGTGGGAGGACGTTTGGATGTGTTTATGACGAGACTTAGAATGTCAAGAAACAAAAACACAGGATCAAGTTGACATCTGTCTTTGGCGTTGCGTTACAAGCAGCTCTTCTTCGCTTACAGACCAAATAAAGATTGTTCCAGATAGATCCATATCAATTACTGGAAATGCCTTTCCAAACAGACCAAATGACCAATAATGGTAGGTTGATGATGCCAAAGAGAAAGTGCTTTGTCGAGAGTTTAAGCATTCCTACCTTTCCTTTTTCAAAATAGACAGAACGAATGTAAACATCAAAAATTTTCATATATTTTATTTTTTAAGGATATATCAAAAATAAGTCCTTATGAATGATTTTTTATTAATTAATTGTTAATTATATAATAAGAAAAATCAAATGACGTATTTTTTTAGTCCCTCCATAATGCCCTGCCACAGCATATTAAAAAAGCTTTTTTCTGGATCACGTTTTTTCTCGATAACAACGTGCGTAGGCTCACCCTTGGATTCATTTTTTACAAACCAATTGGCAACAGTGGACAGGACTTTTCTCTCATTTCCTTTTTTGTTGAGAAGATTGACGTACATATGATCATATTTAAAATAAAATTTTCCTCCAATTCCTGCATCGTTTCCATAATAATCAAATTTCAAATAGTCGATATTTCCGTCGAGTGTGACATTCAGATACGGTCTTACAAACAGATTGACATTCTCCGCAGATAGTTTTTGGATATTCCCTTTGATGGTGAATTCGTCCTTCATATTCATCACATCAAATGTCCATAATACATTGGTTTTCGCACTTTTGTAAAAAGCAAAATTCGCATCTGCAGTGATGACAGTCGGTCGTCCTTTTATTTTTCCATTATTGACGTTATTGATCAAAATCCTAAATTGGTCAAAGGTGAGTTTCCCCGGAATGTTCCCATTCTCCGCATCTTCCTCGTAAACAAGCGCAGAGTTTCGCATAGAAATGGTTTTGATGAACATTGGCATCTTGACATTCCTCAGCTTTTTACTGAATAAAATCCTTGGGTCGTGGTCATCTGCCGGCGCAAGATCGTGGTAGATGTTACAATTCAAACCATCAATCTCTACCTTATCAATATCGATCAGTGTTTTTCCAAACATATTAGAATTTCTATCCGTGATGGCCATGTGTTTCACAAAAATCGTATAAAGGTCAGTTTCTTTAGTGATCACTTTGCTGAAGCCGGCGCGAGAATATTTGGGAATATAGTTTACTTCTTTGATGTCTGTTTTGTTGCCAGAGTTGTGCAGGTTGGCAATTTTTAGGCTGTAATATTTTCCGGCATCCAAAGTAATTTTCTGCGCAGTGATGGTTCTTTTTCCGATGGTAAACGGATTGCTATTTTTAAAATCTGCGGTGGTGGAGGATAACTTTTGTAAGTTGATGTCGAATTTTTTAACCGCTAATTTCTGTTTTCCTAGTTTGGTTTGGGTGATTTGTCCATCAGAAATGGTAACGTATCCAATCTTTGCAGCAAAATCGGGTAGTGCAGCAGTGGATTTTTCCGGTTCTGATTTTTGCTGGTGATGCGAGGCAATTATTTTAATATCTGGTGATTTGATTTCTATACCATCCATCAGGATATTCAGTGTTTGACCGGTATATTTTGTTTGATTATGGATGATTTTAATTTCATCTGTATTGATATTGAAAAGATCTTTATCAGCAGATTTTACCAATGCCGAAACCTGAACTTTTTCAAACAGGATGTGAGAATCGTGCGAATCGATTTTTTTAATTCTGACAGCCTGAAGTTGATTGGCTTTAAAGTAAATATTTTCCGCCTCGATATCGTGATTGGTGAAGCGGAAAGGGATTTTTTCTTTCACTGTGTTTTTGTCGAAAACAATACCGCTGAGTTTGAAATTGAACTGATCTATCGACGCTGTTTTGTCAAGATCAGATTGCAGAACCACCATTTTCCCTTTCTCGAAACTGATGTTTTTCAAGCCGATTTTTATATCGATCTCTTTCGGATTGTTCTCCTTTTTGACGGTGTTTTTTCCTGTGGAAGTGACTTTGAGGTCGGGGTTTTTAAAGATCATATCAGCAACGATCAAAGAATCCTGACTGATGGCGAAGTCCTTTGCCAACAGATTTTCGGCATAAAAATCAAAAATGTTTTTCGCATTGTATTTTTTTGGACTCTGCAAAGGTTTCAGATGGAATTTTTTCAGTTCCAATGTTTTATTGGCTGCCAAAATCTGATCCGCATCTACTTCATAAAACTCATTGACGCCAATCTTGACGCGTTTTGCATCGATTTTAAATTCCGTAAAAGCAATCGGGATTTTAGAATCGTTATCGCTTTGTTTGATGTCTTTTAGTTTGATATTGATGTTTTCTCCTGCAAAAACAGGTTTTCCGTCCGCATTTTTGATATCAGCAAATACATTGCTAATCAAGATGTTGTTGATGTGGATGTCCGTCGTCTTTTTCTGCTTCTTCTCGCTTTTCTTTTTCGGTGCCAATCTTATATTGATTTTAGAATCAGTCAGTAACAGTTGATTGGCGTGATAAGTTTTGTGAAACAGCGCTTTCCAGATCGAAAAATCGTGGATCTCTACCTGCTTGATGGTACCGTTGATTTGGGTGACAGAAAAGTCTTTCGGATTTTTAGTGGAAATTTTCAAATCATTGGCCGTGAAATTCCCTTTCAGCAAACTCAATGAAAAATCTTGAAGTTCAATCTGGTAAGGGGTCTTTTCATTGATAACATCCGGAAGTTTCCGTTGCAGATAAAAATCAAAGGCAAAAGGAAATGCCAAAATAAGAACAAGAATCGTAATTCCTATTCCCCAAAACCATTGTTTCCGCATGTGTTTTTTATCCAGTAGTTTTTCGTCCATCAACTCATTTTTTGTCAGTTTCAAATCTACACAAAAGATGTTCCAATATTTTAATATCTGCTTTGTATCAGCGGAATTAACTGGATTTTCTATCTAAGTATTTAAATTTAAATGATTATGGATAAATAGATTGCAAAACAAATGGCCGGAAAGTGCTTCCGACCATTTCTGTTACCGAAGTAACTTTTAACAAAAAATAACATACACTTTCTTTATTTCCATCCGCCTCCTAGAGCGCGATACAGATCAACAATACTGCTGAGTCTCTGTCTCTTGATAGAAGCCAGATTCAATTCTGCCTGTAGTGCGTTGGCCTGAGCCGTGATCACTTCCAGGTAATTCGCCATTCCGCCTTTGTAAAGCAGTTCGGCACTTTTGATGCCGCCTTTCAACGTAGTCGCTTGCTCAGAAGCTTTCGCTTCCTGTAGTTTCAGGTTCTCATTGGAAACCAACGCGTCAGAAACTTCACCAACAGCATTTAAAACCGATTGACGGAACGCTAAGACATTCTTTTCTCTTTGGATCTTCGCCACAGCCAAATCCGTTTTCAGTTGTCTCTTCTGAAAAATGGGCTGCGTCATTCCGCCTAAAACAGAACCGAACAATGACGCCGGAATCTGAAACCAATTATCAATTTTGAATGAATTCACGCCACCGTTTGCAGTAATTTTCAATGCAGGATACAGATTAGCCTGAGCAATTCCTACCAAAGAATTAGATTCCAGTAAAACCAATTCCTGCTGGCGGACATCCGGACGGCGGCTTACCATTGCAGCGGGTATTCCGGCTGAGATATTCTGTGGTAAAGACGAGTCAGACATTTCAATGTTCCTGCTGATTTTCGTTGGATTTTCCCCCACCAAAATACTCAGTGCATTTTCCTGAATGGCGATATTCTGTTCCAGTTGCGTCATGAGAAGTTCTGTGGATTCGGTTCTGGCTTTTGCTTGTTGAACGCCAAGAGACGTCGTTTCGCCGCCTTTCCAGATTTTCTCAGTCACATCCAAGGTGTTTCTGCTGAGTTCGAGATTAGCTTTCGCGACATTCATCTGTTTATCAAGCATCAAAAGATTGTAATAGCCTTGTGCAATGGCCGCAACAACCTGTGTTTGAATGGCTTTTGAAGCTTCATAAGTTTGTAAATACTGAACTCTGGAAACCTCCTGCTGGTTTTTGATCTTGCCCCAAATATCCGCTTCCCAACTTAGGTTAAAGGCCGCATTGTAATCTTCAACGTGACTTTGACCAAGAAATAGATTCAGACTTTGCCCATTCATACTGTTTTTGGATGGTCTGGAAATCTGTCCCGAAACTCCAAAACTGATGTCCGGATATTGCAGATATTTTGACTGATTCAATCGTTCTTGTGAAGAAGCCACTTGTCTCAAAGCGATCTGCAAATCATAATTGTTCTTGATGCCTTTCTCGATCAGGTTTTGCAAGATGGGATCTTTGAAAAACTGTTTCCATTCCAAATCTGCAATGCTCGCTGTGTCAGCCGTTGCCGTGTATTTGAATGTCTCCGGCAACTCCGCACCTACTTTGTCTAAAGCTAATTTTGGCATACAGGAAACCGCGCCTCCTGCGACAATTACTGCCACCAAAATCTCTTTTATTTTAGTTATGATGTTCATTTGTTTTCTTTTAGTTTTAAATTATTAATGTCTTATTTTGGGCAGCTTTTGACGCCATCGAATCGCTATTTATTATTTTTTTTATGGCAGCTATTTCCGCCTTCCATTCCCGCTTTTTTGCTCGTCGTACCTCCTCACAAAAAGAGCTCCATTCAAGTCGGGCTGCGGTTTTGTCATAAAAACCACGCATCAAATTTTGATTCACCTTTTTAAATATAATTCAAAGCCGCTTTTTCTTTTTTAAGTCTGCGTTTCTTTCTGCTAGGCATTTTCTCGTGCAGATATTGGAAAATCACATACATCACCGGAATGATGAAAATTCCAAATACAACACCCGTGAACATCCCACCAACTGTACTGATTCCAATTGAATGATTTCCTTTCGCCGCCGCACCTTGCGACCAAACCAATGGCAACATCCCGATAATGAAAGCAAATGACGTCATCAAAATCGGTCTCAATCTTAATCTCGAAGCCTGTAAAGCTGATTCAATTAAAGTCTTGCCCGCTTTACGTCGCTGAACGGCAAATTCCACAATCAGAATCGCATTTTTTGCCAGTAATCCGACAAGCATAATCAGTCCAACTTGGACATAAATATTATTATCAATGCCAGCCAAACCTGTAAAAGCATACACTCCGAAAATACCCGTCGGAATTGTCAAAATGATGGCGAAAGGCAGAATGTAACTTTCGTATTGTGCAGCTAACAAGAAGTACACAAACAAAATACTCAACATAAAGATGAAGGCCGTTTGTCCGCCGGTTTGTCTCTCTTCACGCGTGATGCCTGTCCATTCGTATCCGTAACCTCTTGGCAAAGATTCCTTAGCAGTTTCTTCCACCGCTTTGATTGCATCTCCGGTACTGTAACCTGGTTTCGGTGTTCCATTGATTGTTACTGCATTAAACAAATTATTTCTTGTAACAGTTTCCGGTCCGAACGACCTTTTTAAAGTCACTAAAGTTTTTACCGGAACCATTTCGCTTTGATTATTCTTTACATAAATGCCTTCAAGCGAGTTCGCATCCGTTCTGTAAGGAATATCGGCCTGAGCCATTACTCTGTAATATTTCCCGAATCTGTTGAAATCTGAAACGAAACTACTTCCGTAATAGATCTGCATCGTCTGCATCAAGTCGCTTACTGAAACGCCTAGCTGATTGGCTTTATCCGCGTCAACCTGAATGGTATACTGGGGATTTCCTGCTGCATAAGTCGTGAATGCAAAGGCAATTTCGGGACGTTTCATCAATTCTCCGATGAAAGCCTGAGTGGTAGTTCCCAATTGCTCAAAAGAACCGTTGGTTTTATCCTGGAGCATAAATTCGAAACCGGAAACGTTACCAAAACCTTGTACCGTTGGGAAGTTGAAAAAGAAAGCACTCGCGTCTTTTATCTGAGATACTTTTCCCGTCAATCCCGCTGCAATCTGATCCGGATCTTTCACGTCGCCCCGGTCTTCGTAATCTTTCAGTTTGATAAAACCAGCAGAGTAGGGCGATGCATTGGCATTACTGATGAAATTCAGTCCATCTGCTACCCAAAGATGTTTGGTTGCTTTTTCGCCTTGTACGATCTTGTCGATCTGTTTCGTTGCTTTGTTGGTTCTTTCCAATGAACTTCCCGGAGGCGTATTCACGGCATATAAAACGAAACCTTGATCTTCCGTTGGGATAAATCCTGAAGGTGCTTTATTAACCAGGAAAATGGTGATAGCTGTGATCAATACAAGTCCGCCAACGCTCACCCATTTGTTTTTGATTAAGAATTTAAGACTGTAAATATATTTTTTGGTCAGATTATTAAAACTGGTGTTAAAAGCGTTGAAAAATCTCGCTCCAAAACCTGTTTTTTGATGGTGTTCGCCGTGTTCTCCCTGAGGATCATTGAGTAAAAGGGCACACAAAGCTGGACTTAATGTCAAGGCATTGACGGCTGAAATCAAAATCGCAATCGCCAAAGTAAAAGCAAACTGTCTGTAGAAAACACCCGCTGGTCCTTGCATAAAGCCAACCGGAACGAACACGGCGGACATCACCAAAGTAATCGAAATAATGGCGCCCGATATCTCACTCATCGATTCTCTGGTGGCCTGATCAACTGGTAATCCGGTATGTTCCATCTTAGAATGGACAGCTTCCACAACCACAATCGCATCATCCACGACAATACCAATGGCCAGAACCAATGCAAACAACGTCAACATATTGATGCTGAATCCGAATAAATTCAGGAAGAAAAATGTCCCGATAATCGCAACCGGAACTGCAATCGCCGGAATCAAAGTGGATCTGAAATCCTGAAGGAAAATATAAACAACGATGAAAACCAAGATAAATGCAATGACCAAAGTTTCCACAACCTGATGGATAGACGCATCCAAAAAGTCTTTGGAGTTGTACATAATGATCGGTTTTACACCTTTTGGAAGCGTTGTTTTGAATTCTTCAACCTGTCTTTCAACTTCAGTCAAGATTTCATTGGCGTTAGATCCGGCAGTTTGAAGAATCGCAAAACCTGCTACCGGCTTGCCATCAACTCTGTTCGCAGCGGTATAACTGTAGGATCCGAATTCTACTCTTGCGACATCTTTTAATCTTAAGAACGAACCATCGCTATTGGATTTGACAACGATATTTTCGTAATCTTCATTCTTGTTTAGTTTACCTTTGTATTTTAAAATATATTCGTAAGTTTCCTTACTTCCTTGTCCGAACCGTCCCGGCGCAGCTTCAAGATTACTGTTTTTGACTGCAGCCAAAACTTCCTGAGGAGACAAATTATTGTTAGCCAAACGGTCTGGTTTCAGCCAGATTCTCATGGAATAATCCTTAGACCCGAAAACCTGAGCCTGGGCAACTCCAGGAATACGCTGCAACTGCGGAATGATGTTGATCTTCATATAGTTCTGAAGAAAAAGCTCGTCATATTGTTTAGGATCGTCACTCGTGATTCCCATAAACATAATGAAACTGTTTTGAACTTTCTGAGTCGAAATCCCTGCCTGAACAACCTCTTGCGGAAGCTGGCTCATCGCTTTGGAAACTCGGTTTTGAACATTTACTGCGGCGTTATCAGGATCTGATCCCTGTTTGAAAAAGATACTCAAAGTCATCGATCCATCGTTACTGGAATTGGATGTCATATAAGTCATATTCTCCACACCATTCACGGCTTCCTCGATTGGGTTGGCTACGGAACGGGCCACAACTTCGGCATTTGCTCCGGGATAAGAAGCTGTTACCTGAACACTTGGCGGCGCAATATCGGGGAACAATGTAATCGGCAATTGGAACACCGAAAGCAATCCCAATAATAATAAGATGATCGAAATAACCGTTGAGAGTACCGGTCTTTCTATGAATTTTTTGAACATAAGAAGTATAGTTTTAGTTTGCTGTTAGCGGTTTGCTGTTAGCGGTTTGCTTTAAAAAGCGTGCTTCAATTCTTGTAAAAGCTCAGGTCTATAAAAGTATTTGGTTAAATAATTTCATTTTTTTAAATCGAATTGGAAGGCATTAGCAAGAAGCCATTTGCCATTAGCTAAAGAGGTGTTGATGTCAATAGGCTGTCAGAAGAGATCATTTTGGGTTTGATAGCGGCGCCGTCTTTTAGGTTGCCCAAACCTGTGAAAACGATCTGATCGCCTTTTTTAAGTCCTTCGGAAATGAAATAATAATTGTCAGTTTTTCCAGAGATCGTGATTGGTTTGCTGGTCACCGTTTTATCTTTCCCAAGAACATAAACGTAAGTTTTGTCCTGAATTTCGAAGGTCGATTCTTGTGGGATGACCACGGCATTTGATAACAGTTGAGGCATTCTTACTTTTCCTGTGTTACCACTTCTCAAAGTTCCGTTTGGATTGGGGAAGGTGGCACGAACGGTGATTGCGCCTGTGCTTGTATCGAATTGCCCATCGATCATTTTCATTTTTCCCTTTTCAGGATACGTTGTATTGTCCGCAATGATGAGATCAACCAATGGCATGTTTCTCATTTTTTCTTCAAGGGTTGCACCTACATATTTCTTTTGAAAAGCGATAAAATCGATTTCACTGATGGAGAAGTAAGCATAGATCTCACTGATGTCCGAAACGAAAGCCAGTGGAGTAGCGTCGGTTTTGGAAATCAAACTTCCTTTTTTGTAAGGAATTCTGCCGAGATAACCGCTGACAGGTGCCGTGATAGTTGTAAAACCATTAGTAATCCTGGAGCCACTCAAAGAAGCTTTTGCCTGAGCTGCTGTTGCCACTGCTACTGCGTAATTGGCTTTTGCCGTTTTCAGCTGAACATCAGAAACCACTTTTTCTGCCACCAAAGTGGTGAGCCGGTCAACTTCCACTTTCATTTTCTGAATGTTGGCGTTGGCCGCTTGTAGATTGGCACTTGCCATATTCACCTGTTCGCCGTAAGACCTGGAATCTATTTTGAATAAAGGCTGTCCTGCTCTTACGAATGCGCCTTCTTCCACAAAGATTTTGTCCAGGTAGCCATCAACCTGTGACCTGATCTCGACATTATTCTTCCCTTCCAAAGCGGTGGGGAATTCCTGAAAAGTAGATGTGTTGGATGTAATGACCGTATAAACTGGTAATTCCGGTGCTGGTGCCGTTGTTCCTGCACCTTCTGCAGCCTTGGTACAGTTTTGTAAAAGCAAGATACTTGATAAAAGTATGATCATTTTTATTTTAGTAATAGTTTTCATTTTGAAGTTTGAATTTTTAGAATAAGTTAGCTGTGTTCTTAATAGTTTTGTAGTTATTTTTCCTAACAGTGTTAATGATTTGTTCAAAAAAATATAACATTCCGTTTTGCTTAGATTTTTGTTTCCATAATGGTTTAATTTAATATGATTTAAAATATGATTTAAAATAGTTAGTATATCTAACAGTGTTAATTTAATAAGCCGCTTTTGATTGATAAAAGATCGAATCCATAAAAAGACTTTGTTTTAATGTGATGTTAATTTTACTAACAGTGTTAATTTTCTGATCCCAAAAAAATTACAATGATTTTATAAAAGCTGAAACCGTTTCGTCCAGTGTCGTTTTGTTCATGGTAGAAGGGATATCATCATTTCTCATCATCATAATCGAGATCAATCCGTGGACTGCTGAGAACAAGGCGTGAGAAGAGTGGCAGGCATTAGCAGGATTTGATCCTTTTTTATTGATGATTTCCAGAGTGCATTCATAGAGCATATCCTGAAAAGAGGAAAACTCTTCCTTCATCATTCCTTTTCCGCTGCACTGCATTCCCAGACCAAACATCAGCTGGTAATATTCTTTGTTCTTGAAAGCAAATTTCCAATAAGCGTCTACGATTGCTGTCAGCTGATCTTCCGGCGTCTCATGTTTCTTCTGAGCTTTCAGCAGTTCGATGTGCAGTTGATGAAAACCATTTAAAGAAATCTCATACAAGATGGCTTCCTTGTTTTCAAAATAATCATAAACCACAGGTGCGCTGTACTCTATAGCGTCTGCGATTTTGCGGATAGAAAGTGAAGCCCAACCTTCCGTTTTGGCCAAGTTGAAAGCTTCCTGCAAAATATTTGCCCGGATAGATTCTTTTTCTCTTTGACGACGTTCGTGTAAGCCCATTATTTTATTTTTCTAACAGCGTTAGCAAAACTACAACTAAAAGACCTTACCGACCAAACAAATTTTATTTTTTAACACTAACTGATTATAAGATTGACTGAGAAAGTTGGTTATGAGTTAGCCATTGTGGGAAGTCTCTGGTAATCAGTTTATCAGCAGAATCGTTGTACCAGCTGTATCCGTTTCTTCTTTCTTCCGATATTTCCTGATAGTTATATTTCACACTGTTATCACGATCACCGAAGATGGGTTTGTTGGTTTCAATTTCATAAAATCTTGCCCAGATCACAGCACCTTTTTCTTCTGATAGAACGCGGATTGTTTTGTGATTTTCTTTCACAACCTTATAGCTGTAACCTTCTATTTTGTTCGCTTTGAACCATTTGATAGCTGCAGTTACTGATTTTTCAATGGTTGGTGTTATTGCTAGGGTCATCAGAAATCTTACAATGCCTACAGATTCTCCGGTGGCTAACGATATGGGTTCGAACGCTCTGGCCTTGGCTGGTTTTAAAGTGATCTCGTCATATTGATCGGCCCAGATTGTAGGGTTTCCGTTTTGCGAAACTTGATTACTGATGATGCAGTCAACGCCTTTTTTGACTGCAGTTTTTGATTTTAATTTTAATTCAGAGGTAATGACATCAAAATCATTTTTACCTTCTGCAGCGTTGTAAAGAACCGTTAAGGCATTGATCATGGCGTTGTCATTGTATGTAATCTGCTTTCTGTAGATCGATTTATTTGGATAATACTGCGGAAAACCGCCGTTGTCATACTGCATTGCCAGTAGGTAGTTGATTCCTTTTTCTGCGGCTGATAGATACGCTGGATTTTTTGTCGTCTTGTAAGCCTTGATCAAAACATTGATTTCTCTCGTCGTCGCATTATTGTCGATCGTGGCATGCGCATCACCGGTGGCTTTTATTTTGTCATACAGATTTTGATCTACTGGCAAGTTGTAATTGACGCTTTTGCCGTCATGCAATTGTTTTCCCCAAGCCCCGATGGGTAATTGGTAAATCAATATTTTTTCTGCTAATGTATCTTTGGTCTGCGCTTGAAAAGTCCCGACAATAAGGGCGACAAAAAATGGAGTAAAGCCTGTTTTCATTTAGATTTCAAAATAATAAGTTACAAATTAAGTATTATTACTGTCAAAGTCACCATCATTTTTTCATTTTTAGAAACAAAAAAAGGACAAACCGATGGGTTCACCCATTAACGTCATGTTTAGAATCCGCTCAAGCCTCAATAAATTCCAAAAGATCAGTATTGATTGTCGCTACTTCTGTCACTGGCAAGCCATGCGGGAAGCCTGGATGTATTATTAAGGTCTGTTTATTAATAGCTTAATTGCTTTTAAAGCGGTATTTTCGATAGGCACGATTTGATCGTCTTCTCCGTGAAGAGCCAAAACAGGAATGTCAACCGCCTGCAGATCTTCTGTGAAGTCGGTTTCGGAAAACGCTTTTGTTCCGTCATATTGCGCAACAATTCCGCCTATTATTCTAAGTCATCACCAGTTGAGTGACCGATATGATTTTTGTGAAATGGTGGAGAATTAGCGCCATCCGTAACATTGCTCCATTGATCACCAATCCGAATATATCGCGAAAACCCAAATTTTTACTTGAATCGCCATATGCGGTGTCCAGGCATCTTGCAAAAAGAACAGCAATCCAATAGTGGATCTCTTTGTATATTAATAATAGGAAAGACTGCAAGGCTGCCCAATAAGATCAGACTTCCTTCATCAGGCAAAACAGTTTTGTTACCGGCACTATTTTATGGGTTGCTCGCTATTTTTCATTCAAATTTTATATTAGAATTGGAAGATATTTAAAATTCAATTCCTTTTGTCGCTTATTGGGCTTTCATTTTTCCATTCTTGAATCTTTCGCTGGCAGTTTGGTAGGTAGCAATTGTTTCTGAAACTAATGTTTTGTTTTGGTTCTTAATTTCTGAAAAGGTCTGGTCTGCTCCCGAAACATCAAATTGTTTCACCCTTTTTCTGTCATCAATCTGCGTAAAGATATTGGTTTTCAGCATTCCAAGTGTTCTGTAATTGCCGATAAAAGCACGTTCTTCTCCCAGTTTGGTTTGGTTGATGTCTTTTCCGTACAAACTGCTATTGTAATTCCAGCCCAAATAACCAAACAGAGTCGGCATCACATCTATTTGGGAGGTAAGGCGCGTGAGTTTTTCAGGTTGTAGTTTCAGATTGTAGATGATTGCAGGGATGTGGTGGTTTTTTATGTTGATCTCCCATTTCCCAGCACTGTTGGCGCAATGATCTGCCACGATCACAAACACTGTATTCTGAAACCAAGGTTTGGTTTTCGCTTCAGCCAAAAATTTGCCCAACGCATAATCTGTGTATTTCACGGCGGCGTTTCTGTCTCCTTGCGGCAGGTCTATTTTACCTTTCGGGAAGGTGTACGGTTTGTGGTTGGATGTCGTCATTACAAACTCAAAGAATGGCTTGCCAGCTTTGCTGTTTTTATCGGCATATTTTATAGATTGTCTGTAGAGATCCTCGTCACAGATACCCCAGGCATTTTCAAAGCTGACCTCTTGATCCGGGATCTGGAAACGTTTTGTTTTGATGTCGTCAGACAGCGCATTTCCTCTGTTTCTATCTACAATGTCGAATCCCTGACCGCCAAAGAAGTTATTCATATTGTCAAAATAACCGTCGCCGCCATAAATGAAATAGGGCTGGTAGTTCTTCTTTTTCAGAATGCTTGCAATGGAAAATAAATTCTGATTATTAGGACGCCTTACAATGCTGTTTCCCGGCGTTGGAGGAACAGATAGGGTCAATGCTTCCATGCCACGCACGGTTCTGGTGCCTGTGGCGTAGAGGTTTGTAAAGAAAATACTCTCATTGGCAAGTCTGTCGTAGTTAGGCGTAATATGGTCTTTGTTGCCAAAAGCCTGAAGGAATTCGCCGCTGAAGCTCTCTATGGTGATCAGTATGATATTGGGTTTCTGTTCCTGTTCTCCTTTCGTGGAACGTGAGATGTCGTCCCATTGGCTGGTCACGTAGGTTTGATTGTTTTGAAGAAGATCCGTTTTGAGAACCTTGTAAGCGTCGTGATCAGGAATGCTGGGATAAAAAGTCATATAGTCCAACTCATTCGCTTTGAAGGCCGTGAAGAATGAAAACACACCGTTTTTCCCTAATTCATTGATCACCAGATTGTCTGTCGATTCGGCCTGTTTGTTTTTTAAAAATGTTCCTAGAGCGATGCCAATGAGCAAAACAGGAAATGCGAATCTCAAACGGATAGAGATAGATCGTTTGTCGGAAAAGGCATGTCTAAACGCACCCTTCTTTTTAAGAAAAAATAGTGTCAGCCAAACCAAAGCTACCAAAACGCCGAAAATGACCGGAAGTGGATAAGACTGGTTGATATTCTCTATCACTTCATAAGTGTAGATCAGGTAATCTACCGCAATGAAGTTGAACCTGACACCAAACTCATCCCAAAAAGGAATCTCTGCCAAAAGACTGAAATAGATGATTATGAGGATAAGGATCAGATAAAAATAAGTGAAGATCCTGTCGAATTTGGAGCCGATCCATTTTTTTGGAAACAGCAAAAGATACACAGCGTATAAAAACAGGAATAATGCACCAACGGCAATGTCAAAACTGAATCCAGTGAAAAATGCCCTTACAATATGAAGGAGATTAAGGTCCAGATCTTGGGAAGACCAGATCATAAAGATAAGCCTTATGATAAAGGATAGGACAACGTATAAACTTAATATCGAAAATAATACAGAAAATCTGCTTTTGAATAGTTTTGCAATTAGTGCCTTAGCGTTCATAACTGTGCAGTGTTTGACCGGTAAATTAACACTTAAATTTAGAATAAAATTTGAATTTTTAGAATACTTGAATTTCAGATGTAATTTTATGGGCCAATGGTGAAAAAATGATGACCATTTTGAAAATGATAATGGATGTTCCATTGCTGAAGCAGACAGATCTCCCTGATGATTGCTAGCCCCAAACCACTCCCGCGATGATCTTTGGACAATTTAGAAAATCTTTTAAAAAGCAAATCCTGATCCAGTGGCTGTGTTCCAGAATTAGATATTTCAAAAACAGAATCTGTCAGTTTTATGGCGATAAAACCTTCAAAGGGTGTATGTCGTATGGCATTCAGGATTAGATTGTTCACCAGAACTTCCATCAGGCTGCTGTTTCCTTGCACTGTGATGCCTTTTGTAATGTCAAGTCTAACAGCCATGTTTTTCTGCACAAAATGTTCTTCCAACTGCTCGATGCACTGTTGCAGCAATACATCAAACTGGATGGATTCCGTATTGTCAAACTGGCTGTTGTCGATCTTTGCCAGTAGCAACAGATTCTTGTTAATCCTGGAACTTCGGGACAGGGCCTTGTTCATTTCTTCGACAATCTGGTATTGGTTCTCCGTCAGATCTTCGCTTTGCAGAAGGATGTCCAGTTTGTTTTTCAGAATAGCAAGCGGGGTTTGCAACTCGTGAGAGGCATTTTCTGTAAACTCTTTTTGCGTTTTGTAAACAGAGATGTTCTTGTCTATTAATTTGCTTAAGGATTGATGCAGCTCCTCGAATTCCTTGATGTTCGTCCTGTCAAACTCAATGTGAGTTTGCTGGTTGAGATGGAAAGTTTGGAGCTGATGAAGCGTCATTCTGAAAGGTTCCCAGACAGAGCGGGATAGTCTGCTGTTCAGATAGAGCAAGCCTGTAACGATCAGGATAAAGAGAATGACTGCCGTTACGGTGATGAAGAAGATGGTTTCCTGGGTTTCTTCAATATTGGTTTCTGCACGGAAGCGGAAGGGTTTACCATTGAGGTAGATAACCTTGGACAGAACTCTGAAGCGGTCTATGGCTTCAAAATTAAGGAAAGCGTGGTGCTTTTCCAGAATGTAGACGTGGTCTTTGAGATCATCATTGGGTTTTACACTTTGGATGTTTGTGGTAGGCTGTATTCGGTTCCACAATGTGATCGTTTCTGTCAGTTGTCCGTTCGTTAGATGCAAGCCGTTGAGCTGTTGTGCCGTTTTTTTTGCCACAATCTCATGATGCTCATCCAGCTCATGTTTCCAGATCGCATCCACAACAAGATAATAAACAGGAATACTGATGACCAGAATAATGAGGACATAAATGATAAAAGGCTTCGTGGTTTTGGTTAAAAGAGGTTGCAAACGAATGATGATTTATAATTGATGACTTTTTAATACTGTTCTTAGTTGTGATAAACGCACGACGCGTTATTTTTAATATTTCTGAAGCATCAAAATTAATAGGGTCAAATTCTAAAGCTGATCACTATTCTGTTTGAAATAAAACTGCCAGCCAATTGATGGATTCGTCACATTCTTTGTGCAGGTTTATATCTAAAATCTTTTTTTTTCAACATTTTGAACTTCTCCAATAAGTGCTTCTAGGGCAGTTCCATTCTTTGGTCAATTTACTCAGTACAAATTTTTTTAAAGTTTATAAGATGTGTATAAAGCTTTGCAATTCTAATGTCAAAGTTAAAGCGCTTATCTTTTAAAGTATTCATTTTCTCATTCATATTTCATAGCTTATCATTAATCAGAAATCCACTTATATCCCGTTCCGTACACAGTTTTCACATAATGGGCGCAGCCTGCATCATACAGCTTCTTTTTCAGGTTTTTCACGTGGGCATACACAAAATCGTGGTTGTCCAGCATATCAGCGAAGTCGCCGGAAAGATGCTCTGCCAGAGTGCTTTTGGAGATCACTTTGTTTTTGTTCCCGATGAAATAGATCAGGAGATCAAATTCTTTTTTCGTCAATGCGATAAGCTCATTATTAATAGAGACAGATTTTGCAAGAAGGTTGATTTGCAGCTCATTCTGTGTGATCATATTGGCGTTGTTGAACTGCTTCCGGCGGATGACCGAGAAGATCCGTGCCATTAGTTCAGACAGATGGAATGGCTTGGTCAGGTAATCATCTGCGCCCAGTTGTAGTCCTTTTACCTTATCATCCAAGGCATTTTTGGCAGAGATGATGATCACGCCGTCTTGTTTGTTCTGCGCCTTCAGCAGTTCTAGGATGCTCAGGCCGTTCCCGTCTGGCAACATGATATCCAGCAGGATGCAGTCATAGTGGTATTGCTCTATTTTATGAATGGCTTGTGCAAAAGTCGCAGCATATTCGCAAAGGTAGTTTTCTTCCGAAAGATATGCCGCAATGCTTTTTGCCAGTTCTATTTCGTCCTCTATGATCAGGATTTTCATTAGTTTTAATTTTTTTCATGAAGCTCTGTGAAACCGCATTTCTATCGTGCTCATCTACAGATGCAAATTGGAAGAAATTTTGAATCACTAAATTTATAGCTTTTGTTCCTATTTTGGCAGGCCATTGTCATATTTTTAAAAGCATCAGCAGTTTTGAAAAAGCTGGATATGATTTGGTTCTTATTTCCGTTATGCAGATAGAAAAAGAGATTCTCAATTTCCGAAAAAATAAGCTTATGACAGAGGCCATGGTGCTTCTGTTTTGTTATACAGCATAGCGTCGTAGAGCGTCATTTTAACTAGGCAATTGCGCATCCCAACTTATGTGAATGGCAATGCAGACGGCCTGATGATCGAGGCCTGATTATTTGTGAATTACAATGAATCAATATTTTAATAACAAATTGTATTTTTAGTGATAAATTTTTATAATAGGGATTGAAAATTTGTAAAAATCTTTAAATGTCGGGTTTGTAGGCTGTTTGAGTGAGCATTACGGGAAGGTGATAATGGTAAAGCTCTTTTTTTTACGGATGCCGGTCATCCGGAGCTGTTGTTTTTTGGCTATATATTGTGAAACTCCACGAGTTTGGCTATCCACCGATTACGTAGGATGAGGTGTATAAAAATGTGCTAGAGCATGCGTAGAATTTTAAGAGAAATAGGAATAAATCTACAGCAGAAGTCAAAAGGTAATAATAAATAGGAAAATAAAATACGGAAGTTGCGACAATTATTGTTTTAATTTAGCAATTACTACCATCAAAAAAAAAGAGTTATGATTAAAAATTTAGAATTAGAGAAAACCATCAGTAACTTGGGTCTTACCAAAGATGATTATCTTTTCCTAACCATTAAAACGGTTTACCTGTACCATATGAAATCGGGGGAAAAGAATGTAGAATATCGTGAGCCTGGCGACTTTATTCTATCACGTCTTTATAAAAATTTCAGAAAAAATAAATTTTCAGAACCTAAAAAGCTCTCTCACGTCTTATTTCAGGCCGGCTATAATCCAGACAGCCCTCGAATGTTAATCAAACTAAAGGGTTGGAATAATCAGGGAAAAAATTATCCTGTAGACCTTAATACATCTGGTCACGACATTGACCGCTATTCTTTAAATCTCTTGCTGGATAAAATAGAATACGAAAATCTAGATATGTCTAGAGAAAATGAATTTCTAAAAAAAAATGAACGCGAACACGAGCCTGTTCAAAAATCTGCAATGGCAAAATCTACACAGAAACAGAAAATTTCTATGCGTAGAATACAAATACATAAAGGAAATAATAGAAAAAAATAAAAATGAAAAAGCACCAGACGACCATTGTGCACTGCACTCAAAGTAAGCATATCTTAATGAGAATCTGAATAAATTTTTGCCATATCTATAAGATTTTAAAATGATGGTTATATAGGCAGAAAAATAATCTAGTAGATGGTAAACGATGGACGGAAACCCAATTTTTGTTATTTCAGGATTAGATAAAAATATAATAAAAAACGCCTAAAACGAGATGGTCTCAGCATTTTTCAAACAAACTCTTAATGAGAAAAGATAATGACAATAAAGAGCGAATCGCACCTGAAAAACCAATGAATCGGTCAGTTTAAATAAGCAGGCAAACCAATCCGCACACCATATTCACTTCCCAGATACAGCGGATTGCCGTGTTTCTCGGACCAGAAGCCATCCAGAATATCTTTGGAGAGACAGCGGTAGACAGCAGTTCCTTTGTAGATTTCTTTATCTTCGCCTAGATAATTGAAATTGATAACCAGAATTTGATCTTTAAAAAAACCAGTCCCGTTTTGTTCGTGGTCGCCGATGAGCCATTGCGCAATGATTCTGTTGTTTTCGTCGAGTGAAAGTGTGAGAGTTCCTTGGTAAGAACTATCACTTATCTCATCCTGATTGCTTCCTTGAACTGAATAAATACCAACCAAATCATTTACCGTCATTGTTTTGTTTTTTTTTAATGCGTGCAAATTTAAACATTCTCAACTTTACAACTGATAACCCATTTACTTAGAAATCTTGTTCCCTTTAGGACTGTGGAACCAACATATCATTGATCAATCATCCCACGTTCCCGCTTTAACAAATTTTTATAATTCCGAAACCACTACTCGGCATGATATTTTCTTACAGCTTATCATACCAACCAAAAAATAAAAATATGACATCTAAGAACATTGCCATCTTGGCGACCCACGGATTTGAAGAAAGTGAATTGAGCTCTCCAAAAGCATATTTGGAACAACAAGGCTGGACGACGCACATCATCAGCCCCAATTCTGGAACCATAAAAGCTTGGGCAGAAAAGGACTGGGGAAAAGAATATGACGTAGATAAAACCCTGGATGAGGTGTCGGCGTCAGCTTATGATGCCTTGGTGCTTCCGGGTGGTGTGATCAATCCGGATCAGTTGCGAACCAATGATAAGGCCCTTTCTTTTGTGCAGGATTTCTTCACGCAGCATAAACCAGTGGCCGCTATCTGCCACGGCCCTCAGATCCTGATCAACGCAGAAGCGGTAAAAGGCAGAAAAATGACCTCTGTAGATTCTATAAGTATCGATCTTAAAAATGCAGGAGCGATCTGGGAAGACAGTGAAGTGGTGGTAGACAATGGTCTCGTGACCAGCCGAACGCCAGAAGATCTGCCAGCCTTCAATGCCAAGATGGTAGAGGAGATCAATGAAGGAAAACACGAGGATCAGAACCTTTAAGCGTCTTTCATTCAATCATCATAAGACCTAGACTTTTGTCTGGGTCTTTTTTGTTGGTGGGTTTGCAGGCTCAAGGTCATCAGCAGGGTTCTCGGTACGCTTCGCTACTCGACATGATAAGATTACGGTTTAAAAAAACCAATGCAAAATGAGATTTACTGGCTTTGTTACGGATTTGTAAAACTTGATGCCAGGCACACTGTATTTAATTTAATTTAGTTACTTTAGCGCCCCGTTATCTATTAGTTAAAAATAATTGACTTTAGCTTCATCGGGCGTAACAAATAATCTATTATCTGTGTGTAAACAAGGTCAAATCATTGAAATTTCCGCCATATCTTCAATTTATAATCAGAAAGAGCCAGTCTTTCATTCTAAAAGAGATGAGCTGGTAAGCAAGGCTGCCAGAAGAAATTACGATCTCTTTGATGGTTTTCTGGTAGGCGAACATTCAGGAACAGCACTTTTCAAGCTTGGTCAGAGGAAAGGCATTAGTGTGGGTGGGAAGAATGCACCACTGTACGTCATCGGAATCAATGCGGTGACCAATCAGCTCTTCGTAGGAGAAGGTGAGAAACATCCGGGACTTTGGACCACGGTGTTGTCTTTTTCTGAGCATCAAATGAAGTTCTCGCACCCGGGCTTCCATCATGATACCCCAGAATTGGGTATGGAGGTCAGCATCCATTCTTCCATGACGGATATTGATATGAAAGCAACCTTATACCGCTTTGATCATCTGGTCTTTCTTGAGTTTGAGGCGCCGGTCCCCATTGCTATGCAGGACCACGCATTGGAGATCTACTTCAATGATCATGCTGCAACAACGATTAAAATTAATTAAATATATCTTATGAAATTGAAATTGAAATTTTCATTTTTAGCAGGTCTTATTTCTTTTGTAGGTTTTGCACAGTCGGCACCGTCTTATTATTCGGGCGTCAACTTTACCAAAACCAAAAACGAACTGAAAGCAGATCTTGCGACATTGATTACCACAACGCAAACGCAGACCATCAGCTATTCTGCAGGCTTGGCATCGCTATTCAAAACCAGTGACGCAGACCCGGAAAATCCATCCAATCTGCTGTTGATCTATGGCTCTCAAAGTTCTGGGACACACCAGAGAAGCCGTCCCTACAGCGCACAGTGGAACCGCGAACATGTGTATGCAAAATCCAAAGGAACGCCTAACTTGGGCGAGTCAGGTCCTGGTTCCGATGGTCACCACCTGCGTCCGGCAGACAACACACTCAACAGTACCAGAGGAAGTCTTCTTTTTGATGACGGTACAGGAGCAACAGCCTATAAAACAAGCCGCGGTGGATGGTACCCAGGTGACGAGTGGAAAGGCGATGTAGCCAGAATCCTGATGTATATGTACGTGAGATACAACACCAGATGTCTTCCTTTGAACATCACCATGAATCCAGCCACTTACGCGTCTGACTTCCCGGATATCTTGTTAAAATGGAATGTAGAAGATCCCGTTTCAGACTTCGAGAGACAGAGAAATAATGTAGTGGCCGGTATCCAGAAAAACAGAAACCCATTCATCGATAATGCCTATCTGGCAACGGTGATCTGGGGTGGCCCAGCTGCACAGAACACTTGGCCAGACACCTTCAACGGCGGGACTGCAGGCGATACCGAAGCACCATCTGCACCAATTAATCTAGTTTCTACCGGTGCTACTTTAACCACTGTATCTTTGGCCTGGACTGCGTCCAATGAAAATGTCGGCGTGACTGCTTATGATATCTTTGTAGACAATGTCCTGAAAATATCTGTTTCCGCAAACAGCGGAACGGTGACAGGACTTACGCAAGGGACGGAGTACAGTTTCTACGTGGTAGCAAAAGATGCTGCAGGCAATAAATCTGAAAATAGCAGTACTATCGTGGTAAGAACACCAGGGCCGGGAAATCCCGGTGAGCCAGAGACCACCTGCGGCACAGAAGATTTCGAAAATATACCTGCAACCAACTCTTCTTACTTAGACAGAGAATGGTCTAACAAAGGCATCGTTTGGACTGCAACGTCTGCAAGAACAGATAGCCAGATCAATATAGACGGTGCCAGTAACAGAGCTGTCTGCATCAGAAAAGGTTCTTTGAAATCTTCAACCATTTCTGGGGGCATCGGATCGCTGACTGTGAAAACCTATTTGCCTTTTGCAGACTCGAACGGAAATTACACCTTGAAAGTAAACGGCGTGGTGAAAGGTCAAATTCCTTACTCCAAAACGGCTGCTACTATCACTGTTAATAACATCAATGTTGCAGGCAATATCGTAATAGAATTGGTGGATGACACCACCAGCAACCGTGTGTCTTTTGACAACCTTTCCTGGACTTGTTTCTCAGGACTGGCGACAGATGAGACCGCTGCTGCAAGTCAAAAGATCACTATCTATCCAAACCCTGTGAAGAACCACGAGTTCTACATCAGCGGCATCGATAAGAACGACACCGTGAAGATCTACAGCCTCAACGGTCAGTTGGTGCAAGCCATCGATAAAATCGAGAACAATGGTAAAGTAAGCCTTCGTAAATTGCCCAGGGGTATTTACGTGGTGACAATCAAAAACCAGTCTTCAAAAATTATTGTGGAGTAATTGATAGCCATAGTAAGCTGAATAGTAAAACCCGAGAGAATTATCTTTCGGGTTTTTTTTGTTGATTGAGGAATTAAGGCTTCAGCTTGAGGTTGATCATTTGGGCAGCTTTATCCGCCCTCCGTTCCCGCTATTTTTTGCCAGACGATTTCATTTTCATAGAAATTTTAGCATCCGCAAAAAATGAGCTCCACTCAGGTCGGGCTGCGGATTGTGCATCAAAACACGGTTTGATCTTAAGATTCAAGCGACTGTAAACATCTAAGCGACTAGCTATATGCTATCAGGATAAGCACCACTTCTATGACCGTTAATAATGCTCCGCTGGCGACTATCAGTACTGGCAAAAGATGTAATGTAAAAACAACAAAAGCCCGAGAATCTCTCAGGCTTTTGTTATGATTGATTTAAGAATGACTTACTTCAGAGTAAACTTCACTTTAGTTTTAATATTATCAGAAGAATTTCCAATCAGCGCTTCGAAGTCTCCTGGCTCGGCCACCCAGGCGTGCTTATCAGCATCGAAGAAGCTTAAAGCTGCTTTGTCCACCGTAATGCTCACTTGTTTTTCTTCGCCTGGATTCAGAAACACTTTTTCGAAACCTTTCAGTTCTTTGCTTGGTCTTGGAACAGACGATTTCAAATCAGAGATGTAAAGCTGAGCCACTTCAGCGCCTGCTTTTTTACCTGTGTTTTTTACTGTAAAAGTAAAGGTGATCTGGTCCTCTTGGCTCATGGTGTTTTTGTCCGCTTTCGCTTTCCCAAAGTCAAACGTCGTATAACTCAACCCGTGACCGAAACTGAAAAGTGGTTTGATCTTTTTGGTGTCGTGCCAACGGTAACCCACGAAGATGCCTTCGTTATAAGTAATATTGATTGGGTTTTTCTGGTCTTTGCCTTTTCCGGCAGCCAACTCTTCTTTGTTTCCAGGATATTCGCCCAATTTGTGCGCTGCGTTATCTTCGAGCTTCACTGGAAAGGAGAACGGTAATTTCCCTGACGGATTGGCATCGCCGGCCAAAATCGCAGCTAGCGAATGACCTGCCTCAGAACCCAAATACCAAGATTCTACAATGGCCGGTACATCATTGATCCAAGGCATTGCCACTGCATTCCCAGAAACCAAAACAACAGCCAGATTTTGATTCGCTTTTGACAAGGCTGTGATCACTCTGTCCTGATTGTAAGGCAATCCGTAGCCTTCTCTGTCTACACCTTCTGCATCTTGATGGTCTGCTTTGTTCAGTCCGCCCACAAAGATCACGAAGTCTGATTTTTTTGCAAGTTCTATCGCTTCATTCAAAATGACATCTGCAGACCGGTTATCTTTCAGGTCTTGTCCGGATTTTACACCATTGTACTCGCCGCCGGGATCACCTACGTAACCTCTTGCGTAAGTCACT
Organism: Epilithonimonas tenax DSM 16811; assembly: GCF_000428485.1. Taxonomy (GTDB): domain Bacteria; phylum Bacteroidota; class Bacteroidia; order Flavobacteriales; family Weeksellaceae; genus Epilithonimonas; species Epilithonimonas tenax. The sequence goes on along the minus strand of NZ_AUAA01000006.1, from coordinate 66,964 downwards.
TCTGCTTGTTTCCCAAAACGGGATTTGATACCATCCAATGGCAGCGTTTCGTATTTGGCTTTCAGCGACGAAGATCCACCGCCAACAGTCATCATCTTGATCGCGTTTTCACCAATGACAGCAATGGTTTTAACTTTGTTAAGGTCGATAGGCAATACATTGTTTTGATTTTTCAACAGAACAATGCCTTCTTCTCCAACTTGTTTTGCAACCGCTTTATGGTCTTCAGAACCAACGTTTCCGAGCGGTTTATTTTTGTTCATCGTGGTTTTGTAAGCCAGATTCAGAAGTCTTGTGACTTTGTCATCCAGTTCTTTGGTGCCTACTTTTCCTGATTTGATGAGGTCAAGATAAGGCTGAGCCAGATAATAATTGTCGTAGGCATTTTTGGTTCCGGCAGACAATCCATTTGTCCAGCTTCCAAATTCCAGATCGAGACCGTTTTTGATCGCCTGTTCTGTATTGTTCACTGCGCCCCAATCGGAGACTACAACACCTTTGTAATTCCATTCGCCTTTCAAAATATCATTTAAGAGATATTGGTTTTGACTGGCGTATTGGCCTTTGTACATATCATAGGCGCCCATAATAGTCCACGAGTCGCCTTCTGTCACAGCTGCTTTGAACGGTGGTAGATAGATCTCATACAATGTTCTGTCATCTACAGTTACGTTACTCGTGTGGCGGAACATCTCCTGATTGTTGAGGGCATAATGTTTGACTGAAGTTGCGACGCCATTAGACTGTACGCCTTGGATGTATGGCACGACCATTTTGGATGTCAGGAAAGGATCTTCTCCCATGTACTCGAAGTTTCTCCCGTTCAGTGGTGTTCTGTAGATATTGACACCTGGACCCAAAAGAATATCTTTTTTTCTGTATCTCGCTTCTTCTCCCAAAGCTTTACCGTAATTCCAGGACATTTTCTTATTCCAGGTAGCAGACAAAGCCGTCAGCGCAGGGTAGGCAATGATGGAGTCATTGGTCCAGCCAGCTTGGTCCCACTCGTCCCATTTCACCTCCGCACGCACGCCATGAGGACCATCTGTGGTCCAGAATTCCGGAATTCCCAGTCTTGGAACACCAGCAGAACTAAATTTGGACTGGGCGTGAAGCATGGCTACTTTTTCTTCCAAAGTCATTCTGGAAAGGGCATCTTTTACCCTTTGTTCCACAGGTTTAGAATCATCCAGGTAAACGGGAATAGTTTTGGTTTGGGCGTTAGAAGCCGTATAAGTGATTGTTATAAGACTAAGAAACACAATTTTCTTTAACATAAAATATATTTAGTGGTTGCTGACAAATATAATAAAATCTTTATTATCTCATTGTGAGAAAATATAGTTTTTATTAATAAAATCACCTCTTTACAAATTTAACAGATGTTTTCGGACTGTGATCTATTCATATTGCATTCATTTACAATCACAAAAAAAAGACCTGTAAATTGTAGGTCTTTAAATTATATATGTTGTGAAATAATATGATTAAGATATAATTCTAATCGTATCAGGTTCGTTAACATCTAGTTTATCAATCAGCTTTTGAATGTTTTCCAAATCTTTCAGCACTTTTTGATAAGAAGATTTTGCGTAGGCCGCAAAAGAAGATGATGGGGAGATTTGATCCGGATTTTTAAAGATATTAATCTCAGGATTCTCAACCAAATCATTGCTATAAGCATCAAGGCAAGCGTTAATGATCGCTTTTTTCTTTTGACAACGCGTCCTGTTCTTGATTTTTTGAAGGGAACTTAGCATGTAAGGATTGTCGTTGTAAGGATTTATGAAGTCTGCATTTTCAGATTCTTCTTGATAAACGTGATAGGTCATCTCGTTGTTCGGTTTCAGAAAGTTTTTGTCGAAGATCATAGCGGTGCAGATTTATAATTGTTAATCAATAATGGAAGGTGTTTGATTTTTCAATATCAATTTTAAGACCAATTGTATCTAATGGCAATCATCTGGTTTGATTGTTATTTTTTTATTATTAGACAGCTCTTAAAAACGGTTCGTTGGTAAGAGGTTTTATTTGAGTCTGCATAATTAAAAGATAAAATTTCTAAGATATTTTTCTTTTCCCCAATCCTAAAGGTTGGAAAGATGCCTTCAAAATTTGGTCAAAATTACGCCCTTTAAGGTCTGGGAAATCATTTTAATGTAATTTAAAGAAGCTCTTAGAGTGAGTTGATTAATATCATATGTCAATTGTAATCAATTTTAAAGTCAATACATTTGCAACTTAAATTTAAAATTAATGAAAATAGTAGCTTTTGGGGCAAGCAACTCCAGAGAATCAATTAATAAAACCTTAGCAGAGTATGCTGCAACACAATTCGAAGGGGCGCAAACAGAAGTTCTAGACCTGAACGACTACGAAATGCCGATCTTCAGCGTAGACAGAGAAAAGCACGATGGTATTCCGACGTTGGCCCTTAGGTTTGCTGAGGCTATTGATGCATCAGATTTGCTAATTATCTCTCTGGCTGAGTACAATAGCACTTACACAGCCGCATTTAAAAACGTATTTGACTGGATCTCCAGAATCAAAGATCGCAAGCATTTTGGCGAAAAACCGGTTCTCTTGTTGGCAACAGCACCAGGACCTGGCGGTGGGAAAAATGTAGTGGCGGCTTTTGAGGCAAGAGCACCTTTTAGTGGCGCTAATGTTTTACAGAGTTTCATTTTACCAAAATTCAAAGAAACTTTCGATCCTGAAAAAGGCATTGTAAATGAGGAGAAAAAGGCAGAATTCGAAGAAAAACTGTCTATTGTTAAAAACTTTTTTGGATAAGGTTTTGGTATGTTATGTTAAGAATGCGTAACTTTGCTATCAAATAATGAAAGTGATAAATCAACAAGTTCATTTTGAGAAATATCCTAATTCTTGCGAAAAGAATTACACCATCACCTCTGAACTTGTGAACTAAAATAACGGCCGACGATCTATAAGATTGTCGGCCTTTTTATTTTAAAAATTTGAAAAGTAAGTTTGAAATAAATCTAGTAAATTCTGATATTCTTTCAGGCCTTAAAAACCTGAAAGAGTAGAAGAATCAAAAAATCATTTGAACCACCTCATAATGATCTGTTAGGCGCACAGCGTAGCATCTTATGAATGATATTGAAAATCCAAAAAACCACAACGTGGTGATCTATTTATAATGTTGGGTTTCGATCCGACAACAAAAATCTAAAAATGAGCAATACTTACAAATCAGCCGGCGTAGATAAAGAAGAAGGTTACAAAACAGTAGATAAGATAAAATCTGCTGTTGCAGAAACCCATAACAAAAATGTTCTGAATAATCTGGGAAGCTTTGGTGCTTTCTATGAAATAGCAGGGTACAGAAATCCGGTTTTGGTTTCCGGTACGGATGGCGTGGGAACCAAGCTGAAGATCGCTCTTGATACCAAGCAATATAGCTCTATCGGCGTAGACTGTTTCGCTATGTGTGCGAACGATATCCTTTGCCACGGTGCAAAACCCTTGTTTTTCCTGGACTATCTGGCTTGCGGAAAACTCGATTCTGAGATCGCAGCAGAAATCGTCCTAGGGATGGTAAAAGCCTGTAAAGACAACAACTGCGCATTGATTGGCGGCGAAACAGCAGAGATGCCGGGAATGTATCAGCCAGGTGATTATGATGTTGCTGGATTCTGTGTTGGTATTGTAGAAAAAGACCAGATCATTGATGGTTCCAAGATCAGGAAAGGAAATAAAATCATTGTCATCCCAAGTTCGGGATTTCATTCCAATGGATTTTCATTGGTGAGAAAAATATTCCCTGATTTTGAAGAGCAATTTGAAGGAAAACCTTTGTACGAAACACTTTTGGTACCTACCAGATTGTATTATCAAGATATTCACAAGGTGTTGGAAGAAGTACCTGTTTGTGGCATTGCGCACATCACAGGTGGCGGATTGTATGAGAATGTTCCGAGGATCATTCCGGAAGGACTTTGTGCAACAATCGATGCTTCGAAAATTAAAATTCCAACCGTAATGCAGGAGTTGGAAAAACGTGGCAATATCGCAAGAGAAGAGATGTTCGGAACCTTCAATATGGGCGTTGGAATGGTGTTGGTGACAGACGCCGAGCACAGCGAAAAAATACTGGACCTTTTGGAAGATGCCTACGAGGTAGGAGAAATCACAGAAGGAAGTGAGAAAATAAAATTATCAATCTAACAATTTAATAATGGACCAGTTTACCAATTGATTCAATTGTTAAACTGATACATTGTTACATTTATAAATGAAAAACATCACCATTTTAATTTCTGGTTCAGGAACCAATCTTCAACGGATTATCGATTGCATTGACAACGGACAAATCCGAAATGCAAGAATCATCCAAGTCATTGCAGACAGAGAATGTTACGGACTGGAGAGAGCGCAGAAACATCAAATCCCGAATCAATTAATTAAACGTGGAAAAGACTTTGCCGAGAATCTTGAACAGGCCATTCCCGAGAATACAGATTTGATTGTTCTGGCAGGTTTTTTATCGATTTTGAAACCGGAATTCTGCAATAAATGGCAAGGCAAAATGATCAACATCCATCCAGCGCTGTTACCGAAGTTTGGTGGAAAAGGAATGTGGGGACATCACGTGCACATTGCAGTCATTGAAGCAGGAGAAAAAGAAAGTGGCGCAACGGTTCATTATGTAACTTCGGGAATCGACGAAGGCAAAGTTATTCTGCAAGGAAAATTTGAGATTGATGACAATGACACCGCCGAAAAAGTAGCTGAAAAAGTCCATCTTGTCGAGTACGATATTTTTCCAAAAGCAATCGATATGGTTTTGAATAAGTGAAAAATTGAGTTAAAGTAAAAATCATATTTTAAATTGTAAAGTATTTTAATGAAAATCTTTATGAATTTTAATTAAAATTAACTTTAATGGAAAACTTGAAATCTAATAGCTCCGTCGGAGCGACCAATTAATAGAAATCCGGAGGTGAAAGAACCGGTAAATCACAGTTTGAATAAAACTGTAAAAAGTAAAATTTGAAAGAAAAATGAGTAAAAAGAGAGCACTTATCAGCGTATCTGATAAAAGCGGTTTGGTAGATTTCGCAAGATTTCTGGAAGAACAGAACTATGAATTGATTTCCACTGGCGGTACATTCAAACATTTGAAAGACGCCGGTTTGAGTCCAATTCAAATCGATAAAGTCACAGATTTTCCCGAAATGTTGGACGGCAGAGTGAAAACCCTACACCCGAAAGTTCACGGCGGATTGTTGGCCGTACGTTCCAACGAGGAACATATGAAAACCGTAGCCGAATACGAAATTGGTCTGATTGATATGGTCATCGTGAATCTTTATCCGTTTTTCGAGAATGTCAATAAAGAAATTTCTCTTGACGAAAAAGTAGAATTCATAGACATTGGCGGACCTTCTATGTTGCGTTCTGCCGCTAAGAATTTCAATTCGGTTGTGGTTTTGACGGATGTGAATGATTACGAGATCATCAAAAATGAAATGTCAGAAAACGGCGATTCGACGATTGAAACCAGAAAGAAATTGGCTGGAAAAGTATTCAATCTGACTTCTGCTTATGACGCCGCAATTTCCAGAATGCTGTTGGATGAAGAGTATCCAACATACCTGAATGCTTCTTACAAAAAGGTTTCCGACTTACGTTACGGCGAAAATCCGCATCAGTCAGCCGCGTATTACACTTCGACATTCGAAAATGGCGCGATGAAAGATTTTGAAATTTTGGGAGGTAAGGAATTGTCTTTCAATAATTTGAGAGATATGGATCTGTGTTGGAAGGTGGTGAATGAGTTCAAAGATGAATTGGCTTGTTGTGCTGTCAAACATTCTACGCCTTGTGGTGTTGCGGTTGGAACTTCCGCTTTGGAAACTTACACCAAAACATTCGAATGCGACCCGGTTTCCATCTTCGGCGGCATCATCGGAATGAACTATCAAGTAGATGCGGCAACGGCTGAGGAATTGAACAAAACTTTCCTTGAAATCGTGATGGCAACAGACTTTGACGAAGATGCTCTGGAAATCCTTAGAAAAAAGAAAAACCTTAGAATCATCAAAATTAAAAATGCAGTAACCGACAAACAAGCTTGGGTGAAAATCGATGGCGGAATGTTGGTTCAAAGTGCCGACGGCCAGTTCTCAGAAGATATTAAGTTGGTAACAGAAACGCCTCCAACAGAAGAACAGAAAAAAGCATTGCTGTTCTCTCAAAGAGTGGTAAAATATGTGAAATCCAACGCGATTGTGGTTTCAAATGGTGTTCAAGCCATCGGAATCGGTGGAGGACAAGTGAACAGGATCTGGGCAACGCAACAGGCGATAGAAAGAGCCAAAGAGAAATTCGATGGCGAGTTGGTGCTGGCTTCCGATGCGTTTTTCCCATTCCGAGATGTGGTAGATTTCTGCGCTCAGGAAGGCATCAAGGCGATCATTCAGCCAGGTGGAAGTATGAGAGACAGTGATTCCATCGAAGCGGCGAATGAGCATCACATCCCAATGTTGTTCACAGGAATGAGACATTTCTTGCATTGATATCAAGTTGATTTACATTGAATATGCAGCCCGACTTGAGCGGAAATCCTTTTTTGCGTGTAATCAATTTCTAATGAATAGGAAATCATCTGCAAAAAAGATTGGGAGCGGAAGGCGGAAATAGCTGCCCTAATAAAATTAACCTCTTAAAATAAATAAAAACCCTTTCAAGTTCAAACTTCGGAAGGGTTTTCTTTTTAATAATTACCAATCATTTGATCAATAAATTATCGCTCTTATGATGAATTTGGGATTATGTTGAGATATTGATTTTCTGCTCAGTTAATTTTGAATTACTGATAAAATTTTGTGTGAAAATTAATGGCGAAAACGAAATAATAATTACTTTTGGGACAAATTCTAAGGATGAGTATTTTCAATGATACAAAGCTCGCATTTGCCGATAAAACGGATGCTCAGCTGAGAAAAGCGTACTGGATGTTCAAGGCCATCGAACAGCCTGCATTGACGAATATTGGCGTTTCAATGCTTAATTTTACCGTTAAGAACAATTTTCCGTTTGTGGACGGCATCGTGAAGCAAACCTTGTTCGAACAGTTTTGTGGTGGCGAAACCCGTGAGGAAAGTATGTCTGTCGTAAAACAGATGTTCAAACGTGGCGTTGGAAGCATTTTCGATTACTCGATTGAAGGAAAAGAAGAAGAGGAAGTTTTTGATGCGGTTTGCAAGGAAATCAAAGATATCATCAGATTTTCTGTGGGGAATCCGGCGATTCCGTTCATCGTTTTCAAACCGACGGCTTTTGGGAGAATTGATATTTATGAAGAAGTCGGAAAAGGCAAAGAACTCACAACCAGCCAAAAAGAAGAGTGGAACAGAGTAGTGACGCGTTTCGACGAAGTCTGCAAACTCTGTTTCGAGAACAACAAAAAAGTCATGGTAGACGCCGAAGAATCCTGGATGCAAGACGCGGCCGACCAACTTTGTGAGGAGATGATGGAAAAGTACAACCAGGAAAAACCCATCGTTTGGAACACCATCCAAATGTACAGAACCGGCCGTTTGGAATATATGAACGCACATCTGGAAAGAGCTAAAGAAAAAGGCTATTTCATTGGTTATAAGATAGTTCGTGGCGCGTATATGGAGAAGGAAAGAAAACGTGCTGAGGAACAGAATTATCCTGACCCAATCCAGCCCAACAAACAGGCTTCCGACGATAATTACAATGCAGGAATTGATTTTGTGATGGCGAATCTAGATAAAGTTTCAGCCTTCTTCGGAACACACAACGAGAAATCCTCCGAATTGGTGATGGATAAAATGCAAGCCAACAATCTGGAGCACAACAATCCCCACATCTATTTTGGACAGCTTTACGGTATGAGTGATAACATTACTTATTATTTGGCCGACAAACATTACAATGTGGCTAAATATCTGCCTTACGGCCCTGTGAAAGATGTGGTTCCGTATCTGACAAGAAGAGCGCAGGAAAATACCTCAGTTGCCGGACAAACCGGAAGAGAATTGGGACTGATTGATAAAGAATTGAAAAGAAGAAAATCGAAATAGAAAAATCCGCTGTGAGGCGGATTTTTTGTGATTATAAATTTTAAATATTATGTAACTTCAATAATACCTTCACTAATAATTTCATAAATGTTATCGATATGTTCAAAACCTTTGTTTATTAGCCATTCATCTTTGTATATAAAAGAAAGATAATTGCCAATGTAAGGTCTTGACTTATTGTTAATTGTGGCATATAGATATTCCATAGAAATATTCAACATATCATTCCTTTGAGGTAAATACTCAAAAATTAAATCCGAATTAATGATTTCTAAAATTGATGCTGCAGATATTCCATTATTTAATTGTTGTGAAGGAGACTCTGGAAGAAATTCACAACCATTACTATCATATTCTAATTTTTTAATATACTTGAATAGTGTCCACTCTATTTTAGTTTCTTCATAATCGGTCTTTGATAATTTGAGTTTATTCTTTCTTGAGTTTTTATTATGAATTACTTCAGTAGATTTTATGTCTGATTCTTCTTTATTATTAATTGAAAATAGATAGCGATTTATATTGGTCATAATAAACTACTTAAAAAAAACACATTATTTACTTCTTCTCCGCCTTCACAGCCTGCCTTGCCAATAATTTCCAGCCATTTTTAGTCCTAGACCAAACGTATAAAATATCTAGATTCACTTCGCCTGGTTCTTTTCCAAGGTCTGCCGTTTTTCCGTACAAATGATTGCGGACGATCGCTGTTTTATCAACAATTTGGATTGATTGGTTTGTGTTTTCGATAGTCAGGAAATTAGATTTTTTGCTCACGAGTTTTTCTACAAATTCTTTTGCATCATCAATATGACCGCTGGAATGTCCGTAAGTGAGTTCGGGGAGAATTAGAGATTCTAAAACTATTTTGTCGCCGCTGATCATTGCGAGTCTCAATTTTTCTGAAGCATTGGTAACAGCTTGTTGGTCATTGTTTTTCTGTGCAAACATCATTGATACGGTTAAAAAGCTGACTGCTATTAATAATTTCTTGATCATAATTATAATACTGATTTCTAATTCAAAGATAATAATGTTTCCTGTGAATTCTTACTGAACTTATTTTCTATCTTTATTTGATAAATTATTTAGATTTTGAATCCAATTCTTGACATCGTTCTCCGCTCGCTTGCCGTGTACTTTTTTATGGTCATAGCTGTGCGTGTTTTCGGGAAAAATCAATTGTCACAACTCAATGCCGGCGATGTGATCCTGCTATTATTAATCAGTAATGCGGTGCAGAATGCGATGGTTGGACCCAATAATACTTTGCTTGGCGGGATTGTAGCGGCTTTGGTTCTGTTTGTCGCCAATTTTATCGTGAAGAAATTCATCTTCAAAAGCAACTTTGTCAAAGAATTGATAGAAGACCGTCCTTATATTTTGGTCAAAGACGGAAAAATTTTCCAGGATGTTTTGAAGAAAGTTCAGATCTCGGAAGACGAATTAGAAGAATCTGTCCACGAGCACGGCATCGAAACAGTTGCGGAAGTGAAGCTGGCGATACTGGAAGTAGATGGCAATATCAGCGTGGTGTCGATTGATAAAAATAGCAACCAGACACATTATTCCAGACATAAGACGAGAGTCAAAAGGAAATTCAAGCCTTGAAAAATGAGAAGATCTCGAGTTCAAGGATGGTGTGAAAACACTTCGGCTCCGCTCAGTGTGACGGTTTTAAAAATGGTCGCTCTGAGCGGAGTCGAAGATGTTGTAACAGTTGGTTCCTAAGCTAAAATCGTAATTCCTTTTTCAACCAAATCATAAATCGTGTTCTTTGCACTGTCTGGTTTTACATTCACTGCTTTTGTCCCATTGAAGTGCAGACAAGTGATAAATCCCGCATTGAAGGCATCAATAGCAGTAAACTTCACGCAATAATCCAAAGCCAGACCCACAATCTCTACCAATTGGATGTCGTGGTATTTCAGATAATCTTCCAAGCCGGTTTTCATAAAATGGTTGTTGTCTTGGAAGCCGCTGTAGCTGTCGATCTCCACGTTTTTTCCTTTCTGGATGACGTGCGTTACTTGGTCACGATTCAAATCCGGATGAAACTCTGCCCCGAAAGTTCCCTGCACACAATGGTCCGGCCACATAAACTGCGAAATGCCATTCAGATTAATCGTTTCGCCAACGTTTTTTCCGTTTGTAGAAGCGAAACTTTTATGTTGCGCGGGATGCCAGTCTTGGGTTAGAACGATTTCATCGTATTGATTTTCTGCCATAAGACCATTGATGTATGGGATGATATCATCTGCATTGGGCACTGCCAAAGCGCCACCTTCGCAGAAATCATTCTGAACGTCCACTATAATTAATGCTTTTTTCATCTGGTAATTAATTTTTTTAGCGATTGTTATAAAATACAAATTGCCATTCTGAAAGAATCCTGCCAATGATGAAATTAGCGTTTAGATCCCTGCGGAATGACAATTTGACTTCTTTTATTTGAAAATTATCCCAAATATGGATATTTATAATCTTTTGGAGATACAAAAGTTTCCTTGATACTTCTTACAGAAACCCAACGCGTCAGGTTCATCTTAGATCCTGCTTTGTCATTGGTTCCGGAAGCTCTGGATCCTCCGAATGGCTGCTGACCAACAACGGCACCTGTAGGTTTGTCATTGATATAGAAATTTCCGGAAGCATTTTCCAAAGCTTTGTAAGCCTCGTCTATCGCGTATCTGTCCTGTGAAAAGATAGATCCAGTCAAAGAATACTGCGTAGAAGTGTCCACCAGTTTCAAAGTGTCTGCCCAGTTTTCGTCTTCATACACAAAAACGGTAAGAATAGGTCCAAAGATTTCTTCTATAATACTTTCGTAATAAGGATTGATGGTTTCTATGACGGTAGGATGTACAAACCAGCCTTTTTTATCATCATATTTTCCACCGATAACCACTGTTGCATCATTGGCCGCTTCGGCTCTGTCGATATAGCCCTTGCATTTTTCGAAAGAATTCTTGTCGATAACCGCATTCACAAAATTTGAAGGGTCTTCCGGAGAACCTACTTTGATGGTTTTCATTTGCGCTTCCATCACTGCTTTTACCTGATTCCAAAGCGATTTTGGAACGTATGCTCTGGAAGCTGCAGAACATTTTTGACCTTGATACTCAAAAGAACCTCTTACCAAACCAGTTGCAACCGCTTCGATATTTGCAGAAGGGTGAACCATCACAAAGTCTTTTCCGCCAGTTTCCCCTACGATTCTCGGGTAAGATTTGTAGTTGTGAATATTGTCACCGATCATTTTCCACATACCCTGGAAAACTTTTGTAGAACCTGTGAAATGCAGTCCTGCAAATTCTGGATGAGCCAACACCTTCTCAGCTGTTTCTTTTCCGTCTGTAAAGATCATATTAATAACGCCGTCCGGAAGTCCCGCTTCTTTCAAAACATCCATAATTACTTTCGCAGAGTAGATCTGCTTGTCAGATGGTTTCCAAACGACCACATTTCCCATCATCGCCATACAAGCTGGCAGGTTTCCGGCGATGGCAGTAAAGTTGAACGGCGTCACTGCAAAACAGAAACCTTCCAAAGGTCTGTACTCCACACGGTTCCAGATTCCGGCATCAGAAACGGGCTGCTCAGAATATAGATCTGTCATAAACTCTACGTTGAAACGCAAGAAATCTATAAACTCGCACGCGGCGTCTATCTCTGCCTGGTGCACATTTTTGGATTGCCCGATCATCGTTGCAGCATTGATCACATCTCTGTATGGTCCTGCCAAAAGATCAGCTGCTTTTAAGAAAATCGCAGCTCTGTGTTCCCAACCCAAAGCGTTCCATTTGCTTTTAGCGGCTAATGCAGTTTCGATTGCCTCATCGACGTGAGACATATCGCCCTCGTAATAGAATCCGAAATCATGCTGATGATCCTGAGGAGAGCTCAGTTTTATTTTTTTATCAGTTTTAATATCTTTTCCACCGATTACCATAGGGATTTCGGTTTTTTCTTTCCACATTTTTTTATAGGTGGCAATCAGGCTTTTTACCTCGTCAGAACCAGGAACATAAGAATTTACGGGTTCGTTTTGTGCAAAAGGCACTTGAGAAATGGCTTTAGACATAAATTTAATTTTTAATTTTCACAAATTTACAACCAAAAATAATAATGCTGAAATTAAATCAGCTTTAAAATCGATTTGATGTGATTGCAATTTTTAAAAAATTCAATAAACAAAATTGATGTTGTGGAAAAATTGGTTCACGCGCATCTTACTACTGTCCCCGAGATTTTCTACTGATTTGTTCCGAATCAACGGATGTTGCTGACAGCGCCTATGGTGCTTTTGTCTACCATAACGATCTGTCTCTGCGAATTAAAGTTTTTTAGTGATCAAGGAGGAAAAAGATTTAAAACGATGGTGCTGGTTTCTAAATGGTTGAATCATCGCGTGCGAAACAATGGATTATATATGTGCTGGCACTGCAACTGATAGTGGCGATTGTCTAAAAGTGATATTCGAGAAAGATGAGTTCCATCTATTGAAGCGCTCAACCAATTCAAAATACAACTTATCCAACAATAAAAATCTGACCGTTACCTTTCCCGAAAAAAAAAATACTGATAAAAAAAATCATCAAAACGCAAGCTTTGGGGACAGCGATTTCCTGCAATGGTCATTACGACTCGATTTTTATTGATTCATCACCCAAAATAATAATGTTAAAATAATTGGATTATAAATATATTTTGGAAAACATTTACTATTTTTGAAGGATTAACAAATAAATTTGAAAAAAATGATCAAAAAATTACTTTCTATAGGGGTTTTAGCATTTGCTTTAAACAACTATAGCGCACAGGTTGAAGTTTGGAAAGCAGACTTCAATGACGAGGATATTTCCACTTGGACATTGTATGACGACGACGAAGACGGTTTGATGTGGGGCGATATTTTCCAAATTAATAATACAGCAGGCAACCCAGTAACACCTGTTTCGCTAATTTCCAGATCTTGGCAAAGTGATCCATTAACTCCTGACAACTGGGCGGTTTCCCCAGCTATTGATATTTCTAAGGCACAAGGTAATTTAACACTTAGCTGGATTACACAAGTTGCTGCGGCAGCGTGGGATTTAGAAAAATACAGCGTTTTTGTTTCTACATCGCCAGATCAGGCTGCATTATTAGCTTCACCGGTTAAACTTACTGAAACTTTAGGTCAAGGTACAAATGCAGGAACGCCTGTAAATCATACTTTAGATTTAACTTCATTCATCGGTCAGCCACAAATTTATATTGCTTTTAGACATTTTGACTGTACAGATCAAGATTTTATTTCTATCGATGATGTAACGGTAAAAGCTACAAGTCTTTTAGCGATTTCTGATGTTGCTAAAAAATCTGTTTCAATCTATCCAAACCCAACAACAGAAATATTAAATGTGAATGTTAATTCTAAAATCAACTCTGCTGATATCTATGATTTTTCCGGTAAATTGGTAAGAAACGTAACGGTATCTGCTGACAACAAAGTAAACGTAAAGGATCTTAAAAATGGAACTTACGTGTTGAGAGTTAATACTGAAGCAGGATCTACTTCTCACAAATTCATCAAGAAATAATATTTATTAAAATACCATTCTTAAAACCTTTCATTCATTTGGAAGGTTTTTTTTTATTTTTTAATCGAATTGGAATTTATAATTTTATGACATGATAAATTTTGTCCTGATCATCGTATGTATTGCCGCTGGCATGATTTTGAAATCGACGAAGTCCATTCATCCCGATGCGCATAAAGGCATCAATACCTGGATCATCTATTTGGGTTTGCCTGCTGTCTCTTTCAAGTACCTGCCGAAAGTAGAGTGGTCTCTGGAAATGCTTTTTCCGGTTCTCAGTATGGTGCTCATCGCTTTTGGAAGCTGGATTTTCATGAGGATCTACAGCCGGTCAAAAAGCTATTCGGCAAGGTCCAGAAGCAGTTTGGAGCTGGCGAGTGGCTACAGCAATACTTCTTTCATCGGATTCCCGTTGATCGCTGCATTCTATGGAGAACAGTATCTGAGTATTGCGATCATCTGCGATCAGACGATGTTTTTTATGCTTTCTACAATGGGTATAATGGCTGCAGTGAAGGGTGGAAGCCGATCCGGAAAAGTGAGTGCCACCTTAATCCTTAAGCGTCTGTTCACATTTCCCCCGTTTTTGGGATGTATCAGCGCTTTGATTTTGTGTGAATTTGTAGACCTGGATTTTGCAGCGCCGTTGTTTGACAAACTGGCGGCAACAGTGGTGCCGTTGGCTTTGTTTTCGGTTGGACTGCAGCTGAAATTCAGTGGCTGGCGGACTCTGATGCCTCAGATCTCTACAACCTTGCTTTACAAATTGATCCTTGCGCCCATGATGATTTTGATATTAGCACTTGTTTTTGGGATCAAGGGCGATATTGCGAAGATCAGCATTTTTGAAGCAGCGATGCCTACTGTGGTTACGGCGAGTATTATTGCGGAACAATTCCGTTTGAATACAAAGCTGGTGAATCTGACCATTGGTGTGAGTATTCTTCTGGGGTTTTTGACCACGGGGATGTGGTTTCATATCATCGGATGGTGGTTTTGATTTTAGCTTAAAGTGTTGATTTTTAATAATAAAATCTATGTTACTCAACGTCTACTGCTTGCAGCCCGGCTTGAACGGAGCTCTTTTTGTGCAGCGAAGTGGAGCAAAAAAGCGGGAGTGGAAGACGGAGAAGCTGCCCCCATATTTTAGGGAAGGATGAAGAAGAAAATGGCGCAAAAATGCATGATGCTGCCGCCCAAGACGAAGAGATGCCAAATCGGGTGGTAAAACGGTTTTCTGTCTTTGGCGTAGAAATAGATCCCAAAAGTGTAGCACAGTCCGCCCAAAATAATAAAAGTCAAAGCGCCTGACGAAAGATTCTCGGTCATTGGTTTGATGGCAATGATGGCACTCCAGCCCATAATGGCATAAAGTGAAAGCGATATTTTTTCGTTTTGTCTGAGGGGCGAAAATTTGAAGATAAAGCCTATCAGGGCAATGCCCCAGATGATGCCGAACATCGTCCATCCCCAGGCACCCTTCAGTCCCAGCAGCGCAATGGGCGTGTAGGTTCCGGCAATGAGAAGGTAGATGCTGAGATGGTCTATCCTTTGGCAGATCTTTTTCCATTTCAGCTTATAAACGGCGTGGTAAACTGTGGATGCTGAGTATAGTAGGATGAGACTGATGCCAAAAACCAAAGAAGAAGCAATCGCAATGCTACTCTTGCTGAGGATTGACACATAAGTCATCAGAACCAAGGCGACCACAGAAAGACCTGCGCCTGTCGCGTGGGTGATGACGTTATAGAATTCTTCTTTTTTTCTGTTTTTTTTTGGCATTTCAGAAATTTTAGCAAAGTTAATTATTATCCCTTTTCCAATGGTGAATGAATGGGTTTTTAACACGAATTTAAATGTTGTCTGACTTTTAATTTCTATCATTAATCATGAGTTAATCATGATTAGCTCTGGTTTTAAAATTCTTATTCCGCTTATAATTCTTATTTTTGCAGTCGATTTACGATTTACCAAACCTCATTGATCAATTATATAATGAAGCCAAGCTTAGCAAAGGGAACAAGAGATTTTACAGCAAAAGAAGTTTCCAGAAGAAAATACATCATCAATATTTTACAGCATAATTTCGAATTGTTTGGATTCCAGCCTTTGGAGACGCCAAGTTTTGAAAACCTATCTACCTTGACTGGCAAATATGGAGAAGAAGGTGACCGATTGATTTTCAAAATCTTAAACTCCGGTGATTATGCTTCAAAAACAAATGACGAAGATTGGGGGAATAAAAATTCTCAAAAACTGATTTCTCAGATTTCCGAAAAAGCACTTCGCTATGACCTTACTGTTCCATTTGCACGTTTCGTGGCGATGAACCAAGGTCAGTTGGCTTTTCCTTACAAACGTTATCAGATCCAACCGGTTTGGAGAGCAGATCGTCCTCAGAAAGGGAGATTCCGAGAGTTTTACCAATGTGATGCAGATGTCGTAGGAAGCACCAGCCTTTGGCAGGAAGTAGAGTTGCTGCAATTGTATTTTAAATCATTCAGTACCTTGAATCTATCTGTTTCCGTTCACATCAATAACAGGAAAATTCTTTCCGGAATTGCAGCATATGCAGGGATTGCGGATCAATTGATCGATTTTACCGTTGCGCTTGATAAACTGGACAAAGTGGGGAAAGACGGCGTGACGAAAGAAATGATTGAAAAAGGAATCTCGGAAGAAGCCATTTCCAAATTGGATTTCCTTTTTACACAATCTGATAATGCGCTGGAAAATCTCGCCAACCTGAAAGACAAATTCCAAGGCAACGAAACCGGATCCAAGGGTGTAGAAGAGTTAGAATTTGTGATCACCAAAGCATTGCAGCTTGGTATTGCTGCTCAAGATTTGGTTTTTGATATTACACTGGCCAGAGGCCTGGATTATTATACAGGCGCTATCTTTGAGGTAAAAGCGAAAGATGTCGCGATGGGATCCATCGGCGGTGGTGGAAGGTATGATAATCTGACAGAGGTTTTCGGGGTCAAAGATGTTCCCGGCATCGGGATTTCTTTTGGATTGGACAGGATCTATCTGGTGATGGAAGAATTGGGGATTTTCCCGGAAGATTCGGACGTCAAAGTCAATTACCTTTTTGCCAATTATGGCGAATCAGAATCTATAGAAGCGCTAAAAGTGATCTCAAAACTGAGAGAACGGAACATTTCTGCAGAACTTTATCCTGATGCAGCCAAACTGAAAAAACAGTTTACTTATGCTGAGAAAAAAGGCATAGAGCATTTGGTTTTTCTTGGTGAGCAGGAGATCAAAGATCAAACCGTGACCATTAAAAATCTGATTTCTGGGGAGCAGGAGACTGTGGCGATAGAATCGTTTTTAAAATAATTTAATTAACGGTCAGATATCAAACTTGGAATGTTTTCTAATTTAGAATATTCCATATTTTCGATTTCTTTTTTTCTTTTTCTGATAAAATCAGTCGGTCTAATGCCGTTGATCTCGTAGAACAGATCGGAGAAATTTTGGCGGGATGCAATCCCACATTCTCTTGCCAAAGTTTCTATGGTATAATTGAGATAAATATTTTTCTCGAAGAGCAGACACGTAATATGTCTGATTCTCAATTCTCCAAGATATTTGTTAAAATTCATACCTTTCTGCTCGTTGATCACGTGTGAAAGGTAGTTTGAGTTTGTTTCAAACTGAACAGCCAATTTCTGAATGGTCAGACCCTTTTGTGTAAACTGTTTTTTCTCTTCGAAACGTTTCAGCTTTATCAGGAGGTCTTTGGTGATGGTATAGGTCACCATATTTTTCTTATCCTCCAAGATGTTGGGAGTAGAAATGGTAGCTGGCTGGGACTGTAAATAGTTATTGGTCCGCAATTTCTCTTCTAGTAAAAGATAATTGTCCAGTTTTTCTTTTTCCCTTTTCTTTCTTTTGAGTAATACTACAGACAGGGCGACTGCGGTAACACCAAGGCAGGCAATCAGAATACCACTCCAGGTGTTGGCTTTTTCCAGTCTTCCTTTTTCGTCCATCAGGGCATTGGTGTCATATTCTCTGTGGATCTTCAGGGAAAGATAGGCGAAATCCCGGGCGATGATACTGTCCGCCTTCAGCAATTGAGTGGTGTAATAAAGCTGTTTTTCCGGATCTCTCTGTCTCTTGTAATGGTTGATCAGGATTTCATAATTTTCCCTCAGTTCTGGCAGTATAAAACTATGCTTGATGAATATGGAATCAATTTTTTTAAAATTTGAAATGGCGGCATCTTGCTTTCCCAGTGCCATATAACTTTTGCCAATGTAAAAATAATCAACAGAGGTCCACGCAAAATCATCCCGTATCAAGCTTAGAGATTGCTTTAAAAAATCGATGGCGGCGCTGTATCTGCTGTTGCTGTACTCCAGGACACCTTTGGATTTCAGGAAGTAACTTCTTTCCTGCAAAAAATCTGAATTGTTAAAGGTCTTGAGCAATCCAATCTCTGTCAGTGAGTCGGATTTTTTCAGATCATTGAGATATCTGTAGCAAACAATCGTCTGATGAAGGCTGTTCAGATATCCTTTTTCATTATTGAAAATCTGATTCACGTGAAGGCTTTGGTCCTTTGCGCCGGCTTCAAAGTAGGACAAACAATCTTTAAAAAGTTCTAAAGCTTCTTCGTGGTAACCCAGATAATTTTTTACAACGCCGAGATGATAGGCCACTTTATATTTTAGATAGACATCACCTGTGTTTTTGGAATATTTGTAGGCCATCAGATATTCATCCAATGCCGGTTTATATTTTTTTAGTTTTGCGTAATAGATACTGCCTTTCAAGACATACGCGGTAGAAATCCTGTCGTCGCTGGCAGATTTGTATGCGGCATCTAAGCAACTGTCTGCGTACTGGAGTTTTTTATCATTAGATTTTGAGAAGAAAACGGCGTCCCTATAAACCTGAAACAGTTCGGCGTATTTTTTTTCTTTTTTAGCTTTGTTCAGATATATATTGATGTGAGAAAATGCCCGTCCGTCGTTTTCTGGGTACAGTTCGTACTTTTTTCGGTAATTCTCATAGCTATTCGGGGTCTTGTCATTAGAATAAACAAGACTACAAGACAGGGCCAATATGATAAATAAAAATTGCTTCATTGAACTATTACACCTTGCTGTTTATTTGCCAAAAGTACGGAATTATGAAATAAAATTAAGAATTATTTAACGAAAAAAGGTTATGGTTTGAAAACCTAAAATAATAAATGTAAATATTTGAAAATCAAATTATTTGATATGTAGTAATTTACGAATTAGGACGTCAAAATTTCCCAATAGAGACCACATAAGTTTCTTAAACTGGGTTTTTACTTCTAGTTTCGTACAATAATTACAGCACAACATTTTTAAAAATAACATATAACATATAACAATTTTCATCATGAAAAAATTAATTACTATCGTTACAATTGCAGTTGTATCTCTCAATTTTGTATCATGCCGTCAGGATGACGAAACAACAGATTTCAACAACAATACAACACAGGAAAAAGTCGCTGGTGAAAAAGTTGCAATACCTGTAAAGACGGATTCTGTAAAGGTTGCTCATAAAGAAGTAGATCCAGATCCACCAGTAAGAGATGGTACAAGCTGGTAAACATATAAACTAATAAACATTCATTCAATTCACTATAACGCTAGCCTCAAATGATCAGAATTTTTTGGGGTGGTGTTATGTGATCTGCTCTTTAACTCGTGATTAAAAATCAATCACCGTGAGCGTATTACAGTCGAATGAAAGAATTACGGGTCAAGTGTAATTAAAGGATATAGTGAAGATGCCAACGATCGACTGACGAGCCATTTGAACCATGTATGGCAGCAAATAGTAGGTATCAATCTAATCCATGTAAGGGTATTTCTGCAGAAATTGCAGTTTTAAAGTTCAATAATCATTATGCTTAAGTTCAAAAATTTACTATTGTTAAAATTGGCAAACATCATTTTGTTTGCATTGAGAATGTGTTTTGGTGACGGAATATTCCGTAAAAGATCACATTAGAAAAAGTTTGTCTATTTTTGCAGCAAATCAATTCTATGAAACCCGGTCAACTCCAAACTTTAACAATCGCAGAACAGATCTCTTCTGGCTTTATTCTAAAAGATGAAGACGGCGAAAAAGCATTCATCCAAAAAATTTTTGCAGATGAATCCTGGGAAGTAGGCAGCGAGGTGGAAGTTTTTGTCTATCAAGATGATGGCGCTTTGAAAGCGACCACAGAAAAAGCCAATGCAGAAGAAGGACAGTTTGCGGTAATGACTTGTGTGCAGAGTCTTCCAACGGGTGCTTTTATGGATTGGGGCATTATCAAGGATCTTTTTGTCCCGTACAAACAACAGAAGTCGAAAATCTTGGAAGCCAAGCGTTATTTGGTTTATGTTTATACCGATGATGTCACTGGTCTGACCACAGGAACTACCAAATTCAAACGTAATCCACAGTACGAGGATGTTCCTTTTCGAACGGGAGAAAAAGTAGACCTCATTATGATGAATGAATCAGAATTGGGATGGAATGTGGTGATCAACAAAGAATATCTAGGATTGATCTACGCTTCTGATGTGTTCAAAAAATTGTATCCGCTTTCCGAAGAAACGGGCTATATCAAAACAATCCGTGAAGATGGAAAAATAGATGTCACCCTACAGCCACAAGGTTTTGAGAATGTCGATGAATTCAAACAGGCGATTCTTGACAAACTGAATGACAATTACGGATTGCTTTACCTTTCTGATAAATCATCACCGGACGAGATCAAAGATGAATTGCAGATGAGCAAAAAAAACTTCAAAAAAGCCATTGGAAGTCTGTACAAAGATAAGATCATTGAAATTTCGGACGACAGAATAAAATTGATCTAGTTGTATTGAATATACAGCGCTTTGTTACTCATTTTTATGAAATTTAATATGAATCTGGTTTTACTTGGACTCGTTTTTGATCTCTGAAAGCAAATTCTTCAATGAAAAAAATTCTTATCAGCGGCGCAACAGGACTTGTAGGTAAAAAACTAGCAAGGAAATTATACGAAAGAGGTTATCAGGTAGAAATCCTTGTCCGTTCCAAACCACAAAAATCAGATTTCAAATCCTATGTTTGGGATTACCAAAATGGCTTTTTGGAAGATGGTGCATTGGATAATACGTATATTTTTATACATCTTGCAGGTGCTTCTATAAGCAATCGCTGGACAAAATCCTATAAAGAAGAGATTTACAAAAGCCGTGTGGACTCTGCTCAGTTTATATTTGAGGAGATGCAGAAGAGAAATATCCATCCGGAAGCTGTGATTTCTTCATCTGCCGTCGGGATCTATGGCCAACAAACCTCTGTTAACATGTTTTCTGAAGAAGATGCACCAGCGGATGACTTTCTTGGCACGGTGTGCAAAGACTGGGAACAGAAAGCCTATCAATTCAAAAATCTTGGAAGTAGAGTGGTCTGTATTAGGACGGCTACTGTGTTGTCAGAAAAAGGTGGCGCACTGGAAGTTCTTAAGAAACCAATCGAACTCAATTTGGGCGCCGCTTTAGGAACTGGCCATCAGTATTTCTCTTGGATCCATCTGGATGATCTGGTCAACATCTATTTCAAAGCGGTAGAAGATGTTTCTATCAATGGTTCTTACAATGCCTCTGCTCCTGATTTTGTGGATAATAAAACACTCACAGATAAGATAGCTTCTCATCTCGGTAAAAAAATATGGCTGCCAAATATGCCTGCGTTTGTCATCAAATTAGCTTTGGGCGAAATGTCCACTTTGGCATTGGACGGAAGCCGTATTTCCCCAGCAAAAATTGAAAACTCTGGTTTCAAATTTATGTATAACAATCTGGATGCAGCACTGCGTGATGTGATCAATTAACGACTTTTTGCAAATCGCTTTTAAAATCCTTACTTTTATCAAAATTTATCAATGAAGTTTACAGAGGAAAATCAGGAAAGAATGACCGTTTTAGAGAAAATAGCCAACGGCATCATCTGGTGGGTAGGTTCTATTCCGTCACTCATTTTCCATACGGTTTTCTTTATTGTCTGTTTTGCATTACCGATTTTCAAGATTGTAGAGTTTGAACATATGTTGTTGGTTCTCACAACGGTAGTTTCCCTGGAAGCTATTTATTTAGCGATTTTTATTCAGATGTCAGTCAATAAAAGTACAGAACACATCGAGGATTTGAAAGAAGATGTCAACGAGATCCAGGAGGATATTGATGAAATTCAGGAAGATATCGAGGAAATCCAGGAAGATGTAGAAGAGATTCAGGAAGACATTGATGAGATACAGGAAGATGTAGAAGAAATCAATGAGGATGATGAAGACGATGATCACAGCGAGCGCGCCAGAACCGTCATGCTGAAAAGTAAAGTGTCCAATAACAAAAACGATATCAAAAACCTGAAAGACAAAATAAAAGAACTAGAAAATCTGATTGAAAGTCTGAAAAAAGAAGATTAGTTGACGGTCATTCTGAGGTTCTAGAAGAGTATTTAAATTTGTCAGTCTGAGGCTCTCGAAGACCAATAAAAACTACAATTCCAATTTCATGATTTTTTCCATTTGTCGTTGATTCACACTTTCTGGCATATTCCTAAAAACAAAATTCCGAAGTCCTGTGAAATTCTCCCACTGCGCCACTTTTCCAAGCGTCCAGCTGGTCTTTACAATATGATTGACTTTGGACTTTCTGATTTTTTCAAATAGATGAAAAACCTTATTCCAATCTCTTTCGGTTTCTAATAATTTGCCAATGATGTAAGCATCTTCCACCGCTTGGCAGCCGCCTTGTCCCATATTTGGCGTCGTGGCGTGCGCTGCGTCACCAATCAAACAGAGGTTTTCAGCAGTCCATTTTTCCATTGGTTTTAAATCAATGATGTTATTCAGAATGATACTTTCTTTTGAA
Source organism: Epilithonimonas tenax DSM 16811 (assembly GCF_000428485.1). GTDB lineage: Bacteria > Bacteroidota > Bacteroidia > Flavobacteriales > Weeksellaceae > Epilithonimonas > Epilithonimonas tenax. Next base: position 44,386 of record NZ_AUAA01000006.1, on the reverse strand, counting down.
GTTTTAGTGATCATGTCCAAAACATCAGGATGGAATTTCTTGAAGATCTCAATTAGGTTAATATCCTCAGAATAGAATTTCTCATTCACCAAAGCATACCAATACAATGTATTTTCTTTAATCTTCACAAAACCGAAACGTTTTCCTTTTCCCCACATTTCGTAGGCATTGTGCGAATATTTTTCAGGAATTTCTGTGGTCAGGATGCCGCGCCAGCATTTTTGTTTCGCACTTCGGATTTCGCCGGATTTAAGAATTTGATTTCGAACCAGAGATTTCACGCCATCAGCTCCGAAGATGATTTCGCTTTCGATTTCTGTTTTGTCTTCAAAAGTCAAATGATAGTTTTCTTTTTTCTCAATTGTCGAAAGACGCTTATTAAGAATGATATTTTCTGAAATATCCTCACTCAACACTTTTTGAAGTTCCGCTCGGTGAATCGCGATGTTGCAAACATTGGATTTGCTTTCAAGTTTCAGAACATCAGTTTTAGAAATCGTTTTTAAACTTTCATCAGTGATAATTAAGGCGTTCATTTTTGTTCCCGCATTCTCGATTTTCTCTCTTAAACCAAGTCTATCGAAGATCTGCATTGCATTTCCAGCCATGGCGATGCCGGCTCCAACTGGTTTTATTTCCGGCGCACTTTCATAGATTCTGAAATCAATATTATGTTGCTTCAGAACATTTCCCAAAGTCAAACCGCCAATTCCGCCACCGATGATTGATATGCTCATTGTTTTTATTTTATATTTTTTAATTCTGACAACAATTGATTTTGCTTGTTGATAAATAGTGATAAACTATCAGATTTTAATGGATTAGCTTTTTGATATTTCTCGATTTCTGGAAGTGTTCTTCTGATTTTCAAAGCTTGATAAAAGCTAAATATTCTATTGTTGTTAAGTCTGACTTGTTTTTTCAGTTCCTCGAGTTTGTTTTTCTTTACATTAAACTTATCGGAACTATTTTCTACAAGTCCGAGAATTTCTTTTCTCAAAATAGAATCTTGAATTGATTTTGAACTATTCTTAGCTAGTAAGTAGTAATCATCAGAATTACTGACAACATCACTATAAATATTCTTTATTATTTTACCATCTTTTTGTATTGAATTAATTTTTTCATCAAGTTTTTGAAGCTCTTTATCATTCTTTAGTAATTCCGAATAGATTCCATTTAAAATGTCTTGACTTTTGCTCATTCTTTTGATTGGAAAACTGGATTCTGTATTTTCTGCAGCCTTTTCAACAATTTTATTCTTATCAGAATTATTTTCTTTACAAGAATAAACTGCCAAAGTAAGAGAAAGAAATAAGAAAGTTTTTTTCATAGTTAATATAGCTTTTAACAAAGTTAATTTTTAAAATAAAAAAAGCAAGACCAAAAAGTCTTGCTTCAATTACATTCCTAAAAAGGAATTTTTATTTTCCAAGGTAAGATTTCAAGATCTTACTTCTGGAGTTGTGTTTCAATCTTTTGATCGCTTTTTCTTTGATCTGGCGAACTCTTTCTCTCGTAAGGTCAAAAGTTTCACCAATTTCTTCAAGCGTCATTGGATGCTTTCCGTTCAATCCGAAATACAATCTTACTAAGTCAGCCTCTCTTGGCGTCAAAGTCTGAAGCGCTCTTTCAATCTCGATCTGTAGAGATTCCAACATCAGATCCTTATCCGGACTTGGAGATTCACCAGAACGCAAAACGTCATAAAGATTGGAGTCTTCACCCTCCACAAGCGGCGCATCCATCGATAGGTGACGGCCACTGTTTTTCATAGATTCCTTGATGTCTTCCTCGCTCATATCCAGAACTTCTGCCAACTCTTCCGGAGAAGGTGGTCTCTCGTTCTCTTGCTCCAGGTGAGCATAAGCTTTGTTGATCTTGTTGATAGAACCAATTTTGTTCAATGGCAATCTTACAATTCTCGACTGCTCGGCCAAAGCCTGCAAAATCGACTGACGAATCCACCAAACAGCATAGGAGATAAATTTGAACCCTCTCGTCTCATCATATCTTTTCGCCGCTTTCATTAGACCAAGATTACCTTCGTTGATCAGATCGGGAAGAGAAAGTCCCTGATTCTGGTACTGCTTGGACACAGAAACCACGAAACGTAAGTTAGCTTTGATCAATTTCTCCAACGCCGCTCTGTCGCCAGCGCGGATTCTTTGAGCTAAATCTACCTCTTCATCAGCCGTGATCAATTCCACTTTCCCGATTTCCTGCAGATACTTGTCTAGTGATGCGGTTTCCCTGTTGGTAACCTGTTTTGTAATTTTTAATTGTCTCATATAAAAACCTCATTCTTTAGGTTGCATTATATTATACGATCAGAAACCCAAAAAGGTTACAAATATTTTATTTTCACCAGATTAATCTTCAATTTTAACGCTTATTTTTAAAGATTAAGATCATTTGGGCAGCTTTTGACTTTGTCGAATAGCTATTTATATTTTTTTATGGCAGCTATTTCCGCCTTCCGTTCCCGCTTTTTTTTGTCATTGCCAATGAGCTGTGGTAATTGATAGAACTATTCTGCAATCGCAATAACAAAAAAAGAGCTCCACTCAAGTCGGGCTGCAGATGCTGCATAAAAACAACGGTCCACAAAACACATTCTTTGGTCATTCTCATATGAGGTAGAACACTTCAACTCCGCTCAGTGTGATAAGCCAAACCGTCAATTTGCAAAGTCTAAAAGTATCAGTCTAAGCGGAGCCGAAAACTTTTATCAATCTTAAAACAATGGAAACAATCCGCAAAATTTGCGAAGTCTGCGTGAGATGAATTAAGTTTCTCATCTTATATCCAAACTATTTATCTGTAAATCAATTATTCTTAACAAAAATTAAGTATTCAAAATTCTCTGTATCGATTCTAATTGTTATTTTTGCCAAATGTTTAAAAATCTGATCAGAGTTTTCATAGGCTTATCACTTTTCTCCTGTGCCGAAGAACCGGTTCCAAAACCGAAAGGAGATCTGCGTTTGGAATATCCAGCCCCGAAATATCTGAATTTTTCTGCACCTTGCCATTATTCCTTCGATTATTCGGATTTTGCAAAGATCAAAGATGCAAAACAGGCCTGCTGGTACAATCTGTCGTATCCCGGGATGAAGGCCAATGTTTTTATGACTTATTTTCCAATCAAGAATGATTTTCAGCTTCACGTTAAAGAAGTAGAAAAAATGGTTTACGAGCATACCATAAAAGCCAGCGCAATTGATACCAAATTCTTTGCTTATCCAGAGAAGAAGGTCTATGGTAATTTTTATGAATTAAAAGGGCAAACCGCTTCAAACATTCAGTTTTTTGTGACAGACAGTACAAGACACTTTGTGACGGGCAATTTGTATTTCAATTCCCGTCCGCGTCCGGACTCTTTGGCGCCGGCTGTAGATTATATCAAAAAAGATCTTTTGCATTTGATTGATTCCTTTGAGTGGGAAAAATAATCGGACTCAGGAAGTTAGAAGACTTTAAAATAAAACAACAACTGAAAAATTATAACATAATATAAAAAAACTTCGGACATCGGTCTTGCCGCTTCCGACTAAAAAACTTAACATATGAAATTACTAGTAGTAGGAACTGTAGCATTTGATGCCATCGAAACCCCTTTTGGGAAAACGGATAAAATCCTCGGCGGAGCAGCGACTTATATTGGATTGACAGCAGCAGCTCTTGACACAGACGTGAGTTTGGTTTCTGTAATCGGCGGCGATTTTCCTCAGGAATATCTGGATATGATGACTTCCAAAAACATCAATGTCGATGGTGTAGAAATGGTCAAAGAGGGGAAAACCTTTTTCTGGAGCGGAAAATACCATAACGATCTGAACACCAGAGATACTTTGGTCACAGAACTCAATGTCTTGGCAGATTTTGACCCAAAGGTTCCTGAGCATTCTGCTGAGGCAGAAGTGCTTCTGTTGGGGAATCTGGATCCGGTAGTCCAACTTTCTGTTTTGGAAAGAATGAAAAAGCAACCCAAACTGGTGATCCTGGATACGATGAATTTCTGGATGGATATTGCTTGGGACAACTTGATGAAAGTGATTGCGAAGACAGATGTGATCTCCATCAATGATGAGGAAGCGAGGCAGCTTTCAGGAGAATATTCATTAGTAAAAGCGGCCAAAAAAATCCATACAATGGGACCGAAATATGTGATCATCAAAAAAGGAGAACACGGCGCATTGCTTTTCCACGATGGGAAGATTTTTGCAATTCCTGCTTTGCCCCTGGAAGAAGTTTTTGATCCAACTGGAGCTGGTGATACTTTCGCAGGTGGTTTTGCATCGTATCTCACGAAGAAAGGTGATTTCAGTTTTGAAAGTATGAAAACAGCGATTATCGTAGGCAGTGCAATGGCATCCTTCACAGTAGAAAAATTCGGGACAGAAAGGATCGGAAATGTGACGAAAGAAGAACTGAGCGAGAGAATTCACCTTTTCAAAGAATTAACGACGTTTGAATCTGCGATTTAAGTTTTAACTTTACACAAATTTACCACTCAAAAAGGGTGGTTACAAAATATATCAAATGAAGAAGATTTTTTTTCCGGCTGTATTGGCACTGGTTTCTCAGATGGCTTATTCACAATATTTGATCGTTGGCAAAGACAGCATCTCCGTAAAGGATTATATCAAAGAAAATAAATATGGTCTGGAGAACAACGGACCAGACAAGTCGGTCAATTCTACTGTAGAATTTTTGCTTTTACAGCAGTTGGCAAAAGAGAAAAAAGCCGATACGCTTAATTTTTTCGTTAATTCTATGAATCAGAGAATGACGGAACTGAGAGAGCAGAAGTTTTATCCAAAACCGATCATAGATCCTATCCTTCAGGATTTTGTGAATTCTAACAAAACAGAAACTCAGATTTTGCTTTTCATCAAAGAGAAAAAAGCAGATGATAAAACAGATTATAAATCACTTTATAATGAAGTAAAATCCGGAAAAATGAAGATGGAGGATTTTCTGGCCAAAAATGCGGATGCGGATGCTGGAAAAGCTTTTTATGTAAAGCCGGGAATGTTGGATTATGACTTATACCAGCAGGTGAAAAATGCGCCAGTCAATTCTTACACCACATTCATAGACAAACCCAATGTGCTTGGTTTTGCAAAAATTGTGGGCACAAGACCTAGTTTGGGTTATGTGATTTTTGGCGTTTTAACGCTTCCAAATGATGCCAACTACGAAGCGAATAAAGCAAAAATCTACAAAGAATTGGAATCTGGAAAAAAATTCCAGACGGTTGTAAAAGAATTTGGTGCAACAGAGGAAGAGAAAAACTCCGGAGGTGCCGTGATGGGATCGCCCATTTTACCGGACGAAGTGTACAATCTTTTTAAAGGTCAGCCCAAAGAGTTTTACACGAAGCAGCCTATTCTGTTTGGAGATAAATATTTTATCTTTAATATTTATAACATCCAACCTTATGTCCTTACAGAGGACAACAGAAAGTTTTTCCAGAAAGAAATGCTGGCCACTAGCTACGGCGAAGAAGTCACTGCAAAACTTGTAGATTGGCTGAAAACTCAGGACAAATTTACGGAAACACCAGATTTTGTTGAGATCAAAAAATCTTATCAGAACTATCTTAATCCTAAAAATCCAAAAGCGGTACTTTTTTCTTATGGAAAAAATGAGGTGCGTTATGAAGATTTTAAAAAGGCAATAGATGCACAGTACAAAAGCCTGGAGCTGATCCCAACCAGTCAATGGTCTGAGTTGGTGAATTATCAGGCACAACAGTATTTGGTAGGTGTGTATGCTAAAAATTTCGCGACACTTCCTGAAGTAAAACCAGAGGTAGAGGAGCTTAGAAAAAATTTGTTTTCTGAATATATCTTTTCTGAATATCTGAAAGATCAGGTGAAAAATAACCCCAAACTTTACACTGATTATTACAACGAGAACAAATCTAAATTTGTTTGGGAGAAAAGGGCAGTGTCCAGAGCCGCTGTCATTTCTGATCCTAAACTACTGAAGGATGTAGAAAAGGAAATCACAGATCCTCAGAAATGGGATGCACTTAAAGAAAAGTACAAAAACCAAGTGAATGCTAAAAACCAGGTTTTGGTTCATTTCGAAGAAGGTAAGATCCAGGAATCTGGTGATATTTTCAAAAAACATAATGTCCCTTTTAAAAAAGGAACGTTCACAACCAAAATTTCTGACAGGGATGTTGTCGTCGCGATAGATGCTCTTTTGCCCGAGCAACAGATGACACAAGCAGAGGCAGAGCCAGAAATGGAAGATGCAGTAACAGAGAAATTACTGCAGAAAACCATCGCCGAACAGCGTGCAAAAACCAAGGTTGAAATTCAGCCGGCTTTTATGGCAGAACTAAAGAGAAATTTTAAGAAATAATTATAACAAAACATGGAGCAGAATTGGCTGATAATCTTAATTTTGCACCTTAATAAATAAAAATAATGTTGAAATACGCTAAATGTCTTTTTTTACTTTCAATGATTCTGTTTCTAGGTAGCGGAACTTTTTCTGCTCAAGTAAAAAAAGGTCAGCTCATAGATGGGATTGCAGCCGTAATAGGCGATGAGATTGTACTGGAGTCTGACATAGAGGATCAAGCTAATTATGCTAAACAGCAAGGCGCTAATGTGGGAGATAAATGTGATTTTATGGAGAGTATCCTGAATAATAAATTGCTGATATACGAAGCAAAGAAAGATACATTGGTAGAAAATAGATCTGCCGCTATCAAAGAAATGGCGGGTACAAAATATTCACAGATCCTTTCTCAGTTTCCGGACGAGAAAGCGATGTTAGCAGCTTACAAATTCCGTACTTCCTACGAGATGAAAACAGCCATCGAGAAAATTGATGCGGATAACTACTACGGCCAGGCAAAGTACGGAAGAATCACAGAGAAAGCTGATGTAACGCCCAATGAAGTTACAGATTTTTATAACCAGTTCAAATTCCAATTGCCTAATGTAAAGGACGAAGTTTCACTTTCGAAGATCAGTATGTTCCCAAAGATTTCTGCTGCTCACAAAAAGGAGATTGTTGATAAGCTTAATAAAATCAAAGAAGATATTAAGAAAGGTGACAGTTTTGAAAGCCAGGCAAGAATCTATTCTGAGGACGAGGGATCTGCTGCAATGGGAGGACTTTACAAAAATATTAATATGGGTCAAATGGTAAAACCTTTTGAAGCCGCCGCACTTAATTTACAAGAAGGTGAGATCTCAGATCCTGTGGAGTCCGAATATGGTTACCACTTGATTACACTCGTCAAAAGAAATGGTAAGAAATATGATGCAAGACACATCCTTATCAAAAGTACACCAAACGCGGAAGAGATTGCTTCTACAAGGAAGGTGATAGACAGCATCAGAACATTAATTATGGACAAGAAATTGACTTTTAAGGATGCGGCATACAAATTCTCGGATGACAAGAGCAACAAATTCTCTGCGGGAATTATGACCAATACCCAAGATGGTTCTGACAAATTGGAAAAACTAGGTCTGGATCCAACGGTATCGTATCAGATCGCAGGTCTTAAAAAGAATGATATTACAGAGCCTTTCCAGCAGGAAGATCAGCAGAAAAGAAAGATGTTGAGCATTATTCAGGTCAATGAGGTCATTGATGCACACCAATTGGAGCTATCCACCGACTACGAAAGAATCAAAGAAATGGCACTTAATAAAAAGAAAAATGAAATCGTTGAGAAATGGGTAAATGCAAAAATCCCTTCTATCTTCATCTCTTTGGATAACAAATACAAGGAATGCAAATTCCACAGCAACTGGCTGAAAAGCAGCGTTGTGACAACTAAATAATTTGTCATAACAGCATATTAAAAAGGATGAGCAGAACGCTCATCCTTTTTTTGTGCTATGAAAGTCTGATTGAGGTCATGAAAAGAAATTGAACATCTGTTCTATGAAAGCACCCTACCGATTGTAAGTCTTTCATCTTTTATCTATTTTCTTTTCTCTACTTAGTCTTTCTCCAAGATCTTAAAATCGGTAAATTTACCATTCCACTTTTCATTATAGGTCGAGAACTCGATGGCGGTAATTTGTCCCATTGTCACATCAATCACGTAACTCAAGCCTTCTTTCAGACCTTTGATTTGGATATTTGCACCAGTACTGAATAAAGCATTGGTGTCATCCAGTTCATCATGAAAATCGATATATTCCGTGTTTACATCCAATCCCATAGGTGTCAATTTCCGCTCAGTAACTTTCAAATGAGAAATATGAGATCTCAGCTGTGGGTATTTTGAGGTCAAACCTTCTAAGAGGATAAGTTCTAGTTCGTTTAGTTCTTTCATAATTAATTTCTGTTTTGGATGACCACATAACCTTCCATGATTCTGCCGTCGCTTAACTTAATTTGGTACCAGTAGTTATCCGTTGGTAGTTTGCGTCCGTTGGATTCGCCATTCCATTCAAAAGCTTCACCTTTTGTAGTGGTGTTGACAAGCATTGTTCCATTTCTATCAATAATTCTAATTTCGGAATTGGGATAGTTTTCTATGCCGGATATTTTCCAGGTATCATTTACACCATCATTATTAGGCGTAAAGATGTTGCTCAATGAAAAGATGCTGAACGATTTTGAGCCGAGGGCACAACCTAACTTTGTTTTTACAAAAACGGTATAACTGCCATTTTTCAGATTTTCAAATTGATTAGAAATCTGCCAATTAAGCTGATCCAAAGAATAGAGGTAATCACCCGCAAAAGACATGCGAATGATGACGTTGCTGTTGCTGATCAAGATATTCTGGATCTCTGCTAATTTTGCTTTTCTTACGTTGGCACTTGCTGTATTTTCACAAATTGGTGTCGTAGTGGTCGTCACTTTTACAGTATAGGTCTGTTCTTTGTCTGCTCTGATAATTTGTGTTTTTTCACCGGTGTTCCATTCATATTGATAGCCCACACCGTAGCCAGCATCCAAAATCACACCTACCACATCATCGCAAAACTCGGCATCGTTCTGCAGACTTATTTTTGGTTTAGCATTGAGGGTCAGACTTAATTTTACAGACTCATAACAACCCAGAGCAGAGCTTATTTTTACATCGAAGATATTAGGGCCGATATTAAGATCTGTATTCCCGGTAGCGATTTCGCCATTGCTTTTCGTAAATATGAAGCTGTAATCCTGAGGATTGGTAATGAGCTTTATTTTATAATCATCTACATTGATTGTTTTGAAATTTTCTGTTGTATCGTTACATAAGGTTTCGGAATAGTCTTTTGCAGAAAGAAAATTGGTCACCACATTCACTTTTACGGCAAGTTTCATTGTGCTTTCGCAACCATTTACAATTTGAGAAGCATAGTAAGTTGTTCCGTTTTGCAGCAGGGTTGTTACTGGTAGTTGGATTCCCAGATGGTTGTACCAATTAACAGCCGTACCGGTGACAGCTATTTCTTTCAGAGTAGGATTTGTAGCTGAGCAAAAATTCTGAGTTGGAACACCAGTTGGTGGATTAGGATCGGACAGATTGATCAGTATATCCAGCTTATCACTTTCGCAGCCATTCATATTCTGAGAAACATAATATTTTGTATGATCCGTTAATACCGTAGAGAGATCTGTAATTTGGGTTCCGTTTTTATCATACCATTTTGCATTGGTTGCTGTCACCACAATATCCGATATTTTTTTCTGATCAATTTTGCAGAAAGTTTGAGTTGGATTTGCAATTGGCAAAGGTTGCGGCGTGATTTCAACTTGCTGGGTTTGTGTTGAAGTATTCCCATTTCCGTCATCGTATTTCCAAGTAATTGTATAATTTCCAGGGAATGAGTAAGATAACGGGTCTGAAGTTGTAGCAATTATTTTTCCTTTACAATTGTCGCTAGCTGTTGGAATTGTTGTGATTGTAGTTTTACAATCGCCAGTTGTTTTTGTGAGAGTTGGATTGTCTGGAATTGGTTTTGTCGTGTCGCCTACAAAAACATTCGTCGTGAAAGTTCCGTCGCAGTCTCCAGATCCTGTAATTAGGCAAGAATATGTCCCACTGTGAGCTGTTGTTGCACTCAGAATTGTAGGATTTTGTTGTGTAGAAGAAAATCCATTTGGACCAGTCCAGGAATAATTTGTACCGCCAGAAGCGGATAGTTTTATGTCATTTCCAGGGCAAGTAGATGGTGCAGCGGAAATTTGAACATTGTTTTGGCAGTCTTTGAATTTCGACACTAAATAAAATCCCCAATAAGGATTTGTTCCCATAAATGTACCTGAAGTACCAAAATTAGGAATTCCTATTCCATACGTGTAAACATAGTTATTACTATTGAAAATACTAAATGATTCAGGATAGTAAGTTCCCCAAATTTGATTTCCATTACTATTAAATTTTGAAATATAACCAGAACGATGGGTGTAACTACCGTTATAATTAGAAATATACCCGTTTGCCGTCACAAGACCACTGTCATTTCTTGAGCCTCCTGCTATGAAAATGTTTCCATCTTTATTTACAAACATATCATATACAAGATCCTCTATGTTTGTATCAGCACCATAATATGTTCCCCAAATTCTTTTTCCGAAAGGGTCTAATTTTGCTAAAAAAACATCCGAATCCGTTCCGCCAAAACTTGATTTGTGAGATCCTGGTGTTGCAATATCCTGATCCGCTGTTGTATTTCCGGCAATATAAATGTTACCTGATGAATCTGTTCCTAATCCATATATGAAATTATTTTTTACATTTTGTCCACTCTGTGGAAAAAGTAAATCTCCTCCATAGTATGTTCCCCAAAGCTTATTAAAATTCTTATCAAATTTTAAAATTAAGGAGTTTGCAGAACCAATAATTACTTCTTGATGAGTTCCTAATGTAGCTTGATTTGGGAAACTTGGGTCATAACTATATGCAGAAAAAATATAATTGTCCTGAATATCTACTGCATTTTCATAAATAATTTCTGGTAAATAACTTCCATATAATTGTACCCCATTGGACGAAAATTTAGCAAAAAAACCAATCCAATAGTTATATTTAAAGTACTGAGAATACGCATTACCAGTAGCGATCCCAGAATTACTATATGTTCTGCCAGAAATGATTAAATCATCATTACTGTCTAATGACAAAGAAAGAATTTCATCAAAATCATCTCCTCCAAAATAGGTACCCCAAAGTCGTTGTCCTAATTCGTTGAATTTCATTATCAATCCTTCAACACCATAGCCCGTTGCAAACTCTTTATGTGAACCCGGAGTTGTAATATTGCTTGAATAACCGTTTTTCTGTTCAATAGCTTTTCCTACAACTATTATATCATTGGATTTATCAATCTTAAAATCATTGATGGAATTCATAAACCCTCCGTTTGAATAAAAAGAAAAGTTCCCTATGAAAGTACTCCATAGTCGCTGACCAGAAGAATTGAATTTTGACAAAAGAGAATACTCGTCATAGATACTACCAATATTTGTTTGAAATGCACCGCTTGTTGTAAGATTTGGCGTTTGAGGTACTGAAATTTGAGTTGAAATATATGTATTATCCTTATTGTCGGTTCGGATATTTTTCACCTTTTCATTATAAGAATTACCCCAATAATATGATGCCCAAATCCTCGTAGGAACTGGATCTATCACAATTGTTTTATCAGAATTATTTACAGAAGACTCAAATCCGAATGTGTGATTTCCAAGATCTTTAAAATTTACAGCTATATTTTGTTTTTTATCATCCTCAATCCAAGAATTCGGGATATTTTCCTGCATTTCACCAAATCTTAGAGCCATACAAAGCTTGCCATCTTTCAATTTGGTTTTGGCTCCATCAAATTTCATTTTAATGTCAGACACTCTTGCGCCAGGATGAATGAGGAAATGATACTCCACAGGTTTTGTAGAATCCTCTGGCTTGAAGAAAACAAGATCTACTTTATCATAAATATTTTTATAAGTAACTTTTTTGTAACGGTGAACAAAACGTACACCTTCTTTCTTATCCGGAAGATTGTAGTAATTTTCATAATCTTCCGATTTTCCTTCCGCAATAATTTCCGGATTCTTTTTGGAATCAATTAAGTCAATGTCAATCCTGTGATACTTATATTGAACTACTTTGTCAGATGCATTTATTCTCTGATCTGAGAATGTATTCTCTTTAGCTTTCTTTTTTTTTTTCTCTTGGATTTCAGTTTCATAAACATCATAAGAAAAACCATTTTCTCTAATCTGAACATTAAGACCGGGAGAATTGAGAAGGTATTTTACATCAGGATTTGCTTTCCCATTCTGATCTACGATCTGGCCTTTGTTCTCGTAGAAAGAATAATCATTATTTTTCTTCTGAGCAAAACAGTGGAATGAGAGTAATATTAAAATGAAAGAATAGATTTTACTCATTTTGCGGTGATAGCTTTCCGCAAAGATAATATTTATTTTAACAGAATTTTAAGATTTCCACCATTCCGTAAAAGTTTGATAATCATCATCTAGATTTAGTTTGGAGCCAATAACTGGTGTGGAGATTGTGAAGCTTTTTCCGCGGCAGTTTTCAGAAACTTTCTGCAAAGGTTCGTTCCAGGCGTGTTGTGCCAAAGAGAATTTTGCAGAATGCACAGGCAATACTTTTTTCACATTGAGATCTTCCGCAACTTGGATAAATTCTTCTGGTAAAGTATGAATATAACGCCACTTTTCATTATACTGTCCATTTTCTAAAATAGCCCAGTCAAATGGACCAAACTTCTCTCCAATCTCTTTAAAATGAAAATCATAACCGCTGTCACCGCCAAGGAAGATTGTTTTGCTAGGCGTTTGCAGAACATAAGATGACCAGAGCGTATTGTTTCTCCTGAATTTTCTTCCGGAAAAATGGCGCGCTGGTGTAGCCGTGATCCTGAAGCCTCGGGATATGTCTTGGTCTTCATACCAATCCAGTTCAGTCATTTGATTCTCATCAAATCCCCATTTCTCAAAGTGGGCGCCTACGCCGAGGCCACAGATGACCTGGCCAATTTTTGGTTTCAGACTTTTCACCGTTTTGTAATCCAAATGATCGTAATGGTCGTGTGAGATGATCAGAAAATCGATCTCAGGGAAGTCTTCTGTAGCATAGATGTCTGTGCCTGCAAATGCCTTTGTTGTCCCAGGAATCGGCGATGCATTCCCGCTGAAAACAGGATCTACCAGAAACCGTTTCCCGTCTAGTTGGAAATAGTAGGAAGAATGTCCCATCCAAACCAGAAAATGATCCGTAATGGGTTGGTTTTTCAAATCTATTTTCTGGGTTGGTAAGGGTTTTTTCGGGATTTTGTTTTCCGTTTTATCAGTCAGGAATTCCCACAACACTTTTCTCATCGTATAACCTTCTGCTACGGCTGGTGTAAAGCTTAGGTTCTGGAACGTACCATTCTTGTAATTCGGGGATTGCTTCATGCGCACCAGTCGTTTGCCAGAGAATTCTCCTCCAAAAACAGGAAGTTTGTAAAGGTAAATCACGAAGGCAGATAGCAGGATGAGAAAAATAAAAATCATAGTTTAATCGGTCTTTTTTACAATGAGTACCCAGTCGCTGTCAAGGATTTTATACCCTTGATCGTAAACGAAAAAATACTGAGAGCCGTTTTTATAAGTCACGATTTGCGTCACAAAATCGAAATCAAAACCGGCGTTCTGTAATTTAAGACGATTGACTTTTGATTTTCCTTCAAAATTATTTTCAGACAGGATTCGGTAATTTTTGCGGAGTCTGTTGTTCACATTCCGCATATAATTGGTAGATGTTTTATTTTGCTTATTATTGAAGGCATTTCGGCAGGCATCGGAGCAGAATTTCTTGTCGGATCTGCCAATGATTTTGTCGCCGCATTCTGGGCAGGTTTGTGTTTCCATATGTGTGTTTTATTTTTAATCTTTTTCTACAGATGTTTCCCACCCATCGTAATCCGCATTGTGGTTTTTAGCTAACTGCCATAAGTATAAAGTGTATTCATCAATGTGATTATAGTCAACGTGGTCCAATCTTTTTATCTTAAGACCGAAGGGAAGTTCAATGTTTTGATCATAAGTTTCTTCAACCACTTCAAAGTTTTCTTTCCTAACTTTATCGCTGTATTTTTTTCTTTCAATTTCATTCTTAAAATAAATCCAATGAAAAACTTCTCTAGCTATGGACAAGTTATCTCCGTTTCTTTCCAGATTTTCCAAAACACTTCTATTTGAAATGCTTTGAAAGTCAATTTCATTTGGATAAAGATCAAGATATGCATTCCAATTTTTGTCTTCCTTTGTATGGACTGACATTTCATAATTGGGATATTCTTTTGAAAATTTTTCTGCTTCAGTTTTAAAAACCTTTGCATTTTTAAATTAAAATTATAAAAACTTTTCCATTTGCAAACGATTACAAACGGATATAAATACTTTTCTACCGTTTCGGGGTTTCTTTTTGATGAAAATTTGCAGTAAGAAAATCAGGAAACACGATAACAAGTTCTGGTTTTAAAAGTTTAATCAAAAAAAATATATTATTATGTCGTTAAGAAACAAAGTGACATTAATTGGTCACACAGGAAAAGAAGTAGAAATTTTCAACTTCGAAAACGGAACCAAAAGAGCAACACTGACGCTCGCAACCAATGACTATTATACAAATGCCAATGGCGAGAAGGTGGAAGAGACCCAATGGCACCATCTGGTTGCCTATGGAAAAACAGTTGATATTCTGGAAAAGTATGTTCCGAAAGGAAAAGAAATTGCTGTGGAGGGAAAGATTACTTACAGATCCTACGATGACAAAGACGGAAGCAAACGCTTTATGACCGAAATCAGAATAGAAGAGGTGGTTCTTTTAGGAGCCAAATAATCAATTAATCATTTCCACGGCTCTAAGGGGCATGATTTTGACGAAATTTCCAAGACATTTTTCCGCTCTTTAGGGTTGGGGAATAGAAAAATGTCTTGAAAATTTTTTTTTTAAACCCTGTTTTTAAACACACTCCTAACATCATATTTGCAATAAAATAAAAGTTCCCAAGCTCTACAGTTGAAATGCATGAAGAAAAATGATTTTTATACAGATATTAAGATAAAAATAACATTTGCGACCATCGATTTCATATTTTATATTTTATTTTTGTTAAATGCTAAACGATCAGAAAATTGAAAAATTCCGGCAGATTGTAGAAAATAAATTTCAAATCTACAACTCACTCTTTATGAGTCTGCCTTACGATAAAATGACGAACATCGGGATGTTGCTCCCTTTCCTTGCCGAAGAAAGCAGGGAAGGTTACCAGCAAGGGAAATCTCCGGAAGAAATAGTGGAAGAGTTTTTCCAGAAACACACAGAGCTGGAAACGGAAGACCAGAAACTGGAACTCCTTTTCAAGATCATCCAGTATATAGAAAGACAAGTGGTCCTGTTTGACAGTATCGAAGACGCCGCTTTCCAGCAATTGCACTCAGAAACGGACTCTGGAACGGTGATGAATATGTATGACCGTGCCACCCAGGATCATCACCTGACTGCCATCAGAAAGAAGATGGACGACTTTGCCATCAAGATCGTATTTACTGCGCACCCAACGCAGTTTTATCCTAATGCAGTCCAAAGAATAATCCACGATTTACGGGATGCAATCATCAATGATTCTGTAACACAGATTGATACGCTGCTACAGCAGTTGGGGAAAACACCATTCGTCAACAAGGAAAGACCAACGCCATTGGATGAAGCGATGAGCATCATCTATTACTTGAGATATGTGTATTACCAAAGTATCGGGGAACTGTACAGAAAGATAAAACAGGTTTACGGAACTTCCAACTTCACACCCAGTCCGGATATCATCCAATTGGGATTTTGGCCAGGTGGTGACAGAGACGGTAATCCTTTCGTCACAGCAGATATTACAATGAAAGTGGCGGAAGAGCTGCGAATCTCCATCCTGAAAGATTATTACGGACATCTCAAGACTGTAAGAAGAAGACTCAGCTTCCGTGGGGTTTCTGACATACTGCAAGCGGTGAGTCAAAGAATATACGACTCTATTTTCCAGGAACAGGTGAGGATCTCTGCACAGGAAATCATTACGGAACTGGATCAGGCGGAAAAGATTCTGGTAGAAGAGCACAACGGATTGTTCCTTCATATTCTGGATGATTTCAGAGATAGGGTCAAGATCTTCGGGACCCATTTTGCCACGCTTGATATCCGCCAGGACAGTAGGATTCATCAAAATGTGATGGATGTTATTTTTAAGGAAATCATTGATGGGGATGTAGATTCCAGAACGGATGATGAGAAAATTGAGCTTCTGATAGCATCCGGCATTGTTCTGAATCCAGAAGATTTCGAAGATGAGATGACTTGCGAAACGCTGAAAAGTGTTTATAATATCAAAACCATTCAAAAAAATAATGGCGAACGTGGGATGCACCGCTACATCATCTCTAATTCTGATGAAGTAAAAGATGTCATGAACGTCTATGCTATGATGAAGCTTTGTGGCTATGCTGATGAAGATATTCATATTGATATCGTTCCGTTATTCGAAACGATGGAAGGTTTGGAAAGATCGGAAAATGTGATGAAGGTTCTTTACAACCATCCGCTTTACAAGAAGCATCTTGCAAGAAGAAATAACAAACAGATCATCATGCTGGGTTTCTCAGACGGAACCAAAGATGGTGGATACCTGAAGGCCAACTGGCAGATCTATACTTCCAAAGAGAAACTGACCAAGATCTCTGAGGACAACGGGATGAAGGTTGTATTCTTTGACGGTAGAGGAGGACCGCCAGCAAGAGGTGGAGGGAAAACCCATGATTTCTACGCGTCGCAAGGGAAAACCATTGCCAACAACCAAATCGAACTTACGATACAAGGGCAAACGATTACCAGTGTATTTGGTAACAAGGATCAGGCGAAGTTCAACTTCGAACAGCTATTGACTGCGGGGATCGAGAATGATGTTTTCAATACAGAAAAGAAAGACCTGAATGATAAAGAACGGACATTGATCGCAGAATTGGCAGATATCAGTTACCAGAAATATTCTGACCTCAAGGCGCACCCTATGTTTGTGCCTTATCTGCAGGAGATGAGTACACTAGAGTATTACGGCAAAACGAATATCGGAAGCCGACCTAGCAAAAGGGGTGCAGGATCTGAACTTAAATTTGAGGATCTGAGAGCAATTCCATTCGTTGGATCTTGGGCACAACTAAAACAGAATGTACCTGGATTCTTCGGCTTTGGCTTTGCGCTGAAAACCCTGATGGATGAGGGCCGATTTGAGGAAGTCAAAGATCTTTATAAAGGCTCGGATTTTTTCAAGACTCTGGTGCTGAACTCTATGATGAGTATGAACAAGACCTACTTCCCATTGACTTATTATATGCGGAATAATCCAAAATTTGGAGAGTTTTGGAATATCCTGTTCGCTGAGTTCTCTCTTTCCAAGGAGATGATGCTGCAACTAACAGACTATAAGATCCTGATGCAGGATGAACCTCTGAATAGAAAGTCTATCAAGATCCGTGAGAAGATCGTGCTGCCGCTACTCAGTATCCAGCAATATGCCCTGATCAAGATCCAGAAAGGAGAAGGAAACAGAGAGAGTTATGAGAAACTCGTGATGCGATCTTTGTTCGGTAATATTAATGCGAGTAGAAATTCAGCTTAAGGTAGACTGGAAGATAATAGACGGATAGATGACAGACTATCATTCTATCGTATTTTTTTGTGCTTTTTTAAATCTATTCATATGATAAGTCATAAATTGTGTTACTGGTTAAGAGTATTGTGCAAGTGTTTGGATCGTTACATTTGTTCAAGAGGGAGCACCAGCGGAACGCTCGCGATGTCGGTTAAAAGTATGATGATCCGATAAAAATGATTTTAATAAAACAAAATGACTAGTTAGTATCCTCATTATTTTACGGAAATCCGTCATCGGAAAAATAACTATTGGGGAAAGATGTCAAAATCTAATGATTTCCTGTATAGGCCTTCGCGATATCATGCCGGCCCGCTAGGCGATCTAGCAAGGGGATTTGCCGAAAGTGCTTCCATATTGTCATTGTTGGCGGGCTGGTATGATAATTTCAGGTTTTGAGCCCAACTGTAAAAATAGAAGATAATGAACGACAAGTTTATGCAAGTATTGGGATGGGTAGCCACGGTAACAGCGATAGCGATGTACTTCTCCTACATCCCGCAAATCTCCCGTAACCTGGAAGGCGACAAAGGCGACTGGCTACAGCCTCTGGTGGCGGCAGTCAACTGCAGCCTATGGGTGACTTACGGTTTTATGAAAAAGCCGAAGAGAGATTGGCCAATCGTGGTCGCTAATTCTCCCGGAATTTTTTTTGGTCTATTTGCGTTTGCTACTGCTGTCTGAAACATAAAAAAAATCTCCGCTGCCGGAGATTTTTGTTTTTAGTTATTAATTGAGTTCATAATTCATTACAGCCAGGCTTAAAATGAAATGAACATAATCCTGTTCAGCTTCTTTTCTGTTGATCAGCTTCTTTCTGTAATGGTACGAGGAAAATATATTTTTTAATTTTTGGTATTTAAAAAAGTCATCTCCTCTGAAGTACAAATTAATATTCCCATCTTTCTTTTTGATAAGCTGGTCGTCCAAAGTCCTCACTTTGAACAACACTTCACATAATTTTTGATTTTTACCGACTTTTACGGTATATCTCTCAACAATGTTTATTTTAAAGCTGTTCAAGAAAATGGTGTTGAAAACGATGTTAGAGCCTGCATCCTGTACGTTTAGCTCAAGCGAATAGTTCATGTGTAAATTTGTTTTGCAAAGCTATAAAAAACGAAACGCTAAAAAAAGTGTAAATCGACAAATTATTGCTGTAATTCAAATTATTTACAACCTATTGCATAATAATTTAATATAAATGTTAAAATCACATTATACTTTGTTGTTTTTTTTGAAAATAATAATGAATGTGGTCTTTTGGTTTCAAAGGGAAAATATGGGCTCTCTATCATTGTTTTTGGTTTTTCAAATTGATATGGCGAAGATCTTATTTCAAGACTTTGTCATAAATCGTATTCAGAAGATTCTGTCTCATTTTAGAATCTCTCTTGTTTAATAGAATGATGATTCCCCAATTTTTTGATCTGTTGTAGCAAATAATGGAAGACTGTCCCAAAGAATCTCCGGACTTGAGATAGATGGTGTCGCCTTCTTCCGTACTGATGTTAAGCGCCAATCCCATTTCCCGCTTTTCGTCTTTGAAGTAGATCTTTTCCATCAGTACTGCTGCTTCGGATATTGGGTTTCCTTTGCTTAAAAGGACTTTCATATATTGGGTCATATCAAGCGTGTTTGATTTTACCAAACCTGCAGGTGCGGTCACATTCCAAAGGAAAAATTCCTGAGTACCACCTTCGGAATTGTAGCCTGTTGTGATATTTTTGACATTGAAATCTTTGGTTAAAGTTCTGGACATTTTTGCAGGCTTCAGGATTTTTTTCCTGATGATCTCATCATAACTCTTACCATATATTTTTTCTAAAATCTGTCCCAGAAGCGTGTAATTGATGTTGGAATATTTAAATTTTCCATATTCGGAAAGATTTGTGCAGCTGTTGATCATTGCTTGCACTGATTGTTCTGTCATTCCAATCATAGGCTGTTGCGGGTTGAGCTCCATCAGTTTCAAAAAATCAAAATCTGGTAAGCCGGATTGGTGGGAAGCCAGATCTGAGATTCTGATCCTGTTCTGTAGGTTTTTCTGTAAAATATATCGTTGCGGAAGATAACTGTCTATAAAATCATTCACGTTCAGTTTCTTTTCATTGGCCGCCTGTGCGATCATATTTGCAGTCAGGATCTTTGTAATAGAAGCGATTTCGAAGATCGAATTTTTATCGATATCCTTTTTACTTTCCTTACTCAATTTACCATAAGAGGTGAAAAATTCCTGATTGTTGTGGATGAAACCCACGCTAATGCCCACATCTGGATTTTTCTCGTAATTGGCTTTAATAATAGAATCAATCTTTTGAGAATAGTTCTGTCCCAAAGAGAAGTTGCTGATGAATAGCAGCGCTGCTAAAAAGTGAATTGTTTTCATTGTATCGTTGTTGGATGGTTAATCAATATGTCGATACAAAGATGTGGAAGTGGAAAGTCCTGTGCGACCGAATCAATGCTCTCGATCGCATTGAAACAAAGAAAAAAGGTATGAATCGTTGATTACAAGCGTACGAGTAATTACAACGTCTTGTTTTGTAGTGTTTTGCGAAATTCGGTAGGCGTAGTTCCGGTGTGTTTTTTAAACGCAGTATTGAAGGAAGATTTTGAATTGAAACCAACTTCGTACAGGATTTCCAGAATGGTTACTTTCGACTTTGCGGGATCTTTGAGAATGGTCATCGCATTTTCGATCCGATAGGTATTGACAAAATCGTAAAAATGTTGTCTCAACTGATGGTTAATTAAAACCGATAACTCCCGGACCGGAACATTCATTTTCTTGGAAATATCCTGAATTGTCAAAGCTGGATCGAGAAATGGTTTTTCATCAATCATATATTTTTTCAGCTTTACCAGATCTTCATTCAGGATCTCTGGCTCAATTTTTTGTGCGTCAGAAATAATGTCCGAAACAAGTTTTAATCTGGAATCTATATTTCTGAAAAGTCCGGGATCATGAAGTGCTTTGTACAAATACCAACAAATGATGAAGGGCTGCAAGACGAGAATCCCAATTTTGATCCAATCTGAAACGTAGGAATAGTCGGAAAATTTGAACATATTTTTCAGAATCACAATCAGATAAATCACCGCGAGAACACTCGTCAACTGAAAAAGCCAATTGTAGGAATTAAGACTGCCACCCGAATTATTTTCGAGGTAAAGCTTTTTTGCTTTTCTCAACAAGAGAAAAACCGCCGTAAAATAGATTAATATCTGAAAATGAATCAACCCGTGATTGATTTTTAACTCGATCATATTTTGATGATGAGCGATGAACTCCATCTTAGAATCCAAGTCGACCGCATAAAATCGAGGCACAAAAAGAAGGTTTGCCACCACAAAAGGCATCAGATGAAAGAGATACGCGGGCTTCAGTCTAAAATCTGAATAACAAACCGACAAAACGTAGAGGTAAAAAACAGGAATTTGTAGAAAAGCAATCGTAGTCCTCAGTAGACCAAGATTGGACGGGCTATCTGTAAATTGACGGATCAGCGGTTCGCTCATGTCAATCGCATTGATGATGAGGAATAGAGCAAAAAGTTGATTGCTGAGTTGGTGTTGCGTCTTGACTGTCAGCAGAAAAAATGCAAGAAAAAATGAAATGAATAACGAGATGACCGTTACATTGCTTAATAAATTATCCATTCAACCTTTAGCTTGATATTTTTGTTGTGTAAATATAAATGAATTAACTGTTCCTTCCAATTTCATTTTTCATAAAAACCGCCGCTCCAAAGATTTGAAGCGAGGGCTGTATAAATCAGGAAGATTTTCTTATCTCAATATTGCTGGCAGAATAAAGTCTTTCACAATCCTTTCTGCCTGCGCATGTCCGTACCGTTTGTTGTAGGCTTTGGAAGTGATAGCGTTTTCCCTTGGTCTCCATATTTTTCCAGACTGTGAGGCACTTTTTTATTAATAATGACACCTAAAACTACGGTGCCCGCTGTAAAATAAGGTTTTTAATTTTATCAAGGACATTTGATAATTTTCAGCAAAATTAATTCCCCGATGTTAAAGGGCATCATTTTGACGAAATTTTCATGGTGTTTTTATTCGCTTTCGGGTTGGGTAAAGCAAAAATGTCTAGAAAATTGTACGTTTTTATTTTTTTAAATAGGCTCTAATAAATAAAAAATTATCATCTATTCCTTGATGAATTTCTCTACCAAGTCCTGATCGCCAATCTTAATTTTCAGGAGATAATTTCCTTTTGCAAGTGGCGACACGTTGATGGTATTTTGGGTTTCAGTTCTGATGAGTCTTCCCAGCATATCATAGATTGCGATGGATTGTATTGGTTTGTCAGAGGAGATATGGATTGTGCTTTTCGCTGGATTTGGGTAGATGTTGACTTTCATTTTTTTGAGCTCATCTACACCAAGATAAGACTGATACGTTTTGTAGAAATTAAGAATTCCGTAACCCATCTGTGCCGACGGATTGGGATAAAGTGAGGCATTTTGTCTCAATTTTGACTTGATCTCTTCTCTGGAAATCGTTTTGGGCAAGGATTGCAGAAGACACGCAACACCACCAGCGGCCAAAGGATTGGCAAGGGATGTTCCTGATGCCTGTGTGACCTGGCTTCCGAAAACGGTGTACGTATCTGTTCCTCTTGCACTCCCATCCGGTTTCACAACGGCAGCAGAATTGGGTCCGTAAGACGAAAAAGAAGAACTGCTACCTTGTGAAGTGACTGCACCAATGGTGAAAACCTTTGCGTTATCTGCCGGTGTTGCAACATAGTGCCACGTGTTATTACCATCATTTCCCGCCGCAACAGTCAGGAATATTCCTTTTTCAGCAGCTATTTGAGCACCTCTCGCGATGAATGTGGTAGAGCCGTTCATATCATTATAAGTGTAGTCATATCTGCTGTCATCAAAAGTAGTGTAACCCAAAGACGTTGTGATCACATCTACACCTTTTCTGTCTGCTTCCTCAGCAGCTTCTATCCAATAGAGCTGTTCTTCCGGGATCTCATTAGCGCCATCTTCCGAGGCATAGAGGTAGAAATCGGCATCTGGCGCTGTGCCTACAAATTGATTATCCAGATAGCCACCAATGGTTCCAAGACAAATGGATCCGTGCGTATTGAGTGATGTGTTGTAGATGTCTGTATTTTTGCTAATGAAGTTATAGCCACCTTTGATCCGGCCATTATCTCGAAGCCTTTTGTAGGCATTGCCTGTATTGACAGATGGAAATCCGGTATCGATCACAGCAATCGTCATTCCTGCTCCGGTAAAACCTGCCACATGAAGCGCTCGGATATTGACCTGATTGATCTGAGCTAATCCATTTCCGTAGTTGAACGTCGTTAAAATGTCCCGGTTTGCAAACTGTTGATTACATACTTTGAATTTGTCAATTTTTTCTGTTCGCTTTTTACCATTTGGATTTCTCACAAAACTTTCTACGTGATCCACATAGCTCTGTTGAGACAATATTTGGATCTCCGCAGCTGTTGCATTGACGGCAACACCGTTCAGCCATTTGGAATAATCGGTGACCTCGAATCCAAGATTTTGGACATTGGTAATATAACTAGGCTCAATAGGCGCATCCTGATCTACAAGTGCTATTCCAAGGTTGCTTCTCCTATCCAAAGATTTCTGACTAAGCTCTGATAATGGGTTGGAATAGAAAGCTGCTTTGTTCGGTTTATCTTTGAAGAAAACAAAAACTAATTCGGTTTGAGCCGTTGCTATCAAAGAAAAGCTAAGCGACAAAATTGTAAAGATTTTTCTCACGTTTTGGTAATTTGGATTTTTTAAACTGATAAATAAATGTAAATTTACAAAATAATGTTTTTGCATTTGAAATCGCTCTAAAAAATATCTAGACCATTATTGACATACGATTTCAAATGCCTTTAATAATAAATATTTGATTATGAAGAAAATCCAGATGGTTGATTTACAAAGCCAGTACTATAAAATTAAAAGTGAAGTTGACAATGCAGTTCTCAATGTGATGGATTCTGCGGCTTTTATAAACGGTCCGGAAGTCAAATCTTTCCAAACAGATCTGGAAAGCTATTTGGATGTCAAACACGTGATCCCTTGTGCCAATGGGACAGATGCATTGCAAATCGCTTTGATGGCTTTGGATCTTCAGGAAGGTGACGAGGTCATTACTGCAGATTTTACTTTTGCGGCAACCGTAGAGGTGATCCATCTATTAAAATTGAAATCAGTTTTGGTAGATGTAGATTATGATACCTACACCATAGACACAGAAGCGATCAAAAAAGCAATCACCCCGAAAACCAAAGTAATTATTCCGGTTCATATTTTTGGACAGTGTAGTAATATGGAAGAAATTCTGAAAATTGCCAAAGAACACAATTTGTACGTTGTAGAAGATAACGCACAGGCCATTGGCTCTGATTTTATTTTCGCAGACGGAACTGAAAAGAAATCCGGAACAATGGGAACCATAGGAACCACGTCATTTTTTCCTTCCAAAAATTTGGGATGCTACGGGGACGGCGGTGCCATTTTTACCAATGATGATGAATTGGCGCACAGATTGAGAGGCATCGTCAACCACGGAATGTATGAGCGTTATTACCACGATGAAGTGGGCGTCAACTCCAGATTGGACAGCATCCAAGCAGCCATTTTGAGAAAGAAATTACCAAACCTAGATTCCTATAATGAAGCCAGAAGAAAAGCAGCCGATTATTATGATGAAGCGTTTGCAGGAAACGAAAATATCCTGACGCCAAAAAGAGCAGACTATTCCACACACGTTTTTCATCAATATACTTTGAGAATCACAAACGGAAAACGTAATGAATTGCAGCAATATTTGACTGAAAAAGAAATTCCTGCGATGATCTATTATCCTGTCGCACTTAGAAAACAAAAAGCCTATTTTCAGGAAAGTGATCCTGCAGATTTTGTGAATACTGATCAATTATTGGATCAGGTAATTTCCTTGCCAATGCACACAGAATTGGATGAAGAGCAACTGAAGTATATTACAGATTCTGTTTTGGAGTTTTTCACTAAGTAGAAAATACGAACTTAAATAAATGTCAATACTCGTAACAGGAGGCCTAGGCTACATCGGTTCACATACAGTTGTGGAACTCATTCATAATAATTTTGAAGTCATCATTGTGGATGATCTTTCAAACTCAGAAAAATTCATTCTTAATAATATTGAGGAAATTACGGGCAAGCGTCCGATTTTTTATCCATTCGATCTTAGAAGAAAAGAATTATTAGCGCAGGTTTTTGAGGCTCACGATATCACAGGTTGTATCAATTTTGCAGCTTCCAAGGCCGTAGGAGAGAGTATGGTAGAACCTTTGGACTATTATGAGAACAATTTGTTCTCTTTGATCAATGTTCTTCAGGAGCTGAGAAAGAGGAATCTTTCCAATGTCATTTTCAGTTCGTCCTGCACAGTTTATGGTCAGGCGGGTGAAATGCCAATTGACGAGAATGCACCGCTGAAAGAGGCAGAATCTTCTTACGGAAAAACCAAGCAAATGGGTGAGGATATTTTAAAAGATTTCTCAAGAGCTTACCAGAAAAGAGTGTCGTTACTGAGATATTTCAATCCCATTGGTGCGCATCCATCAGCTTTATTGGGAGAGTTACCTTCCGGGATTCCCAATAACTTGGTGCCTTATGTCACTCAAACTGCTGCCGGAATAAGAGAGAAACTGAGTATCTGGGGCGGTGATTATCCAACGGTAGACGGAACAGCTGTACGTGATTATATCTACGTGGTAGATCTTGCAAAAGCACACGTGGCAGCGCTTAAAAAGTTGCTGAATTCCGAGGAAGAAACGGTTCTGGATATTTATAATCTGGGAACAGGAAAAGGCTCATCTGTTTTAGAAGTCGTAAAAGCTTTTGAATTAGCGAATAACGTGGCTGTTCCTTATCAGATCTGCCCAAGAAGAGAAGGTGATATCACTGTTGCTTACGCCAACGCTGACAAAGCTGAAAAAGAACTCGGTTGGAAATCCGAAACCTCCCTGGAAGAATCACTCAGAACCACTTGGGAATGGCAAAAATATCTTAAAGAAAGAGTAAATTAATAGAATCAGAACCAATCAAACCCGATTGGTTTTTTTTATTTGAATTTCTCCGCAAAACTGAAAATACTGTGTAGTTTAACCTCAGAAAAACTTTTGGATTTGATCTTCGAAGCGTTGATCATTGCTTTTGCTAACACGGCTGTCGGCAAAGGCTGCTGGCTTTTAAAAAGACCGAGCTTGTTAACAAATTTGATGGCTTTGAGCCCAAAAATCTCGCTGCTCCTGTCTGAGTTTTTCCTTTCCAGCATTCCTGGTTGGAAGAAGGTTGTTTTTTCGAATTTCAGATTTTTGATTGCCTGCTCCAGTTCGCCTTTCATCCGGGAATAGAAGATTTTAGAATCAGGATTGGCGCCATACGCAGACACCAAAATGAAATCATCCACCTGATTTTCTTTCGCTGCTTTCGCAAAATTATATTGATAATCGTAATCTATTTTCCACTGGTTGTCCTTGCTTCCTGCTGTTTTCAGTGTTGTTCCCAGGCACGCAAACGCCACGTCACCTGTCACCAGATGCTTCCATTCTTCCGGTCGTTCAAAATCGACGATGTGTGCCGTGATCTTATCATTGTGAAAATCAGAACGGCGTCTCACGAAAATATCAATTTGCTCAAATTCAGGATCTTGAGAAAGCTGATCTACAAGATCTTTCCCCGTTGCGCCAGTTGCACCAATTACCAAAGCCTTCATAATTTTGAGATTTGATAATAAAGTTACGCAATATTTTCGGGATTAATTCAGCTGACTGCGATATTCTGCCCAAATGATCTTAAACCAAGCGGTAAAATGCTCAGGATTGGCCGTGATTTCCTTTTGCAGATCAGCGATGGAGACATAGCGGATTTCGGAAACTTCATCCAAATTCAAATCAAATTCTCCTGAGAAATTTCCAACGAAAACATAATCCAACTCGTGTTCCCAAAGGCCATTTCCAACGTCCGCTTTATAGATAAAACGGAATTTCTCCGTCAGCTCACAATCGATTCCCAATTCCTCTTTCGTGCGTCTTATAGCACCTTCCAGATAGGATTCATTCAGGCGTGGATGCGAGCAGCACGCGTTGGTCCATTGGTTGGGCGAGTGGTATTTTTCGCTGGCCCTTTTCTGCAAAAGCATTTCGCCTTGGTCATTGAACAGAAAGACAGAAAATGCACGGTGCAAAAGCCCATTCTCGTGTGCCTGCATTTTGTCCATTTGCCCCAAAACTTCATCGTTTGGATTTACCAATACCACTTTTTCCATACCACAAAAATAAGGATTTTAAAATAAATTTAGGGAGCAAAATGACAACTTCGAAGCGTGTTTTTTATAATTTAATTAGGAGCTGTTTCCCGCTTTCCACTATATCTTTTTCTTTTCCGTTGGCTTCGGCTACGCTCAGCCAACGGAAAAGAAAAAGGATGCCGTTGCAATCGGGGCTATGGGACTTGTAAATCAATTGAAATTTTGTCTGAAACATCCGATTTGTCATTCTGTACGAGTCGAAACTTAATGGTCGAGATTCCGAGGGAATGACAAACTTTATTTAAAATGTTAATCTACTCAATTATAGGTGCTTGTCCGTAATCTGTCATCCAGAGGATAAACTTTATATTTCTTGGTTTTGTTCACGCCTTTGCTTATCTCAAAACGTTTGTCAGTAAAATTATTTGGTTTGACCTTGCGTTAATTTGAACAAGATGAGAAGTAGCGGATAGTCTTAAAATTTAGAAATAATCTGGTGAATCAATTAAACTGAAGAGATTTAAAAACCTACAAACTATTCTTCCATTCCTTCGTAAAATCAATAAAATCTGCCACAGACAATTCCTCCGCACGGATATCAAGGAAACGATGCGCACTCATAGCTTCAGGAATACCAAGAACTTTCAAAGAATTGCTCATTTTTTTGCGTCTTTGTCCAAATCCAGCTTTTACGATTTGCTTGAAGAGCAATTCATTTCCTTCCAATCCAGGTTTCAGATTTCGGGTCATTCGGATGACGCCTGATTTCACTTTCGGTGGCGGATTGAACACATTTTCGTGAACCGTGAAAAGATATTCCACATCATAATAAGCCTGAACCAAAACCGACAAGATGCCATATTCCTTCGTTCGTGGAACGCCGGAGGTCCTTTCGGCCACTTCCTTCTGGAACATTCCGCTCATTTCCGGAACATATTGAAAATTATCAATGATTTTAAATAAAATCTGAGATGAGATATTGTAAGGGAAATTGCCAATCACAGCCAGTTGCTCTTCAGCAAAAACCGTAGGAATATCAGTCTTGAGAAAATCACCTGTGAAGTGTTGTTCTTCTAATTTTGGATAGTGTTTTTTGAGATAATCGATGGATTCGTGATCAATCTCTGCAACGTAGGTTTCAACGTTTTTTTCCAGAAGGAATTTTGTAAGAACGCCCATTCCTGGACCTACTTCCAAAACTTTTTTGTAGCCTTCCAACGAAAGCGAATCTACAATGTCACGTGCGATATTCTGGTCTGTAAGAAAATGCTGACCGAGGTGTTTTTTTGCTCTAACGTCCATTTTGCAAAGATAGAATTATATTTAACGCAAAGGCGCAAGATTAGTTCATAACGGCGAAAAAAGAAGTCGCAAAATTTTCCTTTGCGACTTTTATATTTTATCAAAGCCAATTGCAAAAAGCCAATCGCCAAAAGCTCATTAATACATCTTCGTTTTCACACAAGTTACATTTTTAAGGTGAACTGGTTTTCCAACTTTTTTTAACATTCCTGTTTGCGCATTCCTTTTGAAGACGGTTACATTTTCAGAATTGACATTCGTCACAATAATGAATTTCCCAGTTTCGTCTATCGCGAAAGTTCTTGGATGTTTTCCTTTGACGGATTGGTAACCTTTAGATTCCAAAGTTCCATCTGCATTGATTTTGAAAATGGCAATATTGTTTTCTTTCCCTCTGTTACTAGCATACAGGAATTTTCCGTCCGGCGAAATATGAACATCGGAACTTTCAAAACCTTCCTTGATTCGCTCCGGATGCGTTGCGATTCTCTGGATTTGCTTCAACAGATTTTCAGAAAAATTATAGACAGAAACCATTCCCGCTAACTCCTCAATGCAGTAAGCTAACTTTCCATCGGCGCTGAAAGTGATATGTCTTGGCCCGCTTCCTGGTTTTGTACGGACTGGGTTTTTAGTTTCTATTAATGGTTGATTCAGATTTTCATCAAAAGCATATTGTCTGATGATATCTGCACCCAAATCTGCGGAAAGCAAGGATTTGAAATCCGGCGAGAAAACCACAGAATGTGTGTGCGCTTTCTCCTGTCTTTTTGGGTTTATGCCACTGCCTTCGGTGAATTCAAAATGCTGAACCATTGGATTTATTTTTCCATCTTCTGAGATGGGGAAAACAGAAATAGTTGGAATATTGTATGTTGCATTGATGAGCCATTTTCCACTTTTATCTACGCTCACATACACCGGATTTTCGCCACCGGTTTTTTGCTGATTCAGAAAAGTCAAAGATTTTTTACCGATATCAAAAGCGAAAGCACTTACACTGCCATCATTGGGCGTTTTGGCGTCAGACGATGCGTACACGTATTTTCCGTCATCGGAAATTGTGATGTAACCGGGATTGATCACCTCTCTGGAGGATGCAAATTGGGTAAGTTTTCCTGTTTCTGTATTCAGTTCATAAACATAAACAGCCTCGGAGCCTTTTTCCCAATTGTAAGAACCGAAAAATACAAATTCTCTTTGCGAATACAGCGTTGTAGCAACTAATAAACTGAGGAACAGCGTAATTTTCTGAATGCGCATTGAAAAGGATTTTAGATCACTTGACACGTATTATCTCTTTTAGTAGCTGATTGTCAACAGATGTCCTAAAAATTGGCCTGGAAACCAAACTGAACGCCAAATTTTCTTACATCAGAATTAGGCGTCGTGTGATTGAGGTAATTACCTCTCCAGTTGAAGTCCAACCGTAACAATCTGAAATTTCCCCAACCAATATTCTCGATTCCGAAACCGTACTCGTAATAAGGTTTTCCCGGAGCTGTTAAAGGTATATTACCCGCATTCATGCTGACAGATTCGGCTCTCAGACTTCCCACACCTGAACGGAAAAAGGCAACTTCACGCAATTTTAGTTTTTTGATTAATGGAATCTGAGACAAGATCTTACCATTAAAGTGGTGTTCCAAAAACATAACGGCATAAGAATCTGCCACAAATTCATAGTAATTCATCAAAGAAAATACACCTCTTACCAGACCGTAAGATTGGTTGGCAGGCATTACATTCTGCAAAGCGAGTGGGAGCGCATCAAAGTTTTTCCCAACCTCTACATTGGCGAAAAGTCTTCCCCAATTTCCTAAAAGAACGGGCTGATAGTAATAAAACTGCAATTTGTTGTAATTATAATCTGAATTGAAAACACCGCCTACACCTTTGGTATATTTCAGAATAAAAGAAGGATTGGTTGCTAACGCGGTCATCTCGTAGCGGTCTACACCGTAAGTCGAGAATTTGATTCCGGGTCTTGCAATAATGGTTGCGGTGAATCTGGTGTCATTGAGATCGTTTCTTAAAACACCCTGTCTGTAGTAATTGATATTGAACAAGTTAGAATCTGCAGATTTGATATTCTGAGTCGTAGCGTCTAATCTTATCTGGAAGTTTTTCCAAGGTTCTATACTGGTGAAGATATTGGTTTGGTTTACAGAACTCATTGATGTTGTAGAGCCACTATTCAGAACAGAAGAGGATGCAAATGATCTGGTCATAATACCTTCATCGGTTGTTAGTTGAACACCAAGCTGAAGCACATCTTTTCTATAACCGGCACCTATCATAAACCGGTTTTCTTTGTTGAACATATACTTTGCCTCGCCACCATATTTCCACTGCTGATCACGGAAACCATACGCTGTATAAGCCTGGATTCGCCACATATCATTTTTGCCACGATAGGTTCTGAAGCCGCCTCTTAGTCTGACGCCTTCGATATCATTGTAACCAAATGACTGGAATATATTTCCAATATCGATGCCTTTTCCAAGATGGAAATAACCAGAGTTACCTATTTCCACGATTTTGACGATCTTCTTGTACTTCGGATTGTCTTGTAATTCGTCGTACATTTTATAGATATTTCGGTCGCTTTCTGTGAGGATTTCGGTTCTGTTGGCTTGCCAATAATTTTCGTCTTTTGCCACCATTTCATCTTCTGCGATGACGATCTTGTTTAGAAACTCATCGGTGATGCCTTTGTCAAATTCGTAGTCAGAATAATTGGCTGTACGTCTTGCTATGATAGATTTGGCTTTCTCTTTGTCATTGGTGACAAGATTGATCGTCGTTTCATTTCGCGTTGGGATGAATGTGGAGTCGTCCGGATTATCAAACTCCAGATCTGTAGCAATTTTCTTTACAAAATTGATGTTGATCTTTTTGTTGGTTTCCATCTCCACCTTCATGACATTATATTTTTCCATGGAAATATAAAGTCTGCCTTTGAGAGCCAATGCTTCCGGATTTTTGGGTGTAAATCTGATTTCGTAACTTTTTACAGTGTTGATCTCTATCGTATCGGTAATGTTATAGTCAAAAACGCCAAAACCCTCGGTAGAAACTGGGCTTACGAAGCCTATATTAAGATAATTGATGGTATTATCATAAATATTGATATCACTGTACATGTTCTGTACCGTTTTGGTTACGATTTGATTATTCTTGAGTCCAGAAAGTCTGGTCGCCAAGAGATCTTTACGTTCTTTTTTAGGGTTATTTTTTCCGTAGGTTTCAAAAATACTTTCTGTAATAAAGACTGGCAAAACAGCTTTCCCCGCGATTTCGGAAGAATCATTATACTTAAAAAGAATAGAGTCCATCCCTCGGAAAGCCTTCTTTTTGGTAAAAGAACTGTCTATATTGTCCAGACGGAAATCTATTTTCTCGTAGGTTTTGTATTTGTAATCTTTGTGCAGAAGCAATCCGTTGGATTTTTTCTTTTTCCAAACCTCACGCATAATGGCGTAAGCTGGATTTTCTTTTTTGTTTTTGTATTTTTTTACGCCTTGTATCACGACGTTTTCAATTTCGTTTTCTTTTTCTGTCTGTGAGAAGACCAAACTGGTCACGAAAATGAGGAAAAAAGAGAGAATAAATTTTTTATCAAGCATTGATTTCATCTAGCATTAACTATTAATAACTGTGTTTAATTTTAAATATTGTGGTGGTGTAACATTATTTACCTTTCTCATAAAACAGGACATTCACTGGACTGCAGACCGGGATTGATTTTCCTGTTGTTGTGAGGAATCCGTTCTTGAGATCACGGGTGAAAATATTGATCCGGTTCGTATCCTGATTGGCAATCAAAACCAATTTGTTGTTGGGACTTATTGTGAAATTTCGTGGATTTCTGCCAATGGTTTTGGTCTGTTGGATTTTCTTTACTGTTCCATTTTTTTTTCTTTTGAAAACTGTGATATCATCTGCATCGTCTCGATTCGTCACGTAAACAAACCGTTCGTTATTAGAAAGATGAATGTCTGCGGCACGGAAATTAAATCTTACTTTTCTGGAGAGTAATGTTTCTTCCTGGATCAGTTCAATGTGACCTTCGTTAAAACCTAAAACTGACAAATCACCGCTGAGTTCCTGAACGAGATAGATCAGTTTTCCAGTTTTATCAAATTCAATATGTCTAGGACCAGAACCTTTTTTCGCAGCATATGCTCCGATTTTCTCCAGAACCAAATCGCCTGTTTTGTGGTATTTAAAAACATATATTTGATCTAAACCAAGATCAGTCGCCAAAACATATTGATGGTCCGGAGAAAACTGAACCTGATGGATGTGTGACTTTTCCTGACGTTTGGGATTCACGCCAACACCTTCAAACTTGATATTCTGAAAAACATCAGACAATTTGCCGTCTGCATAACGTTTGAACACATTGATGCTGCCGCCAGAGTAATTGGCTGTGATGACGTTTTGGTCGTCAGAGATCAGAAAACAAGGATCTTCGCCCTGTGTTTTTCTCTCATCTTTTTTGATCAGTCTTCCGTCTGCCTCGTCCATAGAAAAAGAAGTTACCGTACTGTTTTCTCCGTTTTCATTCACAGAAAAAAGAAAATTCTTGTCTGGACTAAGGCTTATAAAACTGGGATTGACAATATTGTCTGTGTGGAATTTGAGATTGTATTTGTAAGTATTTTCATCAAAATCAAAAATATGAATACCACCGCTTTTGCACTTATCACTATTGGTATAAGTTCCTACGATGATGGTGTTTTGTGCTGATGAGTGGGTCATAAAAAGTATTGAAAAGATAAATGCGCTCCAGATCTTCATTCTAAAAATTAATGGGAAAGTGTATATTTTGTGCGAATTTATCATATATAAAATTAAGCCAAACGATATTTGTGATAAATTAACTTTATTTCACTCGAAAAGTCTTCAAATTTGTTTTAATGGATCTGTAAATTTAATTTTGTCAAAAATCATGCAATGACCTGGAACCAAGTTTTGAAACCGATTAAAGAAAGTGATTATTTTAAAGACCTTTGGGAAAAGGTACAAGTAGAATACGATTCTACCAAATGTTTTCCGCCAAAAGACGAGATTTTCCGGGCATTGGAACTCACGGAATTTGATGATGTCAAAGTCGTGATTATTGGCCAGGATCCTTACCATAATGAGGGACAAGCCAATGGTCTTTGCTTTTCTGTGTCAGAAGACGTAAAAACGCCGCCTTCTCTGAAAAATATCTTTACAGAACTAAATGATGATGTAGGCATTGATAGAAATAACAAGGACTTAGAGGATTGGGCAAAACAAGGTGTTCTCCTAGTGAATGCTACTTTGACGGTGCGCGCACACGAACCAAATTCTCATAAGAAGCTAGGCTGGGAAGTTTTTACAGATTACATCATCAAACAGATCTCTGAAGAGAAAGAGAATGTCGTATTTGTATTGTGGGGTGCATTTGCACAAAAAAAGGCCTCACTGATAGATGAGACCAGGCACATGATCATCCGTTCTGCGCATCCTTCTCCGTTCTCTGTGTACAGAGGCTTTTACGGAAGCAAGCCTTTTTCGAAGATCAATAAGTATCTGTTGAAGACAGGTACAGATCCTCTTGTTTGGGGCTGATTGGCTTGCGTTTTCGGCGCGTTTTAGGATAGATTTAATTTTCTTTTTCGTATTTAAAACTAACTGTAGTTGGTTGTTCATTTCCGCCAGGTTGTGGTTTCAGTTCAACTAAGGTAAATCTATAACCAGAAAAATTGAAAGATTTTTTCACATTCTTCGCTGTAAAATCTCGCGTTGCAACTTGGAAACTGGTTTTCTCGTTTCCGGAAATACCTTCTATCTTAATGATAGCAATACCTTCCCAAACGCAGGTCACGCCCACAGGACAACGGCTGTCCTCTAAAACTTCTTTGAACAGAAGGTTTACTTTGGAATTCGGTATTTTTACCTGTTTTTCCAAACCGACTGTAGCGATATGACCAGCGACAGCCGATGTTTCTGATTGAGAGGTCTGGGTTTTGCAATTGGTCATTAGTAATAATAGAGGAAAGCAAAAAATTAGTTTGATGTTCATGATCTGGATTTTTTAAAAGAAAATATAGTAACCAACTACCAAAAACATAGCCAATCCAACCATCAGGTTGAAACCGGTTCCGTAAATGAAGCCAATGAAAGCACCTTTCATAGAGTTCAAGGCTTTTTTTGTGTCGCTTACATCGTGAAGTAATTCACCCACGAAAACACCCAAAAGCATTCCAATCAGAAATCCGAATGGAATTGGAATGAAAAATAAGCCGAGTAATGTTCCTACAAAAGAGCCGATACTTCCGTAGCGCGTGCCGCCGTATTTCTTGTTGGTTTTGGCTGGTATGACATAATTAATGACGGTAGAAACAATCGTAAGCAGGACAAAAATCCACACATAGATCATCGGCATATCATTTTCCGTCCCGAATTTGAAGATCAGAACGCCACAGATGCTGAGTAATAATCCTGGCAAAACAGGTAAAAATGTTCCTAAAAGTCCTATGAAAAGGAGTGCTAAGGCAATAATGTTGATTAAGGTTGGATCCAAGTTTATAATTTTATTAAAAATACAATTTTCAAAGTAAAGCAAAAATTTATTATCCTTAAATTTGTTGATTGTTATTCCAGAATACAAAATTGACGCCGATCAAATTTTAAAATCTTTTGATCCGACGATTATATTTGACCCGTAAAACAAAATAATAACTTCAAATGAAAGATGAACTTATAGATTACAAAGATTTTCTACAGCAGATAAGTGATGAGATCCATTTCTTTTGCAGAGATTTTCTGCCCGATGATCTGGTTCTTTTTGGTCAGATCTTTTCGAAATTCTTTTTTTTTATAGGACTCATCCTCCTTCTGGCTTTTCTTTTAAAAAATCTGATCAATTTTGTTTTCCGATTCTTTTTTGACAAGGAGAAATTTCCTGT
Source organism: Epilithonimonas tenax DSM 16811 (assembly GCF_000428485.1). Taxonomy (GTDB): domain Bacteria; phylum Bacteroidota; class Bacteroidia; order Flavobacteriales; family Weeksellaceae; genus Epilithonimonas; species Epilithonimonas tenax. The sequence goes on along the minus strand of NZ_AUAA01000006.1, from coordinate 9,132 downwards.
GATGAAGTCCATTTATAAAGCCCGGGTTACCAGTTCCGTCGCGAACATCCTGGCTTTGGCTTTTGGAAATTATGCTTTGTTTTCCATATTTTACAGACATCCAAAAAGTTTCGTTTTTCTGGAAAGGCTGGTGGATTTTCTGATTGTTTTGACGATCGCGAATATGGCCTTTAAGTTTATCCGGGTTTTGCAGACGTATTATGAGATCAAGAAAGATTATTATAAAATTCTTGCCATCAATTCCATTTCCCAGACCATCAAGATTTTTGGGACATTCATTTTTGCGGTCATCGCGATTTGTGTGGTATTTGGGATCGCAAGTAGCACTGTTTTAGGTAGTTTGGGAGCTATTACAGCAGTCATTGTTTTGATTTTCCGCGATACAATTTTAGGTTTTGTAACCGGGATCCACGTGGCAACGTCCAAGAATTTGAAACCAGGCGACTGGGTGGCGATCCCCAAATATAACATAGAAGGAAACATAGAAGGCATAGACCTTTTGACCACAAAAATTAAAAACTTTGACAAAACCATTTCCACGATTCCGACCTATGATTTGCTCACAACTGAAATTAAAAATTACCAAGTCATTTCTGACGAGAACACCCGAAGAATCAAGAAATCGATTATGTTCAATATGAAATCCTTGAAGTTTGTCGATGACGATCTCATGGAGCGTTTGAAGAAGATCAATCTCATAAAAACGTATCTTAATCTTAAAGAAAAAGAGATCAGTGAAGAGAAAAACTCATTAGAAAATCCCGATGAAATTATCAATGGAACCCAATTGACCAATATCGGGGTTTTCCGGAAATATGTTCAGAATTATCTTAATCATAATAACCAGATCGACCAAAACGAAATCATCCTTGTAAGACAGCTTCAAAGTATGCCGGAAGGTTTGCCGCTGGAAATCTACTGTTTCGCCACCGAAGCCGATACAGAAAAATATGAAAATATACAGTCCGATATCTTTGATCATCTGTTGTCGGCTGCTAAAGAGTTTGAACTTGATATTGTTCAGAAAGCCTAAGACAATTTAAGCGTTACAGACAAAAATAGCCTTATACATCAATTACCAATTATAAAAAGTTATGACAAAACTAAGTGTCAATATTAATAAGATCGCGACCATTAGAAATGCCAGAGGAGGCGATGTGCCAAGTGTCACTCAGGTGGCGGTAGATCTGGAAAGATTTGGAGCGCAGGGCATCACGATCCATCCAAGGCCGGACGAGAGACATATCACAAGAAAAGATGTTTACGACCTGAAACCGTTGGTAAAAACCGAATTCAATATTGAAGGTAATCCACACAGACCTTTCATAGATATGGTTTTGGAAGTGAAGCCTGAGCAGGTGACTTTGGTTCCGGACGCCGACGATGCCATCACATCCAACGCTGGCTGGGATTGCGAAAAGCATCTGGACTTCCTGAAAGCTGTGATTTCCGAATTCAAAAATGCAGGAATCAGAACGTCTATTTTCCTGGATCCAAATCCTGAAATGGTAAAATTTGCTGCCGAAACGGGAACAGACAGGATCGAACTTTATACAGAAGCTTACGCTACCAATTATCGAAAAGATAAAGAACAGGCGATCAAATCTTACGTAGAAACAGCTGTTGAAGCCGAAAAATTTGGTTTAGGGATCAATGCTGGGCACGATCTAAGCTTGGATAATCTAAAATATTTCTCGGACAATATCCCGAATCTTTTGGAAGTTTCCATCGGTCATGCTTTGATCTCAGAAGCGCTTTATCTTGGTCTGGAAAATACGGTGCAGGCTTATTTGAAGAGATTGGCGAAATGGTAAAAATAAATTAAAATTAATGGAAATCCTACACTCAAAAATATACGGAGAAGAAAGAACAGAAACGCCACTGCTGGTATTCCACGGCTTGTTCGGGATGCTGGACAATTGGGGCAGTTTCGGGAAAGAATTTGGAGAACTGATGCCAACGCACCTGATAGACCTCAGGAATCACGGGCGAAGTTTTCATTCAGAGTCGATGTCTCACGATGACCTGGCTCATGATATTCTGAATTATATGACCTACCATAACATAGAAAAGGCCAATCTGCTCGGCCATTCGCTTGGCGGAAAAGCCGTGATGCAGTTCGCCATCAATTTCCCGGAAAAACTGAATAAACTGATCGTTGTAGATATTTCGCCAAAAGCCTATCCGCCACATCATCAGGGGATTATCAAGGCGCTTCAGACTGTCGATTTTGAAACTGTCACTTCAAGGCAAGATGTTGAGAAAGTTTTGGGCGAATATATTCATGAGATATTTGTGATCCAATTCCTGATGAAAAATCTATATTGGACAGATGATAAGAAGCTAGCGTGGAGATTCAATCTCAATACTTTAGCAGAGAAATACACGGAGTTTGTGTCCAATGCCATCAGATTTGGGGTGTTCAAAGGACCTACTTTGTTTATTGCCGGCGCCAATTCCAATTACATATTACCACAGGACGAATTACTTATCAGACAACAATTTCCGGACTCAAAAGTGATCAAGATTGCCAATGCAGAACATTGGGTTCAGGCCAATAATCCGGTCGATTTCAATGCGGCTGTGAAGGATTTTATTTTGTGAAAAGGATCATATTAGTTCTTCTGATTTTTAGTGGGGCGCTATTCTCATCTCAGGACACCATTTTCTGTTGTCTTGTGATTGGGAAAAGCCATAGATTAGATAAAAATTTGGAATTGATGCAACAAAACACGCCTTAATTTCCTGATAGATTTCAATGCCTGAATGCGGGATTTTTTACCGAATTAAATTATCTTTGTAAAAATCTTCAATGAAAAAATATCAGGAGACTATATACAAGTTCATTTTGTATTTTTCAGCGCTTATCAATCTTTTTTTGATAGGACTCTTGTTTCTTGTGCTTAGAGACTCTTTTTCCGGAGAAGGAGATTATGTTTTAGAAGGCAAAAGCTTCTGGTTTTTTGTGGCTATTATTTCCGCATATTCTACAGTTAATTCTATTTTATTAATCCAGATTTTTAAAAATAATTCTGAGATTCAACCCCAAATATCTGCCGCAGAATGATATTGATTACAGGAGCTACAGGTATTTTAGGACGCGTGATCGCACTGGAACTCCTTAAGAAAGGAAAAAAAGTCCGGGCCACAAAACGACAGTCCAGCAATCTTCAGGAAGTTAAAGAATCTTACCAGTTTTACACGGATGAAGCTGACTGTTATTTTGATCAAATACAGTGGGTAGATATCGATTTTGAAGATTTGACCTCTATAGAAACCGCTTTGCAAGGTGTGGATGAAGTTTATCATTGCGCTGCAAAAGTCAGTTTCAATCCAAAAGCGGAAAAAGAATTGTACAAAAATAATTCCGAAGCCACAGAGAAATTGCTCTTCGCCATCGATCCCTTACAGGTTAAAAAGTTTCTTTTCGTCAGTTCCATCGCCGTCTTGGATGGATTGAATGAAGCTGGTGAAATGGATGAGAATTCTGATTTTAATGAAAAACTGGATCATTCGAACTATGCCATTTCCAAATATCTTTCCGAGATGGAAGTCTGGCGTTCTCAATATGAAGGCCTTAATACCGTGATCATCAATCCTGGTTTGATCATAGGTTCCGGAAACTGGCAACACAGCAGCGGCAAACTTTTCAAGGAAATGTCCAATGGCTTTACTTTTCCTGGTTCTACAGCTTATGTAGATGTAAGAGATGTTGCCCAAATCGCTATCGAATTAATGGAAAAATCCATCTTTGGACAGCGCTTTATCCTAAGCTCTGAGAATGTAAAATACAAACAGTTGGCGGATAAAGTTCGCCAGACTTTTAATAAAAAACCTGCGAAACTGATACCGAATTCAGTATTGGATCTGCTTCCGTTTTTCTCTGCCATCTTGGGCTGGTGCATCCCGATCCTGAAGCTTGGAAATAGAACCAATGTAGAAACGATCAAATCTGACTCAAAAATTACCAATAAAAAAATCCGTGAAACTCTGAATTATACTTTCATTCCAATCGATAAAAGTGTAGATTTTCACCTAAAAAATTATGCTAAGAGCATTATAAAATCTAATTAATGAACATTTCGGAATTTCTGAATAAGAACACCAAACGATTTCCACAGAAAGCTGCTGTAGGATTCAAAAAAGATAATGAATGGAAGGAGCTGACTTGGATGCGATTCAAGCAGATGGTTTTCCGGACTGCTAATGCATTGGTAGACGCTGGTGTCAAAGAAAATGACAGAGTAGCCATCTATGCAGACAATTCTCCGGAATGGATCATTATGGATGTTGCAACGCTTGCCATTGGCGCTGTGACGGTTCCTATCTATTCTACGAATGGTACAGATCAGGTAGAGTACATCATCAATCACGCGGAGCCGAAAATCATACTCACGGGTGATCAAGAACAGTATGAAATCTGCCACAGTCTGTTGGATCAAACATCTGGTATAGAGGTTGTTATAGCGGCGAAGAAAAATTTTACTTTAAAGGATCGGTCTTTCTTTTTAGCGGATTTTATTGAGCAAGCTTCTGACAAATTTCAGATTGTTGAAAGGTCTGATGAAGATTTGGCGACCATTATTTACACCTCGGGAACCTCCGGAATCCCAAAAGGTGTGATGTTGACCCACGGGAACTTCCAAAAAGTATTTGATGCCCACGTTGACTTTTTTGATTTCAAAGATTTTGAGAAAGAGCAGTCCTTGGCCTTTTTACCATTAAGTCACGTTTTCGAAAGATGTTGGACCTTGTTCTGTTTTTCTTTGGGCGCCAAAGTCAGCTTTCTGGAAAATCCAAAACTCATTGCGAGCGCCTTACAGGAAGTGAAGCCTACGACGATGTGTTCTGTTCCCAGATTCTATCAAAAGATATATGCAGGCATCAATGAAATGCTGGCTACTGCCTCTCCAACCAAAAAAAAGATCTTTGCCTGGGCTATTGAAACAGGAACTCAGGTTTCGGAAAGAAAACGAAATCAACAGACTGTCCCTTTTCTGCTAAATCAAAAATACAAGGTCGCAAATGCGTTGGTTTTTAATAAAATCAAAGCCAAATTAGGCGAAAGACTTTGGTTTATGCCTTGTGGCGGTGCATCTATCTCATCAGAAGTGACGGCGTTTTTTGATGCCATGGGAATCCATATCACAGTAGGGTACGGGATGACAGAAACCACTGCAACAGTTACGGCTTTTCCTTTTACAAAATACAAATACGGAACGGCAGGAAAACTCTTGGGTGATTCTGAGATCAAGATCGGAGAGAATGATGAGATCCTCGTGAAAGGTAGCGGCGTGATGAAAGGCTATTATAAAAATCCGCAAGAAACGGCCAAGATCTTTACAGAAGATGGCTGGATGAAAACCGGCGATGCAGGCGTGATTGATGCAGAAGGACACCTGACGATTACAGACAGAATCAAAGATCTGATGAAAACCTCCAACGGCAAGTATATTGCGCCTCAGCCAATTGAAAATATGTTTTCCAACAACAGTTATATCAATCATATTTTGCTGATAGCGGATGATAAACCATTTGTTTCTGCCCTGATTGTTCCTAATTTTGAAACGCTGGAGGAAAAATTAAAAACAATGAATATTCCCTTTACCAACTGGAAAGAGATCGTGGATAACGAAAAGATCCACGCATTCTATCATCAGCTGATTGATGACATTCAGGTGAATCTTTCTGGCTTTGAGAAGATTAAGAAATTTATCTTGATGCCAGCGGATTTTGAGATCCAAAGCGGCGAGATCACACCAACTTTAAAAATTAAACGGAATATCGTTCTCGAAAAATATGCGGACAAAATCAATTTGATTTATAACAAATAACATGACCATATCAATCTGCTATAAAAAATGATATTGGAACGATAGTTTTTATCAAATTTTAGGCCTAGCAATATTTCGAAAATTGATTAAATTTACAAGCCTTATAATAAGAATCTAATTTGAAGTTTTATAAATGAATACACAACAATTCGTAAATCGTCACATCAGCCTTAATGAGTCTGATAAAGCGGAAATGCTGAAGAAAGTAGGAGCAGCGAGTATTGAAGAACTCATCTCACAAACCATTCCGGATGCCATCAGGCTGGAGAAGGATCTGGATATTTCGGAGCCACTTTCGGAGTATGAGATGCTATTGCATTCCAAGGAACTGGCATCCAAGAATCTGAATTTCGATAACTACATCGGTTTTGGATACCACAACACTATTTTGCCTTCTCCGATCCAGAGAAACATTCTGGAAAACCCAAGCTGGTACACGGCTTACACGCCTTACCAGGCTGAGATTGCACAAGGGAGATTGGAAGCTTTGCTCAATTACCAGACTGTAATGTCTGACCTGACAGGTTTTCCTTTGGCCAATGCCTCTCTTCTGGATGAATCGACCGCTGCAGCAGAAGCAATGCATATGTTCTTTAACAACAGAACCAAGGATCAGAAGAAAGCTAATTCAACCAAGTTTTTCATCTCAGATCTCGTATTGCCACAGACCGTTTCTGTTCTCAAAACTAAAGCGGAAGGTCTTGGTATTGATGTGATTGTAGGTAATCATGTGAATCACCAATTCAATGATTCATACTTCGGGGTTTTATTGCAATATCCAGGGAAAAACGGAATCGTTCTGGACTATACGGAAAACATTACTTATTACAAAGAATTCAATCTTCAGGTAGTTGTAGCTTGTGACCCGATGGCTTTGGTAAAGCTGAAATCTCCAGCTGATATGGGCGCAGACTGCGCTGTTGGAACTTCACAACGATTTGGGATCCCAATGGGTTACGGTGGTCCTCACGCCGCATTCTTCACTTGTAAGGAAGGCTATAAAAGAGATATTCCTGGTAGAATTATCGGGGTGTCTCAGGATATGTACGGTAAGCGTGCACTAAGAATGGCGCTACAAACCAGAGAGCAACACATCAAAAGAGAAAGAGCAACGTCTAACATCTGTACAGCTCAAGTGCTTCTTGCGGTAATGGCAGGTATGTATGCTGTTTATCACGGTCCTAAAGGGCTGGAGTTTATCGCGGATCAAATCCATTTCAAAACAAATGCTTTGGGCGATGCGCTGAAAGTTTTAGGTTATGATATTGTAGACGAGCCAGTTTTTGACACCGTGAAATTCAGATTGCACGAGGAGGAAAAATCTTCTTTAAGAATGAAAATGAGAGATCAGAAGATTAATCTTAATTATTTCTCTCAAGGCATCGTGAGTATTTCCATCAACGAAACAACGACTGTTGACAAACTGAACCAATTGATCGAAGCATTCGCTCAGTTCAAAGGGAAACAAGGCTACAAAGTGACTTTGAAAGAAGAATATTCAATTCCAACTGAATTGCTGAGAGAAGATCAGATCTTAAAAGAAGAAGTATTCAATAAATACCATACGGAGACAGAATTGATGAGATACATCAAGCGTCTGGAAAGAAAAGATCTATCATTGACACATTCTATGATTTCGCTTGGATCTTGTACAATGAAATTGAACGCTGCCACTCAGATGATCCCTTTATCTTGGGGAGAATGGGGAAGTGTTCACCCATTTGTACCAACAGAACAAGCTGGCGGTTATCAGGAAATGATCAAAGAATTGGAGAAAGACCTTGCTGAGATCACAGGTTTTGCCGGAACGTCTCTACAGCCAAACTCTGGTGCACAAGGCGAATATGCAGGACTAATGGTCATCAGAGAATACCACAAAAACCGCGGCCAAGGCCACAGAGACATTGTTCTGATCCCTCAGTCTGCACACGGAACCAATCCTGCATCTGCTGCGATGGCCGGAATGAAAATCGTAGTGGTGAAGAATCTGGAAAGCGGCGAAATTGATTTTGAAGATTTCAAAGCGAAAACAGAGGCGCATTCTCAGAATTTGTCAGCGGTGATGATCACGTATCCATCTACTTACGGATTCTTCGATGCGAATATCAAAGAAATTACAAAACTAACACACGATCACGGCGGTCAGGTTTATATGGACGGCGCCAATATGAATGCGCAGGTTGGTTTCACAAGTCCTGGGAATATCGGGGCAGACGTCTGTCACCTGAATCTTCACAAGACCTTTGCGATCCCTCACGGTGGTGGTGGTCCTGGTGTTGGCCCGATCTGTGTGGCAGAACATTTGGTTCCATTCTTGCCAACCAATGCAAACATCCAGATTGGAGGTAAAGAAGCGATCGAAGGGATTTCTGCAGCACCGTACGGTTCTGGTTTGATCCTGAACATCTCTTACGCTTATATCAAAATGCTGGGAACTTCTGGTCTTAAGAAAGCGACAGAACACGCCATACTGAATGCTAATTATCTGAAAGAGATCTTGGCTGAGCATTTTCCAATCCTTTATGCGAATGAGAAAGGCAGAGTAGCGCACGAATGTATCGTAGACTTCCGTCAGTTCAAAATTTTGGGAATAGAGGTAGCTGATATTGCAAAACGATTGATGGATTATGGTTTCCACGCACCTACAGTGAGTTTCCCTGTCGCTGGAACACTGATGATAGAACCAACCGAGTCCGAAAATAAGGACGAGATCGACAGATTTGCTGAAGCGCTGATCAGCATCAAAAAAGAAATTGACGAGATTGCAAACGGCGATGCAGACAGAGATAATAATGTTCTGAAAAACGCGCCTCACACAGAGCAATTGGTTATCTCAGATTCCTGGGACAAACCATACGGTAGAGAAAAAGCAGCGTATCCACTGGAGTGGGTAAGAACGCACAAATTCTTTGCAACCGTGGCGAGAATAGATGAAGCGTACGGCGACAGAAACCTAATCTGTACCTGCGAGCCAATAGAGGCTTATATGTAGGATAGAAGCTAGACTTTAGATATTAGAATTTATATTTTTAACCCGTAGTGCATTATAAAAAAGGTTACTCATAATACGAAAATTTCGTATATTGTATTGACTATCAATCTAATACGTTATGAATAACCTAGATGCAATTTACGATTTTATTTTAAAGGAATTAAGAAAATTAACCATCAAAGAAAATTTTTATTTCAAACCAATTAAACCAAAATTATCTGATTTAGAGCTCATTGCAATAAATATTTCTGCGGAATATTTATCGATAGATTCAGAATATCAGTTGTTTAGATACCTCTCTAATTC
>NZ_AUAA01000005.1 GCF_000428485.1 Epilithonimonas tenax DSM 16811 | reverse complement strand
AACGTTTTGCGGCTTGCAGAAGTGGCGAACTTCGTAACCGATTATTTTCGGCTAAGATAAAATTTCTTGCGAAAGATAAACGTGAATTTACCACATATTTCGCCATTTTTGCAAACCGCTGTTGTATGAAGCCATAAACTCCAATGCGTTTTCTCTATTTAATTATATTTCTTTTTTTACGGTTGTTAATCACTATTTTAAATGATAAATCAAATTAATTGGTTCTTTCTTTTTCTTCTTGATTTCCTAATTCTTTTTTCTCTACATTAATATTCTTGTTGCCAAATTTATAAACCAATGACAAACGAAATGATCTTACATCATAATAGTTCTTATAATCTATTTGTATGTTATTTGTAAAACTTGTATAAATGGGTCTATTTGTGTTTAATATGTCATTTACATTGAAACTTATTTGTAATTTTTTATCAAATGCAAAATATTTTATTGATGCGTCTAATTGACTGTAAGCATTGTTTTTATCTAAATCAGAAGTTCCTTTAAAGTTGTACCAATATGAAATATTGAAAAGAAAAGTTTTTCTTTTGTCTAAATTAAAATCATTACTTGTTGAAAAATAAGCGTTAGACCCATTTAAATTTTGATTAGTGATTGGTATAAGTGATTCTGATTTGCTGTAACTCCAGTCAAAAGATAATGTACTTGATAGCCATTTTATTTTGTTAAAAGTATAGGATTCAGAAATACCAATTATTGAAGTATTAAAATAATTTTGTGCTATTGTTTTTTGAATATTATCCGTATTATCAACAATAGTAATTTGTTCAAATCCATTATCTGTATGAGAATAATAGATACTATTTGACCAGTTGTCGTTAAACGTATAGTTTAATTCTATATTATTTGAAAATGAAGGTTGTAAAAATGGATTTCCTTCTGTGTAGGAAAATGGATTACTGTACCATCTAAACGGATTTAATTTATTGTAAGAAGGTCTGTTTATTCTTTTGTTATAGTTTACCGAAAACGAGTTTTTTTCATTAGGCGTATAGGTAAGGTAAAATGTCGGAAAAAGTTCAGTATAAGAATTGGTATTTTTTTGATTAAGTGTTTTAGAGAAGCCATCTGTATTTGTGCTTTCTAATCTAAAACCTATTTGAGACTCCCATTTTTCATTTAATTTTTTTGTACCATTTACATAAAGAGCTTGTGTATTTTCATTGTATTCAAATTCATTACTTTGTAACGGGTCGAATACAGGAGAGCCTGTGGTTGTGTCGAAATAATTTACATTATTTGCTGTTTTAATAAATGATAATTTGCCACCATAACTTAAATTAATAAACTTCAAAGGATGTTCGAAGTCAACTTTAGCTGAATAATTTTCAATATTTTGTAAACTTGTATTGTTGGCTGATAATATATTTATAGTATTAAAATTTCTGTTATCCTCGTTTTTGAATTTGAAATAATCTAAATTTATATTCATTTTTCTTCCAATCGTATCAAAAACTACAGTCGAGTTTAGGTTTATAGAATGATTGTTGCTTTTGCCTAAATTTTCTGATAATGTATTAATATAAGAGTCTATTTGAGAATTTGATTGATTGTAAATAGATGTTAAACTATTTTCTTTAATTGTAGGATTATTGAAACTTCCCAAATATTGCATACCTACTGACCATTTTTCGGATACTTTATAATCTGCTCCAATTCTTCCGTTAATAGAATTTTGAAAATCTCTTCTTTTGTTTTCTTCATTCCAAATTCCTTGAGGATAATATATTTTATTTGTTTCAATTGGAGCATTAGAACCATTGACGTAGTTAAAATTAGAATAAATAGAAAATTTATTCTTTTGATAATCAAAGTTACCACCAAAAGCTCCTTTTGGATAAGTACTTTGAATGTATGAAGTTCTTAAAGATGCATTCCATTGGTTTAATTTTGACTTTTTTAATTTTATATTAATCAAGCCACTATTTCCCTCCGCATCGTATTTCGCTGGTGGTGTAGTTATAACTTCAATATTTTTAATATTGTCGGAAGGTATGCTTTTAAGAAAATTAATTAACTCATCACCTGTTAAAAGAATAAGTTTATCATCAACCATTACAGACATATTGCTTTTTCCAATCATTGAAATATTATCATTTTTCACTTTAACACGTGGAGTGACTTTCAAAGCATCGATAGCATCACCGCCGGAGGCGGAGATACTATTTTCTACATTGAAAATTAGTCTATCCACTTTTCTTTCAATAAGTTTCTTTTTTGAAGTAATCACAACTTCTTGAAGTTGCTGTTGCTTTTCAATTATTTTAATTATACCTATATATATATCTTGGTTTGCATTTATTTTTTGCTTGTGATAAATTACTCCTAATTGTCTAACTAATAAGGTATATTCTCCTTTTTCGGTTTCTAATATAAATTTACCTAAAGCATTCGTTAATTCACTTTTAAATATTATTGAATCTTTATTTTGTAATTGAATTTCTACAAACTCAATTGGATTATTTTTTTCGTCTTTTATTTCTCCACTTATTTTTATTTGTGAAAATATATTGCTTGGTAAAACAAACAGCAAAATTAAGGCTAAATATATTTTTGTCATTCTTCTCTAGATATTTTGTATGATTACACAAATAAATTGAACTATTTGTAAGTTAATCTATATTTTTTTGTTAACTTTTCTTTTTTTTATGCGGTCTGTTTGCGTTCTGTGTAGCTCAATGGTTTCATACAACGTTCCGGCGCTTGGCGAGGTTGCGAAGTTCGGAACCGATTATTTTCTATCAAAGATAAAATTTCTTGCGAGAAATAAACGTGAATTTACTACAAAATTCGCAATCTTGCCAAACGCCTGTTAGTGGCAGTTTTATTTTTTTTCCTTTTTAGTCAAGTCAATATTGAAGTTTGCATTTATGATAATTCCGTTGTTGTTTTGAAACACATTTTGTCCGCTTATTTGTCTACCAAATTGAACGGTTTGGTTTAAATAACCACCTTCTATTCTTACGTTTTTGTTGAACCTATAACCGAGTAAAACACCAATTCTATTTTGGTCAAAAATATTAGCATTTACATTTTCTCCAAAACCAATGAAAATTTCGTCATACAATGCCAAGTATGGTGTTTTGTCTTTTATTTCTGTACCTTTTAATGGCACTTGTAGTCTTACCATATAACGCATTCTGTGTAGTAGCGGAAATTCATCTTCCTTTTCTACACTGGCAGAACTGTATCTTCCTACAAATCTTTGTTCTAACATAAATCGGTGAGAAAAATCAACAATACCTTCTTTGTGTGAAAGTTGTACCATTTGAAATAATCTATGTTCGGTAAAATCTCTGCCAAGTCCGTTTATTGGAATTTCACCATACGGAAAAGTTTCAATCCAAGCATAACCTGCTCTAAATAATACTCTCGAATTAAGTTGATAGTTTACGCCAACTCGTAAAAGGCTTTGTTGCCAATCTGTTATGTAATTGTCTCTACGGAATTGGTACTCGGTATGTAAACCAAATTTGTCTGATAATTTGAAAGTACCAGAATAATTGTACCAACCAATATTTTCGTGTGTATTTATACGATTGTTTTGACCTGATACATTATTACTAATGCACCAAATCAAAACAAGTATAGCTATGATTTTTTTTTGCATTTTATTTTACAATTTGAAGGGTTCCGTCTGTTAAACGATAAAAAGCACCAACAATTTTGATTTCACCTTTGTCTTCCATTTCTTTAAGAATTGGGCTTTTTGCTCTAATTTCATTTATAGTATGAATTACATTGTTTTCACAAACGTGTTTCACAAATTCATCGTTTTTTGAAGTTTTTTCACCTGCAAAATTTTGGCTCATTGCTATTGCTGGCTTTATTTTAGCAAGCATAGCTGTAATGTTACCTAATTTTACATCGTCAATAGCACTTTTTACAGCTCCGCAATGTTGGTGTCCTAAAACAAAAACTAATTTTGAACCTGCTACTTTACAAGCATATTCCATACTACCCAAAATGTCTTCGTTAACAAAGTTTCCTGCTACTCTGGCTACAAAAATATCTCCCAAACCTTGGTCAAATACATCTTCTACTGGTACTCGGCTGTCCACACAACTTAAAACAACAGCTTTTGGAAATTGACCAATGGCAGTTTTTTTTGCCTGAATATATAAGTCTCTTGTTGTGCTATTCCCAGAGTTAAATCTTTTGTTGCCTTCTACGAATTCCTGCAAAACAGCATCAGGTGTCAAGGCAGCTTGTTGTTCTTTGGTCATAACGTGTGTTATAACGTTTTTTGTTACTTCTTTGGTTTCTGTCGAACCTTCATTTTTTGTTTCCGTTTTTGTTCCTTGGTTACAAGAAAATAGGGTTAGTGTTACTAAAGCTGTTGCTACAATTTTTGTGTACATTACTTAAATTTATTTTTTTGTTTTGCCTACTTCTTATTACGGTGTTCGGCTAGTCCGTTTTATGTTTAACAATCAGTTGTCTTCTTTGTTGGCGGTGTCTGCGAAAAATTGCCACTAACGTTTCGGGGCTTTGCGATGGTGGGGCAATCGAAGCACAAATCTTCAATTTTGTACAAAAGTTAAAACGAAGAACTACCGTTGAACTTTGCAGTTTCGCCCCACTATTGCAAAACCCTTGTTGGTGGCAGGTGTTTTTTCTTGTCAATTATTTTCATCTTTTGGTCATTTTAAGCCCCAAATTGTCTTAAATGATGGTCAAAATGTTTCCATTGTGCAATCGCCCATTCATTAGGTGTCAAAACACCAAAAAATGGATGAGGATGTTTTGTGCATTTTTCAGGTCCGCTTTCATAAAATTGTTTAAGAAGTTGAATGGCTTTATTTTTTTCTTTTTCAAAATTCTGTTTGTCAATAAAAATATAATTTTTCCCTGTTGGACCATTTTTGGAAAATTGTTTCTCACTCACGTAACGCTTAACAAAAAATTTACCTAAAACTCTTCCAATTAACATCCTTTTTTGAGGATTTTTGTCAAGTGCGGTTTCAAGAAAGGCATTTAAATGAGCTAACATTTGAGCCACTTCCATTTCTCCCCATTGTCGAACTGCATTTGGTTGAAGATTGTCTAACCTTTTTGATATTTTCTCAAAGTCTGTTTGGTTGTATAAATTGTTCATTTAGTGTCTATCAATTGTCTGTCAATTTTTTGTCAGCGGTACTTCGGTTACACTTGCCACCAACTTATTTATACCCGCTACATTGTAGCGTGTACAATACCAAATTGGTATCAATATGCGCTAAAACGTAACGGATTATTTTTTTACTAAGATAAAAATTATTTTTTATAAATCATCAAAAGGACTTTTTATTTGTTGTAAACTTTTTGTACTCACGTGCGTGTATATTTCGGTGGTTTTGCTACTGCTATGTCCCAAGAGTTCTTGGATGTATCGCAAATCTGTGCCACTTTCCAGCAGATGGGTGGCATAACTGTGCCGCAGCCAGTGCAGGGTAACTGCTTTTTTGATCCCGGCTTTTACAACGGCTTGTTTCAGAACCTGCTGCAGACTTCGGGAATCATAAGCTTGTCCTTTTACTTGTCCTTCAAACAGAAATAACTCTGGCTTGTAAAGTTTATAATACTCGCGCAGCATCTCCAGTATTTTTAAGCTGAGCGGAACTATTCTGTCTTTTTTCCCTTTGGCATTTTTTATCAAAACGATATTCCGTTTGGAGTCTATGTTGATAGGTTTTAGTGCCAGGAGTTCGCCACACCGCAATCCACAGCTGTAGATCAGACTTAGCATCATTCTATGTTTTAGGTTGTGGTGTGCATCTAGTATTAGTTTTACTTCGTCTTTGCTGAGAACATTGGGCAGTGTCTTAGCATTTTTTGGACGGTGCACTTGATCGATATCCAATGTTTTGTTCTGAATTGTGCGGAAATAAAGCTTGATCGCATTGACAATTTGGTTTTGATAAGATGCAGATAATTTGTTTTTTAAAATATAATCATTATTGTACAGAACCACATCATCGTTTGTTATTTCCAACGGACTTTTGATTTCGAAAAACACCAAAAAAGATTTCAATGCTTCTGTGTATGTTTTAACGGTGTTCTCACTGTATCGTTTTGATTTTAACCAATATGAAAACTTAGAGATTTCCAATAAAATGAAAGGATTAGGTTCTTTTTTTTCTGCAGTGATGATTTTAAAACGATCTCTGTTTTCTTGATTATCTGGCAGGTGCCAGTATTTTTTGGTCTGACTCCATTTTGATCCTTCCAATTGTTTTATACGCCGGATCAATTGGGCGTCTTTATCGAAAAAGACTGCGATCCTGCGCTCTCCAGAATGCTTTACCAGCTTAGCTTGCCATTTCATCTGTATTGTGTTTTTTTCTTATCAAACTTAATCAATTTATCGAAATTTCATTTGAAAATAATGGTAAAGTGAATAATAATGCACGAAACGACCAAGACGCCTCATAAACTAAGACAAATGCGGATCATTTTCTTTTGGTACTTTGGTTTTGATTGAAATTGATAAATCAGTCGTGATGTGGAGGCTATAGATTTTGTCACCATCTATCTGGTATTGTCATTAGTGAAGAAACAGGCTTGTTCAGACTACATTATGCGTGATTGGAAAGCTAGATTGATCACCAATATCTGCATCAGAGTTTGTAGAGGGCAGTTGAAATTTCATCAAAAGAAAAATGTCTTGAAAATTTATCCTTTAATTATTTTTAAACAGATTCTAGGTTGAATTTAATAAAAAATCCCGCTCAGTAGAACGGGATCGGAATTTTGTCAATTACCGTTTAATGATGGTAGAACTGTAATTTTTACCTTCTGTATTTTTCAGATTGATGATGTAGTTTCCGGACTTCAGTGCGCTGAGATTGACTTCTTTAGTGTTTTTAAAATCCGCTACTTTCTGTCCAACAGTGTTGTAAATTTCTATGCTTGACACTTTTTCCCCATTTGGAAGATTCAGTTTCAGGACATCTTTGACCGGATTGGGATAAAGCTTGATGTTGGCTTTCGCTGCTTCTTGCACGGCCATCACCTGATCATTGATTTTCAAATGATCGATGTAGGCACTTCCTCCAAAATTGTCGTGCACAAAGTTGATCCCACTGATATTTGTTTTGGAAAAATTCTCCAGCGAGTGGATCAGAACACCATCTATATAGAAGTCTGTTTTGGTTTCAGAAGTAACCAGTTTCACTTGGTACCACCTGTTGGCTTCCCAAGTAAAGCCGGTAGTTTCGTAATCATAATCTGCATTTTTAACCACTTGCACTGGGCCTTCAAAATTGAATGAAAGAATAGAGATCGGCATATACTCATCTGTCTCCACAACGCCAAAAGTGCCGAACTCAAAAGTAGAACCTTGCAGTTCTGTGATAAACACATCGAACTCTACCGTTGATGTACGGTAATCGCAAGGATTTGCAAAAAGTTTTGCAGCCCCAAAGATCGGAAACCATCCAGGATCTTCATTGTTATCCACACTGATTTTAAGAGACTGAGATCCGTCAGACGCTTTCTCATTGGTGATCATCTGGTTATTAATAGGTTCTTCATTATTGTTTAGCGTGACTTCCCATCCATTTTGACCACTGATAGTTCCCAGGTTATAAGCTTCCGAAGCTTCAAACGAAACGGTCTGCTGTGCCAATGTAAAAGAGGAAACGAGTGAAAGGATCAATAGATAATTATTTTTCATAAGCAGTTATTAAATTTTTTTTCAATAATAAGTAAATTTTAATTGAAATCAAATCTTACACACCATCAATGGTTGCATGCATTAAAAATAAGGGCGTTTGGGAATTAATATGATTTTTGATCTTTCTCGCAATAGAAACTGGATCGTTTTCCTTTGCCTGTGTGTTTTTTGATGATCGCTTTGCCGCATTTCGGACATCCCTTTTGCTGATAGACCTGAAAGTGCATTTTCAATGTATTGATTCTTTTCCATTCCAGAAAGTCGAAGCTGTAGTTTCTGGCTTCTTGCAAAAGTGCATTTAATATTTTGATTGGAAGATTTCCGACAAGACTTTCCGGCTGAACTCCGATTCTGAAAAGCACTTCATTCTTGATGATATTCCCAACACCGGAGAAGATTTCCTGATCCATCACCGCATCGCAAACCATCATATCTGGAAGCGCTTTTAGTTTTTTCTTGGCATTTTGCGGGTTCCAAACGTCACTCATCACATCGGCAGTCCAGTCAATCGTTGTCAGGAAATCAGCCTCTACGATTTTGACAGAACAAGTGTAGAAAAGCGCTTTTCCGTTGCAAAAGGTCAATCCCAGTCGGAGCGATCTATCCGGTTTGGTCTGCCCATCAACTTCATAGGAACCGAACATTAGCAAATGAATTCTGACACTCACATGATCAAAAATCAGAAACGTCTGCTTCCCATAAAGCCTGATCTCTTTCAGGGTTTTACCAATCAGTTTTTCTTGGTCGATCTCGGCATTACCATCCACTGCAATGGCTTTTTCTCCTACAAATTTCTGGAGATCTTCTTTCATCAAAAAAATAGACGGACCTTCTGGCATAAAGACTTTTTCGATAAAATCTCAAATATTATTCCGTTTAAAAATAAAATATGCCTTATTTTTGAATCCATTATGGATCTGAACTCAATTTTTACCAACCAGCGCACCGGAAATCACCAGCAGAACGTGGTTTCCCGAACAGATTTTCAAAGAGACTTTGACCGCATCATCTTTTCATCAGCTTTCCGGAGACTTCAGAACAAAACGCAGGTTTTCCCTTTGCCAGGCAGTGTTTTTGTGCATAACAGATTGACGCATTCTTTGGAAGTGGCTTCTGTTGGCCGCAGTTTGGGAAGTCTGGCTGGCGAATTTATCTCAGAGCATTATAAAAATGACATCAGTCCAGCGTCCAATGATTTCTATCTGCATCAGCTGCATAATGTGATTGCTTCTGCCTGTCTTTGTCACGATATTGGAAATCCCGCTTTCGGACATTCTGGTGAAGATGCGATTGCCAGTTATTTTGAGAAAAATGAGAATCAATTAAAATCAAAATTCAGTGAAAAAGAATGGGCCGACCTGCTTAATTTTGAAGGTAATGCCAATGCCATAAGAGTACTGACGCATCAGCAACAGGGGAAAGATCAAGGTGGCGCACAGCTGACCTACACCACACTGGCTAGCATCGCAAAATATCCTTGTGAATCTATTGCGAAGAAAAAAGGGGTGATCAACCGTAAGAAATTTGGCTTCTTCCAAAACGAGAAACAACAGTTTCTGGATATTGCAAGATCCACAGGAATGGTGATGGAAGATGACGAACCGGTGATCTTCAAAAGGCATCCTTTTGTTTGGCTTGTAGAAGCAGCGGATGACATCTGCTACAACATCATCGATATGGAGGATGCGCATAAATTAGGCATCGTGAACACCTCTGACTGTGAAAATCTTTTTCTGGATCTGATAAAATCTGTCAACCCGGACGACATCAAAAGAGTAGGAGACAAGCTGGGAATCATTACCAATAAAAATGAAAGAATCTCTTATCTGCGGGCGAAAGTGATCAATTCTCTCATCAATAAAACCATAGAACTTTATAAAGGTAGTTTCGGTAAAATTCTGGATGGTAGCTTAGACAAAGGTATTCTGGATATCTTCAAAACCGAAAGTTCCTCTCTCACAGAAATCGAACGTTTTTCTATCGAAAAGATCTACAACCACAAAGCGGTCATCGAGATAGAAAATGCCGGTTATAATGTCATGTACGAATTACTGAATCACTTCGTACCATCAATTATCAAGACAAAAGACGAGCGTAAATCTTACGATAAAATGGCGCTTAAACTGATTCCTCAGCAATTTATCTACGATGATGCTACGATCTATCAGAAAACTTTGGGTGTTCTGGATTTTGTTTCCGGAATGACAGATAACTTTGCCACAGACCTTTACAGAAAAATCAAAGGAATCGATATCGGGATGACGATGTAAGGATAATTGATGAAAGATCAATGATCAATGATTTCAGTATTTGATTTAAAATCATCGGTCCATTGTCATACAAGCTCACATTCAAAAACGTCGGCGAAGTGCTTTTTGATCTTTTGCTTTACTTCTTCATAATCTACATCGCGTTCCAGTTCTCTTTTCATAGAAGTGACCTGTTTATCTGAGATCCCACAGGGAATGATGTAATCGAAGTAGCGCATATCGGTATTCACGTTGAGTGCAAAACCGTGGATCGTAATCCAACGTGAGGCCTTCACACCCAAGGCACAGATTTTTCTGGCGTAAGGTTTTCCGACATCAAACCAAACCCCTGTTTCGCCGGGAGAACGTTCACCTTTCAAGCCATATTCTGCAATGGTTCTGATGATGACTTCCTCCAGATCGCGCATGTAGCGGTGGATGTCTGTGTAGAAATTTTCCAGATCCAGCACAGGATAGCCTACGACCTGCCCAAAACCATGATAGGTAATGTCGCCACCACGGTTGACTTTGACGTAGGTGGCGTTGATTTCTTTCAGTTTATTTTCGTTGGCAAGAAGATTGGACTCGTGGCCACTTTTCCCCAAAGTATAAACGTGCGGATGTTCTACAAACAACAGGTGATTTTCGGTGGTCTTAAGATCTTCCGGATTTTCCCGGTTATGGATTTTGATGTCCAGATTATGCTTCAGTAATTCCTCCTGATAATCCCAGCTTGGCTGATAATCTTGGGTTCCCAGATCCTGGAACATTACTTTTTTATTGATGAGAGAATTCACTTTGATTCGAATTATTTAAACAAATTTACTCATTATTTTACCAAACAGCAAGACACAAAAAAACCACCCGAAGGTGGTAATTAACAAAGAAAAAAAAAGTCTTGATGAAATGTTTTTAATTCCTAAAACTCTGGAGTACAGTTTCAGATTTTATCTTTTGATAAATTTTGATTTTACAGATTGTCCATTACTATTTGCGATGACAATAAAGTAAACACCCGTTTTCAATCTGGAAATATCAAAGGTGTTGTTTGTAATGGTTCCTTCTGCAGCAATCTGTCCTGACGCAGAATAGATCCTGGCGCTGGAAAGTTTGTTTTTTGAGATGACCTTCAGCGTATTATTATCAGCACTCACCGCTACTTTTACCTCGTTTGAGTTGAAGGCATTTTCAGCAACGGCCAGGTTGTTATCGTACATCACATTGTCAATCTGTAAAGCCGTGTGAGCAGCGCTGGGTGTAGATCTGATGACCAAGTAAGTCCCGGAAGAAGCAGGAATGTTAACTTTTATATTTTGACTAGTTGTTGATGTAATCTGTATTGGGCTGCCAACAGCTGTGAAGGTCGTCATATCAGCAGGGTTGCTTGCAACACCAATTTGAACCGTTGCTGTACCAGGTGATGACGCCACTAGTCCTGCATCAAAAGAAATAGATTGGTCACCAGCCGGCGCTACAATCTGGGGCGTTATCAGATATAATGGCTGATTGGAACTGCTTCCAGGATAGGCCTGTAGTGCTTTATTTGTAGCATCTGCAACTACGACTAACATCATTGGTGATGGTGGAAAAGGAGAGGTGGGCAGAATAGCAGACCAGCCGTTTTGAGGAAATGTAGCATTGCCTGCCGTGAAGTTATTGAAGTTTTCATTAATGGATGTTAATTGTGCGTTGACAACTAAAGAGAAGATCGTAGTAGTAAAAAGTAGTTTTGCTTTCATAATGGATTTAATTAAACTTAAATTGTTATTTAGAATTATTCTACAAAAGTATATAATTATTTTTAATTAGTCTAAATAAAATATTATCTTCGCAAAAAGTTTTCCGATGAAGAAGCGAACGATGAGCCTTTTAACACTAGCAATTCTGAATTTTGCTTACGCCCAAAAAGACTCAGTTAACCAAAAAAATATTGAAGAAGTTGTCATCACCGGACAATACACCCCGCAGTCAATTAATAAGTCTATTTACAAAGTAGATGTGATCTCCGCCGAACAAATCAAAAATATGGCAGTGACCAACGCTGCGGAAGTCCTCAATCAAAATCTAAATATCCAGATTACAGCGAATAGCATTTCTGGTGATTCTCAAGCTTTTATGATGGGTCTTAGCGGAGAGTACACAAAAGTACTCATAGATAATATCCCTGTTGTGAGTGATCAGGGAATGGGGAATACGGTGGATCTTACCAAAATAAATGTCAATAACATAGAACGGATAGAAATTGTAAAAGGTGCTATGGGTGTGGAATATGGGAATAATGCAATGGCCGGCGTTATCAATATTTTGACTAAAAAGAGTTACCAGAATAAGCTGAATGTTAATGTTTCTTTACAAGAAGAAACGGTTGGAAACAATTATGACTGGTACAAAAAAGGCAACGGACGACACATCCAAAGCCTAAACCTGGGGTACAAAATATCGGATGCTTGGACCATTACAGCGGATATCAATCATAATGATTTTCAGGGTTTTGGAGGTGATTTGCACGGATACAAATATTTTAGCGAAAATAATGACGGCAAAAGAGGCTATGAATGGCAACCGAAGGATCTTCTGATCGCCAATGCTGCTTTGCGATATTCTAAAAACAACACGGCCATTTTCTACAAAGTCAATTTTCTGACAGAGGAGATCAATTATTATAATCCATCTGTGATGATCTTACCTTTTTCCGGAGGTGCAATGACTTACACAGCCAAAGACAGAAATTACCATTCTACAAGATGGATTCACCAACTGAATATACTAACAAAAATAGGTTCCAGGATCAATTACAGTGGTGATTTTTCTTACCAGATCCAGGAGAGAAATTACACAGAACAATTATACGACATCCCAAACAGATTTACCAGGTCAGAAAGTCCTGAAAAAACGTACTATAAATCAGAAGTTCTATATTCCAGAGGGATGTTCAGCAACTTTCTGGCTAATGATAAAATTAATTTCCAAGTCGGGTATGAACTGGACCGTACAAAAGGTTTCGCAGATTCTGAAACGTTCCAATTTAACAATAACGGGATCAGTATCTCAAGAACAATTTTTAATTATGCTAATTTCTTATCCGCAGAATGGAATCCTTTGAAATGGTTATCCTTCCGTCCGGGAGCAAGATTGGCATTGAGTGACCGGTTTGACAGACAGTACAATTATTCCTTAACCACAAGATTTGTCACCTCAGAAAAATCAAATATCAGGACTATCATAGGTTCCGCAAACCGGTTTCCAAAATATGATGAGCTCTACACCTATGTTGTTGATAACAACCACGATATCAGAGGTAATGAAAATCTAAAACCGGAAAAAGGTTATTCTGTAGGTTTATTTTGGGATTTTGCCACCACAACTTCCAGTGCCTGGAAGCTGGCTCTTGGCATTAGCGGAATGTATATGGAAGTCCAGGACCGTATAGAAAATGTGATCGTGAGTAACATCCCTTTAAAATATACCTTTCTCAATGTTGATCATTACAAATCAATGATTTTCGGAGCTGGTTTTAATATGAGGAAAAACAGTTTTTCTTTCAATGTCGGGGTTTCCACTTTGGGTATTTCTCAGAGCCTGACCACAGGGCTCAACACTTCTAATAACGATTTTAATTACCATCTGGAAACCAATGCCAGTGCCAATTATACATGGCCAAAAACCAAGACCATCTTTGCGTTATATTACAAATACACTGGCAAAAGCAGACTTTACACTTTAGAATCTAACAGCACAGCTGATACAGGACATTACGTTTTGGGAGATGTTGGGGATTTCGGTATGATGAATGTCACAGTCAGTCAGCCTTTTTTCAACAATCATTTTGAATTGAGTCTTGGGATCAAAAATATGTTAGATGTGACCAGCATCAGCAATACCGCACAGTCCGGAGATGGGCACAACGGTTCTGCAGATCTACAAAATCTTTTCTATGGCAGAAGTTGTTTTGCCAGAGTCAATTATAGCTTTTAAACAATTGAATCATGAAAAAAATAGTACTTATTCTCTTTTTCACTTCTTTTATTTTTCAGTCCTGTCTTAGAGATAATGAAGATCCCGTTTCGGTCTCACCCATAATGGGCAAAATAGACAGCGCACAAGTCGGCGGTGCGGCGCAGCCCAATCAGATCTGGTATGATCTGAGTTCAGGTAGCAAATCTTCTAGCAGGAGAACAGATTGGGATCTTGCATTTTACTCCGGAGATCAGTTTAAAGTCATTATCAATTCTTCTGTGATGATGGCGGCTGGCAAAATACCGGATATCAGAGACATTAACCAAGTGACTGAGCCTGATGTTGCAATGCTTAAAACCAAAGTTCTTGTGGCCAATTTTGATCCGGCCAACGTCCATTATATTGATGATGTCAAAGGGAATTTCCCCACAGATTACTCCGCGATATCAGAAATCGCAGTCAATGATGCGGATAATGCTGTTTATCTGATCAATATGGGCAAAGAGATTTATACTGGTTCTGTTCCGATTGGTTCTGTCATCACAGGCGGAGAAGACCGCGGCTGGATGAAACTGCAGATCACAAGAAGCGGAAGTTCTGCTTACAGAATCAGATATGCCAACATCTCAGAAACGACTTACAGAGAATTTGTCATTCATAAAAATACAGATTATAACTTCAGTTTTTTCAGTTTGAAAAATAACAGAGAAGTTACGATCCAGCCTCAGAAGAAAAAATGGGATCTCTGTTTTTCAGTTTTTACGAACAGCATAGAAGGCGCTGGGACGTATATCTATGCCGACTTTGTAACGGATAATATCGTAGGTGGCTCAGCTTCATACCAGGTGATGATCCCGGCAAATGTCTCTGCATCAGAATATTATAACAGTTTTAAATCTTCTGATATAGATCCATCTCTATTTATCCGTACAGACCAGAGAACGATTGGAGCCAATTGGAGAAACCCTGTTGGTACGAATGGTCTGGAAGTGTATGGCGACCGGTTCTACGTGATCAAAGATCCTGAAGGCTTTTTCTACAAACTCAAATTCCTGAGAATGACCAATGACAAAGGCGAAAGAGGGCATCCCATGTTTCAGTACAAACCGCTTTAAAACCAATATTCAGTTACAGAATATGATTGTTGCAAAAACTAAATCATTAATAATTACAAAATAAAATCAAACCATAAATCTACACACATGAGTATTTTAACAAACGATTTAAAAGAAAAATGGGAAGCTCTAAAAGCAGAAAACCCACATCTGAGAATTAGAAACGCAGCGCAGGATCTGGGCGTTAGCGAGGCAGAATTACTAGTCACAAACATTGGAAACGGCGTTACTGTTTTGAAGGCAAACTTCGCTGATCTTCTTCAGGAAGTGGTAAAACTGGACAAGGTGATGGCCCTCACAAGAAATGAAGAATGCGTGCACGAGCGGAAAGGCGTTTATGTGAATCCGGATTTCAGCAGCCCGCACGCGCAGCTTTTCGTAGGTGAAGATATCGATCTGAGGATTTTCATCAGCGCCTGGAAATTCGGTTTTTCTGTGGTAGAAGGCGATAGAAAAAGTTTTCAGTTTTTCGGGAAAGACGGATTGGCACTTCACAAGATCTATCTAACCAAAGATAGCCAAGAAACCGAATTCTGTGCCCTGACAGAGAAATACAAAGCCGAAGAACAATCTCCTGAATTAATACTGGAAAATGTTCCTGCAAAACCTTCAGAAAAACCTGATTCAGAAATTGATGTTGCCGGCTTCCAACAAGCCTGGAAAGATTTGAAAGACACACACAATTTTTTTGTGATGCTGAGAAAATTCGGGGTGACGAGAACGCAGGCTTTGAGATTGGCACCCACAGGTTACGCCACAAAAATCGAAAATTCTAAAGTGGTGAATGTCTTGGAAGATGCTTCTGAAAAGCGTTTGCCAATTATGATCTTCGTTGGGAATCGTGGTCTTATTCAGATCCATACGGGCGAAGTTCACAAGACACTTTGGCATCAGCAATGGTTCAACGTGATGGATCCGGATTTCAATCTGCATCTGGACACGACCAAGATTTTTGAAACTTGGATTGTAAAAAAACCGACAGATGATGGGGAAGTGACTTCCGTAGAAGTATTTAATAAAGAGGGCGATTTTATCGTTCAGATTTTTGGAAAAAGAAAACCAGGAAATCCAGAATTGCAAGCGTGGAAAGATCTCGTTGCGGGATTATAGACTAGAATATACTATTTTAAAAGCCGTTTTTTAGTTTAAATCAACTTGAGAACGGCTTTTTTTATTTGATTGAAGATCAGTGTTATATACAAATGTTTTGATATCTGTAATTTCTTGATTGACTTGCAGATCTGTTCGTAGTTAGAAAGGACTTTTTACAATGCGTTTTAAGGTGATTTTGCGTAGGATTTTTGAAGTGATTATTTCAAGATTCTAAGGGTTGGAATGACTTCAAATTTAAATATTTCTTTTTCACGTTGTTTTCCCAAATTCCTTTTTCCCATATTTGTAAAAAATTCTAAACCAATGCAGGCATTACTTTTAGAAGACGATTCTGTTCTATCTTCAGAAATTGCACTTTTTCTGGAATCGAGATCCATCAAAACAGACAAAGCAGAAGACGGCGAGGTTTTCCTCAATATGTTCACTGGTAAAGATTACGATATTTTCCTTTTGGATATCAACGTCCCGAAGATCAACGGACTGGATATCTGCAAAACCATCCGCGAAACCAATTCCCAAACGCCCATCATCATCATTTCTGCCTACGACGGCATCGAGGAAAAAAAAGAAGCGTTCCTGAGAGCGGCAGACGATTACCTGGTAAAACCATTTTTGCTGGAAGAATTATTATTGAGGATCAATTCCCAGATGAGAAGACTGATGCCTAAAACCGACGAAGTAGAAAAGCTGATCATAGAAGATCTGGAGATTTTCCCGGAAGATAGCAAGGTGTTCCGTTCCGGCGAAGAGATCAGTTTGACGGTGAAGGAATTTCAACTCCTGGTCTTGCTGGCAAGAGCCAACGGACGAACGCTTTCCAAACAGTATATCTCAGACGAAGTGTGGAAAAACCAATTCCAATCTACCAACAACGCGATTGAAGTTTACATCAATTTCCTCCGAAAAAAAATAGATAAAAACTATAAAACCAAACTCATCCACACAAGGCCAGGTTTCGGCTATTACCTGAGTCCACTTTAAGGATTCTAACTTCTAAAATCTAATCTCTAATTTTTCCTCAAATGTCTCTAAAACGCAGAATAGCACTCAACCTTAGCATTGCATTTTCCCTGATATTTGGGGTGATGATGTTTGTGGTGTATATTTCATTTAATGATTTTAGGAGAGATGAGTTTAAGGAAAGATTCCAAAAACGTTTGGTTTTCACCGTCAATTTTATTAAGAAATCCAGGGATTTTGAAAGAGAAGCACCTATTTTCTTTGATGAAAATTCTGATAATGTGTTGCTGAATGAAAATATCATGATCTTCAATGCGGAAAAAGAGTTGGTTTACAGCACTTTGAAAGATAAAAAGGTCACCTGGGACGATGCGCTTCTGCAACGCTTGGACCAAGAAAAAACAGTTTACATAGAACATTCTGTACCAGAGATCTACGCCACATTACGGCATATCAATGGTGATGATTATTACATTCTGACGAGCGCACAGGACGTCACAGGCGAATCCAAACTCGATTTTCTCAAATATATGCTCATCTTATCCTACATTGTCAGCATTCTTCTGATCTGGTTTTTCAGCTATTACATCGTTTCAAAATTCCTGGAACCTTTGGAAATATTGAAGGCTGACATTTCGGAGATCAGCGTCCATAGGTTGACAACGCCAGTCATTGTGAAAAATCCGAAAGACGAAATTGGTGTTCTCGCGAGCTCCTTCAATATGATGACCAACCGGCTCAATGACGTTTTCCAGTCCCAGAAAGATTTCAATTCCAGTGCAGCGCACGAGATGCGTACGCCACTCACAAGGATGGCTTTTCAATTGGAAAATCTCATTCAGTTAGAAAAGCATTCGCCCAAAACCAAGGCTACTTTACAACAGATGTTATTGGATGTTTATCAATTGTCCGATCTCACGATATCATTGCTTTTACTTTCAAAATTCGACAAAGAAGGCATTGCCAGCGTTTACGAAGAAGTGAGAATAGACGAAGTGGTTTTTGACGCTTTCGAAAAGGTAAACCGCAATTTTCCTGATTTCAAAATGGATTTCCAGATCCATGAAGAGAGCAGTGATGACGCAATCCTGACCGTAAAAGGCGTGAAATCGCTTCTCGAAATTACCTTTGTCAACCTATTCAAAAACGCCGCTTTGTATTCAGACAATCAGGAAGTGGATATTTCCATCCAAGAAACTGAAAGCAACATCATCGTAAATGTCATTTCAAAAGGAACAATAATTCCAATATCAGAAAGAGAAAAACTCTTCGAAGCCTTTATGCGAGGCAGCAACTCTCAGAACAAATCAGGTTCCGGCCTTGGTTTGCGCATTGTGAAACGTATTTTGGAATACCACAAAGCAGAGATTTCTTACCATTCACCTTCAGATCATGAGAACCTTTTCACCATCAATTTTAATAGATAATATTTTATTTGGGCAGCTGTTCCGCCTTCCGTTCCCGCTTTTTTGTCATTGCGAAAAACGTGACTTACTACATAGAACTTTTCTACCATCGCAATCACAAAAAGAGCTCCACTCAAGTCGGGCTGCAGCTTCGCAAATGATTCAACTTTTGTCAATCAATTCAAATCTGCAAAATTTAAGAAAGAATATTTTATAAAAGTCTTTCATCTATCCGTCTATATTCTATTCTCTAAACCACAATTAAGTTTTTTTTAAGTGCCATTTAAGTCCGTTTTAATCGAGGTAAAGCATTTTTGCAAAACCAAAACGAGATAAAATGAATAAAATAACAACGCTGGTGTTATCCGTTTCGGCATTTGTTTGTCTATCCGGACAACAGCAGATGTCTCTTCAGGATTGCGAATTAGCATTTCAAAAAAACAACCTTCAAGTTCTCGCCGCACAATATAATATCAATATGGCAGACGCCGATATTATGCAGACCAAGATCTGGGAACTTCCACAGATCAGCGGTTACGTGAATGTTTACAATCCCGAGGACAAACGCGCTTTTGATATTGGGCGAGCGAAAGGTGCAGAGATTACACAACTCATTTACCTCGGTGGCAAAAAGAAAAACGAAATACAGTTTGCCAAATCCAACAAAGAACTTTCACAACTACAATTCAATCAATTGCTGGTTGACCTCAGATCTCAACTTCGGGAAACGTATTACAACCTGATCTACGAACAGAAAAAACAGATCAGCATCGATGGCCAATTGAAATATATGAATGAGCTTCTGGCAGCTTACAAGGTCCAGACTGATAAAGGCAATATCTCACTCAAAGATTATGTGCGACTTCAAAGCATCGTCATTCAGTTGAACAATGATAAGATCGAGATCAACAATAACATTCTGGCGTTCCAGCAGACCATGAAGATCCTGACAGGCATTTCGGACAACATTCTTCCCCATATTTCCAAGCTTGAGGAGAATGATATTTTGATCTCTCAACCTTTCGGCGATCTGGAGATCCTAAAAGAAAAAGCTTTGGTCAACAACGCCGATTATCTTTATAATCTTAGATTGATAGAGAACAGCAAACTCTTCGCCCAATGGCAAAAATCATTGTCCACACCAGACCTTAATCTGGGTGTGGAGTATGATCAAAACTCGGGAACTTTCAGAAATGAGATCAATCTGAAAGTCGGCATCCCAATTCCACTTTGGAAAGTGAACAAAGGAAATGTTGAAAAAGCAAAATATGCGATCCAACAAAACGAGAAAAACTCAGAATATCAAAAACTGAATCTCGAAACGCAGGTAGAATCGGCCTATCAGACCTGGAAAAACCAATACGACCAATATGTCGAACTGAAACCTGTGGATGTTGAAAACCTCAATACAGTTTACAATGGCATTCTCAAAAACTTCCGAAGCGGAAACATCAGCCTGATGGACTTCACAGATTTTCTGGAAAGCTACAGACAAACCGTTTTGCAGATCTACGAAATGAAAAAACAGATTATGATCTCCGCAGAGCAGCTCAATCAATTAGTACAAACCAAAATCTTTTATTAATGCAAAAAATTATCATTCCCATTATCCTCGCCATCAGTTTGATATCCTGTTCTAAAAAGGAAGAAACCGTGAAGGAAGAAACGAAAGGTTTTGAATTGAGCCAAACGATGCTGAAGTCCACAACATTCGCAAAAGTGCAGAAGAAATTCATCGAGGACGAATACAGTTTCTACGGAAAAATTTCTGCTGACAAGAATACTTATATCGATATTTTCCCTTTGGTTGGCGGAAACGTTTTGAGCGTGAATGTAGAATTGGGAGATTATGTTCACAAAGGTCAGGTTCTGGCGACCATCAGAAGTACAGAACTGGCGGAAGTTCAGAAAGATGTCAGCGATGCAAAAACCGAATTGTTGGTTGCCGAAAATAATCTACGCGTGGCCAAAGAAATGTACGCCGGAAAACTGAATACCGAAAAAGATATTCTGGAAGCACAAAGTGAGGTTCAAAAAGCCAAAGACGCCTTGCACAGATCCAACGCGGTGAGCACTGTTTACAATATAAAAAAAGGAAACATCTACAGTGTTATTTCGCCAATCAACGGCTACATTGTTCATAAGGATATCAATAAAGATATGGAACTCAGAAGTGACCGAAGTGAAAATATCTTCGACGTCACAAATACCAAAAATGTCTGGGCAATAATGAACGTGAACGAGGCAGATATCGATAAAATTAATCTGGGGATGAAAGCCCATGTTTCCACATTATCTTATCCTGATAAAGTCTTTTTTGGTAAGATTGATAAAGTCTTCAAAATCATCGATCCGGATACCAATTCTATGCAGGCTAGGGTAGTCCTGAATAATTCTCAAGGCTTATTGATCCCGGAAAGTAAAGCAACTATTAGAGTTTCTTCTGCAGAAAATGAAACCGCTTTGGCCATTCCTTCCAGCGCATTGATCTTTGATGATAACCGTTATTTCGTGGTGGTTTATAAATCCCCAACCGATATTAAAGTTAAAGAAATCAAAATCCTCAAACAGAACACAGAGAACACCTACGTTGCAAGCGGCCTTGCAGAAGGTGAAACCGTGGTGACCAACAATCAATTACTGATTTACCGCTCTCTGAATAATTAAGTAGATGAAAGAAAATAGAATAAAGATAAAAGACATCCTATTGGTGTGTTTTATTGATGGATAGCTCATCAAATTCATTCAACTTTTTCATCCGATTAAAATCCGAAAGGGTTCAACATCAGTAGCCGTAGGTGAACCTATGGTTAATACAAATTGCTGCAGATTTGCTCTGTGGTCAATCTTAATATGAATAATCATAACTAAAAATTGTGATTCAAAATATAAAATATGAACAACTTCATAAACAGTATCATAGGATTTTCCCTTAAAAATAAAGCGTTCACAGTCATCTGGGTGGCGATTCTGGCGGTTGCAGGTTTCATCAGTTTCAAAAATATGCCCATCGAGGCTTTCCCGGATGTGACCAATACACAGATCGTTATTGTCACGCAATGGAATGGTAGAAGTGCAGAAGAGGTAGAACGTTTCGTCACCACACCGATAGAACTGGCAATGAGTCCCGTTCAGAAAAAGACCAGCGTCCGAAGTACCACAATGTTTGGACTTTCCATCGTCAAGATCTTGTTTGAAGATGGTGTGGACGATATTTTCGCTAGGAATATGGTCAACAACCAATTGCGAACTGTCAGTTTACCAGACGAAATTGACCCGGAAGTTCAGCCACCTTACGGACCAACTGGTGAAATCTACCGTTACACCTTAGAAAGCAAAGACCGTGATTCCAGAGACCTTTTGACACTCCAAACCTGGGTTGTAGATAGAGCCTTACGAAGTGTTCCCGGTGTTGCGGACGTGAATGTTTTCGGAGGTCAGGACAAAGTTTTTGAGTTAAGTATCGATCCCAGAAAATTAGACAAATACAACCTGACACCAGCCGAAGTTATGGACGCGGTAACCAACAGCAACCTGAATGTCGGCGGCGATGTCATCGAGAAAAGTGGGCAAGCTTATGTGGTGCGTGGAATTGGTCTGGTAAAGTCTATTGCTGATATCGAAAATATCACCGTTCACAATGACAGCGGAAATCCAATCCTCGTCAAATATGTGGCCGATGTTCACGAAGGTTCTATGCCGAGAGTAGGGCAAGCTTCTCTTAACAATGAGAATGACACAGTGGAAGGGATTGTCGTGATGAGAAAAGGCGAGAATGCGCAGGAAGTTCTGAAACTGGTGAAAGCCAAAATCGCTGAACTGAATACCAAAATTCTTCCGAAGGATGTTAAAATGAGAACCTTCTATGACCGCCAGAACCTGATGGATTTTACCACCAATACGGTCATGCATAACCTTTTGGAAGGTATCATCCTCGTAACGGTCATTGTATTGATTTTTATGGCAGATTGGCGAACG
The DNA here is from genome assembly GCF_000428485.1 of Epilithonimonas tenax DSM 16811. GTDB lineage: Bacteria > Bacteroidota > Bacteroidia > Flavobacteriales > Weeksellaceae > Epilithonimonas > Epilithonimonas tenax. The sequence continues at coordinate 110,907 of NZ_AUAA01000005.1, read as the reverse complement.
ACTTTAATTGTTTCCATCATTACTCCATTGTCCTTATTGTTTGCTTTTTTCTGTCTGAAAATGGCAGGAATGAGCGCCAACTTGTTATCATTAGGTGCTGTGGATTTCGGAATCATCATTGACGGCGCCGTCGTGATGGTCGAAGGATTATTCGTCATGCTAGACCACAAAGCGAAGAAATATGGAATGGAACGCTTCAACAAAATGGCAAAAGCAGGTTGGATCAAACATACCGGAACTGGATTGGGGAAAGCGATCTTCTTTTCAAAATTAATCATCATCACGTCTCTTTTACCGATTTTCTCTTTCCAAAAAGTGGAGGGTAAAATGTTCTCGCCATTAGCATTCACTTTAGGTTTTGCTTTGTTGGGCGCTTTGATATTCACTTTGACTTTAGTTCCTGTGATGTCGCACTTGTTATTAAAGAAAAATGTGAAAGAAAGACACAATCCATTCGTAGAATTCTGGGACAAATACGTGATGAAAGGTTTGAAGTTCACCTTCCGATACAAGAAAATAAGTCTTCTGGTTTCCACGGTGGTTTTGGCAATCACTTTATTTTCAGCGACATTCCTGGGAACAGAGTTTCTCCCACAATTGAATGAAGGTTCCCTTTGGATCACCGCAGAGATGCCGATGAGTTCGTCCTTAGACAAATCTCTCGTTACAGCCAATGAACTCAAAAAAGACATTATGAGTTTCCCAGAAGTCACAGATGTTTTATCACAAACGGGAAGAAGCAATGACGGAACCGACCCGAACGGATTTGGTTTCGTACAGTTCGCCGTGAGTCTCCAACCAAAAGTAGAATGGAAACGTAAGATCACTTATGACAACTTGATTGAGCAGATTAATAAAAAACTGAAAAATCACCAAGGCATTACTTTCAACTATTCTCAACCGATTTCTGATAATGTGGCAGAAGCGGTTGCAGGTTTCAAAGCAGAAAATGGAATCAAGATCTATGGCGAAAATCTTCACACTTTGGACAGACTGGCGGACGAAGTTTTGGCTTCTATCAAAGATGTGGATGGTGTGAAAGATCCAGGCATTATCAAGAATATTGGGCAACCAGAGATCAGTGTGGTTTTGGACAGAAGCAAAATGGCGGCGTACGGCGTATTGCCAGCAGATGCGCAATCCGTTCTGGAAATGGCTTTTGGGGGAAAGACCGGTTCTGAAATGTTTGATGGCGAGCGAAAGTTCCCGATCAGATTGCGTTACGCACGGGAATACAGAAAGAATGAAACCGATATCGCTTCCTTGATGGTTCCCACCCAGGATGGTACGAAAATCCCATTGAAAGAGATCAGCACGATTGAGAAAGAAAATGGCGCGGCGTTCATCTACAGAGATGATATCAAACGTTACATCGGGGTCAAGTTCTCTATCCGTGATCGTGACCTTGGAGGAACGATTGCGGATGCTCAGAAAAAAGTAGAAAAGATCAAATTGCCGGATGGCTATTCGATTGGATGGACCGGGCAGTTTGAAAATCAGCAGAGAGCAACCAGCAGATTGACGCAGGTTGTTCCCATCAGTATTATTGGGATCTTCTTCCTGTTGTTCATTCTGTTTGGGAATATGAAAGATTCACTTTTGGTTTTGGCGAATGTTCCTTTTGCCCTGATTGGTGCTATCATCGCACTGCATTTAACGCATATGAATTTCGGAATCTCTGCCGGAGTAGGGATGATCGCTTTGATTGGGATTTGTATCCAAAACGGAGTCATCCTGATTTCCGAGTTCCATCAAAATGTGAAGAACGGCTTATCGTTGGATTCATCCATTATGGAAGGTGTGAAAGTGAGAACGAGGCCTGTTGTGATGACCGCACTTATGGCTTCGATTGGTCTTTTACCAGCGGCACTTTCCACCGGAATCGGGTCTGAGTCTCAGAAGCCTTTGGCAATCGTCATCATTGGTGGACTGATGACCGCAACAATATTAACTCTTCTTATTTTCCCGATCATCTTCTGGATCTTCAACAGACGGAAAAATGAAGTTATCAATTAAAACACAAATTCATTATACTCTAGTTAAGTTATAGTTGTTAGTTTCTTTCTCTAGTTGGCGTTCTCGCGGATCATTTCGGGGGAACGTTTTTTTTAATAATTAACATCAAATTGAAAATCAAACTGAATGTTTTGCAAAATCAGCAAGACCTTTTGATCAATTCATCAAGTTGATTTTCTTAATTCATCAAGATGACTTGATAAATTCGTCTTGATGCATTTAATGACCGCTTCAAACACGCTATCCATCGCACTTGGCGAAGGGCGTTTTTTAGCTTTAAAAGATCTTTAAAATTATTGGAAAAACGGGAATTAAAATCTGAAAATTTCAACTTTGCGAAGCGCACCCCGGGCTGAGTGGAGCTCTTTTTCTGGCATTGCGGGTGTACGACAATTCAATATGTTGCTTCTCATCGTTCGCAATGACAGAAAAAAGCGGGAACGGAGCACGGATCAGGTGCCCAAAATATTTATCTTTGAAATAAAAATAGACGATGCGGAATTTTACGGTTTTAATAGTAGTGTTTTTGGGAAGCTTTGCTTTTTCTCAGAAATTCTCAAAAGAAGAAAAAAAATTGATCCTTGCCGGAGATCCAAAAACGGCCTTGGCGATCTATCAAACCGATAAAGAGGAACAGCACAAAGTACTGCTGAAACAGTCCGAAGAGATCTCACCGAAGGATAAAAACTTACCAATCTTAATCGAGAGGATGAGGTTAGCTTTGGCTGCAACAGGCGGTGGCGTCGGGATTGCGGCGCCTCAGGTTGGGATCAATAGGAGAGTGGTGCTGGTGCAAAGGTTTGACAAGGAAGGTGCGCCGGTAGAATATTTTATCAATCCGAAGATCACCTGGTGGTCGGAACTACTGAACAAAGGTCCGGAAGGAGACCTGTCGATAGACACTTTTCGCGGCGATTTCTACAGAAGCTACAGCATCCGGCTGCAATATGATGACCTCGACAATAAGAAGCACGACGAAATGGTGGAAGGTTTCACGGCTGTCATCTTCCAGCACGAGATTGATCACTTATTCGGGGTTTTGATATCGGATAAATTGGAAAAAGAAAGAAATGAATCTTACAAGACGTTGCAGTTTTATAAGAAAAGCAACGCTGTGACAAGGTAATTCCTGAGAAATGAATGCTAAACAACTCATATTATTAAGCCTCAGTCTATGGTCTTTCTCCTTGGACGGACAAATAAATAAAAATAAAAAAACGATGAACGAATCTACAACACACAACAATCCATTGCTTTGCGACGCAGAAACTGGCGTTTGCGGCGTTCCAGAAGTTGGGAAGAACAGCTCTGTTAAAATCGATAACAAACAAAAATCCATCAAGGTCATCTATTTCACAGACCCGATCTGCTCCTCCTGTTGGGGAATAGAACCGCAGTTGAGAAAAATGAAGTTGGAGTATGGCCAGGAAATAGAGCTGGAATATCATATGGGAGGCTTGCTGCCAGACTGGAATTACAACACCGGCGGGATCAGTCAGCCATCGGATGTTGCGCACCATTGGGACGAGGTGAGTGGTTATTACGATATGCCTATTGACGGTGATGTGTGGTTAGAAGATCCGTTAGATTCCTCCTATCCGCCGTCCATAGCTTTCAAAGCAGCGCAGTTACAGAGCGATGATAAGGCGATTCTCTTTATGAGAGAACTAAGAGAATTGGTCTTCTTGAAAAAGAAAAACATCGCCAAATGGGAAAACATTGCTTTGGCAGCAGAGAAAGTTGAACTAGATGTTGATCAATTAAAATCGGATTACGATGGCAGAGCAAAAACCCTTTTCGAAGACGATCTGAAGCTCGCCAGACAACTGAGTGTGAGAGGATTTCCTACTTTGTTTTTCGTGGATTTCAACGGTGAATCTCAAACGGTTTATGGAACAAAACCATATACCTTCTATGAAACGGCGATCCTAACCGCCCAGCCAAAAGCGACAAAGAGTGGATACGCAAAAGATTGGGAATCCTTGTTCAAAAAGTACAGTTCTCTCACTGCAAAAGAGTTCAGCGAGCTATCTGGGAATAACAGGAAAGAAAGCGAAAAGATTCTGGACGAACTCGCCTCCACAGGAAAACTGGAAAAACTGACAACCAAAAATGGCGCTATCTGGACAGCGAAACCTAATTAGGTCTGGTTTTTGAATGAGAAAATAAATCATTAAAATTATCAACTATGAACTTCATTATCCGTTTGCTGATTACCGCAATATCAGCCTTTATCCTTAGCAAAATCCTTTCGGGCGTGCAATTCGATGGCTTTATGTCGGCGGTTATTTTCGCCATTGTTTTGGGAATACTCAATCTGATTGTAAAGCCAATCCTCTCGATCTTATCATTGCCCATTACGATTTTAACTTTAGGCCTATTTTCCTTTGTGATCAATGCGTTGATCATTTTGTTGGCCGACTATCTGATGGACAGTATGCAGGTGGCAGACTTCTGGTGGGCACTTCTGTTCAGTATTTTACTGTCTTTGGTCACGTCGGCTTTCTCAACCATATTCGAAAGCGACAATTAAAAATAGAAAAAGAGTTTCAGCCATTGAAACTCTTTTTTCTTTCGTATAACTGGGATAATCTCCGTTAGTTTTTCACACCTTCGATAAACGCTTTCCCTTTCGATTCCCAATCTTCCTTTTCCAGTAAGATATTGACGAAAGCCGTTCCAATGATGCCGCCTTGCGCTTTCTCTGTCACATTTTCAAAATCCGCTTTATCCTTGATCCCGAATCCAATGAAAACTGGATTTGTCAGGTTTAAGGAAGCCAATCTGTTCAGATAATTTTCATTCTTCAAAACAGCATTTGCATTTCCTGTGGTGGACGATGAGCTTACGGCGTAAAGAAATCCTGAACTCAATGAATCCAAATACCTGATGCGTTCTTCAGATGTTTCCGGCGTTACCAGAAAAGTGAAATTAAGATGATATCTCTTTAAGATCTCACCATATCTGGTTTCAAACGCAATGGGTGGAAGATCCGGAATGATCAATCCCGAAACGCCCACTTCCGCACATTTCTGGCAAAAATTCTCAAACCCAAATTGCAAAACTGGATTCAGATAACCCATCAAAATCTTCGGTATCGTCACAGAATCCTTGATGTCTCCTAGTTGTTCGAATAGTTTTTTGATGCTCATTCCGTTTTTCAAAGCCAAAGAATGTGCGTCCTGGATCACTGGTCCATCCGCAACCGGATCAGAGTACGGAATCCCGATCTCCATCATATCTGCCCCAGAATTTTGGATCAGTTTGGCAATTTTTCCTGTATCTTCCAACTCCGGCACTCCGGCTGTGAAGTATATGTTTAGTTTTTTCATAGGCTTGTAAAAAGTATAATGTACAAAGTACGATGTATTTTAAATGGATGATAGAGCGCTGTTTTTTAACTACGACATGGTACTTTGTACTCGGACATACGTTTCCATATCTTTATCACCACGACCGCTAAGACAGATCACAACCACATCCTCTTTTTTGAATTTCTTTTTTTCCAAAACTGCCAACGCGTGCGCCGTTTCCAAAGCCGGAATAATGCCTTCGATCTTGGTGAGTTCAAAAGCAGACTTCAAAGCTTCATCATCATTAATACTGAAGAATTCTGCTCTGTTTTCTCTGAATAGATTGGCGTGCATAGGTCCAATTCCCGGATAATCCAAACCTGCGGAAATAGAATGCGGCTCTATCACCTGGCCATCTTCCGTCTGCATCACAAGGCTTTGGCTGCCGTGCAGAATTCCCAAAGTTCCGAGAAAAGTGGTCGCCGCAGACTTCCCGGAATGGACACCGAAACCGCCCGCTTCTGCCGCAATAATCTTCACATCCGGCTCATTCACATAATGGTAAAAAGTGCCTGCTGCATTGCTGCCACCGCCAACGCAGGCAATGAGATAATCCGGGTTTTCTCGGCCGATTTTTTCTTTCAGCTGTTCCTTTATTTCTTTTGAGATCACACTTTGGAATCTAGCCACCAAATCGGGAAACGGATGCGGACCAACCACACTTCCAATGATGTAATGTGTCGATTCTGGATTGTTGATCCAATCTCTCAAAGCTTCATTGACGGCATCTTTCAGGGTTTTGGAACCCGACGTTGCTGGGATCACGGTGGCACCAAGCATCTTCATTCGGGCAACATTTGGAGACTGTCTGGCAATGTCTACTTCGCCCATATACACGATGCACTCCAAGCCTAACAACGCACAGGCAGTCGCAGTTGCAACGCCATGTTGTCCGGCGCCGGTTTCTGCAATGATCCTGTGTTTCCCCAATTTTTTTGCTAGCAAAGCTTGTCCCAGGGCGTTGTTGATTTTGTGAGCACCTGTATGATTAAGGTCTTCACGTTTAAGATAGATCTGCGTTTGGTATTTTTCGCTCAGATTCTTTGCAAAATAGAGTGGGGTTGCGCGTCCAACATAGTTTTTAAGCAAATCCTGAAACTCGGCCTGGAACTCCTCGGATTCGATAATTTGGATGTATTTTTCCTGTAATTCGGCAACGTTTGGGTAAAGCATTTCTGGTACAAAAGCACCTCCGAAATCGCCGTAATAGCCGTTTTTATCTGGGTTTTGAAAATTCATAGCTGTAAATTGATGTTTGAGACTCCATAGGAATCTAAGTTTAGATTAATCTCTTTAATTCTTTTATTTTTTCTATATCTTTATTGCCCGGTCCAATCTCAAATTTTGAATTGATGTCGAGAGCAATAGGTTGCTGGTTGATAGTGGTCAGCTGATGGATGTTTTCTAATGAAATTCCGCCGCTTAAAATATAGGGAAGACTTATCTCTATCTTATTGAGGATATCCCAGTCGAAGGTTTTTCCTGTGCCACCAAAAGCTTTTGAGTCTGTGTCGAAGAGCAGATAGTTGATGCTTTTCGTTTGCTCGCTAACGGTTTTCTGGAGTACTTCTGCAGTCTGATTTCCTATTCTGATGACGTTTATAATTCCAATTTCTGGGTTCATTTTTTTTCTTAATTCTGAAATGAAATGGTCGTCTTCATCGCCGTGAAGTTGGATGAAATTTAATTTTGCCTTTTCAGCAATTTCTAAAATGTTGTCCAAATCTTCATTCACAAAAACGCCAACTTTTCTCTGATGGTCGATCTCCGAAATCTGTACCAAACTTAAAGACTCGAGAACAAATCTTGGTGATTTTTCGTAAAATATAAATCCTAAGAAATCAACTTTCAGCTCAATTACTTCCTGAATTTGCTTGATTTTGGTCAATCCGCAAACTTTAAGTTGCAATTGGTTTTTGGCTTCTGGCTTTTGGCTTTCCATGATTGGTCAACTATTATACTTTTAAATTGCTACATTAGAAACAAATTCTCCAAATTTCTTTCCGGGATCTTCATTTTTCATAAAATATTCGCCCATCAGGAAACCGTTAAAACCTTTTTCTTTCAGAAATCTGTAATCTTTTTCATGATAAATGCCGCTTTCTGCAATGGACAAAATATCTTTTGGAAGTTGGTTTTTCAGATTGACAGAATGTTGCAGATTCACCTTGAAATCTTTCAAATTTCTGTTGTTGATGCCTACAAAATCAATTTTTGAATTGATATGTTTCAGTTCTTCTTCGGAATGTATTTCCAATAAAACTTCAAGGTTTAAAGAATGTGCCAATTCCGTAAACTCCGAAACCTGAGTTGGCGAAAGACAGGATGCGATCAGCAAAATGACATCTGCGCCGATTGATTTGGCTTCGTAGAATTGGTAGTCATCGATCATAAAATCTTTTCTCAGAATCGGAATATTAATATGATTTCTGACACTCAAAATATCTTCAAAACTTCCGCCGAAAAAATCTTGATCTGTTAAAACAGATACGGCGCTTGCTCCATATTGTTCATATTGAGAAACCACATCCAAAGGCGCAACTCTGTCGTTGATAATGCCTTTGCTTGGTGATTGTCTTTTGAATTCTGTGATGATCCCTGATTGTGATTTCAGGGTTTCTTTTAATGAAAAAGTGGGTCTTGCGAAAAACGCCGAATCTTTCAGCTGGTCCATAGAAATCTTAGATTTTGAATCTGCAATTTCCTGTTTTTTTCTTTCTATGATTTTATCTAGTATGGTCATTTTGTAAGGTACTTTTCAATTGATGGCGAAACTGCGACCCGGCTTGAGTGGAGCTCTTTTTTTAGCCTAGGGAAAGCTTCGGAAAAAAAAGCGGGAACGGAAGACGGAATTTGTCGCCATCATCATTCTAATTCATAATATTTTTCAAACTTTGCAAGGCTTTTCCGTTTTCCAAACTGTCTTTTGCCAAGGCCAGACAATCGTCATAACTTCCGAATTTTCCAGTATTAAGAAGTGCAATTGCAGCGTTTGCGAGAACAACAGAATTCTGCGCGTTGGTTCCTTTTCCTTCTAGAATTTGGGTAAACATCTTGGCGGCTTCTTCTTTGGTGTCACCTCCAAAAATGCTTTCCGGATCTATGTTCTTAAATTTCAAATCTTCTGCTGAATATATTTTTTCTCCATTTTTATCGAAGATTTTGCTGTCACCAGTCAAAGAAATCTCATCATAACCATCCAAAGCGTGGACGAGCATAAAGTCGCTTTTCTGCTGCTGCAAAAGGTATTGGTACACTCTGGCAATCTCAAGATTCGCCACGCCAATCATAGAATATTTGGGTTTCGCCGGGTTTACCAATGGTCCCAGAATGTTGAAAAATGTTTTCAGTCCCAATTGCTTTCTTAAAGGTGCTACAGATTTCAAAGCTGGATGGAAGAGTGGTGCGTGAATGAAACAGATGTTTCCTTTCTCCAAGTCGGCTTTCAAATCTTCAGAATTATCTTTGAATTGATAGCCCAACTCCTCCAAAACATTAGATGAACCGGAAATTGAAGAAGCTCCGTAATTACCTTGTTTGGCCACTTTTTGTCCTGTTCCTGCCACGATAAAACTTGCCAAAGTTGAAATATTAAAGGTGTTTTTGCCGTCGCCACCAGTGCCTACGATGTCTACCAAATCATTCGTTCCTAAGTCGATAGGTTTTGCCAACTGAAGTAAAGCTTCACGAAAACCTGTCAGTTCTTCTAGTGTAATGCTTCTCATCAGGAAAACCGTGATGAAGGAAATCACTTCACTCTCATTGAATTTATTTTGGGAAATCTCTGTCAGGATAGATTTGGCTTCGGCTCTTGTCAAAGTCTGATGGTTGAAGAGATATTGTAATATTTGTTTCATTTTAATTCAATAAAAAATTTTCTAAGATCTTTTTTCCATCAGGTGTCAAAATACTTTCAGGATGGTATTGTACAGCGTGAACATCGTACGTTTTGTGTTTCAGACTCATAATCATTCCGTTTTTGTCAATACTGGTGATTTCCAATTCTTCAGGGAAATCGTCTATGTTAACGGCCCAGGAATGGTATCTTCCCACTTCCAGAGTTTGTGGCAGATCTTTAAAGATGTGATGTTCTTTCACTTGATTGGCTTCTGTGGCAATACCGTGATAAATTTCTGAAAGATTGATCAGACTTCCGCCAAAAGCTTCCGCAATCGCCTGTTGTCCCAGACAAACTCCGAAAATAGATTTCGTTGGTGCGTACTTTTTGATTAACTCTAACAGAATTCCTGCTTCTTCCGGGATTCCTGGCCCTGGAGACAGGATGATTTTGTCGTATTTTTGGATATCTTCCAAAGCAATTTGATCATTGCGGAAAACATCTACTTCCTCACCCATAATTTGTTCTATGATTTGAACCAAATTGTAAGTGAAACTGTCGTAATTGTCAAACACTAATATTTTCATAATTTCTCCGCTTTTAAAACCGCTTTCTTCAAAGCGCCCAATTTATTATTCACTTCCTGTAGTTCACTTTCTGCAACGGATTTGGCGGTGATTCCGGCTCCGGCCTGATAAAATAAAGTATTGTTTTTACTCAAGAAAGTCCGGATCATAATGGCCTGATTACAACTTCCGTCAAAGCCGACAAAACCAATACAACCGGCGTAATAACTTCTGGAAGTTTTCTCGTGTTCATCAATCAGTTGCATTGCTCTGTATTTTGGTGCGCCGCTTAATGTTCCCTGCGGAAAAGTAGTGGCGATCATTTCGTAAGGGTTTTGACCTTCTTTTACATCGGCAACCACTTCGGAAACCATATGGATGACGTGGGAAAAGAAATGAATTTCCTTCAATTTAGAAACCGTTGTATTTTTCCCGTGGATACTCAGGTCATTTCTTGCAAGATCAACAAGCATCGTGTGTTCGGCGTTTTCCTTTGGGTCTTTTTTGAGTTCTTCTGCAGATTCCAGATCTTTTTCTATGTTTCCGGTTCGTTTAAAAGTGCCTGCAATTGGATGAATAATGGCTTTTCCGTTTTTGATGATCAGCTGACTTTCTGGGCTGGATCCCATTAATTTATAATCGCCATAATCAAAGAAGAATAGATAAGGAGACGGATTGATATTCCGTAAAGCACGGTAAACATTGAACTCATCACCCTGGAACTTTTGCTCAAAACGTCTGCTCAGCACCAATTGGAACACATCGCCCCGGAAACAATGTTTCTTTGCGAATTCTACAGATTCCAGAAATTCTTCATCTTTTAAATTTGAACTCTCTTCTGCGGTGATTTCGAATGGAAAAACGGGTGCATTTTTCTGATTGATAAAATGTTCTATGGTAGAAAGTTCAGACTTCAAACCATCGATTTTGTTTTCGATCAGGAACATTTCGTCGTTGTGGTGGTTGATTGCGATCACATATTGATACAATCGGTAACGCATCAGCGGGATTTTGTTTTCCTCAGAAAGTTCTTTGAATTGTATATTTTCAAAGAAAGGGATGGCGTCATAACTGGTGTATCCAAAAAATCCCTGCGCATTTTTCCCAATCTCAAGGTTTGGTTTTTCACATTGGAAAGTATCAGAAAACTCCTGAAGAAGATCAGACAATGTTTCGTTTTCTAATTTTATTTTCTGTGGATTTTCCAGAGGAAATTTGAATTCAGCTTCGTGATAATCTCTGATCTCGATTCCTGCAATGGCATTGACGCAGATGAACGAGAACGAGTTCTCCGAATTTTGATTTCCTGCATTTTCCAGAAGAATGGTGTCCCGAAACTTGTCGCGAAGTCGCAGGTAAATGCCGATTGGCGTGAAAAGGTCTGCCAATTGGGATTTTACGGTAGTTTTTACTTTTATGGTTTTACTGAATTTCATCAGATTTAATTTTAAATTTTAGATAAAAAAAAGACTTCAACAAAAAATGCCGAAGTCTTATTATGATTGCGTTATAGTTAGTTCAGAATTTAGAACACCGATAAGCCTTTCAGACCCGACAAAGAGTTAGAAAGCCACCACCAGTTATTTTTGTTCATAATTTTCATTGCGACAAATTTAGAAATGATTTTTAATTCTGCAACTATTTTTTTGAAAAATTTTCGAACTAAATTCAAATTATTTTATAATCTTCTGAGAAGTAACTGATTTGTTGGTCTCAATCTTCATCAGATAAGATCCTTTCGGGTAATTTCTAAAGTCCACTTTATCAGTATTGCCGATTATTGTTTTCAGTAGTTTTCCATCCACAGCGTATATTTGTATTGATTTTACAATATCATCCGTTTTAATGTTTAATTGATCAACCACTGGATTTGGATACATTTTGATATTGGTTTTAACTAGATCATTGACGGCTAAGGTATTTTTTGTCAATGACACATTGTCAACTCTTAATGAAGTCGTTACAGTAACAGGGGCTGTGGTATTACCAAATCCAAAATAGTACACATTATCCGAAGTTGCTTTGTAGGTTTTTGTGAATGCTGTGTAAGCATTGCTAGAAATGGCATCTGTGCTCAAGGTTTCTATCATACTGTTTTTGTCCTGACTGCTAGCAACTGCCAACTTGAGCGTTGCCGGACTTGCAGTGGCACTGCCAATCGCGGCATAATAGGTCACGGTCACTGATTCATCTTTTTTCAGATACACAGGATAAGAGAAGATCCAGTCATTTTTTGTTGTAGTCGCACTGGTGTTATTGAAAACATATCCAGTTCCGTTTTGAGCAGCTGTTTCGCTTTCGCCATTCAGCCAGGTTGTGGAAGCCCAACCATCAGAATCGTATTCCCCAAAGTTTTCTAATGTTTTCTCGAAATTATAAGAATACGGTAATTCTGAAGGGGTCCAAACCGATTTTGGTCCAGCCCAGCCAGATCCACAATCCGCATTTTTCAGGAAAAACTGGTATCTTTTTCCTGATTGCAGGTTATTGAAACTATTGGTTGTTGAAGCCGTTGTTCCTTTTGAAGAAACAGCCGTGTCAAAATTCGTGAGTCCTGTATCGTAACTGGCAATTCCTGACGTTGCAGACCAATTGATAGTGACGGAGTTCGGTTTCAAATTAGAAACGGAAAATCCGTCCAAAGAAGGCATCACACAATTGGCAGACTGACTGATGTAAAGGTCATCCAATGCCAGATAAGTGCCGTTATTGGTATTATTAACGAAAGCCAAATAGATTGTTTTGCCTTTGTAAGCAGAAAGATCCAGCGTGTGGCTTCCAAAATCAAAAGCCTGCTCGGCATCAATCTGAGCTAGAGTAGTGGTGAACGATTCTGCATTATTACTGGTCTCAGAAACTTTGACAGCATAAGAATCTGTAAAATCAAAATCGTAAGATTTTCCTTTCCAGTTAAGTGTAGGCGTTCCCTCCTGCGGAATAGTAATCGCGGGCGTGATCAGCCAATCGTTGGATTGGCCTTCGGGATCGTAGTAAGACGTACTGAAAGCGATCTTATTATCATAACCATCATAAAACTGGATCCAGGCTTCTGTATTGAAATCCTGAACTTCTGCATAGAAAGGAACTGTGTTTCCGTCTGCATTGATGGTTTTAAATTGTGATAAAGGCGTTCCGTTGTTGTTCTCGAAACCGGCATTGAAAACTTGTGCATTGATATTAGCCACTAATGATAAGGCTAATAAACTGATCATTTTTTTATTCAATTTGAATACATTTTTAAATTCGGGAACAAATGTAAAAATTGTTATTCGTATTGATCGCGCATTATCTGATAAATTTTATTCAATTGAAAAGCGGTACGTAAGTTTGGAATGTAAAAATATCAGGTTTTTCTTGCAGAATACATTTATAGAAAAGGTTTCATTTCGTCCTCTATATCCCGGCGGAGATTCATCAGTTTGATGGCGTATTGCTCCATTTGTATTTCCTGTTCTGTGCTGGGTGTCCATTTTGGAACCTGCACAGATTTGCCCTTTTCGTCTACGGCTACAAAAACGATGATGCAGTGCGTTTTCTTTTCAAAGATTTTTTCCTTGATATTTCTGGAATAGACATCAATTGCGATGTGCATGCTGGAACTGCCAGTATAGATCACGTGGGATTCTAACTTGACGATTTCACCAATTTTAATTGGTTGATAAAAACGAATTCCGCCCACATAGACTGTGACACAATAGGTGGATGACCAATTGCTTGCGCAGGCGTAACCCACCTGATCTATCCATTTCATCACACTTCCGCCGTGCACATTACCACCGAAATTGACATCTGTAGGTTCTGAAATAAACTGAAAAGTAATTGGTTTGTTGTCCATTTTTTGAAAATTAAATTCAAATGTAATGTTTTTTAAGTTGATTTTTGAACTTTGTATTTGCAGTTATTCTAATTGATTTTTGTTTGCCCCAGCCCTCAAGGGAGCAAAAATAAATTAGAACGTAAAGCAAAATTACTTCCTTTAGGGTCGCGGAAAATAATTTTGATTAGAAATGGAAACCTTCAATGTTGATGACTAAACGCGATTTGAAGACGAATCCGCAGCCCGGCCTGAACGGAGCTCTTTTTGTTGTTGCGAGGGCAGGATATCAACTGATGGCCAAACGTCCTTCGCAACAACAAAAAAGCGGGAGTGGAGGACGGATCAAGCTGCCATCATAATACTTAATGAAAGTTAAATTTTCATAGCTAATATGCAGAAGATGAGACCGTGCGGCTGGCTGTAACATAACAAAACTCAATGAGATAGCTCCCATGTGAAAAAAAATCCGTATTTTCGCCAAATGAAAAAAGTATTTTATCTTAAAACTTGCGACACCTGTAGAAAAATATTAGGACAATATGACACTAGAGATTGGGAAATGCGCGAAATCAAAATCAACCCCATCACTGAGGAAGAAATTGAGGATATGTACAAATTGGCTGGTTCTTATGAAGCACTTTTCAATAAGAAATCAAATCAGATAAAACTGCAGGAGCTTGATCCTAAGACCCTTCAGGAGAAAGATTATAAAGAATTGCTATTGGATCACTACACGTTTTTGAAACGTCCGGTTTTCCTGACAGAAGAAGAAATCTTCGTTGGTAGCGACAAAATAAATCTTGGTAAATTAAAAGATTATTTCCTTTCTAAGAAAGAAAATTAAGCAATAAAATTTGTACAGTAAAGCAATCCGGAGCGATAATCGTTTCGGATTTTTTTTTGCTTGATTAACTTTTTTAAACAGAAAATTAAGTCGTAATTTCACACAATGAAACGTTCTGGAACTGCAGATTTGCCTTTACATTACGGTCAGGTTCCGCCTTGGCTTTATGAGCGGATGTCGAAACTTGGGCTTGCCATCGTAGAGGTGATTCTTGCGGATTATGGCAAAGATGAAGTTCTGAGGCGATTGGCAGACCCGTTTTGGTTTCAGAGTTTTGGAGCGGTGATGGGAATGGATTGGCACTCGTCCGGCATCACGACCTCTGTGATGGGCGCTTTGAAACGTTCCATCAATCCTAATTCTAAATCACTGGGAATCTACATTGCTGGCGGAAAAGGAAGATTCTCCAAAGAAACGCCAAACGAACTTCTGAACATTGCAGATTCCACCGGACTTGACGGCACAGAACTCGTGCGATGCAGTAAACTTTCTGCGAAGGTTGATAACACGGCTATTCAGGATGGTTATCAGCTTTATCTTCATAATTTTATTTTATCGGATCAGGGGAATTGGGCGGTTGTTCAGCAAGGAATGCACGATTCCAATGGGACTGCGAGGCGTTACCATTGGCTTTCTGAGAATGTCAACTCTTTTGTGAATGAGCCTCATACGGGAATTTCCGGTGTGAATCTTGGGCATATTCTCAATCTGACTTCTGCTCAAGCGGAACAAAGCAGAAACGGGATTGTTGACATCACAAAAACCGATTCCGAGAAATGGATGCAGGATTTCCAACGCTTGATTTTGCCCGCGCATCACGAGGTTTTGGCGAGTGATGTGGATATGAAAAAGCTCGGAAATATTCTTTGGTTGGCGAGAGAAAACCAACCTGAGAATTTTGAGGAATTGCTGATGCTGAAAGGCGTTGGTCCCAGAACGATGCAGTCTCTGGCTCTTGTGAGTGAGGTGATTCACGGTGCACCGTCGAGATTTTCAGACCCAGCGCGGTTTTCTTTTGCGCACGGCGGGAAAGACGGTCATCCGTTTCCTGTGCCTACCAAAACCTACGACGAAACCATTTCTATCCTAAGAACCGGCATCGAGAAATCTAAGTTGGGGAATACGGATAAGAGTCAAGCCATCAAGAAACTTCACGAGATTGCTTTGAGAACGGAAGCGAACTTCACGCCGGATTTTAACCTTGAAGAAGTGATAGAAGAGGAGCGACAAAACTCTTGGCGGTTTGGTGGGAAAACGGTTTTTGGTGATGCGAAGCCGGGGAAAGGGAATGGTGGGATTCAGTTGAGTTTGTTTTGATTTTCAGTAACATTTTTTTATTATTAATCTAAAACATTTCTTCTTTTTGTTTCACTTTAGTGAAACTTTGTTATCTTTATATTGTGAAAAGAAACCAGAATGAGATATGAAGACAGCAAATAAAAATCTAACAACTTTTGATGATTTCAAAGAGAAAAACTTCGGTAAACGTGGAATAAAAGAACGTGACGAACTTGAAGATGGTTACGAAAATTTTAAGATTGGAGCGCTCATCCACGATACACGTTTAGAACTTGGAATGACACAAGAAGAATTAGCGGAAAAAGTAGGAACGACTAAATCCTACATTTCAAAAATTGAAAATAATCTAAAAGAAACTCGAATCTCGACGCTTCAAAAGATTGTTGAACTTGGTTTTGGCGGGCGGTTGGAATTGAGTATTAAGATTTGATAACTTATTAGTTGGAAATCAAAATATTGAATAAGGTGTTAATGGTAGTAGTATAATTTATTAATTCTTAAAAATGAAAATTATATATAAAGGTGTTCATTTCAATGAAGATACTTTAGCAGATTTATTGAGTGAAAAAGAAACTAATTCAGATGAATATTTTTGGATAATTAAATCTGAGAAACTATATCTTTCAAAAGGCGAAACTTTTTCACGAGTCGATAGATTTGCGGATTGGGTTAGTCATAATTTGTGCATAAGAGTTAAAGATGAATCTTACGACAATAAATATTTTTGTCCAAATTTTCTGCTAATAATAGAAATACAAAATGGAATTGTAAAAAATAAATTTATTAAAGTTGATTTGGATAAATTACATAAAAAGCAATTTATCGACACATCATTATTACCATATTCATTTTATTCTTCCTCTCAAATTAGAAAAGATTTAATTCAAATTTTAACAGGACCAATAGAGAATATTGCCTGTAATAATTGGTTAATAAAAATATCAGAGATAACACAAGAGATGTTTGAAAAAAATGTGTATTCTTTTGATGAATTAAATAATCCATATGAATCTGGGAAACGTATTGAATATATTATCGAAAAAAGAATTGATTTGAAAGTTACGGATAATTTTATTTTTCTGTACTTAAATGAAGATTACTTAAAAAAATATAGCTCAAAAATAATTGAATTTTATATTGAGTTCCTTAATGAAACTTTTAGAAATAATTCAAAACTAAATGCTGAAAATATTGTTAATTATCATCAAACAAAAATAGATTTTGATTTTATAAAGTGGGGAATAAGAGAATTGAAATGGTTTGTCATAAGTCCCTCATTCTTTGAACGGCGAATACTTGAAGAGAAAAATATAGTTCTTACAAAATTGAATGATGTGATGTTTGATTATGAAATTATCAGTGAAGAAATTAATGTGAAAGATTATTTAGACAATGAGGATTTTTATTTAAATTTTAAAAAAATAAATTTGAAATTTGATAAAATAAATAATATGTTTACTTTGTTTGATATAAAGCGTAATTCATTAATTGGTTATCTCAAAGATGATAATATTGACTATGGAGATTTACACGAAAATTCTTTTTACTGGAGAGAAGTTAGTAAAATTATTGACAAAATTAATAATTCTAGAGAATTTGAGAGGGCTTACGATACACCAAATGATAAGAATTGGTTATGGGATGCATCGGGTACAAATGACCCTGACACAATGAATGATGTATATTGGAATTTAGACTAAACTATGCTGTATAATAAAAATACCCAATTGAGTTTTGGGAAATATAAAGGGACTACAATAAGTAATCTAATAACTATTGACTTAGACTATTTATGTTATTGTATTAGGGATTTTGAAGATTTCGTAGTAGATGATGAAGTGATGAAATTAATGTACACAAACCATCCTTTATTAAATAGTTCTACTCGTATTTCTAATAAAGTGTTATTCGAAAATGATGGAGATAAAGAAGAAATTACTAATATCATAAAAGCAAATATTTTAAAAAGAAAAATATTACCCAATGACAAAAAAGTAGTGGATATACCAAAAATTCAGGTTTATTCAGTTAAAGATTTTATGAAAAAGGAAGGATATATTTCTGTACATAAAACTGTGAGAGCTAATTCAAAACATTTTTTATACACAACTTTTATAAAAGAAAATAATAGTTCGATGAATGTTTATATTTCAAAAAAAGCATCAATATCTTTTTACGAAGGACAAGTAATACTTAAAGGCTTTTTTGATGATTTATTGATTGCGAAGGTTAATGAAAAAATAAAACTTGTGAGTTCTACTGACTATTCTCAATTAAATTTATCTTAAAAATCAATAAAAAATGACAAACTATAAATTCGACGGCAAAAGCTATTTCTATGTCTTGTTTGAAACTGGAAATAAAGGTTTCATTTTGAGCGAAAAAAACTTGGATTTTACTTCTTTTACAAAAACAGAAAATGATTTTTTTGAGTTGGCAGAATCAATAGGAGAAAAGCTTCTAACTATTTCTGAAGAAGCAATTTTAACTGAGATTGGATATTTAAGTTCGTACGAAATAAAAACTCACAAATCAGAAATTGACACACCTAATACAATAGGTGTTAGCTATGATAAAAAAGGGAGAAATACAATGTATCTAATTCATACAAAAGAAAAAGTTTCTGACTTTTCTAATTTTCAAAGATTACATCCAAGCCGGGAAAAATTTTTCTTTAATAATCCTAAAATAGCTCAACTCCCGAAAATATCTGAGTGTTATTTAAACTAACAAACCCTCCGAAAAAATTCAGAGGGTTTATTTATTTCAATAAAATCGATGATTTAGTAAGAACCTTTCGCAATAAAATGCTCTGCAATTTTTTCCGTCAAAGCAATTGGATTTGGCGTGTTTACGTATTTTGTGAAACGTCTTAGTCCGGCCAGCATCATTCTTTGCTCGTCGCCTTCGGAGAAAGAGACGATGCCTTCTTTTGCGTTGGTGGCGATGATGTCAACGGCTTTGTAAAGATTCAGTCTTGCCATTGATGCTTCTACAGAATCGGTGTCGAAATGTTTCTCCGCTCTCAGGATGGCGGATTCTGCCATATAGATTTGGTTCAGGATTTCGGAAGCGTTCAGGAGAAGATGCTGTTGTTTCTCGATGTCCATCATATATTTTTGAAGGGCAGAACCGGAAACCATCAGGAAGACTTTCTTCAGATTTTTGATGACTTCTTTTTCCTCAGACATATATTCTGAATAATCCGGAATGTCGAAAGACGGAATTCCCATTAATTCTTTTCCTACGTTTTTTGCAGGCGTCAAAAGGTCTATTTTCCCTTGCATCGTACGCTTGATGAGCATTCCAACGGCTAAAAGTCTATTGATTTCGTTGGTTCCTTCATAAATTCTGGAAATCCTTGAATCTCTCCAGGCAGATTCCATTGGTGTATCTTCCGAGAAGCCCATTCCACCGAAGATTTGAATCCCTTCATCCGCAGAATGTTGTGCCAAATCTGAAACGAAAACTTTCAAGATAGAACATTCAACTGCGAATTCCTCCACGCCTTTCAGTTCCGCTTCCTCGTGGTTCATTCCGCCGGCAACCAATTCCTCGATTTTGTTTTCGACATCTTTTGCGCCACGGTAAGAGCCAGCCTCACTCACGAAAGCGCCAGTCGCCATCTCTGCCAACTTCTTGCGAATCGCACCGAAAGTGTTGATAGAAACGCCAAACTGTTTTCTCTCCGTAGAATAAGTCAATGAATGGTTCAGGATTCTTCTTTGTGCATCCAGACAAGCCGCAGCCAATTTGATTCGGCCAACGTTTAGGGCATTCAGTGCGATTTTGAAACCGTTGTTTCTTTCGCCCAAAAGATTCTCAACCGGAACTTTCATATCATTGAAGAAAACCTGACGCGTAGAAGACGCACGGATTCCCAATTTGTGTTCTTCCTCTCCGAAAGTCATACTTTCAGGATTTTCCAATTCTGAACGATTAATGACGAATCCAGTGATGTTTTTGTCATCGTCAATCTTGGCAAACAATGTGAAAGTGTCTGCAAAACCTGCATTCGAAATCCACATTTTTTGGCCGTTGATAATGTAATGTTTTCCGTCATCAGACAATTTTGCTCTTGTTTTTCCGCTGTTTGCGTCGGAACCTGCGTCTGGTTCAGTCAAACAGTAAGCACCGAATTTAGTTCCGGCCGCTAAGTCCGGAAGATATTTGTTTTTCAGATATTCGCTTCCGTAAAGTAGGATTGGTAAAGTTCCAATTCCCGTGTGTGCGCCGTAAGCTGTTGCTAATGAGCCAGTCGTTCCGGAGATGTAATCGCAAGCCAGCATTGTGGTCACGAATCCCATTCCCAGTCCGCCGTAAGCTTCTGGAACTGCTATTCCAAGGAATCCCATTTCCCCGATTTTGCGCATCACTTCTTCCGTGTAGGCGTAATCTTTTTTCTCGAAGCGTTCTTTGTTCGGAACCACTTCTTTATCGATGAATTCTTTCGCAGAATCGCGAAGCATTTTTTGTTCTTCGGAAAGTTCCTCGATGCTGAAGATTTCCTGAGCAGTGATGTCCTTTACCAGGAATTCGCCACCGTTTAATGTTTGGGTTTCAGTTGACATATTATTGTGATTTTAAATTTTTTATTTGAGATGATAGATAATAGACTGATAGATGATAGACTTTGACTGCATAGTTTTTCTGCATTTTTTAGTCTCTTATCTATCCGTCTATCATCTTTTAGTCTTTTAGTGTGTTTTGAAATACCATTGTTGCTCTTTGAAATTCCTCGATTTTAGTTTCGAAAATTTCAAGTTGTTGTTCTGGTAGATATTTTCTATGATTTGCTAATAATAACTGAGTTTGTAATTCGAAAGATGAGCCTAAAGAAATATCCAAAAAATGACTGAAAGACTTATTCGTTCTGCTTGACCCTTCAGCTATATTTGAAGGAATTGATATTGAACATCTGTCCATTTGACTTTTTAAACCATATTTTTCGTAAGTTGGAAAAGTATCAGTTTGGTCTAAAGTCAATTTTGATAATTCCAAACCCATTTGCCAAATCTTAAGCTTTTTAAAGTTATGTCTTTTGAATTCATTCATCTATTGCGTTTTTAATATTTCAATTAGTCTATCATCTATCCGTCTATTATCTCTTTGTCTTAAAGCAACTCAAATACACTCGCTGCGCCTTGACCAGTTCCAACACACATTGTCACAACACCATATTTGCTGTTTCTGCGTTTCATTTCGTCAAGAAGTTGGACTGTTAATTTCGTTCCTGTACAGCCAAGTGGATGTCCAAGTGCGATGGCGCCGCCGTTTACGTTGACAATTTCCGGATTGATGTCCAATTCTCTTAATATCGCAACAGATTGAGAAGCAAAAGCTTCATTTAACTCAAACAAATCGATGTCGGATTGTTTAAGTCCAGCTTGTTCCAAAGCTTTTGGAATGGCGAACATTGGTCCGATTCCCATAATTCTTGGCGGAACACCGACAGTCGAATAGGAGAGAAGTCTCGCAACCGGCGTTAGGTTTAATTCTTTTACCATTCTTTCAGACATTACCATTGTGAAAGCAGCGCCGTCAGAAGTCTGAGATGAATTACCTGCCGTCACAGAACCATTCGCTGCGAAAACCGGACGCAATTTTGCCAAAGCTTCAACGGATGTATCAGCTCTCGGGCCTTCGTCTTGTTTGAAAGCGTATTCTTTGGTCTGGATTTTTTCCTTTTCGTCAAGGAAATTGTATGCGACATCAATCGGAACAATCTGACTTTCAAATTTTCCTTCTTTGATGGCTTTCATTGCCTTCTGGTGCGAGTTGTAGGCGAATAAGTCTTGCTCCTCACGACTCACTTTGAACTCATTGGCAACAGCTTCGGCTGTCAATCCCATTCCCCAATAATAATCGGGATGTTTCTTGGCCAAATCCGTATCTGGAATTGGTTTGTATCCGCCCATCGGGATGTAAGACATACTTTCTGCACCACCAGCAATGATACATTCTGCCATTCCAGCTTTGATTTTCGCCGCCGCAATCGCGATCGCTTCTGAGCCTGAGGCGCAATATCTATTGACGGTCACGCCCGGAACTTTGTCGGTATCCAATCCCATTAATGAAATCAGTCTTGCGACGTTTAGTCCTTGTTCTGCTTCCGGCATTGCACAGCCGACGATCAAATCGTCGATGCGAGCCGGGTCAAGATTTGGAACATCTTTCATCAGATGTTGTATCACAGTTGCCGCCATATCATCTGGTCGGGTAAAACGCAAAGAACCTTTCGGTGCTTTACCAACTGCTGTTCTGTATCCTGTTACTATATATGCTTCCATTTATTTGAAGATGTTAGAGTTTAGATGTTAGAAATTAGATTTAAATTCTAACCATTATTTAATTTAGTTTTAAATGAATAAATCATTTTCTGAATTTCAGCAAGTTCATTTGTTAAAGGTGTGATTTCGATTTCTTGTTTAAAATTTAGTCCAAACAAAAGGATTAATTGCGTTTCAAGTTCATAAGCAGAACCAGATGCTATTCCTAAAAATTGAATGAATTCTTTAACATTATTTCTTCCTGCACCTTCAGCAATATTAGAAGGAATTGAAACTGCACATCTTCGAATCTGACTTATTAATCCAAATTTTTCTTCAGCCGGTAAATTTTGGGTAATGACGTAAATCTCTTTAACCAAATTCATTGACCTTTTCCAAATCTGTAAGTCTTGTAATCTATGCGCTTTCATCTAGCTTCTAATATCTAATTTTTCAGTTCTAGTTTCTAAGTGGTTTTCCAGTTGTCAACATTGTCTGAATTCTTTCAAGCGTTTTTCTCTCACCGCAAAGTGAAAGGAAGGCTTCTCTTTCAAGATCCAAAAGATATTGTTCGGAAACTTCTGTTGGTTCGGAAAGATTTCCGCCGGTCATTACATAACCGATTTTGTTGGCAATCAATCTGTCGTGTTCTGATGCGTAACCGCCGGCAACCATTTGGTCGGTTCCCACATAGAACATTCCCATTGATTCTTTTCCAAGAACTTTTATTTTCTCAGGAACTGGCGCTGTATATCCTAATTCGTCCATCACAATGGCCTGACGTTTTGCTTCTGCAATTTGTCGGTCTTTGTTGACAACGATGACATCTTTGTCGGTCAAAATTCCCATTTGCTTAGCTTCGTGGGCAGAAGTTGCCACTTTTGCCGTTGCAATATTCATAAAGTAATTTCGCAAATGATTGGTTTTAACATCATCAGGAAGTGCACCTTTTAAAGCTCTAAGAGCGAACTCTTTTGTTCCGCCACCGCCTGGAATCAAACCAACGCCAACTTCTACCAAACCGATGTAAGTTTCTGCGGCTGCAACTATTTTGTCCGAATGCATTGAGAATTCGCAACCGCCACCAAGCGTCATTCCGAAGGGTGCCGCAATCACCGGGATTGATGAATATCTCAATTTCATTGATGTTTGTTGGAACATTGCAATGGCCATATTCAGTTCGTACCAATCTTGTTCAACGGCCATCATCATGACCATCGCCAGGTTGGCTCCGACAGAGAAATTATCAGATTGATTTCCTATAACCAAACCTCTGTAATCTTTCTCAGCAATGTCAATGGATTTATTAAGACCTTCCAAAACGCCTCCTCCAAGAGAATTCATTTTTGAACGGAATTCGAAGTTCAGAATACCGTCGCCAAGGTCGATTAATGCTGATTCGGAATTGGACCAAATCGTTTTTTCTTTTCTGATGTTATCAAGAATAATGAAAGCATCCAAACCTGGAATAGGTTCGTAAGTTTTCGTATTCTGATTGTAGAATAACTGTTTTCCGTTTTCTAATTTATAGAAAGATTCGTTCCCGGAAGCGAGCATTTCCTTAACCCAATCAGCGACTTTGTAACCTTCGCTTTCAACCAGATCAATTCCTTTTTGGATTCCCAAGAAATCCCAGTTTTCGAATGGTCCATATTTCCACGCATAACCGGTTTTCATGGCATCATCGATGGAGTAGAATACATCGGTAATTTCCGGAACACGTTGAGAAACATAAGCGAAAAGTGAAGCGTAATGTTTTCTTATCAATTCACCAGCTTTGGTTTGGTCTTTCAACAAAATCGGCAAACGATTTTTCAAACTTCCGGCTTCTTTTGCCGCTTTTACAATTGGAAGTTTTGGTTGCTTTGTCGGTTCGTAGCCAAGCGTTTCATAATTCAGAACAAAACGGTTGACATTTCCGCCAGCGTCTTTTTCTTTATAATAAAATCCTTTTTTAGCTTTATCGCCGAGGAATTTATTTTCAATTAAATGATTTAAAGTCTTTGAATCTTTCAAAGCCTGAACCATTTCGTCTTCTTTCAAATTGGCTTGAAGTCCTTTCGTAACGTTGAAAGCGGTGTCCAATCCAACCAAATCTCCCAATTTGAAAGTTCCGCTTTTTGGACGGTTCAATAAATCTCCTGTCAAAGAATCAGCTTCTTCAATGGTCAAACCGATTTCCTCAGTCAGTTCCATAATTTTCGCCATCGAGTAAACACCGATTCTATTACCAATAAAACCTGGTGTATCTTTACAAAGAACAGTCGTTTTTCCTAGGAATTTCTCGCCGTAAGACATAAAGAAATCAACGACAGATTTATCCGTTTTCGGACCTGGAATTACTTCAAATAATTTCAAATATCTTGGCGGATTGAAAAAATGCGTTCCGCAAAAATGCTTCTGAAAATCTTCTGACCTTCCTTCTGACATCAGATGAATCGGAATTCCTGACGTGTTAGAAGTAATCAAAGTTCCAGGTTTTCTAAGTTTGTCAACTTTTTCGAACATAGATTGTTTGATGTCCAATCTCTCTACAATCACCTCAATCACCCAATTCGAATTTTTGATTTTCTCCAAATCATCTTCGAAGTTTCCAACTGTAATTCTGGAAGCGAAAGATTTGTCGTAGATGGGCGAAGGATTGCTTTTCAGAGCAGTGTCAAGATGACCTTGAGCTACACTGTTTCTGAATTTTTTACTTTCTGGATTTACGCCCGCAGCCTTGTCTTTTTCGGACAATTCTTTCGGAGGCATATCCAACATCAAAACCTGAATGCCGTTACCAGCCAAGTGGCAGGCAATTCCGGAACCCATCACGCCGGAGCCTAGGACTGTAACGTGTTTTATTTTTCTGTTCATTTCTTAAGATTTATGATTATTTTCTATTATTAAGTTCGTTGGCGATTTTCAAAATATCGTTCATCACTTCTTTAAAGACTTCAAATTTCTCTGGCTGAATTCTTTCCAGTATTTTCTTATTAAAATTGAGAACAACTTCCTTTGATAAGTTTCTGGAATTGATGCCTTTATCTGTTAGTTTTATGATGACTTCACGTTTATCGGTTGTCGTTTTCTCCTTATATATATAGCCATTGTCTTCCAGAAGTTTGATGATCCTGGTAAGAGAAGTAGGTTCAATCGCCATTTTTGGTCCCAGATTGGTACTTCTGGTTCCTTCCTTTGGATCGATTTTCAATAAAGTAAGTGCTTGTACAGCAGTTGAATTATACAGGGAAGCCTGATCCGAATACATTTTTGAAACTGCTAACCAAGCCGACTTGAGCATTAAGTCAACACTTTCGACTTTTTCTGAATTTTTCTTTTCCATAACTGGCATATTGAAGTGCTTTATACAAATATAAAAAAAATACTATGCATGCATAGTATTTATTGTTCGTATTATCTAACCTGTTGATTTACAGTATTTTAATTACTATGCGAATCTCAATGTTTTAAATATGACATTTGTAATTTAACTGTGATGATCAATATTAATCAGCTTTTGCAGAGATTGTTTAATTTCTGTCAAGGTATGATAATTGTCATAAAAAATCTCCGTTTTCAGTTCCCAATTGTTATTTTTAAACGTCAATTTAAATTTAGTCAAATCTGAGGCAAAGTTTTTTTGTAAAAAAGAAAACATCATTTCTTTTTCCAATTTCGGTGCATCGATCTCAGGTGGATGGAATTTGATATTAAAATCCAAGATCTTGGGTGTAATCAGTTGCGGATTATTGAGAATCACTTCTTCAGAGATGCCGCTGATGAGTTTTTGATCTTTGAGCCACCATATTTGATCGGAAAACTCCTTTGCCAACCGCCAGTCGTGGGAAGAGAAAAGAATCAGTTTGTTGTCATTTTTCGCTAAATTTCGAATCAATGAAAGAATCATCAATTTGTTTTCCTCATCCAGATGCGTTGTTGGTTCATCCAAAATAATGAAGGACGAGTTTTGTGCTAAGGCTCTTCCTATAAAGGCTTTCTGAAGATTTCCGTCAGACAGTTCGATTAATTTTTTGTTTCGAAATTGTGTGAGATTTAGTTTGTCAATTATGTCACTGATTTCAGTTTTATCTTTTTCATTCAATTTAAAATAATAAGGATAGTGGATGTATTTTCCTAATGAGATCAAATCGGTAACGGTGTAATTATCAGGAATTTCGGCTTTAGAAAAGACGATGGCAATTTGGGAAGCGATTTCGTTTGGATTCAGTTTCAGAATTGATGTTCCGTTGATAGAAATTTCGCCGTTTAAAAGTTTATTTTGTCCGAGAATGGATTTGATTAAAGTTGTTTTTCCAATGCCGTTATTTCCCATCAAAAGGCAAACTTCACCTAATTCTAAGGAAGTATTGATGTCACAGATTAATGCTTCGGAATAACCGATTGATGCGTTATTAATTTTAAGAAAACCCATTATCTTTTGTTTTTTATTAACATCAACAAAATCACCGGAATACCGAAAAAAGTCGTAATGATATTAATCGGAAACTGACTGAGTTCGGAAAGAACGGAGAAAATCTGCATTATTAAAATTCCTAAAACAATGTTCAAAATCCACTGGTGCCACAGTTGAGCCGGATTCCAAAGCATTCTGGAAAAATGAGGCACTACAACACCGATAAATAAAATCGGCCCAAGAAAAGCCGTCACAGAAGCCGATAGAATGGAGGAGGCCACAATGATACTGATCTTCAATTTCGATTGACTGACTCCAAAACTCTGCGCATAAGCTGAACCCAAAGCATTTCCAATCAATGGTTTGATGGATTTGAAAGTGAAAAGAAGTCCTGTTATTATTAAAACGGTCAAAATTGAGATTTGCGTCAAATTGGCTTGGTTATTGGCTCCGAAAGTCCACAGTAAGTAATTTTTCAGACTTTGACTTTCTACATAAAATTGAAGAAATGAAACCACTGCTCCAGCCAAAGCTGAAATCAAAAATCCAAAAATGATAATGAAACTTTTATCCCGAAAACGATTTGAAAATAGTAGTAAAACCATCATCAAAACGACGCTTCCCAAAATCGAAGACAAACTGATGAAACTATTCTGAAGGAAATCCGGAATCACAATATCTTGCGAAAAAAAAATATAAAACGCTACAAACAAACTGGAAACCGACGTGATTCCCAACACATCAGGACCAGCCAAAGGGTTTTTGAAATATTCCTGTAAAAGAAATCCACTCGTCGGGATTGCAATTCCTGCCAAAACCATTGCTAGTGCGCGATTGATTCTGAATCCTGCGATTTGAAACTGATCCGTTTCGGAATTCACAAAATCATTGAATGAGAGCTGGGCAAAACCAGTATTCAGATTGATGACAAACGCAATCATTCCAAAAATCATCAAAAAGGAGATCAAAAAAAAGAAGCGTTTGGTCAGCATTCTCAGATTATTTCAAAGCTTTTTTAGAAACCGAACTAGGCGTTATTTCTTTCTTTTCTCCGTTTTTTGAAGCTGGCTGATACGCCATTAGATCTTTAATTTTTTGATTTAAAGCTTCCTCGCTCATTGATCCTACGGTTTCATCAGATCTATCACCTTTTTTAATCACGGTAAAAGGAATGGCTTCTCCTGTCCAAGTTTTGAAATTATCTTTGAAAAACTCGGATTTCAAAAGATTTCCGTCCAGTAATACGACATGTTTTCTGATGTTATATTCATCTGCAAAATCACTGACTTCGGTTGCCCAGTCGGATTTATTATCAAGACTTACAAAGGTGAATTTCACAGGTTGACCTTGCAGTTCTTCCATCTTTTTATGGAAAAACGGAATTTCCTGCATGCAAGGTCCGCACCAAGTGGCGAAAAAATTGGTCACGTACAAGGTGTCGGGATTTTTATTTTGAATGTACGCTGTCATTTTTTCCGGAGAAAATTCTATCAATTCTGCGACGTCGGCTTCGGATTTCGAAGGTTCAACTTGTGTCGAATCTTCTTTTGCCTGAGTTTCTGCGACTTTTTCGTCGTTTTTTTTACAAGCTAAAAAGCTGAGTGACAAGATAGAATATATTATAATTTTTTTCATAGAATTTTAATTTAAATGAATTTACGAGCTTGTCTTGAATTTAGATTTTTTCTTTTGTCAATTTTCATTAAATTTGGTTCTTGACAATGGAGAATCAATTAACAGTAGCCAACCAACCTCAGTTTCACAGGCTAAAAATAGCTAAAAAACAACAACTGACCAAACAAGCTTTTGCTTTGGAACTGGAGATTCCTGAAGCGTTGAAATTTCGATTTCAATTTCGCGCTGGGCAATATGTGACGTTAAAATATCATTTTAAAGAGAAGGAAATTCAAAACGATTATTCTTTTACGTCTGCACCTTCTGAACAAAAATTGGCTTTAGCAATTAAAATCAATGGTGAAGAAAGTTCTACAAAGTTTCTTTTTGATCATTATAAAGCAGGTGATGAGATTTCTGTAAGTGAACCTTTGGGTAGATTCTTCCTTAATTCTAAACCAAATGAGAAACGAACAATCATCGCTTTTGCTTCTGGGATTGGAATTACGCCAATCTTGAGTCACATCAAAAATATACTGATTGAAGAACCATCGACCAGGATTTTCCTCTTTTACGGAAACAAAAATTACGATGATATTATTCTTAAAAATGAATTGGAAAATATTCAGAAAGAATCTGGCGGAAGATTGGAATGCTTCTATTTCATTTCGCAGGAGCCTGTGAAAGACAAACTGTTTCAAGGGCGAATCGATGAAAAGAAAGTATCGCTTATCATCAACCAAATCCTACATCTGGACGAGGATGACGAGGAATCCACCATCTGGGACAGCACAGACAAAGTCTTGATCTGCGGTCCTGGTGCCATGATAAAATCTGTAGCCAATGCCTGCTACAACCACGGTATTCCGAAGAAAAATATCCATTTCGAATTGTTCGAGGCTTATAATGAAGACATCTACCCAAGAGAAAAAGAATTCCCACTCATTGAAAATGTTGAAGTTAAAATCAAATTCAATCATATAGAAAAGGATGGTATTATCCTTAAAAATAATGAACGAAAAATCCTTCATCAATTATTGGACTTGGGCTACAAACTACCTTATTCCTGCAAATCCGGCGTGTGCGGAAGCTGTCTTTGTTATCTGAAAGCAGGCGAGGTGGATATGACAGACGACGAATATCTGACCGATAAGGAAAAACATCAGGGAAAAATCTTACCTTGTACAGCCATTGCGATGAGCAAGAGAATTTTCTTAGACTTTGATATGATTTAATTATGCTTAGGGCGCTTACTAATTTTTTGAAAATATCTTTCAGGCTTCTGGAATTCGGGTTTTTGCTGATGATATTAGCCAATTTCTGGGTGTTTGCGCTTACCAGTGGTAGAACGTACAACAAAATCAGCAAAGTGCCACCAAGGGATTGTGCATTGGTCCTGGGAACCTCTCCGAAAATGCGTTCCGGTGTTGCAAATCCTTATTTTATAGCAAGGATGGACGCTGTAGGAACACTGTACCACCACGGAAAGATCAAAAAGATCATCGTAAGTGGAGAGAAAAGCAAGAACTACGATGAGACAGAAGCAATGAAGAAATTCTTGGTCTATAACGAAGGTGTTCCAGAAGAAATTATCCTAAAAGACCCGAAAGGTTTCAATACACACAAAAGTATCTTAAACTGCAAAAACACCTACAAACAAAAAAACGTCATCATCGTCTCGCAAGGGTTTCACAACCTGCGTGCTTTGTTCTTCGCAAGAA
This sequence comes from Epilithonimonas tenax DSM 16811, assembly GCF_000428485.1. GTDB lineage: Bacteria > Bacteroidota > Bacteroidia > Flavobacteriales > Weeksellaceae > Epilithonimonas > Epilithonimonas tenax. The sequence goes on along the minus strand of NZ_AUAA01000005.1, from coordinate 81,171 downwards.
ATAACGGGATGAACGCTTTGGGATTTGATGCCCGGGATGTGACAAAAAATGAAAGTTTTTACAGGAATCACACCCGAGAATTTCTCGCCCGGGATCTTGCGGTTTTCTATTATATTCTTGGGATTTCACCAGAAGAATAGTTGTCATCAGTCACAAGCATTTCATTGTAAAATTTGCTCACACCCCACTTGGCAGATTCTTTGTCATTAAACAATTACTGTCATTTAAGATGCTTATTAAAACTTAGAAAAATGAAAAATTTATTTAAAATATTGGTCCCGTCGTTCATCACAATCTCTCTTATGTCTTGTATGGGAAGTGCAACACAGGATCATAATGGTTATAAAGGTTCTGATGATCAAACCTATTCTAATACCTATGTTGATGGTTATTACAGATCACCAGATGGATACTGGTATGCGCCAGGAATTATCTATTCCGATAGTAAAAGTAACTCTTACAGAAACGGCCATATTTACAGGTCTAATAACAGCCGTAATCAGAATAAAGATTCCAACCGTAATACCACAGGCAGACAGATGCCAACCATCAATACCAATCAAAACAATGGCACAAAAACGCAGAATAGTGGTGTGAGAAGTCAGAATAATGTGAGAGGTCAGACCAACACCAATAATGGCGTCCGTCGGCAGTCTCAAAATACAAGATCGCAATCTCCGAGCAATAATGTAAGATTGCAATCTGCGGTTCAGGAAAATATGCGTTCACAAGGATCAAACGGATCACGATAATCAGAAATCTCGTTTGACTGGCTTATCTTATTTCCAGTTTTTCAAATTTAACCTGTTAAAAAACGAGTAGGAATTAAAATTATATTATTTTTGTAAAAAAAGTAACGATGCTCGTGATTGGAATTGCCGGAGGAACAGGATCCGGAAAAACTACAGTTGTAAACAAAATATTACAACAGCTTAATATAGAAGGTGTTAATGTGCTTTCTCAGGATAATTATTATCACGATAATCCAAACTTGACTTTATCGGAAAGAGAAGTGCTGAATTACGACCATCCAAAATCCATTGATTTTGAACTGATGTTGCAGCATGTGAAAGCGCTCAAAAATCACCAGAGTATAGAGCAGCCTATTTATTCTTTCGTGACGCATTCCAGAACAGGAGATCTCATCACGGTAGAACCCAAAAATGTTTTGATCGTAGAAGGGATTTTGGTTTTGACTAATAAAGAATTACTGAAAGAGTTTAACCTCAAGGTCTTTGTACACGCAGATTCAGACGAGAGATTGATACGAAGAATCCGAAGAGACACGCAGGAAAGAGGTCGCGATCTGCAGGAAGTCCTGCACAGATATCAGACCACTTTGAAACCAATGCACCAGGAATTCATAGAGCCTTCCAAAAACGAAGCAGATCTTATTGTCCCGAACATGAGACAAAACTCTGTGGCTATTGATTTTCTGACAACAGTGATTAATAATTCTCTCAAAAAAGCTCATTAAAAAGAGATGTTGGAAGTTAGACATCAGATTTTAGAGTTGAAATCAGTGTTTTAAAAGTTACGATTATGCAAGAACTTATCAAAGAAATCAAAAAAAAATCACCAGCACTTAAATTTTTCCAGACTTACATTTTCAACAAATATCTTTTGACACTTGTCGGTTTTTTGGTTTGGATGGTGTTTTTTGACAGCACCTCTTTTCTGGTGATTAATGAACTGAATGGTGAGATCAAACGTTACGAAAACCAACTTGATTTCTATAAGACAGAATACGAAAAGAATGACAAATTCTACCGTAAACTCATGAACAACAAGGAGGAAAAAGAGAAGTATGCCAGAGAAAATTACTTTATGAAAAAACCTAATGAAGAGATTTTCATCTTGGTAGTAGACAGCTCTAAAATTGCAAAAAAGTAATATAAAACCCTAACTATGAGTGCGCTGGAAAAATGGGAAGAGCTTGTAAAAAAGCAACTTAAAACAGAGAATATCTATGAGCTCCTTCAAAAAGAGAATCTCGAAAATATAGATGTAAAACCATATTATCAAAACAATTCTGTTTACAAGATCCTTCCAAAGATTGAGGAGAGCACGCACCTTGTTGCAGAATTCCAGGATGGATTGACAGATCAGGCCTTTGCTTTTCTTCTTAATGAAAATGTGGAAGGCCTAGATGATAAGACCATCTTTATCAATAATGAAGATTTTGCAGGACACATTGTTACAGATGAAAACAATCGGTATGTTTCTTTGATCGATGTTTTTTCTGATGATCGCGAAGCGGAGATCAATGCACATCTTGCCGCAGAATTATTAGCAAAATCATTCGAACGCAATATCTGTGTGGATGTCAGTCTTCATCAGAATTCTGGTGCTTCTATCATTCAGCAATTGGGTTTTGCCTTGTCCAAATCAAAAGAATTGGTGGAGAAATTGGGGTCCGGAATTTTGGATCGATTGAGCTTCAAATTTGCGGTTGGAAGTCAGTATTTCTTTGAGATATCAAAGATCCGGGCTTTCAAATATCTTTTCAATCAGCTTTCTAAGGAATTTGATAAAGATCTTATCCCATATATCTTCGTTGAGACATCATTCAGAAATAAGGCTGCAAACGATCAGGACAACAATCTGATCCGTTCTACACTGGAATTGGCTTCTGCTATGATTGGCGGAGCAGACGCTGTTTTTTGTAATAATTACAAGATTGAAGATCCATCAGAATTGTCCAAAGAAATCGCCTTCAAACAACAGATCGTTTTGGCGTATGAAAGTATTATCAATGTTTTTGAGGATGCCGCTTCCGGAAGCTATTTTGTAGAAGATATGACGCGGCAGTTCGCAGAAAAATCCTGGAAACTATTTCTTGACATCGAAGAAAAAGGCGGTTATCTTGAATTATTAAAGTCTGGGGAAATCCAGCAAATGATTTTCGCACAAGCTACCAAGGAGCAAACTTGGGTCGAACAAGGGAAGATCAAAATCATTGGGGTCAATCTTTATCCCAAACTGGAAGTTAAAAAGTCGGTTTCGGAATTGTATGATTCTTCTCAAATAAAACCCATACGTTTGGCGGAGATGTTTGAGTAATGAAAGCGCATTTTCTCGATCTGTGAAAGTATAATGAGCATTTCAATAACATATTGATACAGAATTATCTTGAAAATAATGCCGTCTGGAACGGAAAAAGCAGAACTCTTCTTGATCATATTCTGAATGCACATCAGATATGGAAGGCAAGAATCTTCGGAGAAGCAGGATCTGAAGTCTGGCAAAACAATGCTGATGATGAATTACTCCATATTAATGATGAAAATTAGATCCATAGTTCGCTCATACTTAATCAAAGACAACTGATGGACAAAATCAGTTATAGAAACTCAAAAGGAAATGCTTTTGAAAATTATGTACAAGAGATTTTCGTTCATTTTATCAACCATTCTACTTATCATCGCGCACAGATTGCCGTTCTGATGAAACAGCTTGGAGTGCAAGCTATCATTACATTTTCTACAAAAGGTTGTTATTTATTTGCAATTTAAAATTACATTATTCTCAATTTTCGTAATTATTAAACTCAGAATTCGTAACTCTTAACTAATTCACTATCTTTGCAAAAATTTTTAGAATGAGCGAAGACGGAAAAAGACCAGAAAGAGATAAAAAACCAAGAAGTGCAGGTAGTAGCAGACCTTCTGGAAACTCCCGTGGCTCTGGCGAAAGAACGTCCAAAAGCAGGCCTCCTGCAGGTGGTGCACGTAAACCGAAGACGACAAGAGGTGGCGAGCGTCATTTTGACAGCAGAGACAAGTACGAAGATGGTGACAAAAAACCATTTAATAGAAAGCCTAGCAACAAAAAACCATACATCCGACCGGAAACGACTGAAGATAAAACTAAATCTTTTATCCAAAAAAGAAGATTAGAAAAAATCAGTAAAGAGGTACACAAAGATACCATTAGACTTAATAAATATATTGCCAATTCTGGGATTTGCAGTAGAAGAGAGGCGGACGAACTGATCGCGCAAGGTCTTGTGGAAGTGAACGGGAAAGTGGTGACAGAAATGGGTTATCAGGTTCAGAAAACCGATAGAGTTGTTTTTGACAGCCAGAATATCACGCCGGAAAAACCAGTTTATGTTCTATTGAACAAGCCCAAAGGTTATATCTCCACAACCAAAGACGAAAAAGCCAGAAAAACCGTCATGGATTTGACAGCCAATGCGTCACCTTACAGAATCTTCCCCGTTGGAAGACTGGACAGACAGACGACAGGCGTTATCCTATTGACCAACGATGGTCATATTACGAAAAAACTGACGCATCCATCTTTCGCGATGAGAAAAATTTATCACGTCACCCTTGACAGAAAACTGACGAATGACGATATGAAACTGATTGGCGAAGGCATTCGTCTGGAAGAAGGTGTGGCAGAGATAGACAGCATTTCTTTCATCGAAGGGAAACCGAAGAATGAAATCGGTATAGAACTTCACATCGGTTGGAATAGAGTGGTCCGCAGAATTTTTCAGAAATTGGGTTATGAAGTAGAAGCCCTTGACAGAGTAATGTTTGCAGGACTTACCAAGAAAAATATAAAAAGAGGACATTGGAGAATCCTAACGGAATTGGAAGTGAATACCTTAAAAATGTTATAAAATCAAAGACTGAAGAAATTCAGTCTTTTTTGTTGAATTGAAGTTTCATGATGAATAAAATGAATACAATTTATATTTTCAGTGGTCTTGGTGTGGACAGACGGGTTTTCGATAATATTGATTTCGGAAATCTGGATATAGAATTTGTTGATTGGATTGCGCCAATTGAAAATGAATCTTTAGCCAACTACGCAAAAAGGATTTCATCAAAAATCACCAGCCAGAATCCTATTATGATTGGTTTATCTTTCGGTGGGATAGTGGCGGTAGAGATTTCTAAAATCCTTAGGACAGACAAAATCATTCTGATTGCTTCGGCAAAAAATAAGTATGAATTGCCATCTGTTTACAGATTGACAGGAAAATTAAAATTGAACAAATTAATTCCAAAATCAATCTTCAAAAAACAAAACTTCATTACCAATTGGCTATTCGGCATCGAAACTGAATCAGAAAAACAACTTTTGAAAAATATTCTTCACGATACAGATCCCAATTTCTTTTCGTGGGCCATCCACGAGATTGTGAATTGGAAAAATGAAGTCAGTCCCACTCATTCCATTCACATTCACGGCAACAAAGACCGGATTATACCTATCAATAATATAAAACCTGATTATGTGATCGCGGGTGGAGGACATTTTATGACTGTTAATCAGCCGGAAGAAATTGGAACTATCATTCAAAATCTGTTGTCAGCTCATCATTAAAAAAAACAATCACTTTTCAGTCATTGCTTTCTATTTTTAACTTGTTGTTGTTCTTAATTCTTAAGAAAATTAATTAAAATCTGATTGAGTTCATCAGCGTGAGTCACATTGAGGCCGTGTGGAGCGCCAGAAATCACGTGGTACTGATTATTGGCAATTCCCTTCGCTGCTTGTTCGCCAGCTGTTGCAATAGGAACGATCTTATCATCATCTCCGTGAACGATCAACGTAGGAACGGTCACGTTTTTCAATTCTATTCGGAAATCTGTATTTGCCCAACTTTCCGCGCATTTGATTGTAGCAATAGGTGATGCCTGAGAAGCGATACTCCAGTCATAATTTAATTGAGCCTCGCTCACGGTTTGCGATAAAAGTCCGTAATTATAAAATTTTTTGTGAAAACCTTCAAGAAAAGTCACACGATCCTTTTTTAGGTTTTCGAGAATGTCGTTTAAGTCACTTTCCGGAACGCCATCAGGATTATCTTCTTTTTGTTTGACCAAAGGGATAATTGAAGAAATCAAAGCCACTTTGTCTATATTTTCTGCGCCGTTGTTGCTAAGAAACCGTACCACTTCACCACCTCCCATAGAAAATCCTACAAGTACTACTTTTTGAAGATCCAATTGTGTGATAAGTTCCAGAAGATCGTCTGTAAGAGAATTGTAATCATAACCGCCCATGGTAGGATGCGATTTCCCAAAACCTTTTCTGTCATATGTAATCACACGATACCCTGCACCCATAAGTGCTGCCACTTGCGGCTCCCAGGATTTACCGCTGAGTGGCCATCCATGAATTAAAATAACAGGCTGTCCTTGTCCGAAATCTTCGTAATAAATACTGTAGCTTTTGTCAATGTCTTTTGTGATGTACGGCATAATGTTAAATTTTTGATGTTTATATTTGATTGGTTTCATCCAAACATTAGACCATAAAAAAAGACCTTTCCATTGAAAAGTCTTTTTAATCGTATTTTAACAATTATTTTACAATTTCATTGTAATAGAGTAGTCTGTCATTTTTATCAAAGCTGATGATGATGATCTGTCGGTTTTTGGCGTCGTCATTATTAAAGAATTTAGCTCTCGGAGCCAATCCGCCATCTTCGGAAAGAGAAGGGTTCCAGTAGAGTGTTTCCCGGGTATCGTTTTTGATGTTTTTGTAAGCATCTCCAGTGATGTCTGGTAATTCAAATTCTGTGGCTTTGTCATAACCCTTCAGAACAAGCTTGTTGACCTTCTCCTTGTTTTTATCTTCCTCAGCAATCATATTGCCGCGGCGCGTATAGATTGCAATCGCATTGCCAACCAGACCGTCATTTTTCAAAATTTTTACCATCGCAATACTACTGATTGGAAGAGAGCTGATCATACCAGGATCTACAGACATCTCGTCAATAAACAGGCTCGCTTGAGAACCTCGGATGCTCGGGATGTAGTTACCAAAACTATCCATGGTGAAGGTAAGTCCTGCGACTCTTCCTTGCAGCCACTGCAGGATGTTCTGAGAAGTCTGAGCATCCTGATTTTCATTTACCAGATCAAAAATTGTAGCATTCATACTGCTGAATTTTCCGCTCGAAAGTTCTCTATCCAATTCTGCTTTTTTATCGATTTTCTTCGCCGTTACTTTGACTTCTTCAATCAATGTTTCTTTTTTGAAATCATCAATTCCCTTGTTGTTTTTTCTATTTTGAATGGCCTTGGCAATGCCTGGATCTGTTGCGGTATTATGATCATCAGCCAAATGATAGTTGGAGGAAGGTAAGGCGGATTTGTAAGGAACATTAGCAACCAAGGGCTGGAAAGTAATATTCAGGTTATCAGTATCGCTGGTCTGTTTCTTGTCTTTATTAAGGTAATAAGAAATGGTTAAAGGTTCGTCAAAGTAGATATTCTCTAGATAAATAAATCCATTCTCATCTGTCACTGCTGGAACAAAGTTTTTATCAGAATGTTCCGTTTGCATGAGCAAATTAATCGTTTTGTTTGGGATGAAACGCCCATTGTTGGTTACTTTTCCCTTGAACGAAAGATTCTTCTGAGGTTTGTAATTGAAGTCTGGAGTTTTGCCCGCCAAGAGAGACTCCCAATCGTAACGTTTCCATTTTTCTGAGATCAATAAAGCGTCCAGCGCTTCGGGATCTGTGTTTTTTTCAAAATACTGTGACGGATCGAAGATGGGCGATACAAAATCTCCTGTGAGCCATTTTGCGCTCAAGATTGTATTTTCATTTTTGTTCTCAGAAGGATTCTTTTCCTTTACCAAAACTGTGTAACTGGAATGCTCCTCGTCTGGTTCTATATCGAAACTATTGAAAGCCCTCGGTTCATTATTCATGGCAAAAGCCAAAGTTGGTTCGTCAAGATTCAGTCTTTTTGGATTGACGAAAAATAATCTCTGCGCGGCAACATTTTGTTTCTCATCGAAGACCGTAATGTTCAGAACTGCAGTTTCATCGTCACTCACTTTGTTCGGAATCTGGCTAGAAGCTTCACTCGTATTGGTTTTGATATTAGCCCTGTAAACCAGTTGATTATTAATAGTCCCAACAATACTATAACCTTGTAAACCTTGGGTAAGATTGGTCCCCAAAAGTTTATAATTGATCCCTTTTGGATCGTTGGTCAATTGAAGATTGATCCCTGCACCTGAAACCGTAGGTAATGCGATTGTTTGTTTTGTACCTTTGCTATCTGCAATAACTGCTTTGTAAATTTTACCAAATTTTGGTGTGATTGTAAAGATGCTTACATTTTCATCAAGATTTTTAAAGCTTGCCAATTTCTCATTGGGCTTCTCAGAATCGATGACGTAGCCACTCCATGCCGCTGGCGGTATTCCTTGAGACAATAATCTCACAGCAAATTTGGTTGGAACTTGGTCAATGAAGGTTCCGCTTTCCGGGAAAACCTTGGCTGTCCATTTTGTGTTTTTATCAAGAACCAGTTTCTGTTCAGAAGTCGGATTATAGATTGGAACCTCCTTCATAAAGTTGAATGCCTCCGGAAAATTGGCCATCCAAGAGGTGTAAGCTCTTACAAAATAGACATCCTCATTCAGGAAGTCATTCAGGACAAATGTGCCGTCACCTTCTCCGTCTTTTAAGAAAACCGTTTTCTTGTCGACGAGATTTTTACTGTGGTCATACAATTCCACAAAAAGCGTATTGGAGATGGTAGAACGGTTGTAACCATTGAATACAAAGGACTTGAAATAGATTTGGTCACCAACCACATATTTTTCTTTGTCCAAGAGAAGGTAGACCTTTTCCTGTGGATAATTCTGTTCCAGATTCTGGATGGCTTTATCTATTCTGTCCTGCGCATCAAGCTGTGACATCCCAACAACATATAGAAAAAATAGGAAGATTTTTTTCATATCAAAAAGCTTATAATTAATTATGAGTTATAAATTATCAATGAATAATTTACAATATTTTATACCATTGAATGATAGCAGCCCGGCTTGAGCGGAAATCCTTTTTTTGCGCTGGCATAGGCGAGGGAAAAAAGATTGGGAGCGGAAGACGGAAATAGCTGCCCAAAAATAGAGTTAAAACACAAAACCCTCAACATTTGCCGAGGGTTTTATGTAATATTTAACACGGTTTAGATGTCGTTCACAATTGTATTGAGTGTTTCTGATGGTCTCATCGCAACATCAGTTTTATCGAAATCAGGTTTGTAATAACCATCGATTTCCTGAGCTTTGCCTTGAGAGCCAATCAATTCTTCGTTGATCTTGCTTTCGTTTTCTGTCAATGCTTGTGCAACAGGCGCAAATTTAGCAGCGATCTCAGCGTCTTTGGTTTGGTTGGCCAAAGCTTCTGCCCAATAAGTAGCCAGGTAGAAATGCGAACCTCTGTTGTCGATAGTTCCTAATTTTCTTCCCGGAGATTTGTCTTCTGCCAAGAATTTTGCATTAGCCTCATCCAAAGCATCAGCTAAAATCTGAGCTTTTGTATTGTTTTGCGTTTGTGCTAGATGTTCTAAACTAGCCTGCAACGCCAAGAACTCTCCAAGAGAATCCCAACGCAAATATCCTTCCTCGATAAATTGCTCAATGTGTTTAGGTGCAGAACCACCAGCACCAGTTTCGAAAAGTCCACCGCCGTTCATCAATGGAACGATCGACAACATTTTTGCAGAAGTTCCCAGTTCCAAAATAGGGAAAAGGTCTGTCAAATAATCTCTCAAAACGTTTCCGGAGACGGAGATGGTGTCTTTCCCTTCTCTTGCTCTTTCCAACGTTTCAGTCATTGCATCCTTTACATCCAGGATCTTGATATCAAGTCCAGTTGTGTCGTAGTCAGATAAATATTTCTCTACTTTTTTGATCATTTCTCTGTCATGTGCTCTTGCTTTGTCTAGCCAGAAAATGGCAGGTGTATCAGACAATCTAGCTCTGTTGACAGCTAATTTTACCCAATCCTGGATTGGTGCATCTTTGGTCTGGCACATTCTAAAGATATCAAATTGCTCCACTCTTTGCTCAAGCAAAGTATTTCCATTACCGTCAAGAACTTTGATTGTTCCATCCGCATCTGCCTGGAAAGTTTTGTCGTGAGAACCGTATTCTTCAGCCTTTTGAGCCATCAATCCCACGTTTGGCACAGAACCCATCGTTTTAGGATCTAGTGCTCCGTTTTTCTTCATATCATCAATCGCTGCTTGATAGAAACCGGAATAAGATCTGTCTGGGATAATTGCCAAAGTATCTTCTTCAGCGCCAGCTTTGTCCCACATTTTTCCGCCATTTCTGATGAGTGCAGCCATAGATGCATCAACGATGATGTCGGATGGAACGTGGAAATTGGTAATGCCTTTATCAGAATTGACCATTGCTACTTTTGGACCTTCCTCCATTGTTTTATCAATATCAGCTTTGATGTCCGCTTCCTGTGGAATTCCGGCAATTTTATCGTAAAGATTTTGCAATCCACTGTTTGGATTGACATCCAATTCTTTAAAGATATCTTTGTATTTGTCAAAAACATTTTTGAAAAAAGTCTCCACAATCGCTCCGAAGATGATTGGGTCAGAAACCTTCATCATGGTCGCTTTCAGGTGAGCAGATAAGATGACGCCTCTTTGCTTAGCTTCTTCAATGGCTTCCTGAACAAACGCTTTCAATGCATTGATATTTAAAACAGAAGAATCGATCACTTCACCCGCTTTAAGTGGTGCAAGGTCTTTTAGAATCTTTTCATAACCGTCAGTTCCAAAGAAAACGATTTTGAATTTGGAATCATTTTCTACCGTTACGGAAGTTTCTGTTCCGTAGAAGTCGCCTTGTTGCATATTCGCAACGTCGGTTTTGCTATCAGAAGCCCAAGCGCCCATTTTGTGAGGATTTGCTTTAGCGTAATTCTTGACAGCTTTCGGTGCGCGTCTGTCGGAGTTTCCTTCTCTTAAAACAGGGTTTACCGCTGATCCAAGAACTTTCGCGTATTTAGCTTTGATTGCTTTTTCTTCTTCATTCTTTGGTTCTGCAGGATAATTTGGTAAAGCAAAACCTTTCGCTTGTAATTCTGAGATTGCTTCTTCTAATTGAGGTGCTGATGCAGAGATATTTGGTAATTTTATAATGTTTGCTTCCGGCGTTGTTGCTAATTGTCCCAATTCTGCCAACGCATCTCCGATCTTTTGATCTTCTGAAAGATACTCTGGGAAGTTTGCAAGAATTCTACCTGCAAGAGAAATGTCTTTAGGAACAATATCAACGTCTGCAACAGCTGTGAAAGCCTTAACGATAGGCAAAAAAGAATGCGTTGCTAACATTGGCGCTTCGTCCGTAAGCGTGTAAATGATTTTTGATTTTTCTGACATTATTTCGTTGATTTTATTTCGTTTTGAATCACAAAAATACGTATTTTATAATGATTTCTTGATAGCTGAAAGGTGATTTTTGTTTAAAAATGGATTAATTGTTTTTTAAATTACGCCTAAAAGTTAAATTTTATTAAAGTGGAATTAATTGTTTGAGAATTCAGAAATCAACCATTAACTTTGAAAAAATAAATTACAGAAAACAATGTCACAAATTACATTCAAAGGAAATCCTATTAATACCGTTGGCGATTTGCCGGAAGTTGGAACTATCGCTCAGGAATTTACACTGGTTGGTGCGGATCTTTCAGAAAAGCACCTGGCTGATTATACAGGGAAAAAAGTGTTGTTAAATATCTTCCCAAGCATCGACACTGGTGTTTGTGCAGCATCTGCAAGAGAATTCAACAAGGAAGCTGGTTCATTGGAAAACACTGTGGTAATCAATGTTTCCAGAGATCTACCTTTTGCGCTTAATAGATTTTGTGCAGCAGAAGGTCTGGATAATGTAGAGATCCTTTCAGATTTCCGTGGAAATTTCGGAGAAGACTATGGCGTAACGCTTAGCGACTCTCCATTGAGAGGTTTGTTGAGCAGAGCTGTTGTGGCTTTGGACGAGACAGGAAAAGTGATTTACACAGAGCAAGTTCCGGAAATAGGACAGGAGCCAAATTATACAGAAGCAATTAATGCTTTGAAGTAATTCTACCATATTTTATCAATCACGACGGGAAATCTATCTAATTTAGATTTCCCGTTTTTTTTTATGTTATGGAGATTTAGAAAAAACATTAATTATTATAAGATATTATCAGAGAATGATCTCAGTTTTATTTTTAATAAGTAAGAAAAATGATTTGTTAAAAAAAGCTCTTTTTTCCTGAATGGGTTACAATTAATGTTAGGAATTATTTCTAACCATTCCTGCATATAAAAGATAGAAAAGAGCGTGGGTATCTGATACGCTTATGGTTATAAACAAAGTGCTGGTAGATGGTAATCAAATTTTAACAGCATGTTATCTGTGTTTGATTCAAGGAAAACATGATGTTCTTCAATTTGCACCTTAAAAGAATAGTGCGTCCACTCTTTGTAATAGAGATGCATTACTTGGTAGCATCATAAAGGAAGTAAGACAGGATAATCCGAGTTAATTTTTTAGTCAAAAAAAATCAGCAATAGACTACATTGCTGACTTTCATTTTATATTTTTAATCTTTTACAGTTTCGTAAGATCTTTATTTAGATTTTTTTTCTGCATCTTCTTGTAAATCACATTCGACATGATGACACTGATCTCATAAAGCAAAACCAGTGGTAGCGCCGCAGCCATCATACTCAAAACATCAGCAGGGGTGATAATGGCAGCAACCACCATAATCAAAACGATAGCGTGACGTCTGTATGTTCTCAGGAATTGAGGCGTTAAAACACCAATGGAGGTGAGGATGTAAACTGCAATCGGAAAAAGGAAAACAACACCCATGCCCATCGTTACCTGTAAGAATAGAGTCGTGTAATCTGACAAGTCAAATAACTGAACAATATTATCAGATACTTTGAAAAGTAATCCGAAATTAATTGCGAAAGGCAGGATCAAAAAATAACCCGTCATAACCCCAAGCATAAAAAGGATCCAAACAGAATTGATATAAAAAATTGAGTTTTTTCTTTCAGCTGGCATCAATGCCGGACTGATAAACCTCCAAATTTCCCAAACGATGTAAGGAAAAGCCAAAACGATACCTGAAAAAATGGAAACCGCCATCATCACGTTGAACTGTTGGAATAATTGCTTCTGCTGAACGCTGAACTTGGCAGGTAATATAAAACTGTCAGCACCCGTGATCTCTCTGGAAAAATGATTCACAACTTTAAAAGTGAAAAAATCACTTCTGGTGGGACCGAAAAAAATATGATCCATCACCCAATTGATATTAAATCCGACCACAATTGCCAGAATAATGATGGCTAAAATAGATCTTACCAAATGCGATCTTAACTCTCCAATATGCCCAAGAAAGGACATTTCTTTTTGTTCACTCATTGTTATTTATAAATGATTATTGATCAATAATTTTTAAATCTGCTTTTTAGAACCTGATATGCTAAAGCAGGCCAATTTAATTTATTCCTTCGTCCAGCAATTTATGGATATCTATGATGCCAAAGTACAGATTTTCTTCCGTGACAACCAATTGCCCGATATTGAATTCTTTTAAGATCTTCATCGCCTCTTTTGCCAGTTGGTTTTTATCAATGGTTTTAGGATTTTTACTAATAATGTCAGACGCTTTCACTTTAGATATATCATCCTGATTCAGAAGCATTCTGCGGATGTCGCCATCTGTAATCACACCCATTATTTCGCCCTTTTCTACAACCACAGTAATGCCGTGTTTGGATCCACTTACAGAGATAATCACATCTCTCACAGAAGCATCAAGATCCACTTCCGGTTTATTTTTCGAAACAAATTGTTCCACTTTTGCAGTTAGATTTTTACCAAGACTTCCACCCGGATGAAACTTCGCAAAATCGACTTCCTTGAAATCTTTCAGATCCATCAGGCAAACTGCCAAAGCATCTCCTAGCGCCATTTGTACTGTTGTAGAACTTGTTGGAGCAAGTTTGTTAGGACAAGCTTCATTGTTGACGTGTGTGTTGAGAATAATATCTGCTGCTTTTGCTAATTTGCTTTCTATATTGCCAGTCATAGCAATTAGCGCGGTAGAATATGTTTTCAAAAAAGGTAGAATATTAACAATCTCCGGTGAGTTGCCCGAATAGGAAATACAAAGAACAATATCCTGTTTTTGAATCACTCCAAGATCACCGTGGATGGCCTCGGCTGCGTGAAGGAATTGGGAAGGTGTCCCGGTAGAATTAAGGGTGGCAACAATCTTATTGGCCACATGCGCAGACTTTCCGATCCCTACAACAATCAATTTCCCTTTGATCTCGTTGATCGCTATAACACTCTTTACAAAACTGTCGTTCAGGCGATTTCTGAGGTTTGTAAGTTCATTTATTTCAATATCTAGCGCCTGATGCGCATTAAACAGAATTTCTTTTGGGTCCAAAATTTAAAATGTTTTATTATTTTTTTTAATAATATTAATTTTGTATCTTCACTTCCATAATTTGAAATTACGAAATGAAGTTTAGGCTTCATTTTTTTATCTAAAAAAACAACAAAAATTATTATCAATAATTTGTATAACCTGTAATTATATGCAAATTTAGCAAACTATATCAAAGGATGGACACAAAAGACATCAACTTATCTGCCGAACTCAAAAAATATTTTGGATTTTCTAAATTTAAAGGCCAACAAGAGCAAATCATCACTGAACTGTTAGATGGTAAAGATGTGTTTGTTCTTATGCCAACTGGCGGTGGAAAATCACTTTGTTATCAATTACCAGCGCTTATTTCTGGAGGAACTGCCATCGTGGTATCTCCATTGATTGCTTTGATGAAAAATCAGGTAGATGCTGTCAATGGACTTTCTTCTGATGAGGGCGTGGCTCATGTCCTTAATTCCTCTCTTAATAAAACCCAGACCAAGCAGGTGATGGACGACATCACTGCCGGTAAAACCAAACTACTTTACGTAGCGCCGGAATCATTAATCAAAGAAGAATATGTTGACTTTCTGAAAAATGTTCAGATCTCATTCGTGGCTATTGACGAAGCGCACTGCATCTCGGAATGGGGACACGATTTCCGCCCGGAATACAGAAACCTGAAAGGTATTATTGATAAAATTGCAGACGTTCCCGTCATTGCACTTACCGCCACTGCTACACCAAAAGTGCAGGACGATATCCAAAAAACATTGGGCATGAATAATGCACTTGTTTATAAAGAAAGTTTCAACAGAGCCAATTTATTTTATGAGATTCGCCCAAAAGTAAATGTTGACAAGGAAATCGTAAGATTCATCAATCAGCATAGAGGAAAATCGGGCATCGTCTATTGCCTTAGCAGAAGAAAGGTGGAAGAGTTTGCTCAGCTTTTGCAGGTGAATGGCATTAATGCTTTGCCATATCATGCGGGACTAGATCAAAAGACGAGAGTTTTGCATCAGGACAAATTTTTGATGGAAGAAGCAGACGTCATCGTGGCAACCATCGCATTCGGTATGGGAATTGATAAACCGGATGTACGGTTTGTCATCCATTATGACATTCCAAAATCTCTGGAAAGTTATTACCAGGAAACAGGCCGTGCTGGTAGAGATGGAGGAGAAGGCTACTGCCTGGCCTTTTACGATCCGAAAGACATAGAAAAGCTTGAAAAATTCCTTGCTCAAAAACCAGTTTCAGAAAGAGAAATTGGTCTTCAGTTGTTGAATGAAGTTGTTGGATACGCAGAAACATCTATGAGCAGAAGGCAGTATTTACTGTATTACTTTGGAGAGATATTTGATCCCGTAAAAGGTGAAGGCGCGCTGATGTGTGACAATTCTCAAAATCCACCAACTTTAAAAGATGCTACCAAAGACCTGAAAAAAGTCCTTGAAATGATCAAGGTTTTGGGCGAAAAATTCAAAACCAAGGATCTCATTTCATTGATTACAGGAAGAGAATCCGCTGTGACCAAGTCGTACAAACTGGAACAGACGGAATATTTTGGTTTTGGAAAATCTGAGAGTGACAATTATTGGAAATCTATCATCAGACAAGCTACTGTTCAGGATTATCTTAAAAAAGACATCGAAACATACGGCGTTTTGAAAGTTTCTGAAAAAGGACAAGAGGTCATCAATGGAACATCAAAACTGACGTTCCAAATTGCCGAAGATAGAGAGTATGACCTTGCACAATCCAAAAGCAAAGCCGACAATGAACAAGTGCAGATACAGGCTGGCGGTGGTCTGGATCAGGTGTTATTCGGACAACTTAAGGAACTTCGCAAAACCGTTGCCAAAAAATACGGCATCCCGCCATACACAGTTTTTATGGATCCGAGCTTGGAAGATATGACTGTACAATATCCGGTCTCCGTAGAAGAGGTAGCAAAAATCTACGGTGTGGGCGAAGGTAAAGCGAAAAAATACGGTAAAGACTTTGCGGAATTTATCAAAAAATATGTTGAAGAAAATGAGATCGAAAGAACTCAGGATACAGTGATAAAACAAGTGGCAAACAAATCCAGTCACAAAGTTTTCATCATCCAGAACACAGATAAAAAAATAGATCTGGAGGATATTGCCAAAGCTAAAAACATATCTATGACAGATCTGCTTTCCGAAATGGAAAGTATCATCTACCAAGGCACAAAACTGAATATTGATTATTATGTCAATGAGAATTTTGATGAAGATATTGTAGAAGAATTTATGGATTTTATGAAAAACTCAGAAAGCGACAGTATGAAAACGCTTCTTGCAGAATATGGTGATGACCTCACAGATGAGGAGGTAAGGATTCTGAGAATCAAATTCATCAGTGATATTGCGAATTAAAAATAAAATTGCCGGACAATAACTGGCAATTTTATTTTATTTGAAAAATCAATTCGGTTTTGTAATTTTGAATGATGAAAAAATCAATTATTTTCATATTGCCAGATCTGGAAACCGGCGGTGCAGAGCGTATTATCACAACGATTGCGAATCATCTGCCCAGAGAAAAATTCTCACCATCTATTCTGCTACTTAGAAAAGAAGGTGCTTATCTTGATTTCCTTAGACCGGATATTGAGATCATTGATATCAAAACACCGCGCATTAGAAATTCCTTAAAGCCGATTCTTTTGGAAATTAAACGGCGGAAACCTGATATTGTTTTTTCCGGATTTGGAGAAGTCAATGCTTACTTGTCCTTGTTTATAAAACTTTTCCCGAAGACAAAATTCATCGCGCGGGAAACAAACGTTGTGTCTCAACATGTTACCAGAAAAGAAATCAGATTTTTTTACAAGTTTTATAACAGTTACGAAAGAATCATAGCGCAAAGCAATGATATGGCGATAGATCTGATTGATAATTTTGGGATAAGGAAAAATAAACTAGTGAAAATAAATAATCCGGTTGATGTAGATTTTATTGAAGAAAAACTGGAGCAATCCGAAAGACCTGCCGACTTTTCTCCGCAATACAAGCACGTCGTTGCTATCGGGAATCTATCTGCCAGAAAGGGTTTTGATAATTTGTTGAAAGTTTTTTCACGTCTCAAAAATCAAAATATTCTTTTGCATATCCTGGGTGACGGGAAAGACAAAGAATTGCTTCTGCAAATGAAAGAAATGTTGGGTCTGGATCACGTTATGTTTCACGGCAGGAAAAGCAACCCTTACCAGTATCTCAAATTTGCTGATCTTTTCATTCTCTCTTCCAGATATGAGGGTTTCCCCAATGTACTTTTGGAAGCCGGAACCTGTGGTGTTTACGCGCTCGCCAACAATTGTCCTGGCGGAATTGATGAAATAATCATTAACCAAGTCAACGGAGAAATTGCAAATATTGAAGACTACGATGATTTTGCTGAAAAAATAAAGCACGTTGTACACAGAAACGGTAACAAAGAAGACATCAAAACTTCTATCAAATCTCGTTTTTCTAAAGATATTATTCTGAAAAAATATGAAGATTTGCTTTGGAATTTATAATGTTCTAACGAAGCCTGATTGAATCTAACTCGTAAAAATTCAGGAAGCTTATTTCAGGAATTTTTCTTTTGCCATATCAAAAACACGTTTATCAATGGGTAGCTGAAAAGGATTCCCGCCATCCAAAGCAAACCATTCCGTCTTTTCTATACAAGGATCCAGGATCAGAAGATCTTCCTCATTTAGGATTTCTGCCAGATAATAAATGGTGATCAGTTGTTCGTTATCCCGAAACCTTGAAACAAGAAAGTCATCTTGCGTGTAGAAATGTCCGGTGACATTAATATCAATATTAAGCTCCTCCTGAAACTCACGTTTCAGACACTCGATAGTGCTTTCGCCAAATTCCAGACCGCCTCCAGGTAATTTGACGAGGAAATCTCCTGCATATTCCTCGTGCAGTGCTAGAATCTTGTTATCTTTTATACAAAGTGCATAAACACGGATGTTGATCTTATCTATCATAGCTGTCAATTGGCGTTACTAATTTATGTAAAATTATTTTTTCCAGGCAATCATCATTTCTCTTTTTCCCGGAGGGCCTTGTTTTTTTTCCACTTCAAAACCTAATTCAATCAGATTTCTTCGTACACTTCCTTTGGATGAGTAGGTTGTCAGTAAAGATCCTGATCTCATCTTAGAAGCTACGATTTCTAACAGTTCCATTTCCCAAAGATCTGGCTGCACTCTGGCGCCAAAACAATCGAAATAAACAAGATCAATCAGCGGAAGATCTGTGGCCTTCAAATCAAAAAAGTCCTTTTTTATTTTTTTTAGGCTAAAACAAGTCGTTAACTCATTAGAGGTTTCCCAATCTAACTCGTGGATTTTCAGAGACAACTCTTTTACAAAATCTGTCGAAAATAATTCGGAATAGGCAAGTTCTGACGCTTCTTCAAAAAAAATCGGATATTTTTCTATTCCAAAATAATTGATTTTCTGATTTTTATTATTTTTCAAATATTCATCAATTGTCACTAAAAGATTAAGACCTGTTCCAAAACCGAGTTCTAAAATATTAATTTCGCAAGTATTTATCAGATTAAGTCCATTATTGATAAATACATGGATTGCTTCCTGAAGCGCTCCATGTTTTGAATGGTAAGTTTCTCCCAAATCATTGATTAAAAGGGTTTTACTTCCATCATTTGTCTCTACCAATTCTCTTTTCAAATTATTTTTTTTACAAATTTAAACTAAATTTTTATTATTAAATAATTATTATATATTTGTAATACCTCAATTAAAATTTAAAAAATGATAATCCAAAAATCTTCAAACCCAAGAATTTCTACATTTGATCCCAGTAATTTCTCATTCGGGAATACTTTTATAGATCATATGATAATTTGTGAATACGAGAATGGAAAATGGGGGGATCTTCAACTGATTCCTTACGGTCCGATAGGTTTTACCCCAGCTATGATGGGGGTCAATTACGGGCAAGCATGTTTTGAGGGAATGAAGGCGTATAAGGATAACGATGGTCAGGTATTCCTTTTCCGTCCAGAAAAGAACTTTGAACGCATTAACAAATCCGCAAAAAGATTAGCAATTCCTGAGATTTCCGAAGAGATCTTCATGAATGGCCTCAAGGCATTGGTCGATATAGACAGAGAGTGGATTCCGCAAGGAGAAGGAATGTCTCTTTATCTCAGACCACTATTATTTGCCACAGAAGAAGCTCTGAAAGCAAGAATCTCAGAAAAATATATGTTTGCCATTGTTGCAACACCAGCCAAAAGCTATTACACAGCGCCTGTTTCTGTTAAAATTTCTGATCATTACTCCAGAGCAGCAAGTGGAGGTGTAGGTGCTGCAAAAGCGGCCGGAAATTATGCGGCATCTTTCTACCCAACACAATTGGCGATAGAAGAAGGTTATGACCAGATCATCTGGACAGATGACTGTTCTCACGAATATTTTGAAGAAAGTGGAACGATGAACGTTTTTGTAAGAATAAACGATACCATCTATACGCCTAAAACATCTGATAAGATCTTGGATGGTGTTACCAGAGACAGCTTCCTTCAACTAGCGGAAAGAAGGGGAATTGATGTGGTGATTGGTGACGTAAAAGTGACCGATGTCATAGAAGCACAGCGAAACGGAACTTTGAAAGAGGTTTGGGGTGTTGGTACCGCCGTAGTAACGAGTATCTTTGAAGCGTTGGGTTACCAAGGTGAGCATCTTACATTACCAAAACTTTCGCCCGAAGAAAGCTTTGCAGAACAGTTGAAAAATGACTTGGTGAATATCCAGACTAATAAAGCAGAAGACACCTTCGGCTGGAGAGTATTGGTAGAAGAAAATGTATACGGTGTATAGAATTAAATAAAAAGTAAATTGAAAAGCGAAAACCGGAAATTATTTTCCGGTTTTTGTTTTAATGCCAATTAAGTCTGTGAAAATTCTTAATTTTGCCAGAGTTTTTTGACCCTTACCTTCTCCGGTGTTCAAAAACATTTTAAAATATGAAAAAAACAATTCTTATCGCATCAATCATGCTTTTATCAGCTTGTGCCAAGCAGAATCCACTGCCAAACACGGGAGAACAGTTTATTTCTGAAAGCGATATGGAAATTTCTAAAAAGAGAACCAAGGATCTGAATAGTCTTGAAAGAAACCAGATACAGGATTGGATCAACGCTCAGGCTATAAAGTACTATCCTATGGGGATGAACTACTGGGTAGATCGGGAAAACCTAGAAAGCTTGCCGCGTAAAAACAATGGTGACAAAGTTTCTTATCAATATGATATTTATGACTTTAACAGAACCAAATTATACCAAAATCCCATAGGAAATACGGAGGTTGTATTCGGTCATTTTAAAGAAATGGATGCTGTGGAAGATGTCATCAGATATCTGAAAAAAGGAGAGGAAGTAGAAATCCTGGTGCCGTCTGTCTTAGCGTACGGAACTTATGGCGATGGTAAAAAGATAAGTAATGATATGCCACTGATCATCAAAGTAAAAGTATTATAAAAAACTATTATTATAAAATGAAAAAAATTATAGCACTTTCTATAACATTATTAACACTATTAAATTGTAAAACATTGGAAATAGACAAAGAAGTTTATAAAGGTCTGCCAGACGGACTTTATGGAAATTTTGTAACAAGCAAAGGAGAGATTTTGGTTAAATTCGAAGATGAAAAATCTCCGGTAACAGTGGCCAATTTCGTAGGTCTTGCAGAAGGTAAGATCGAGAACAAAGCAAAGAAAAAAGGCGAGCCTTTCTACGATGGAACCATCTTTCACAGAGTGATCAAAGATTTTATGATCCAAGGTGGCGATCCACAAGGAACAGGAATGGGAGACCCTGGATATAAATTCGGTGATGAGAGAAATGATCTTCAACACACAGGAAAAGGAATCCTTTCTATGGCTAACTCCGGACCTAATACCAATGGTTCTCAGTTCTTCATTACAGAGATCGCAACACCTTGGTTGGATGGGAAACATACGATCTTCGGGAAGGTAGTAGGAGGAGAAGCAACCATCGATTCTATCGCTAATGTGGAAAAAGGACCTCAGGACAAACCAAAAACTGATATCGTCTTGACAAAAGTAGCAGTTTTCGCTAAAGGTGACGCGTATAAACACTATGATGCCGCAAAAATCTTCGCAGAAGGTAAAGCAAAAATCGAAGAAAATAACAAAGCATACTTAGCAAAAGCTGAAGCAGAAAAAGCTAAGAAATTGGCAGAATTTGCGGCGAACCAAGAGAAATTGGTCAATGAAATGAAAGCAGGTATGCAGTCTACGGAATCTGGTTTGTACTACAAAATTACAAAAACTACAACAGGCGCTAATCCAACACCCGGACAAACAGTCGCTGTGCATTATGCAGGAAAGCTGATCAACGGGGAAGAGTTTGATAACTCTTTCAAAAGAAATGCACCCATTGACATTCCAATTGGCGTGGGTCAAGTGATCAAAGGATGGGATGAAGGGATCTTGCTTCTTAAAGAAGGAGAAGCTGCGACATTGCTTATTCCACCAGCATTAGGCTACGGAGAAAGAGGCGCAGGCGGTGTGATTCCTCCAAACTCTTGGTTGGTTTTCGATGTTGAGCTTGTTAAAATAGAGAAATAATCTTTTCAGATTTAACCATAAAAAAAGGAGTGAAATTAGTTTTTCGCTCCTTTTTTGGTAATCACTAGTGATGACAATAATTGATACGCTTTCTTCGCACCGTTTACACAATCTTCATACTGTTCTTCGGTAATCTGCTCATCAATAATCGATTTGAATTCCTGCCAATATGGTCCTGTGTTCTCACCATACATACTGAAATAGTTGAATTCTACATTCTCAAACTCAGGATTTTTTTTCAGTTGTTTTGCGATCACATTTCCACCAAGCGTAGAGCCTTCCATCACGTACAATGCACCGAACGCTTCTGCTTCGTTTTCCAGATTACTAATAGGATTTTCAGTTTCGATAGCGATGTTTAGATTCTCAAGATCAATCTTTAAAGCCTCTATTTTACTTCTCAGATCAAGTTTAAGATCTGTGTGATCTTTAAGCTTTTCTGCGATCTGCGGTTCGTATTGGTTGATCAGTTTGTAATTGTAAAGCAGTAATTTTTTATAATCATCAAGTGTGTAAGACTTGTCGAATATCTTTTTAGACTGCAGATTGTCCTCCGTTTCGTCGTGGTGTTGCCTTGTTTGCTCTTTAAGATATGCTGAAATCATAATCCGGTTTTTGAAATTTTAAAATAAAAGTAGTTCCTATTCCATTTTCACTTTCGTACGTGATCTCGCCACCCATTTTCTCCATCAGATGCTGAACAATACTGAGGCCCACACCATTGCCGTGGAAGGCTTTTGCATTACTCATTCTGCTGAAGATCTTAAACATTTTCCCAGCGTCCTGCTTATCTATTCCAATTCCGTTGTCTGTTATTTTGTAGGTGACAGCACTTTCGTACACTTCCCCAATGATTTTGACTCTCGGCTTAGAAGACTTCGAAGAATATTTGATTGCATTCCCGATGACGTTTCCAAACACCTGGTAAACCATTGTTGGATCGCCTAAAACTTCCGGTGTATTTTCTATAATAACCTCTGTATGAGGAGAGTCAAAACTGATTTTAGAATCTTCTGCCAGTTTATTAATCAAATCATCAACTTCAATATTTTTGAGTTCGATTTCTGATTTTTTGATTTTACTCAGTTCCAAAACATTCTTGATCATATCGCTCATAGCATCTACCTGCGTAATGATGGTGTTCAAAAATTTTTGAGTCTTCTCATCAGGCTGCTGCATTCTTTTCATCAGCTGCGCATTGAGTTTGATAACCGTCAGTGGTGTATTAAGATCGTGCGAGATGGTGTAGGAAAACGCATCCAATTCTTCATTCAGCTCTTTCAGTTGGGCATTAAGGTCAGAGATATGAGAAGATTTGGAATGAGACGCTTTCAGGATGATTGAAGTGATCCATTTTGCAGATTCTATTTCTTTGGTTTTCCAAGGGAGCGCTGTATTTTTCACATATTCTTTCCAGACTTCAAAGGATTTTCTGGGCGAGAATTTGATGATCTCTACACCGTCTTTGATTTCGGAAACCGTTTCTTTTTCTGGATTTCCTGCCCATTTGATCTTTTGGCCTTGTTCTTTCCTTAGCCATATCAGCATGTCCGAAGTGTTATTCCCCAATACACTAATGATGATACCACAACTTCGATAAGAATCCTCTAAGTCAAGATCTATGGTTTGACAAAATGTGTTGGATATAAAAATGTTCTCTTCAAAATCATCGTTGTTCACTTTGCTCCAAGTGATTATTTTATCAATATCAGAATACTTTGGAACAATGCCATGGGTGATGATTTCATTATTAATTTTAATGATCATTCCGTCAGCAGAGCAAGCATTCATAATCTCTTCTATACTATTTTCCAGTGCTTTCCCAAAGTTTTCTTCATTTGTGAGGTTGTAGCGTACAGCGATGTTATTCAGATTAATTCTCTGGTAATCTTCCAAGGTCTGCAAAGATCGATAAGATGCAAAAGCATTGGCAGAAGTTTTCGTCAGCGTCTCTACCAGTAGCCTGGATTGGAGATCAAGATGTTTGGGCTCGGCGTTTTGACAAGCTACCATTCCCCATAGTTTTCCGTTGACAATGATGGATGCACTGAAACTGGATTCTACACCAGCATTTTTAAGATATTGACGGTGAACAGGAGAAGAAGACCTTGTCATGCTGTAAGTAAGATCTATTTTTTCTTTCTGGACTCCAAAAATAGGATAGGTCTCACCGGAAACGTGCGATGTAATCCTCACGGTATTTTTCAGATAAAGGGCTCTTGCCTGGGCAGGAATGTCCGATTCCGGATAGTGCAGATGCAGGTAACTGTCCAAGCCAGGTTTTACCGATTCTTCTACCACTTCGCCGCTACCATCGTACAGAAACTGGTAGATCATCGCGCGGTCAAAATCAATAATATTTTGGACTTCTTTCAGTAATATTTTCCAGACGTTATCGTCATTGGACATTTTCAGAATATTCTGGATGGCTTTGTACTCCTGATTGATCTTATGATTGGGTAATACTTTTTCTACCTCGTAAAATGTAAAACAATGATTCGTGTGGATAGAAAGCGTGTATTCTTCTTCTTTAAAAGTAATGTGCTGTATGGCAAGCTCGTGGTTATCGGAAACATTATCCCAATTGATATCAAGCTTCAACTCATCAAACAAAACGGTGATTTCTTTTCCAATAAGTTGATTGGGATCCTGCGAAAAAAAATCGATAATATTCTCACTGTAGAAAGAGATTTTCGAATCTTTTGTTCCTAACAAATAGCCGTATTTCTGAACTTCTCCACAGATATGGATCGGCTCCTGGTCGCAATTGATATATTCCTTTGGATACATTTGGTTATTAATTATTTGATGGTATTCTTTGTGAGTCCAAAGTAAAAATATACTTATTTTAATTTTGTAAAGATATGAATTAAAATCTTTTTTCTATCCTTATTTGCACGACAAGTTAACGCCAAGAGATGAGACGTAACTAGTTATGAATAAATAATCTAGAATTATATTGCAAATCTGGTGTGATTTTAGTAAAATAAAAAAGGGGCGTCTATGTTAACTGACGTCCCTCTTTTGTAGCTCGTAGATGATTCTATTTCATATCATACATAATTAATGCAGTGATCAGCTTTGGCTCTATCAGCGTACATTTTGGCGGCATTTTGATTTCTTTGTCTGAGATTTTGAGCAAATCATTGAAGCTGATAGGGTAGATTCCAAAACCCACTTTATATTCTCCGCTATCTACTTTGTCCTTAATTGTTGCAATCCCTTCCGTATCAGAAGTCCCTTTCAGATAGGTGATCTTGTCTGTATGTTTGGCATTCTCTATTCCAAAGATCTTCTCAAAAATATACTTATCTACCAAGTGATGATCCAGATCATTTTCATTTTTCTGCAATTCTCTGATGTCATGCTTGACATGCAGACTGTAAAACCTGCCATCGAGATACATACTGATATGGAATTTCTGCGACGGAAAATAAGGCGCTGTTCCTTTATCATGAATCTGGAAATCTTCTTTCAGTTTCTCAAGGATTTCGTCGTTTGATAAACCATTAAGATCGTTCAGAAGGCGGTTGTAATCATTGATTTTGATAGACTGGTTGGAGACGATAAAACTGTAAACAAAGTTGTAATGCTCTGTCCCGTGTGATCTTTTGTATTTGTCTCTCTGTTTTTTGGCATATTCTGCAACAGATCCAATCCTGTGGTGTCCGTCTGCAATATAAAAAGAATCAATAGGATCCAGAACCTCTTTGAACTGCTGCAGTTTCAGTCTGTTATCGATTCTCCAGATCTTATGTTTGACGCCTTTTTCATCTTTATAATTAATAATGGGCACATTCTTTTGCTCGTGCGTCATTAGCAATTCTACTTTAGAATTGGAATGGTAAGTCAGCAAAACAGGTTCCGCCTGGATATTAACTTTCTCCAGGTAATGCGCCATTTTCATTCTGCGCTCTGTGATAGTAGACTCATGTTTTTTTATTTTTCCATCCCAGAAATCATCTACGCTTACAAGCCCCAAAAGACCTCTAAAAGTACTTTTGCCTGGCAAAGTCTGCTCATACAGATAGTAAGAAGAGTCATCCTGCGTCAGCTTTTTCTCCTCCAATAGTTCCTCGTAGTTAGATCTGATCTTTCTGAAGTTCCTGTCTATATCTTTGGATTTGCTGACAACAGCAGGTTTTATCATCTGAATATAGGAGTTCTCCTGCTGAGATTTTTTGTTGATCTCTTCCTGCGAAAAATTATCCAAAGAATAAGTCGGGAAAATATCTACAAAATCGTGGTTAGGTCTAATTCCTTTAAATGGTTTAAATACTGGCATTTATATTTGATCTTTCAATTTAATAATTTGTATTGCGAGTTCTTCTCCAATTCTATTTTGAGCGTCTATTGTATTGCCGCCTACGTGCGGGGAAAGTGACATCCCTGCATTCATAAGGATTTCTACCTCAGGAGTTGGTTCTTTCTCAAACACATCCAGAGCTGCTCCCGCTAGTTTTCCATCTTCGATCGCATCAATCATAGACACTTCATTGATCACGCCGCCTCTCGCTGTATTGACGATAAAAACACCATCTTTCATCATGGCAAACTCATTGGTATCGATGATGTAATCATCGGTTTTACCTGTATTAAGGCTTATAAAGTCAGCGTTTTCTAAAACTTCATTTAAAGTTACTGATTTTATTTCGAAACTCACAGATTGTCCATCGAAGAAACCGATTTCTACATTCTTAGTTTTCGGCGTTCTGTTGTATGCTAAGATTTTCATCCCCAAAGAAATACCAATCCTAATGACTTCCAATCCTATATTTCCCATTCCGATGACGCCAAGTGTTTTACCAGCAAGTTCGCTCGCATTCTGAAATGATTTTTTGAGCGCATTAAAATGGGTTTCACCTTCAAGTGGCATAATCCGATTGCTCTCATGCAGAAACCTGGCTAACGAAAAGAAGTGGGCAAAAACCAATTCCGCGACAGATTTGCACGACGCATTGGGTGTGTTGATAATATAAAGGCCTTTGTCTATGGCATACTCTACATCAATATTGTCCATCCCGATACCGCCACGCCCAATAATTTTAAGACCTGGGCATTCATCGATCAAATCTCGTCTTACCTGTGTCGCGCTTCTTACAAGAAGAACATCCACATTATTTTCATTGATGAACTTGCTGAGATGTTCCGGCGAAACACGGCTTTCCAAAACCGTAATACCGGCTTCTTTCAAAAGTTGAATCCCCGATTTTGAGATCCCATCATTGGCTAATACAATCATGTTTTATTCAAAAATGCTTTTATAATTAAGTTTCCTTGGAATATTTGAGTTAAATTTCAAGGTGTGCTAAGATACGATATTTTCCCAAATTAACATTCATTTAACAAAAAACGTCCTCAAACCAATTGAAGACGTTTCTATTTTTTATTGCAATGATATCAGATGCTTCTCATCACATCTACCAAAACCTGTACGCTTTCGATAGGCATTGCGTTGTAGATACTGGCTCTGTATCCACCAACACTTCTGTGGCCATTCAGTCCGCTGATTCCTGCAGCTTTCCAGGCTGCATCAAAAGCTTCTTGTTTGGATTCATCTGTCAAAGTGAAAGTCACATTCATAAACGAACGGTCTTCTACCGCAGAAACACCTTGGAAGTGTGGATTGTTATCGATCTCGTCATACAGCAATTTGGCCTTAGCATTATTTCTAGCTTCTGCAGCCGCAATACCGCCATTTTCTTCCAGATGTTTCAAAGTCAGATAAGATGCATAAACGGCGAAGACTGGTGGCGTATTTGACATTGATTCTTTATCGATATGAATGGCATAATCCAGATAAGTAGGAATGGTTCTTCCTGTTCTTCCAAGAATCGATTTTTTCACTACGACCAAAGTTGCGCCTGCAGGACCCATATTTTTCTGAGCACCAGCGTAGATCAAATCAAAATGGGAAAAATCCAATTCTCTGCTGAAAATATCAGATGACATATCACAAACCAAAAGTGTATCTACTTTCGGAAACTCTTTTATTTGTGTTCCAAAGATGGTATTGTTGGACGTGCAATGGAAATAATCATATTCTGAACCTACTTTGTATGCCTTAGGAATGTAAGAGTAATTGGCTTCTTTTGAAGTAGCAACTACATCAACATGGCCGATCATTTTAGCTTCTTTGATCGCTCCCGCTGCCCAAGTTCCGGTGTTGGTGTAAGCTGCTTTTCCGTCTGCAGAAAGCAAGTTGTAAGGCACCATCAGAAACTGTAGACTTGCACCGCCTTGCAGGTATAACACCTCATAATCATCGCCCAGATTCATTAGTCTTTTTACGATAGCACGAGCCTCGTCCATTACTGCTACAAAATCTTTGCTTCTGTGAGAGATTTCCAAAAGTGATAATCCCGAACCGTTGAAATCTAAGATGGCTTCTGAACATTTTTGAAAAACCTCTTGTGGTAAAATGCTTGGACCTGCGCTGAAATTATGTTTTTTCATTATTGATAGAAATTAGATGTTAGAGTTTAGAAATTAGATTTAATATCTTTCTTAAAGGAACAAAGCTATCGGCTATAAGCTATTCGCCAATTGCTACTCGTTGTGAAGGAATGCTTTTTTAGCTAAAAGTTGCTCTTCGGTTTCTACATTATCTTCATCCGGAACGCAACAGTCAACTGGACATACGGCGGCACACTGAGGCTCCTCGTGGAAACCTTTGCACTCGGTACATTTGTCTGTAACAATAAAGTAATAATCGTCTGCAACCGGTTGCTGCGCTGCATCTGCATTCACAGAAAGTCCGGAGGAGAGAACCACCATTCCTTTCAAATCGGTTCCTTCCGATGCTTTCCAATCTACAGCGCCTTCATAGATGGCGGTATTGGGACATTCCGGTTCACACGCGCCACAATTGATACATTCATCAGTTATCTTGATAGCCATTGCTATTTTATTTTTAATTTTGTGCAAAATTACAAAAAAAAAGCCAGCTATGCTGAACGAAAACAAAATTTTGGGACTCGAAAAATTAGGACATTTCATCAAGGGATTCCTAGACAAGACAGAAGAGCAATATCATGAAAAGGAAGAGAAATTCTCCGCACTCATCAGACGTTCCGAAATTGAAAACCCTTGGTTTACCAAAGAGAATCAACTTTACAACCTGAAACAATGGGCGGGACTTCTAACGAAACAAACTATCGAAAACTGGCTGTCCAAATACCAATTGTCCAGAACACCAAAAAGAGTAGGACTGATCCTTGCCGGGAACATCCCAATGGTAGGTTTCCACGACATCATCTCGGTGGTCTTGAGCAATCATATCCCGGTTATCAAATTATCTTCTAAGGACAAACTGGTATTGCCTTTTTTGGTAGAAGTATGGAATGAGTTCTCCAATAATGAAATCCAATATGACGTTGTTGAAAGACTGGAAAACTTCGATGCTGTGATCGCAACAGGAAGCAACAACACTGCAAGATATCTGGCATATTACTTCAGAAACCACCTTAGTATTATCCGCAAAAACAGAACATCTATCGCTGTTTTGAAAGGTGATGAAACCGTAGAAGAACTGCAGCTGTTGGCAGATGATATTTTCAGATATTTTGGATTGGGCTGTAGAAATGTCACCAAGCTTTTGATTCCAAATGACATGAAAGTGGATGGATTATTTGAGAATTTTATTCATTATAAAGACATCATCAATCATAACAAATACGCAAATAATTACGATTACAACCGAGCCGTTTATCTTTTAAATCAAGACCTTTTCTGGGATAATAATTTTGTAATGCTGAGAGAAGATGAAAAACTGTTCAGTCCATTATCTGTAGTTAATTTTTCCCGTTATGAAACCTTGGAAGATGCGAAACAATTTGTGCAAGATAACAGAGCTGAAATCCAAGCCATTGTGGCGAAACCAGAATTAGGACTAGACTCTATTGGTTTTGGAGAAACGCAGAATCCCTCTTTGGATACTTACGCAGATGATGTGGACACGATGGCTTTTTTGAGTGTGATATAATTTAAAAATCTGTTAAAAAATTTCATCACATTTTTATATTTTTCCTATCGTTGTTGTGATAGGTGTTTTTATTTTGATAAGCCTTAATTTTTTTTTATAGGATCTGAAGAAACTGCAAAGACTAATTCCACTGAAATAATTTTTGGTAGGCTTGTATTTGCCATCATCATTGATATAATTGCAATTATTGTTTCATATATACTGTATTTGATCCTACGCAGATTTATGGTACTCGAAACTGAAAACAAAAATATTTTTAAACTGCTTACTGTCATATTCACAATTATAACAATGATAGCCTTAACACTGTTTCTATTTATTAGATAGATAAAAAACAAAGACCGTTACAAACATTACGGTCTTTATCAATTCCTAAAATAAGTGATTATTAAATTAAGGTTGACCGCTTCCGCCAGCCGAGCCATAGATTTGTCCTGTAGCAAAACTAGCGTTGTTGTCTGCAAATTGTACAAAAATCGAAGCCAGTTCCGCAGGCTGTCCCGGTCTTCCCAATGGTGTATCGCCCCCAAATTTTACCAGATTTCCCTGCGTTTGTCCGCCACTCACTTCCAGCGCTGTCCACACTGGGCCCGGCGCAACACCATTGACGCGGATGCCTTTTGGTCCTAATTGTTTTGCCAAAGATTTCACATAACTTGTAGTCGCTGCTTTGGTCTGTGCATAATCATAAAGATCTGCAGAAGGATCATAGGCCTGAACCGATGATAATCCGATAATGCTGGAACCCGGCTTCAAATAGGGTAATGCTGCTTTTGTGATCCAGAAGGGCGCGTAGATATTGGTTTTCATCGTTCTGTCAAAATCTTCTGTACTGATATCCAAAATAGATTCGTTGCTTTTTTGATGACCTGCATTATTGACCAGAATGTCCAAACCTCCCAACTGTATGACAGCTTCAGAAACCAATCTCTTACAAAATGCTTCATCCCGGATATCGCCAGGTATTGCGACTGCTTTTCGGCCGGCATTAGTGATGAGATCTATCACTTCTTTAGCGTCTGACTCTTCATCGGGAAGGTAATTGATTGCCACATCTGCACCTTCTCTTGCAAACGCAATTACCGCTGCACGCCCAATCCCGGAATCGCCGCCCGTCACAAGGGCTTTTCTGCCAGTCAGTCTGCCGGAGCCCACATAGCTGTCTTCGCCGTGATCCGGCACAGGATCCATCTTGGCGGCCAATCCTGGAAATGGCTGGAACTGTTTGTTGAAAGGTGGTGTGGGATGTTTTGAAGTGGGATCTTCCAGATGGGATTCGGTTTGATTCTTCAAATTGTCTTGCCAAATGTTGTCCTGATCCTCAGCAGATTCTTCAGGCGTAATGATGTCTATTAATTTGTCCAGTGCTTCTCTTCTTGTGATTTGATCGTCCATATAAATTGTAATTTTAGTTTGAATAATTGGTTTGAGTGTTATATTAAGCAATCCATATTCCACTTTGATTTCATAGTCCGTTTTTATTTAATAACCAACGCAAATCTTTGAAGTTGGCTTTGTGTAAAATTTTAATTTAAATCATTTCCTGTATTAATATTTTAAATATATTTGTGAGATACACAAACGATGTTTTAATGATTCAAGAATCCCAATTCTGCATTCTTTGCCAGTCTTTTCACATCCATAAATATTGTTTATGGATACGTGCCTCGTGGAGGTAACCTGTTAATAGAAAAAAATATCATTTTAAAATCAGCTCCGTAGGAGCGACCTGTTAATAAAACAATATGGCAAACACTTATACCCAAATTTACATTCAAATAGTTTTCGCAGTGAAAGGAAGGCAAAACCTGATTCCAAAAGAACATCGGGATGAATTGCACAAATTTATTACAGGAATCGTTTCCAATAGAGGTCAAAGATTATTCGCCATTTTTGCGATGCCAGATCACGTTCATCTACTCGTGAGCATCAGTCCTAACGTTTTGATTTCGGATTTGGTAAGAGATATTAAGGCAGGTTCATCAAAATTCATTAACGACAAAAAATGGATCGTTGGTAAATTTAATTGGCAGGAAGGTTATGGCGCGTTTTCATATTCCAAAAGTCATGTAGATAATGTGGTCAAATATATTTTAAACCAAGAGGAACATCATAAAAAGAAAACATTTAAAGAAGAATATTTAGATTTTCTAAGAAAATTTGACATCGAATATGATGACAAATATGTTTTCGGATGGATTGAATAAAACTGCGATTAACGGGTCGCTCCTACGGAGCTATTTTCAAATGTTATTTATTTTATATTAACAGGTTGCCTCTACGAGGCATAAAAAAATAAATTTCAAACCGAAGTGGATTCAGCTAAATATTTTGTTTATAAAAATGATAATATTTAAATGCCTTGTAGAGGCATACTCTTACTAGAATTTGCCTTTAACTTTCACAAATAGCTCCGTAGGAGCGATCTGTTAATCAAACGAAATACAAATATCAATACTCGAATTCACATTTTAAAAACACATGTGCAATCCTTATTCATTCAACAACTTCCCAACGCTAGCGAGAGCATCTTGCTCGTGCTTAATAAATAACACGAGCTAGAAACTCGCGCCAGCGAAAATAACCCACGTAACAAACCCCAACAATTGGCAACTAATAAAATGTTGCGTAAATTACGCTCCAGAAAAAATAAAAGTATAGTATGAAGAAACTATTTATTTCAATTTCACTCTTATTTATGATGAATGCAATGGCACAGAAATTTGAAACACAAACCAAAACCGACAATCAAGGTTATACTTATGAAACTGTAAAGAACGACCAATCCGGCGTTCGTGTTTACACCTTAAAAAACGGACTGAAAGTCTATCTCGCAAAAAATGATGACGCTCCCAGAATCCAAACTTATATTCCCGTAAAAACAGGTTCCAACAACGATCCTAGCGACAATACAGGACTGGCACACTACCTGGAACATATGGTTTTCAAAGGTACTTCCCATTTGGGAACTCAGGATTGGGAAAAGGAAAAAGTTTTATTGGCACAGATCTCAGATCTTTACGAACAGCACAAAGCGGAAAAAGATCCGGAAAAGAAAAAAGCACTTTACCACAAGATAGACGAGGTTTCTCAGGAAGCTTCCAAATATGCGATTGCCAACGAGTATGACAAGGCAATATCTTCTCTTGGTGCCACCGGAACCAACGCCCACACGTGGCTAGACGAAACCGTTTACAAAAACAACATCCCATCCAACGAATTGGAAAAATGGCTGAAAGTGGAAAAAGAACGTTTCTCAGAATTGGTTTTGAGATTGTTTCACACAGAATTGGAAGCCGTTTATGAGGAATTCAACCGTGCTCAGGATAACGACGGAAGACTGGTAAACTACGCCATGATGGAAGCGCTTTTCCCGAAACATCCAAACGGTCAGCAGACGACCATCGGAACTTCGGAGCATTTGAAAAGCCCTTCTATGGTTGCCATCCACAAATATTTTGATACGTATTACGTGCCTAATAATATGGCAGTGGTATTGGTCGGTGATCTGGACTTTGATAAAACCATCAAGATGGTGGATCAGTATTTCGGGACGTTCAAATATAAAGAACTTCCGATGAAGAAAATGGTATCGGAAGAGCCAATGACCACCGTGGTTTCCAGAACGGTAAAAAGTCCTTCTACACCTAGAATGACTTTGGCCTGGAGAACAGATTCTTACGGAACTCAGGATGCAAGACTGGCGGATATTGTTGCTGAAATTTTAAGTAACAATGGCGATGCCGGTCTCATTGACCTTAATATTAATCAAAAACAAAAAACCCTTGGTGCCGGCGCTTACGAATCGGCTTTCAAAACTTATGGGGCATTTGTGTTGAGTGTGGTTCCAAAAGACGGACAAAGCTTTGACGAGGCTAAAAAGTTATTGCTTGATCAAATAGAATTGGTGAAAAAAGGACAGTTCCCGGATTGGATGCTGCACGCCATCGTTAACGATATGAAAGTCCAGAGAATGAAAGGCTGGGAAACGGCGGACGGATTGGCGACGACTTTATACTCGACTTATATCAACAACAGATCTTGGGAACAAGAATTGGACGAAATCAATCAGTATGAAGCCATTTCGAAAGCCGATGTGGTCAAATTTGCCAACGATTTCTTCAAGGATAATTACGTGGTGGTTTACAAAGAAAAAGGTGTGAATGATAAATTAGTTCGTGTTCAGAACCCTGGTATCACGCCAATCAAACTGAACAGAGAAACACAATCGCCGTTCCTGAAAGAAATCATCAATGCCAAATCGTCTGACATCAAACCTCAGTTTATTGATTTTAATACAGCAATCGCAACTTCAACCATAAAAGATAAAAAAGTAAGCTTCGTTAAAAACAAATATAACGAGGTGGCTCAGGTCAATTATGTGTTTCCTTTCGGGACAGATAATGATAAGGAATTGGCTTTGGGTGTAACAGTTCTTCAATATCTTGGAACGGACAAATACACGCCGGAACAATTGAAGGAAGAGTTCTACAAACTGGGTATTACCAACCAATTTAGAACAACCAATGACCAGATGATCATCGCCCTCAGCGGACTGGAAAGCAATATGAAAAAAGGTGTGGAGCTGATGAACCACTGGATCAACAATGTGAAAGCTGACCAATCCATCTACGACCAGACCGTCAAAACGATCCTGGAATCCAGGGATGTGGCGAAGAAAGACAAAACCAGAATTATGGCAGCACTTACCAATTATGCCAAGTACGGAAAAGAATCCCGTATGACAGATGTGATTTCCAAAGAACGTTTGAAGAGCATCAACGTGAATGAATTGATGTCAAAAATCAAAACGTTGAACGACTTTCCATATGAGGTTTTCCTTTACGGCGAAGATCAAAAAGGTCTTGAAAAAGCAGTGAAACCATACATCCTGGCAACGAAACTTCAGCCTGCAAAAGCCAAAGAGTATACAGAGCTGGCTACGGACGGCAAAGTATATTTCACCGGTTACGATATGGTGCAGATGGAAATGTCCAAAGTGGCAAAAGCAGGCAACGTGAACCTAGCGAACTTCGGTAAGGCAAGTGTTTTCAATGAGTATTTCGGGCGTGGATTGTCATCTATTGTGTTCCAAGAAATCAGAGAAAGTAAATCGCTGGCGTATTCTGCGTACGTTTCTTATGCGAATGCAACAGAGATCAACAAACCGAATTACGTGACCAACTACATCGGAACTCAGGCCAACAAATTGCCTTTGGCAGTTGCTGCAATGAGTGAATTGATGGTAGAACTTCCGCAAATACCGGCTCAGTTCGAGAACGCCAAAGGATCTGCCCTGAAACAGATTGCATCCAACAGAATCAACAGAACTACGATCTTCTACAACCAGCTTTCTCTAAAGAAATTGGGTGTAGACCACGACATCAGAAAAGATGTGTATGCAGAGATCCAAACCCTGACATTACCGGAACTGACCGGTTTCTATAACACCGAAGTGAAGCCATTGTCTTACAACACCGCCATCATCGGAAAAAAAGAAAACCTGAATATGGAGTCCATCAACAAAATGGGAACCTTCACAGAGGTGAGTCTGGAAGAGATTTTTGGATATTGATTCGGATAAATTTTTAAAATAGAAAAGGATGGGCGAGGTGCTCATCCTTTTTTTTATATCTGAAATATACTTATACTTAGAATCACAAAAAGCGTTATCCTTCGTTTTGAATTTTTATTTAATTTTAGCCAAATCTACATCATCAAAGCCAATGGTTATATCATTTATTTTACTAACTATAGAATCAATAAAATCTTCTAACCTAATCAATTCATTTAATCATTGCTCAATCATCATATGTTTCATATAACTTTATGACCCAACTACATACCGCATATATTCGTTTTCAGACTCGAATAATCCAAAATTGATTGCAATTATATTTGAGGGCATCACTTCAGTTTCATTTAACTGCTTTATGTAAATTTAAAGATGTTTTCTTTCCTATCTCCAAAATATACTTAATGATGATTTCTACTCTCCCTTACCGCCCGAATCAACTTCTCATTCCGTTTCTCCGCTCTCTCATTACTCAAAGACATCGTTGCCCAAATCGCAGCGGGAAGCCAACCTAAAACGGTAATCTGCAAAATAAAACAGAGGACAGCGGTGATGATTTTACCACGCAATAAAAAGGAAAGAAAGGGGAATATGATTGCTAATAACATAGTTTTAAGTGTTGTTTAATGGTGACTTCATTTATGATCAGCAATATAAATAAAATAGTCTGCAAATCACATTAATTTTACTTCTTGAAATCCAATTTCAAAAATGGCGCACTTCTTGTAACTTTCTGAGAAATTTAAAATTATGAATCCACGATTGATTAAAACCGTTTTAACTTATGCAGCACCTTTCATCATTGGTTACGTTGTAAAGAAATTTGAAGAAAGACAAGCCAGAAAATCACAGGAAAAAGCATTTCCCAAAGCATAGGAAAGCCACCGCATCAGGTGGCTTTTTTTTGTAACGATCACTCATTATTGATTTGATAAAAATAAGTATTTATTACTAATATAAAGGCTTTGGCGCAAAGTTTGAATTTGTTCAGAAAATATTTACACTATGAAAAAATATATGAATTTCATTCCACTGTTTGTATTAGCAGGGATGTTGACAAGCTGCGAGGCAGTAGAAACTATTTTCAAAGCCGGTATGTGGTGGGGAATCATTGTCGTAGTCGGTATAGTCGCTTTGGTATTATGGTTATTATCAAGGGGTAAAAACTAAAAAAAATCGTCCTAAAATCTTAATTTCAGGACGATTTTAATTTTGTAATCATTCAATCAATTCCCTTTAGGGTGAAAGGTAAAAACTGTTTTTACTATCGGAGACTTAAAGATTATCCAAAACCTCTTTCAGATCATTATAACCGCCGCCGTTGTAAACATCGGTCATTCCTTCAGACTTGAAATATTCTGTTGCTTTCCCGGATCTGTTTCCGGATCTGCAAAAAAAGATTTTCGTTCCGCTAAGGTTTGTAACCTCTTGTTTTCTGTCTTCCAATTCTCCTAAGGGGATATTCTGAGCTTCTTCAATTTGTCCGTCCATTTCCAGTTCCAAAGGTTCACGAACATCGATCAGGTGATAATTTCCGGCTCTTAATACGTCTTCTATTGCCATAAGTGTTATTTTTTACAAGTTTAATATTAACAAAATTACAATATAAATTTTTAATTTCAAATAAAAATTAGGCTCCCTTTAGGGTTGGGGCTAAACGAATTTTTGATTGATTATATCAAATTTTAAAACATTATTTTTGCACTATAAATGAACACCCAAGAGAAATACAGCAAACTGATCAAATCCAAAGCTTTGTCTTTCGGCTTTCAGTCGTGCGGTATTTCCAAAGCCGGTTTTCTGGAAGAAGAAGCGCCCCATTTGGAACAATGGCTCAAGAACAATTTCCACGGCGAGATGCGCTATATGGAAAACCATTTTGACAAACGCCTTGACCCAAGATTATTGGTAGAAGGTTCAAAATCCGTCATCTCTCTCAGTTACAATTACTTTCCGGAAGAACTTCAAACTAATTCTGATTTCAAGCTGGCAAAGTATGCTTACGGCGAAGATTATCATGAGGTTATCAAAGAAAAATTGAGAACTTTGGTGGGCGAACTTCAGGCGGAGATAGGGGAGTTTGCTTTTCGGGTCTTCGTAGATTCAGCGCCGGTTTTGGAAAAAGCTTGGGCCAGGAAGTCAGGACTGGGTTGGGTGGGAAAGAACTCCAATCTCATTACTAAGAAAAACGGATCATTTTATTTCCTTTCCGAGATCATTTGCGATCTGGATCTGGTGCAGGATGATGAAGTCACAGACCATTGCGGAAGCTGCACAAGATGCATTGATGCCTGCCCGACACAGGCGATTGTTTCAGACAAGATCATAGATGGCAGCAAATGCATTTCCTATGCGACCATAGAATTGAAGGATCAGATCCCGGATTTTTTCAAGGATAAGATGGAGGACTGGATGTTTGGCTGCGACATTTGTCAGGATGTTTGCCCGTGGAACCGGTTTTCTGCGCCAACACTGGAAGAGAAATTCCGACCAAATTCTGAGATCAGAAATTTCACAAAACAAGAGTGGAAAGACATCACCCAGGAGATATTTTCATCAGTTTTCAAGAAGTCAGCAGTGAAGAGAACCAAGTTTTCTGGATTAAAAAGAAATCTTGATTTCTTGTCAGAATAAAATCCCGTTCAAATTCATTTTCTTTTCTGAACTCTTTTTGGGGCTACTTTTACTCTAATCGTCTTTCTTTTGTTGGATTGGCTATTTTTTGGCATATCTTGATGTTTTTATGCTAATAAATTTCACCATAAAATTCTGTAAAACCAAGATTTGTTAAAAAAAATTAACATCTTGATTTAATGTCAAAATTTTTGCTAACTTTATCCTTCGCAAGATTCGGGAAACCAAATAAGATGAAAAAAACCTTACTATTAAGTTTTAAAATAATCGGCTTCATACTAGGAGCCGTTTTTTTATATGTAATTTTAGGCATTCTGCTGCCACTAATTCCTGTATCCGCAGAGGAAACCGACGATCCCAAAGTCATCGAAGCCTACATTCTTACCAATGGCGTACATACGGATCTCGTAGTTCCTGTCAAAACAAAATTTATAGACTGGAGTCAGAAATCACCTTACAGCAATACCAAATCTAAACAAGAAAACTTCAAGTTTATCTCTTTTGGATGGGGCGACAAGGGATTTTATCTCAACACGCCTACCTGGGCAGACCTCAAATTCTCTACAGCGTTCAAAGCTGCATTCTGGCTCAGCGATTCGGCGATGCATTGCACGTATTATCATGAAATGAAAGTGGCAGAAGACTGCAAAAAGATAATGCTGACAGAAAAACAATACCAGGCATTGATCAAATTCATCGATAACAAATTCGATAAAGATTCTGCGGGAAACTACCACTGCATAAAAACCGACGCAGTTTACGGAAACAATGATGCGTTCTACGATGCAAAAGGTGCGTATAATTTCACTTACACTTGCAACACTTGGGCCAATGACGGGCTAAAGGCAGCAGGTCAAAAAGCAGCACTTTGGACACCAACGGATTTTGGGATTTTCAGGCATTATAAATAATGTGATCTGAATTTTAAATATTTGGGCAGCTATTTCCGCCTTCCGTTCCCGCTTTTTTTGTCATTGCAAACGAAGCAATCCATAAGTTGAACTTTTTCGCAATTGCAATAACAAAAAAGAGCTCCACTCAAGTCGGGCTGCGATGACTCAACCTTTCAAACCTTTTTTTTAATGAAGTTCATTTTGTGTTTTTTATTTTCAATATCTATTTTTTGCTGTCAAAAAGAAAATTTCAACAAAACGATTCCGATTATTGAGGATTCAGTGGTTGTTGCAAAACCTAAAGTTGCTATTTCAAAAACAAATCAGAAAGCAAAAGAAGCATTAGAATTTTGCAAAACCAATCATTTCAATACCGATTTTTGTATCCTGATTGATATGAGTCTGCATTCCGGACTCAAACGTTTTTTTATTTATGATTTCAAGAAGAACGAAATTTCTCAACAGTATTTAGTTGGTCACGGTTGTGGG
Organism: Epilithonimonas tenax DSM 16811; assembly: GCF_000428485.1. Taxonomy (GTDB): domain Bacteria; phylum Bacteroidota; class Bacteroidia; order Flavobacteriales; family Weeksellaceae; genus Epilithonimonas; species Epilithonimonas tenax. The sequence continues at coordinate 41,699 of NZ_AUAA01000005.1, read as the reverse complement.
AATTCATCTTGGAGCGAGGATTACACAAAAGAAAATCCAAGTTTCAGCAATGAAGACAACAGCCATCTTTCTTCGTTGGGAAAATATAAAATAGGAGCGAGAGGTTACAGCAACTGGGGCATTCACCTCAAATATCTGATGCACGGCCTGGAAGAAACCAACAACAATGCGCTTAAAAGGATCATCGTTTTTCATTCCTGGGAAAAGATGAGTGACGAAGAAGTTTATCCAAACGGTTCTCCGGAAGGTTGGGGTTGTCCCACAGTTTCCAATAATGCTTTTAAAGCAATTGATCCATTGATTAAGAATTCTAAGAAGCCGGTTTTGATGTGGATTTACAATTAAATTTGATTGAAGTTATGTTGCTTGGTGAAAATTTTTAAACGCAAAGCATTTTTAACTCCATTTATATATTTAAGGAAGAAAGGCAGATGAATCTGCAATAATGAAGCTGAAAATAAAAAAAACACAAAGGCATGACAGAAAACGAATTATCCTATAAAATCATAGGAGCGGCAATTGAAGTTCACAGAACTTTAGGAGTTGGGTTACTTCAAAGTGCGTAAGAATCTGCACTTCTTTATCAATTACAACAATTAGGTCTTGACGTAAAAACTCAAGTTTTTCTATCCACAATTTACAAAGGTATCCAGATAGACAAAGCTTACAAAGTTGATATGATAGTTGAAAACAAAGCTGTGCGTGAACTCAATCCAATGGACCATTTTCAAACAAAAACCTATTTGAAATTAACAGGTCTCAAGCTTGCGCTTTTAATGAATTTCAACACGCCACTTCTCAAAGATGGAATCCATCGCATTGTAAACAAGCTATAAAATCACGCTTCCTCAAATCAATTCATTGATTAATCTTTGCTCACTTAAAATCAGAAGACTTACAAAAAATCTTTGCATTTAAAATTCCTATTCAGAAACGATATCGAAATGATACAATAACTGATATTTTAGCCCAAAATTTCTTAAATTCGCAACCTATAAAAAGTAATTAGCAAAATGCTAAATGCCAAAAGCCCAAACTATGACTTCACAAGAAATAAGACAGCAATTTTTAGATTTTTTCAAAAGCAAAGAACATCTCATCGTTCCTTCTGCGCCAATTGTCCTGAAAGATGACCCAACGCTGATGTTTTCCAACTCCGGAATGACACAGTTCAAAGATTACTTTTTAGGCTACAAAGAACCAAAATCTTCCAGAATTGCCGATACACAAAAATGTCTCAGAGTTTCCGGAAAACACAATGACCTGGATGACGTTGGTCGTGATACTTACCATCATACCATGTTCGAGATGTTGGGTAACTGGAGTTTTGGAGATTATTTCAAAAAAGAAGCCATCACCTGGGCTTGGGAATTACTGACAGAAGTTTACGGAATCCCGAAAGAAAACCTATACGTGACCATCTTTGAAGGGGACGACAAAGAGAATCTTGAACGCGATACCGAAGCTTACGATCTGTGGAAACAATTCATTCCCGAAGACCGCATCATCAACGGTAATAAGAAAGACAACTTCTGGGAAATGGGAGCGAGCGGACCTTGTGGACCTTGTTCCGAGATCCACGTCGATCTGCGAACGCCAGAAGAAAAAGCGAAAGTTTCCGGTTTGGAATTGGTGAATAACGATCACCCTCAGGTTGTGGAGGTCTGGAATCTCGTATTTATGCAATTCAACAGAAAAGCAGACGGAAGTTTGGAAAATCTGCCTGCGAAACACATCGATACAGGAATGGGATTTGAACGTCTTTGTATGGCGCTTCAGCACAAAGAATCCAATTATGACACCGATGTTTTCACACCTTTAATTGCTAAGGTGGAAGCACTTTCGGGTAAAAAATATACCGGGATTTTAACGGACGAAAAAGATATCGCAATCCGTGTTGTTGTAGATCACATCCGTGCGGTTTCGTTTGCAATTGCAGACGGACAATTGCCTTCCAACGGTGGTGCTGGTTACGTAATCCGTAGAATTTTGAGAAGAGGAATTTCTTATGCCTACAGATTTTTGGACAGAAAAGAACCTTTCCTTTTTGAGCTGGTTTCTGTCCTTCAAAACCAAATGGGCGCATTTTTCCCAGAACTTGAAAAGCAAGGAAATCTCGTTACAGAAGTGATCAAAAGTGAAGAAGAATCTTTCCTTAAAACCATTGAAAACGGATTAATTAGAGTAGAAAAATTAATTCAACAAACGATATCTGAAGGCAAGAAAGTGTTGCCAAGTGAAGAGGTTTTCGAATTGTATGACACTTATGGTTTCCCTGATGATTTGACAAGAATTATCGCTGAGGAAAAGGGATTGACAATCGATGAAGCTGGTTTCGAAGCAGAAATGGCAAAACAAAAACAACGTTCCAAAAAAGATTCGGCAGCGAAAGTTTACGATTGGGTAGTTCTCGAAGAAAAGCCGGAAACTTTCGTCGGTTACGATCTTTTGGAATGCGAAACTTACATCACAAGATACAGAAAAATAGAAAATAAAGACGGCGAATTTTACCAAGTGGTTTTAAGTAATTCTCCTTTCTATCCAGAGGGCGGCGGACAAGTTGGCGACAAAGGCTTTCTTGAAAATGCAACTGAAAGCTTCGAGGTTCTTGAAACAAAAAAAGAAAACGGATTGATTATTTCGTTAATTAATGGACTTCCGAAAGATGCAGGCGCAATTTTCTATGCAAAAGTGAACGTTGCTGATAGAAAGAATTCTCAGGCCAATCACTCTGCGACGCACTTGTTGCACGAAGCTCTCAGAGAAGTTCTTGGAACACACGTTGAACAAAAAGGTTCTTATGTTGGTCCGGATTATCTACGTTTCGATTTTTCTCATTTCAGTAAAATGACCGAAGAAGAATTGGCTTTGGTTGAGGAAAAAGTGAATGCGAAGATCAAAGAAAATCTGGTACTTCAGGAGTTCAGGAATATTCCAATCCAGGAAGCTTTGGACAAAGGCGCAATGGCGCTTTTTGGTGAGAAATACGGCGATAATGTAAGAATGATTCAATTCGGAAGTTCGAAAGAGTTATGTGGAGGAACGCACGTGAAAAATACAAACGAAATTGGTCATTTCAAATTATCTTCAGAAAGTTCTACGGCAGCCGGAATCAGAAGGATTGAAGCCATTTCTGGAGAGAAATCAGAGGGATATTTTAAGAATCTGGAGACACAAGTTGCTGAGATTTCGCAATTGTTGAAATCAAAAGATCTGATCAAATCCATTGAAAAATTGATGGAAGAAAACACCACTTTAAAATCCGAAATCGACTTATTCAAAAAAGAAAAAGCAAAAGGCGAAATCCAAAACTGGAAAAATGATTTCGAAGATAAAAACGGAAAAAAATTATTAGTAAAGAAAACATCACTGGACGCAGGCTCTGTGAAAGACATTGTTTTCCAACTGAAAAAAGACAATCCGCATTCTGTTATTGTTATTATTTCTGATGCTGGTGAAAAACCAATGGTCACTGTCGGCATTTCTGCAGATTTGGAAGCCACCTATCACGCCGGAAATATAGTGAAAGAATTGGCAAAAGAGATCCAGGGCGGCGGCGGCGGAAATCCGGGATTTGCTACTGCTGGCGGAAAACATCTGGCCGGAATTGAGAATGCTTATCAGAAAGCTTTAGAACTTTAATTTCTAATTGATATGTATGTCCCGAATTTTTCGGGACATTTTGTATTGTCAGTTTTTAGTAAAACAATGATCCAGCAAGCACGGCTGATCTCATATTTTACTTTGATTAAATTTGAATCGATGAACTGCTGCGTTTGGTTTTGGAAACTAAAATGGAACAATCGATCCCGCGAAAAAAGAGAGCAATCATTTAGAAAAATTCTTTGGCGAATAGAAGTATAAAAAAGTTTTTTGGGCGGTTGCAAAATCGCTCCAGTCATCGCAATCGATCTCGTAGCCGACTACACCGCAAGTTGGAAGATTCACGATCTCATCTGTGAGGGAATTGGCAAAGTTGGAGATCCCATTGTTATGAGAGAACAGGGCGACAGAATTAATAGAATGATCCAGACCGAAGATCAGATTTTCAAAATGACGTTCTCTGGGATTGTAAAGCGAAGCATCTGTAGAATAGGACTTCTGATATACCTCCGAAAACAGTTCACAAGTATGCAAAGCCCGCTTTGCCGGACTGGAAATAAAGGTGTCGATATCGATCGATTTTTCTTTTAACAAATGGGCCATCTTAGGCGCATTGATCATTCCCAAATCAGTAAGTGGTCGGTCAAAATCTTGAACATCTACCGGCCAATCGCTCTTGGCGTGCCTCACAAGTAAAAGTGTCTTCATCTGTTTTTTTGTCTATTATATTTTGCGCTCACATGAAATACTTTCCCAGTTTTCATTAACAAATGATTAATAATAATTTAAAATTAGTGAAAAAAAATCAATTAATATCCTTTATCAATAAAATTTGATATATCATTTCTCAAAAGACTTACAGAAAAGGTGCTTCAGTAGAGTTCTTCGTCTTTTCAGATCTCCTTTATGGCAATATTAAATTTGCTTTTGGAGCGCTTAAAACTGAAGATGCCCTACACAGATTTCGGAATGGCTCTATTGCCCAATGTATATTAAGATACTAAAAACCAATCAATTAAATACCAATGATTATCTTTTAGCTCTGGCTGATAGAGTTTTTGCAACGTTCATTTTTAAAGATCAAGCAGTTGCGCACTTATCATAGAAGTTGTTTACGGAGAAAACTATTTTGTCACCGCAGTCGTCGTTTCAAAAAAATGGCAGATGTCTTCCATTTAACCATTTGTTTTATGCACGATTATTCTTGCCAGTCAGCTACTTCTCCCTGTGGGGCCGCACCACCTTCAGCTTGGGCAATAGGCGATTTTTCTCGGTTGATGTGATAGATATAAGCTGCTACTTTCTCTGCATCTCTTCCTGTAATGGTGCCATCCTTTATAAAAGGACGCATTGCAGGATTATTCGGCGAACCATTTTCCAGCATCCAAAACACATTTTTGAAGAGGCTTTTTTGCTTAATATTGATCCAATTCTTATCCGTAAGATTAGGTCCAATGCCACCTTTGCCACCCTCAGAGTGGCAGGAAACACAATTGGTCTTGAAGATCTGTTCGCCTTCTGCAATAAGGTCTGCGTTGTAAACTGCAGATTGTAGATCTACCACCGGTGCCGTCTTTTCATAAGCTTTGATGGATGCCAATGCCATTTTATTCTCATCCCGAAACTCGACATCAGGATGAGCATAATCTGTGAAAGCAAAGGCGATCAGGTAAACTGCACATGAGACCATGGTGAAGTAGAAAAGTCCAAGCCACCACTTTGGTAATGCATTGTCAAGTTCTGTGATCCCGTCGAATCCGTGATCTATAAGAATTTCCTTTTCCTCTGTTGGAGACTGTCTTCGGAACGCTGATTGCCATAGTCTTTGGAAATAGGGGATGGATCGCTCCTTTAAAAAGGCTCTTTTTTCTTCATCGGATAAATTTTTGAAATTATCATTTTCTACCAGGTCGCTTATGGCATCCATAATCAATAGCAGAAGCACGACGCTGACAGTTAGACCCCAGAAGTAGGGAGACCGTAAATAGTCAGCATCTGCAGACATCTGGAAAATAATAACAATAGAGATGACAGCGGCTGTAATGTATATGAATATGGGAGTTCTTGTTTTCATTTAAGTTAAATTTAACACTTGGTTATTTTATGCTTGCAGTTTTCACATTGGTAGTTTTGATATCCGTTCCCAGTCTTTGGAGGTAGGCGATCATCGCAATAATTTCCCGATTCTCTAGTGGGATAAATGCTTCACCTTTTTCACTTTTCTCTTTATCTATCTGGTCTTTCAGGTCAGCTGATTCGGAAAATATCCGCTTAACAATATTTTGTGACTGATGATTGACCCATTGATCCGCAGAATCGATCTCGGCTTTTGTGTAGGGTACATCAAAAGTATTTTTCATCAGATTTAGCTTATCTTTCATCTGGGAACGATCCAGCTCATTCGTGATCAACCAAGGGAAGCGTGGCATTATAGATCCTGCTGAAGTGATCCTTGGATTATACATATGTTTAAAGTGCCAGGAGTCAGGATTCCTTTGACCTTCGCGTTGCAAATCCGGACCTGTTCTTTTTGAACCCCATAAAAAAGGACGGTCGTAAATGAATTCTCCAGCTTTGGAATACTGTCCGTTTTTACCGTCAAATCTCATCACCTCATCCCGGAAAGGCCTTATCATCTGCGAATGGCAGGCATTACAGCCTTCCCGGATATACAGATCACGCCCTTCCAGCTCAAGTGGGGAATAGGGTGTTACTGCGGAGATCTGCGGTACATTGCTTTTGATCGTCAAAGTCGGTAAAATCTCTACCAACCCACCAATTGCAATGGCAACAAAGGCACAAACAGAAAGCAGGTACGGTGTTCTTTCCAGCCAGAGGTGAAGCCCTTCGTCTTGTCGTCTGGAGTTACCGATCGCAGATAGAGCAGGAGCTTCTGCCGGAACATCTTTCTGAAAAGATCCGGCTCTGATTGTTTTATAAACGTTGATGACCATTAAAATGGCACCGCCGAGATAAAATAAGCCTCCCAAAAACCTCATTTTAAAGTAGGGTAGTATGGCTGTCACAGTATCCAACCAGTTTTTGTAAACCAATGTGCCGTCTGGATTAAACTGTTTCCACATGAGTCCTTGGGTAAAACCAGCAATATACATAGGAACGGCGTAAAAAATAATACCCAAAGTCCCTAACCAGAAATGCCAGTTGGCCATTTTTTTGGACCACAATCCAGTTCTCCACATAACTGGAACCAAATAATAGATAACACCAAAGGCCATAAAACCATTCCATCCCAATGCACCTAGGTGAACGTGACCAATCACCCAATCTGTGTAATGACCTATTTTATTAAGAGATTTTGTGGCCAGAAGCGGGCCTTCAAAAGTAGCCATACCATAACAAGTCACAGCAACTACAAAGAATTTGAGTATTGGGTTATCTCTTACTTTATCCCAAGCACCTCTTAGGGTCAAAAGTCCGTTCAGCATACCTCCCCAAGATGGGGCAATCAGCATAATAGAAAATCCTGTTCCTACTGCCTGAGCCCACGCTGGTAAAGCGGTATACTGCAGATGGTGCGGTCCTGCCCACAGATAAACAAAAATCAATGACCAAAAGTGAATAATGGATAGTTTGTATGAAAAGACAGGGCGATCGGCTGCTTTGGGCAGGAAATAATACATCAGACCCAAAACGGGTGTCGTCAGTACAAATGCCACCGCATTGTGACCATACCACCATTGTACCAGAGCATCTTTTACACCAGCGTAAGCTGAGTAGGACTTCCAGCCGGTGAATGACAAAGGTACTTCCAAATTATTGAAGATATGAAGCATAGCTACAGCGATCCAAGTTCCAATATAAAACCATATGGCAACGTACAGATGACGCACACGACGTTTCACAATCGTTCCGAACATATTGATACCGAAAACAAGCCATGAGATCGTAATCAGGATATCAATAGGCCATTCGTGTTCTGCATATTCTTTTGAGGTATTGATGCCCATTAAAAAGGTAATGACAACCGCAATGATCATCAGCTGCCAACTCCAGAAATGAATCCAGGAAAGGGTATCGCTGTACATCCTGGTTTTCAGAAGCCGCTGCATACTGTAGTAAGCACCGCAGAAAAAGGAATTGCAGACAAAGGCAAAAATAACAGCACTTGTATGCAGCATTCTGATCCTGCCAAATCCCATAGCACCCTGCGTATTGATCAAGCCCTGAATATTTCCGCTTCTTAAACTCTGGATGGTGGTGTCGTCCGTTCCAAAGAAAAATTCTGGAAGTTCTGGGTAAAACAGCATCAATGCTGCGGTCAGACCCAATATAAAACCAACAATTCCAAATGTCACAGTCGCATAAAGAAATGCCCTGACAATATGATTGTCATACTGAAATTTTTGTGTCTCCATAATCTAGTGTTAAGGACAAGGATATTATGATTGCGAAAAACCTTTGCATCAGAGGTGACTTGACGCGCACAAATATCATAGTCCAGTTTTTATGTTTTGACAAAGGTATTTAGTAGCTTTGTCTGGAACTATTAGATTTACTTCTATAATATACCTAAAACTACTAAACAGTGGCGATGCAAATATGTGGTGAAAACATCAGAAAAATCCGAAGAGCTAAGGACCTTACTCAAGAATATATGGCTTTTGAAATGGGGATCTCCCAAAAAGCCTATTCGGATATAGAAAATTCTAAGGTCAAGATCCACCTTGATATGTTAACCAAAATATCGGCGATTTTGGATATCAAACCGTCTGATATTTGCAGCATATCAGATCAATGCGGTGGCGGACATTATGAAGCCAGGTATAATGAATTGCTGGATTTTATTAGAAAAAATAACATCTCAGTTCCTGGTGAACTCTTGTAAGCATCTCAGTCAGGTATTGTGATATCGCGGGAGAATTAGTCTTCCATTGTAAAAATTTGATATCTCTTGATTAAGTGCCCGCCTTTGTATATCTTAAAAACGCTTGGTTTGTTTGACCTTACTTTAAATTAAAAAAGATAAAAGATAGCGGTTATTCATCAAAAAATCGATGTTATCCTTTAATAATCATCGTGTCTGTTTTTATCATATTCCGCACGTAAAATGCTTTGATCTTCTCATTTTAACCTGATACATAAATGGAGGTACTAAAAGTGGGGCAGCCGTATTAGGCTTGCCAGAGGATCACGAGTTCAGATCAACGCGGCAAAATTTTAAATGAATTAAAAAACAGTTATTAAATTCTCAGCGCACTTAGATTTGAAGTTGGAAAACTTTATCTTTACTGCGTAAATTATTTGCATGCATATATCTTCGTTGAAAATTGCTACCTCTATAGCAGCAATTTGTTTCAGTACAGCCGTATTTTCACAAGAAAATTTTTCCGTAAGCGGTACTATAAAAGATCAAAAAAATGGTGAATTGCTCATTGGAGTAATCGTAAAAATTGCTGAAAACCCATCAATATCAGTTGTTGCCAATGAATATGGTTTTTATTCGCTTTCGCTTCCAAAAGGCTCTTACACTGTTATTATTTCTAATCCTGGTTTTAAAGATTTTCAGCAAAATATAATCGTTGAAAATGATCTAAAACAAAACATTCAGCTAGAGCAACAAAGTGAAGAAAAGACTTCTAATATTGATGAAGTGGTGATTGTTGCAGCAAAAAAAGACAAAAATCTTTCTTCTGCGCAAATGGGAACCGAAACATTGAGTATTAAACAAATAGACAAACTGCCAGTTTTGTTTGGTGAAAAAGATGTGATGAAAACCATTCAACTTTTGCCCGGAATTAAAAGCAATGGTGAAGGAAGCAGTGGTTTTTCTGTGAGAGGTGGTGCAACAGACCAAAACTTGATTTTATTAGATGAAGCTGCAGTTTACAATGCTTCACATTTGCTTGGTTTTTTCAGTACATTTAATAGTGATGCGCTAAAAGATGTGAGTATCATCAAAGGAAACAGTCCGGCACAATATGGCGGTAGACTTTCGTCTGTTTTGGATGTAAAAATGAAAGACGGCAACAACAAAGATTATAACGTGAATGGCGGAATTGGTTTAATCAGCAGTAGATTAAGCGTTGAAGGACCTATTCAAAAAGAAAAATCTTCATTTATTGTTTCGGGAAGAAGAACGTATGCAGATGTATTTTTAAAGGCAACGGATGATTTTAAAGATAGCAAGCTGTATTTCTATGATTTAAATTTAAAAGCCAATTATCAAATTAATGAAAACAACCGTTTGTATTTATCTGGATATTTTGGAAGAGATGTTTTAGGCTTGGGCGATACTTTTTCCACAGATTGGGGAAACACCACAGCAACGTTGCGTTGGAATAGTATTATCAGCAGTAAATTATTCTCCAACACCTCATTCATTTACAGCAATTACAATTACAATGTAAGTTTAAGCAGTAACAATAATACTTTCGGATTAGATTCTACAATTGAAGACTGGAATTTGAAACAAGATTTCTCTTGGTTTGCAGGAAATAAGCATTCTGTGAAATTTGGTTTACAGTCTATATACCACACTATTACACCTAGTAGTGCATCCGGAACCAGCGTAAGCAGTTTCCCGAGAAATCCTAGATATTCTTGGGAGAATGCTTTGTACATTAATGACGATTTCAAAGCGACAGAAAAACTAACGATTAATTATGGAGCGAGATTAGCAATGTTCAGTGTTTTGGGTGGCGACACTTTTAACACTTATGAAAACGGAACTATCATCGGTTCTGAATTTTTGGAAAAAGGGAAATTCGGGAAAACCTACGTTAATCTTGAACCGCGAATCACTGCAAATTACAGAATCAATGAAGTCAGCAGCGTGAAAGGTGGCTATTCTAGAAACACACAAAACTTACATTTATTAAGCAATAGCGGAAGCGGAAACCCAACCGACCAATGGATTGGAAGCAGCTACACTGTGAAACCTGAAATTGCAGACCAAATAAGTGCCGGATACAGCCGAAATTTCAACAATAATAATTATGAAGTGAATGCTGAGATATACTACAAATCAATGCAGAATCAAATTGATTATAAAAACGGAGCGCAAATTTCATTCGATACTGCTGCAGATGTTGAAAGCGAATTATTATTCGGAAAAGGAAGAGCTTACGGTTTAGAATTAATTGCTAAAAAGAAAAGCGGAAAACTAACCGGTTGGATTTCTTACACCTTATCAAAAACCGAAAGAAAAATCAACGGAATCAACGATAATGAATGGTATGACGCAAGACAAGATAAAACACACGACCTATCTGTAGTAGCTACTTATCAGCTGAATCCTCAGTGGTCTTTTTCAGGATTATTCCTTTATAGTACTGGGAATGCGGTCACTTTCCCAACAGGAAAATATGAATTGAACGGAGAAACTGTTTTTCAATACAGCAACAGAAATGCTGATAGAATGCCAGCGTACCACAGAATGGATGTGAGTGCAACGTATGAACCAACGTCTAGTAAGCGTTTTAAAGGTTCTTGGTCTTTTGGAGTTTACAATGTTTACGGAAGGCAAAATGCATACACAATTACATTTGAAGATAACCCAAATAATCCAGGAACAACCAGAGCGATGCAAACTTCACTCTTCCGTTGGGTTCCGAATATTACTTATAACTTCAAATTTTAATATAGCTAACTATGAAAAATATATTTTCAATTATATTATCCCTGTTTTTAGTGATTTCTTGCGAAAAAGAAATCAACCTTGATTTGGAAGATCAAAGTGGAAACATAGTGATAGAAGCCAACATTACAGATCAAGCTGGTCCTTATTACGTTAAAATAACAAAAACGGTCGCTTTTACCCAAGCCAATCAATATCCATCCATTGAGAATGCACAAGTAGTTTTGAGCGATAATACCGGACAAACCGAAACATTACAATACGTAGGAAACGGAAGATATAAAACTTCAACTTTTATTGGCCAATCTGGGAGAACCTATACTCTAAAAATTCAAGCAGAAGGGAAACAATATACTTCAACAAGTAAAATGCCTGAAGCGGTTTCTTTTGATAATTTGGAGCAAGACTCATTTGTAGTAGGTGGCGAAACCAGTTATACACTTTTACCTGTTTTTACAGATCCACAGACATTAGGAAATCGTTATCTTTTCACTTACACAATTAATAACAATCCCAAAAAATATTTCTCTGAATTTTCTGATAATGTTAACAACGGATTGCCCAACCAAAGACCTTTAATATTACCAAATGACGATGGCGATGAGCCAGATAATATAAAAGTGGTGGTGGGAGATACCGTTTATGTAGTAATGCAATGCATAGATGATAAAGTTTATTTATTTTATGCTGCTTTATTACAACTTTCTGGTGGCGGTGGACCTGGCGGTGGCATAACGCCAACCAATCCGCCAAGCAATATCAGCAATGGTGCGTTGGGTTATTTTTCCGCGCACACAGTACGGGTGCAAACTGTGGTGATAGAATAGTAAAGCTTCTCATTTGCAGACTGCAACCAGCTGATGATATTTCCAGATCTGCTGATTTTTTAATCATCGGTATTCGTTCAGATGCTTATGAAGTATTTTAAGGAAACATGTATTCCTTATCCACTCGGATAGGTTTCGCGAGAACCGGTCTTTAGGATAACTGAACCTTCCGCACATCTGCATTTGGCAATTTTATCTTACTTTTGTTCAATACCCCAAAAAAAAACTCAGTTGAACCCTATCAAAGTCCTTGATATTCATTTGTTTCAAAAAGCAGATCAGTCTGGAGAATTCTACTGTAACACCCTGCAGGATCATTTGAAAGAAAGCCATAAACATATCGAACGCCCTCACCGTCACAATTTTTTTCTGATGATGTTTGTGACAAAAGGTACAGGTTTCCACGATATTGATTTTAACACCTATCCTTTGAAGGACGGCAGCGTTTATTTCATGTCACCGGGACAGGTTCACAGTTGGCAACTTTCTGATGATGTGGAAGGCTTTATCATTTTCTTTTCACAATCGTTTTTTGATTTTCATTATGCAGATTTAAAATTAAAAGCATTTCCTTTCTTTGCTTCCGTTAATTTTCCACGCTTACTTCAACTGGATGCTGGCTATTTTTCGGAAATGAGGACCTATTTTGAGACCATCAGAAATGAAACGGTGCATCACTATCTGTTGAAGGATCATATGCTCCGGAATGCTGTTTCTAATATATTAATTCTTTCTTCCAGGCTGTTTTTAGAAAATGAAAAAGAACTGGGATTTGCGGTGTCATCATCCTATCTTCATACCTTTCAGGCCTTTGAGAAATTGATGGAGGAACAGTTTCTGTCGCAAAGATCTGTGAGTTTCTATGCCGCACTTCTGACCATATCGGGCAAGCACCTCAACCGGATCTGCCAATCTGTAGTCGGGCTGAAAGCATCCGAGGTCATTGCAAAAAGAACAGTCTTGGAAGCACAAAGAATGCTGGTATATCTGGATGATAGTTTGGGTGATATTGCCTTCAAGTTAGGTTTTGAGGAATATCCTTATTTTACCCGTTTTTTCAAAAAACACGTGGGACAATCGCCTTCGGAGTTTTTAAAACGGCATCAGATTAATTTTAATAAAAGTTAAAATTCAAACTTAAAAGGCCCTTCAAAAATAGTCTTGTACGATGTGATCATTTTCCCAGAAGTGTCGAACACACCAATTTCAATATTCTGCTTGCTCAGCTGGATTTCGTTTTCCGGAAAATTAACTTTAAGATCTCCCTTTTTGATCTTGTTACGTTTCAGATGAAGCGGTTGCTTTTCATACATCTCTATTTTTGCGGATTTGGAATTGAGGACTTTGAAATGGACATAGAGATCCTGATTGGATTTGTTGATCATCGTAAAGGTATAAGCGTTGCTGATCATCTCATCTCTGATCAGAAAGGTGGATCCTGGATATTTTAAAAATTTCGCTTCCATCATTCCTCTGTCATTCAGGGAGAAAGACAGTAAGCCAACCAGTAGTGCCAAAGCTGCGGCGGTGGCTTTCATCCTTGCCGTAAATTTGAATTTGGTTTGTGTTTCAATCTCTTGTTCAGATGCATAACGGATCAAACCTTTTGGAAGACCTACTTTTTCCATGACATCGTCACATGCGTCTATACAAGCTGTACAGTTGATGCATTCTAACTGCTGACCATCTCTGATATCGATGCCTGTAGGGCAAACGACAACACACTGCTTGCAATCGATACAGTCTCCTTTTCCAGATGCATCCCGGTCTTCACCATTCCGCCATTTTGACCGGTTCTCGCCACGTTTAAAATCATAAAGTACATTGATGGTTTGCTTATCTATCAACACGCCTTGTAATCTTCCGTAAGGACAAATGAGCGTACAGACCTGCTCTCGAAGCCACGCAAAGACAAAATAAAAGATGCCCGTGAATAAAATCATGACCAGAAAGTTAGTCGGATATTCGGACGGACCGGCGGTCATCATGTCCCAGACCTTTGCATAACCTGCGATGTAAATGAACATAAAAGTGGAGATCAGATTGGACATGACTAAAAAAACAGTCCATTTGAAAACTCTTTTGATGATCTTTTCGCTGTTCCATTCCTGTTTGTCCAGTTTGATCTGTTTGTTGCGGTCGCCTTCTATCCAATATTCGATCTTACGGAAGACCATTTCCATAAACAAAGTCTGCGGACAAAGCCAGCCACAAAATAGCCTGCCGTACACAATGGTAAAGACCATAACGAAGATGACAGATGTGACGGCGCCTATCCCTAGAATGAAGAAATCCTGTACATAAAAGGCTTGTCCGAATAAGAAAAATTCTCTGTCAATGACATTAAAAAGAAACAATGGATTGCCATCCCATTTCAAAAAAGGAATGATAAAAAATAGGGTAAGCAAAAGATAAGCAGTATAATTTCTGTAATTGGTAAATTTGCCTTTGGGCTTTCTCGGGAATACCCAAATTCTTTTGCCATCTTCTGCAACAGTGGCTACAGAATCCCGGTAAGTCTTAGCTTCAGATGTTTTATTATTGTCTGTCATATTTATAGAGTTCTATCTTCATCCCTTTGAGCTTACAAAGGTCTGTGGATAAAACCAATGATGATAATATGATATACGTCTCAATTTGGACAAAAAGGACATTTTACCAATTCATTGGTGAGGAAGTTACAAGAGCAGATGTGATAACGGTTTTATCAATCCTTTGTTTAAATCTTCACACCTCGGCACTCATTATACGACATTCGATTGCGGTGGAAACGTTGCACTAATCATCCAGAAAACAAATATATGAAGTCAATACAATGCTTTCTGAGCAATATTTTACGACAGTTTTAGGACATCATCGTCCTATTTCTACCGCATAAGTCGATTACGGCACAGATTTGTATTCGAAAGTAATTTAAATTCCAATCTTTCGATCAAAATTATAATTATGAATAAAAATCAAAGTTTTTTTATGCTCTTTATTTTTGCACTGATACTACCTTTCAAAGGATTGGGTCAGCAAGTGGCTAAGAAGAAATATTCTTTATTTGAGCCGGTGCCCCGTACACAGATGAGAGAAATGGAAACCGATCGTCCTGATCTCACAGAATCGCCTTATACGGTGGATGCGGGACATTTCCAATTTGAAACAGATCTGGTAAGAACTGTGCGTGAAACAAGCGAATCTCAGGAAACGCATACCTCGCTCATCAACCAGATGAATCTTAAGATTGGAATTAGCGGAAGTACAGCTTTACAAATTGGATTTCAGACCTACGGCAGACAAAATGAGAAAGAACTAGAGACGGGTTCCAAAACCATGACGCAAGGCCACGGGGATTTGACACTGAGGATCAAGCAAAATCTGATCGGTAACAACGGTGGTCATTTTGCATTGGCATTGCTGCCTTATGTGAAGTTCCCGACTTCCAAGTATGAGGATAGTCGTCTGGAAGGTGGACTGCTGGTTCCTATGCAGTACAAGCTTCCGGGCGAATTCAATCTGGGATTTCAGGTAGAGGTAGACCGCTTAAAAGATCAGGATCAACCATCGATGCATACAGAATTTGTTCAGACGCTTACCATCAGCCATTCGATTGTGGAAGGTCTCGATGGCATGGCAGAGACCTACTACACCTATGATTTCAAAACGCACCAGTTTTCAAATTACATCAACGCTGCCCTGCAAATAGAAGTATCCAAAGATTTTAAACTAGATGCCGGATTGAATTTTGGGATACAGCACACGGCAGCAAAACATTATTTTTTCGGTGCATCATATCGGCTTTAGCAAATACCTTTGACGGCAATCCGCTATTCTTCATCTTATTTTATTTGTCGATCGTCACGAGTTTTGTTTTACGCTCTTTTTCTCGTAAAATCACATAATAGATCATTGCACCAGCAAAATAACAGACGACATCTATCATATCTGCCGTATAACGGGCGGACAACAGTGGAAAGACCACTTCAAAGACCACGGCCAGATTGA
Source organism: Epilithonimonas tenax DSM 16811 (assembly GCF_000428485.1). GTDB lineage: Bacteria > Bacteroidota > Bacteroidia > Flavobacteriales > Weeksellaceae > Epilithonimonas > Epilithonimonas tenax. Next base: position 25,682 of record NZ_AUAA01000005.1, on the reverse strand, counting down.
GAGCGGCGCCTGCCAAAAACTTAAGATCTGGGCGCCAGTTTGGGCTGTACGTATAATTCATGATTTTCCTGATCGTGTAGCTATACATCGGGACACTGTAGAGATCCGTAAGGTGGTCATTGATAAAAGGAAGCACAATGCCCAGTTTTCGTAAATAAGCGACAGCTGCCCAAATCATCAAACCCACGAAGAACCAGTACGAAATTTTAATTTTTCTAAACATGCATAGCTCCCATTATAATACTTAATAAGATCTGGATCACCTTTAAAAAAGTGCCGGCATTGGACTTTTCCTGATCTTTCTCTTTGTTTTCAGCAGTTTCATAATCGAATAATTGTTTCCCCTCCATTAGTAAAATTTTTGCAAAAGTAATAAAAGCAGAATAATCAGCATTGTCGTCTGAGTAGAAGCTTCTTTGATTAATTATTCAGAATAACCTTTCAAGATCTGTCTGTAGCTCATCAGAATTGAAGATTTTGAAATAAATCCAACAAACTCATTGTGGTGGTTGACCACAGGCAGATTCCAAAATCCAGTATCATCAAAAATCTGCAGGATTTCCAAAGGTTTGTCTTCAGGTTTTATCAGAGCCGGCGGCGCTTTCATTATTTTGGTCACAGGAAAGGATGCATTATCGTCCTGATTAAAAAGATAAGGACGGATATCATCCAAAGTGAGAATGCCCTGCAGTTTATTGTGATCATCTACAACGGCGAAAAAGTTTTTCTTCCCGTTTTTCACCAGTTCAAAAAGATCTTCAATAGAAGCATTTTCATTGATCGTCTGAGAATATTTATCAATAAAATCTTCTGTATGCAGCGAAAATAAAAGATTTTTATCGTGCTGATTGGTGAATATCTTTCCTTGTTCTGCCAAAGATTTCAGTTCAGGAGAGATATTGGAAAACCATTTGGCAATGAGATATGATATGACAGAAACGATCATCAGAGGGATGAACAGATCATATCCCGAACTGGATTCTGCGATCAGAAATATAGCCGTTAAGGGCGCATACAGAACACCGCTCATTGCGCCTGCCATCCCAACAAGAACCAAATTGGAAACAGGAACATCTCGAAAACCGATGTGCTGGCATACCAATGCAAATAAAAACCCCACGGTACCACCTGCAAAAAGTGATGGTGCAAAATTACCGCCATTACCACCACCGAAAATAGTGAAAGACGTAGCAAAAGCCTTGAGTAAGCAAACCAGAATCAAAAATATGATGATCGTCCATTCTTTAATTTCAAAATAGCGGAAAAAACTATTTTCAATAATAACGTTCGCATGGCCGTTGGTAAACGCTTTTACAGTGTCGTAACCTTCCCCAAATAGCGGTGGAAAAAGAACACAAAGCAATGATAAAACAGCGCTTCCCAGCATCGCTTTTCGGATTCTTGATATGTTAAGTTCCTTGAGAAAATGTTCCACTTTATGAGAAATTATCAAGAAATACCTGGCGTACAATCCTGTTACAATGCCTAAAATAAAATAGTAGGGCAGGTTTTTATAATTGAATGCTTCCCGCGTATAGAACCTGAAAAGAATATCCTCCTGAAGAAGAATCCTGGACAATAGACTTCCGCAGACCGCCGCAACAACCAAAGGGATAAAATCTGTAAATACAACACCTGTCAGTAGGATTTCAAAAGCAAACATAATACCCGCAATGGGAGCATTAAAAGCAGAGGCAACGCCGGCTGTGGCGCCAGCGGCCAGCAGCAAGGTGCGTTCTTTATAATTCAGCCTGTAGGTCTGCGCAAAGTTGGAACCTATGGCCGCACCTGTAACGGCAATCGGACTTTCCAGACCTGCAGAACCTCCAAGTCCAACGGTGATAGCGCTTTGAACAATCTGGGAATATGTTTTAACGGAAGAAACGATGCTTGAGTTTTGAGCAATTTCATACAGAATAGCGCCAATTCCCTTTCTGTCCTGTCCTTTGAAAATGGTAAGAACGATGCTGGTCGTCAATACAATTCCTAAAAATGGAAAGATAACGTAAAACAAAATCTGATATTCAAAATGAACTTTGTTTGTAATAAAGTAATGAATATTATGAACAATTGTTTTCAGCAAGACACCTGCTAATCCTGCTGTACAACCTACCAAAATACCGGAAAGCAATAGAAACTGGCTTCTGCTCAGTCTGTTATTCAGCCAATGAAGAATCAACTCATAACTGCGCGCTTTCTCCAGCCCATATTGCTGAAAATCTCTTTTGAATTTGAGAAAGCTGAAAAATTTTTTTTTGTTATGAATATTCACAGTTGTATGTTGGAAAAATTGAAAGCAATGGCTGATTGCCACTGTATATGTTAGACTTGATATGCAAATATATCAAAACGATGTGGGAAAGCCTTGCTCTAATCCTGGAATGATTAGAAAATAAATGATCGGTTCAGCAGCACCATAATTACAGACTATTTTTCGGGATTTTGTAAAATCTCTATATTTTTTTCATTTAATCGCGCTGCTAACCAGTTTTTAAGCTGTTTTTGGTTGATATCTGTGCCGGAATAGATGAGTACGAACTCAATTTTCGCGCTGTCCGTCAAGGGATATTTTTCTACCTTTCCGTAAGATACTTCAGAGATAGTTGGGTACAGTATCCGAATTTCTTTGACCAATGTGGAATCTGACATTTTATAAGTGTCTAGTTCCTGTCTCAGTTTGGAAATGGCTATATCTTTTTCAGATAAATTAGTATTGTTCTTGTTTATTTCGCTCAATATTTCCGATTTGAGATCTGAATCGTTCTGCCGTATATTGAATTTGGTATTTGGCAGACCATGGTCATCCAACATTTGGTTGTATGAAGCAATCTCTTCCGGTGTGAATTTTTTATTTAGAAAAGCTATATCTATGATCTTGGGATTAGAATTGTAATTGATTTTTTTATAAATGATCGTATAACCATTATTATCAAATTGATTTTGAATAAAAAGCTCAGCCGTTTTGGTAAATTTCTTTTCATTAAAAAGATTATAGGCCAGATAAGAGCTGGGAACGATCATCACAAGGATGAGGAATGAGATGCTATACCTGATTCTTTTTTCATATTTGCTGTCAACGATAGAGGAAGGATAATGTAAGTATTTTACCACCAGAAATGTAGCTATACAGATGAAAAAGCAATTGATCGTGTAAAGGTAAAAAGCACCTAAAAAAAATGAGAAATTGAAAGTAGCCAATCCAAATCCTGCGGTGCATAATGGTGGCATAAGAGCTGTGGCAATGGCAACACCGGGAATTGGATTTCCTTTTTCCACTCTCGTAATCGCTATGACTCCTACCAATCCTCCAAAGAAGGCAATCAATACATCGTAAATATTAGGTGCTGTCCTCGCTAAAAGCTCAGACTGTACATCCTTAAAAGGACTAATGTAAAAATACAGTGCAGATACAAAAAGACTGACAACGGTGGCAATCAGCAGATTCTTAACAGACTTTTTCAGTAATGGAAAATTATAGGTTCCTAATGCAAATCCAGCCCCAACAATAGGACCCATCAACGGCGATATAAGCATCGCTCCAATAATAACCGCCGTAGAGTTGACATTAAGACCAACGGACGCAATGATAATTGCACAAGCCAAAATCCAGAGGTTGGAGCCACGGAATGAGATATTGGAAGTCACATTCTCCAGTACTTTGTCCTTTTTTTGCTCTCCGTTATGGAGGTTAATGAAATTAAAAATTTTACTCATCAGCAGCTGTTGGTTTAGCGTTTTTATTAAGAATGATATAGCCTGTAATTCCTCCAATAATGGAAGCTGCAAAAATCCCGATCTTCGCCTGCGTCTGATATTCCTCGTGGGTAAAAGCCAGAGAAGTCACAAATAATGACATTGTAAATCCAATCGAGGCTAGAAAACCAAGTCCTAAAAGATTCCAAATCGTCATCCCTTCCGGTACGTTGGCAATTTTGAGTTTGATAAAAACAGCAGTAAACCCGACAACGCCCAAAACCTTACCGACTAGCAATCCCAATGCAACACCTATTGCAATATTGGTATCAAATAAACTGTCAAATTCAATATTCAGAGAAACGCCCGCATTGGCGATTGCGAAAATAGGAATGATGACAAAGGTTACAATAGGATGCATCGCGTGTTCCAGCCTTTGGAGTGGCGGCGTTGCAGCGATGGTTGCCTCATTTATTTTTTCTAAAACATGCAACTGGTCATTGGTAAGCGTGGGATTATCCTCCGTAGGATCTATATTTTTAAAAGTGTCCAGATAATTACTGATCTTGCCAATAAAAATCGTTTCCTTAATTTTTACATCTGCAGGGATGGTAAAAGCAGCCAAAACCGCTGCAATAGTAGCGTGGACACCAGATATCACAAAACAGGTCCAAACACCGCAAATGCCAAGAAAAGCAAAGAAAAACACAGACCTGATGCCCAATTTGTTTCCCAAATACATCACAGCCAAGATGAAAAGTCCTATCAGCAGATAAGTCGTCTGTATATCAGCCGTGTAGAAAAATGCAATAACCAAAACCGCTCCCAGATCATCAACAATGGCCAAAGCGGTCAAAAAAACTTTGAGAGAAAGCGGTATCTTGTTCCCCAGCAAAAAGAGAACGCCCAATGCAAAAGCAATATCCGTCGCCATTGGGATTCCCCAGCCTTTGTGCATCTCTCCGGAGGGATTAAATAGTAAGAAAATCAATGCCGGCATCACCATTCCTCCAATGGCTGCCACGATAGGCAACATCGCTTTCCGCGGGTTGGAGAGTTCACCTCCTATAATCTCACGTTTCAGCTCCAATCCTACAACAAAGAAGAAAACAGACATCAATCCATCATTGATCCAATGGTGCATACTGAAATTAAAATAACTGCGCCCATTCCACCCAAAACCAAAAGTCTGCTCCAAAAAATGATGGTAACCGGCAGACAGAGGTGAGTTGGCCAGTATCAAAGCAATAATGACACTGATGCCCAATAACAAACCACCTGATTTTTCCTGCTGGATAAATCTTTGAACGGGATAAACGATCTTGTCAATCGGTTTTTTCTGATAATCTTTGACCATAGTTCTTTCTGTTTGATACAAATTTATGAATACTAAAAGGAAAACCACGTGATGGCTGTTATAAAATTGATTGGGGATAGTCATTCGTGATTGACCAACGCCTATTTTTAATTTTTGATTCTAGCTCTTTTTATTGATGTAAATCCGCTGTTATTCATCTTATTTAATGCAACCTAAGGTCAAACTTGGCATGACGCTAATGAAACGTTTTTGATAGACAAAGGCGGCAACTTAAGCAAGAGGTATATAGTTACGGCAACGGATTACCCATTGAGGACAATCACATTTTTATTAAACTAAATCATTTTTTTATGTAACATAAGCCATTTTATTAAGAGTACATTTGAGGAAGAACTAAACTTGATGTTTAAAACTTTTCTTTCATCGTCCTCTATAAGATCTTCCATCTCTGAAGTAGGAGATATAGGTCTATTTGCCGGACGTTTTTTTCGGGAAGTTTTCGTACCGCCCTTTGAGTTTGAAGAACTAATTCGCCAATGTTACAGTATTGGCAACCGTTCATTGCTTTTGGTCATGGTGACAGGATTTATATTAGGTTTGGTCTTTACGTTGCAATCCCGCCCGACACTGGAGCAATTTGGTGCTGAATCCTGGATTCCATCGATGATCAGTATATCGATCATTCGTGAAATTGGACCTGTGATCATCGCGCTGATCTGTGCCGGCAGAGTAGGTTCGGGGATTGGAGCAGAGTTAGGTTCCATGCGAGTAACAGAGCAGATAGATGCGATGGAAGTTTCCGGTACCAATCCATTCAAATATTTGGTTGTCACGCGCATCGTTGCCAGTACATTGATGCTTCCACTCTTAATTATCGTAGGTGACAGCATTTCGCTTGTAGGCTCGGCGCTTGTTGAAAATTTAAAGTCCGATGTTTCATTCACGCTTTATTTTAATAAGGTTTTTACTTCTATAAAATTTGGCGATATTATTCCTGCGACCATCAAATCAATCTTTTTTGGTTTTGCCATCGGTTTAATAGGCTGTTATAAGGGTTATAATTGTGAGAAAGGAACGGTAGGCGTAGGCGATGCATCCAATGCTGCGGTCGTCTACACCTCGATGTTGATCTTTATCATAGATTTCATAGCCGTGTTTATAACCGATATTATTTTTAATGTATAATGGAAACAGATCATAACATACAGGCGGTTTTAGAACTTAAAAATATCACTAAAGATTTTGGTGAGAACCATGTTTTGAAGGGGTTTAATCTAAAACTATTGGAGGGGGAAAGTTTGGTGATCATGGGAAAATCCGGCTCCGGAAAATCAGTCATGGTCAAATGTCTTGTGGGTTTAATGAAGCCGGATGGGGGAACCATTACGATCAAAGGGGAGGATATTACAAAAATGGGGCAAAGGGAACTGGATATATTAAGAACGGAAATTGGCTTTCTTTTTCAGGGAAGTGCATTGTATGATTCAATGACTGTTCGGGAAAATTTAGAGTTTCCACTGAGACGTAATATCAATAAAATTAAGAATTTCACAGGGACTGAAGTTTTAGTCAAAGAAGCTTTAAAAGATGTCGGTCTTTCACAAACCATCGACTTGATGCCTTCTGAACTTTCAGGCGGAATGCAAAGAAGGGTTGCATTGGCAAGGGCTCTCATCCTGAAGCCTAAAATCATGATCTATGATGAACCAACCACCGGTTTGGATCCGATCACTTCAAAAGAAATTATAGAATTACTGCGAAGTATTCAACTAAAATACAAAACATCGTCTATCATTATTACCCATGATGTGGATTGCGCCCGAGTGATCTCGAGCCGCATGATCCTTTTGGTAGACGGCACCAATTATGCCGAAGGAACTTTTCAGGAACTATCAAATTCTGACGATCCTCAGGTAAAGGCATTCTTTAAAAATTAATATGATGGAAAACGCTACCTCAAAAAAAATAAGTGTCGGTATTTTTATTATCGTTGGCACCATACTTCTGATCACAGCACTTTATTCAGTTGGGAAAAGACAGCATCTATTCAGCAGTAATATTCAGTTGAAGGCTATCTTTACAGATGTAAGCGGTTTGCAAGTTGGCAACAACGTCCGCTATTCTGGTGTGGATGTGGGAACTGTTGGCAAAATACAGATGACAGCGGAAGGTAAAATAACGGTAGAAATGTCCGTGGATGAAAAGGCTGCCAAATTCATCAAAAAAAATGCAGTGGCAAGCATTGCCTCGGACGGTTTGGTTGGGAGTATGGTTGTCAACCTTGTACCCGGAGAAAAAAAAATTAGTAAAATGGTCGTTTCAGGAGACTACATCCAGGTGAGGACAAAAGTCACTATTGATGAAATCATGGCGACCTTTAGCAAAACCAACGAAAGTGCTGTTTTGATCACTGCTGACCTTGCTAAAATCACCCATAAGATTGTTGAAGGAAAAGGTTCTTTGGGTGCCATATTAAGCGATACGTTGCTTGAAAATGACTTGCGTTACGCCGTATCCGGAATGAAGAGAACAGCAGAAGGTGCTTCTGATGCTGTGGCTAAAGTCAATGCCATCATTTCTAAAATAAACTACGACGAAAGTGCAGCAGCAGTTCTTCTAAGTGATCCGAAATCCCGCGCAAAAATTCAAAATGTTTTTTCTAATTTGGAAAAATCCAGTAAAGACATCAACAAGATCTCTCAAAGTTTGGACGATTATGTCTTTGAGATCAAGTCTGGAAAAGGTTCTTTAAATTATATAACAAAAGATGAAACATTGGTGAAAAATATCGATTCTACGATCATCAGTGTAAAAGGCGCTGCGGAAAAATTGAATGAAAATATGGAAGCCTTGAAGCACAATTTTCTATTCCGTGGTTATTTCAGAAAAGCAGAACACAAGCAGGAAAAAGACCTCAAGAAAAAGGAAACAAAACCTTAATCTTCAAAACAAAGCCTTGCCATCAGATAGCTTACGGTAGATTCTGCACCTTGGTTCAGGTTCACATTTTTCTCTTCTAAACCATCATAACAACCTCCTGTGGCGGGATTGTAAATGATCTGATTCAGATGATTTTTTCCCAGAAACCAATTGAAGGCATTTTTCATCATTTTTGGATAATGTTCATCATTAAAATATTTTGTAAACTTGAATAATGTTAAGATAGTGTACGCCACATCAATGGGTTGTTCGCCTCCATTTGCTTCTGCTTTGATTTCGTTTTTTTGAAGCCATCCTTTGTTGGAGATTACTTTGATAGCATCCTTTACGAATATTTTTGATAACAAAAACTGAAAAGATTCTAGTGCAACTTTTTTGTACATTTTGTTTCCTGTAGAGATCCAGGCGCAAAGCATAGCTTCTGGAAGTACGCTGTTGCCATAGGTGAGGTAACTTTCAAACCAGTGCCAGTTATTCTGTGCCTCGTGTTCGTACATTTTCTCTAATCGGTTGGCCAATGTAATTAAGACTGGTATATTCTGTGTTGAATTTTGATAATGCAAGCCTTTAATGATAAATGCCATTGCTCTGGTAGAATGCATTTTTTCGGCAAATGGAAGGTTTTTTTTGATGATTTTTTCTGCTTTTAAAGACAAATTTTCCGGTAAAACAGTTTTTTTGGATATCAAATAGCCCAAAGCCCAGATTGCTCTTCCGTTGGAATCCTCCAGATTGGTTTCATAGTTCTGTGGGGTAAATTTCTTATACTCATCTACGTAATTAAGAAAACTACCGTCTGGCTGTTGACAAAATTCTATAAAATCAAGATAAATAGTGATCAGCTTCAGATCTTCATCGTCATTGGTTTGCCCGAAATGTTGGCAAATGGCGATCATCGCACGGGCATTGTCATCCAAGGTATAACCTGAATCTATATCTGGTCTGTTGATCTTTGAAAACTGGATCATTCCAAAATCTGTGGTCATATTTTGAATGTGTGTCAAATTGATTTTAGGCAAACTGTATTTTAGCTGGATTTTGTGGTTTCCAAATTTTTGAAAAAGCAAAGCGTGCAGTAGGGAAGAATTTTCCCAAGCTGTAGGTGCCATTCTTTCCAATGCATTAGAACTTAATTGTTCCTGCATTTGTTCATTTTTCAAGACCTTGTTTACGGCGGAAGCAAGTTGTTCCGGCGATTCAAAATCTATAATAATTCCTGTATCTTCTTTAAGGACTTCCAATGCGTGTGGAATAGGTGTGGAAATGATTGGGCAACCGCAACTGATGGCGTAGGAAAACGTCCCACTTACTGCCTGATTTCTATCTTTGGAGGTAAAAAGATAGATGTCTGTCAACTGAAGATACTCTAGCAATTCTGCTAAGGGAAGGTATGCATTGACAAACCGTACATTGTTCTCCAAATGTAGTTCCTGTACTGTTTTTTCTAGAGATAAGCGGTATTCCTCTCCGTCATTTTTAATAATGGCAGGATGTGTTTTTCCTATAATCAGAAAGAGAACGTCAGGATGTTCAGCAATGATCTTTGGTAAAGCATTCAAAGTAGTTTCGATGTTTTTTCCCGAACCTAATAATCCGAAAGTAGAGAGAACTTTTTTACCTTTTAGCAGGTATTTATCTTTCAGTGAACTTTTTTCTGTTAATGGCAACAGGTGTGTTCCGTGAGGGATGAGGTTAATTTTTTCGGGTGATATTTTATATTCTTTTGCTAATATTGTAGCAGAAATATCAGTCATTACAATGATTGATTTTGCATAATGGGCGATTTCCTGCACTTGTTTTTTAAGTCCGGGATCGGGTTTTGGAAGCACGGTATGAAAAGTGACAATAATGTCTTTTTCTAACAATTCTAAGAATTTTGATAATCCATTTTGTACAGCACCGAAGAACCCGAACTCGTGCTGAAGCATCACCAGTTCAATAGCATCACTTTTATTGATTTTCTTGGCCAGTCGGATGTAAGAATCGTAGTCTGAGGTGTTAAGATGATAGGCTGTATTCTGAGCATAGTCGTAGTGCTCATCTTCAGTTTCTATCGGGCAGATAATGGCTTTGAAAGATTTTACGAATTTGGTTTTTAGGCTTTGTATCAAATCTTCAGAATAAGTAGCAATGCCGCATACTTTTGGTGGAAAAGAAGTAATAAAAAGGATCTCCGGCAAAGCTTTCGCACTCTGGATATTTTCTTTAATGAACCTTGATGGTCTTTCAATTTGTTCTTCCACATCTGTTTTGTTATCCATTTTCATTTTTTTCATTTTTTAGTGATTATGCTTCATTTTTATAGACTTACCTTATATTTTATAAGTTCATCCAGCAATTCAGAAATACTTAATGAAACCACTGCTATCCGTTCATCAGCAGCGCCGTAATAAATATAAAGTGTATCATTTTCCACAATAGTTCCGGTAGGGAAGCACACATTGTTGACCTCGCCCTTCAGTTCCCATTTTTCTTCTGGGCTGAAAAGCGCATAGGGAAGTCTCGCAATTTCTTTTTTCGGGTTTTCCAAGTTCAGCAACGCAGCACAAGCACTATAAACATAGCCTTTCAAAGAATCGTGAACACCGTGATAGATGATGAGCCAGCCTTTTTCTGTTTCGATTGGCGGACAGCCACCCCCGATGTAGCTTAATTCGTGATTGTATTTTGGTGCCAAAACAATATCTTCTTTAAAATGCAGAAAATAGTTGGTCCAAAATTCTGGCGTCAGTTCTTTTAAATTGTCAACCCCTAGAACAATCTGAATGTCAGGTCTTATCCTGTGAAAAAAATAGAATTTGCCTTTGATCTTTCTTGGAAAGAAAATGAGATTTTTGCTCCATATAAAAACGTTTTTGTCATCCTTGTTATGGCTGATCTGAAATTCATTAAAACGAACATATTTTTCAGGAATAGATCCGTTATCCTTGGACAGATCTTTAAATTCTTCATAGGTGATCTGCGGAACAATAATTCCTTGCTTCTCCCAGGTCTTCAGATCGCTGGAAGTTGCCAATGCACCTAAAGCATTAATGCCGTCATAAGCAGTGTAGGTAAGATAGAACAGCTCTTCAATTTTCACAATCCGGGGATCCTCCATTCCGTGCCTTTCATAATCATATTCCGGAGCAAGAATAGGAAATCCTAAACGTTCTTCAATCTTTAAAGGATCGGAAAGCCGGCAGTAGCCAATCGTAGAAAAATTGCCTTTGGCAACGGCTCTGTAAAATAAATGTATGATTCCGTTTTCTTTGATGACTGCAGGATTTAGTACGCCATCTGCTTCAAAAGCCAATTCTGTTTTTCCTAAGAGAATCCCTTCTTTTTTTATTTTAACTGATTTCATTTAGAGATCTGTAAGTCTGCTATTGTTTTCTTTGTCTTTTCTTTTCGCCAATTTATCGACCCTTTTTTCTTTGGTAGATTTGGTGGCTGGCGTTTTGTCTGATTTCTTTTTGGTATCTTTTTCTTTAGACATAATAATGGATTTAGTAGTGCATATAAAGATGGGGATTATATAATCGCATTGTTTGTAGTGTTCCGTTTAATATTTACATCTATCACATCTTTTTTGTTTTTAATTGATTGTGATTGAAACCTGTAAAACAAACCATCTTCATATGATCATTAGTGCATTCCGTCGCCAGAAGGAAAATGATGAGTATCTCTACCCAAGAAATGAAATAATTTATTCCAAATATTTTTTTTCCTCTCATAATGATTATTGTAATAGTCTAAAACAGTATGATAATTTTGTTGATACTTTGTAGCCTCTTCCAGAGTACAATCTGCTGGAATGCGATTGATGATCTGTTGTGAAGTTATATCAACTGTATCTGGAATATATTTCTCAATAAAATCGAGTTCAACTTTGCAAATATTGGTGAGAGACGCGATTAGTGAGAAAATTTCGTCTTGTGCATTGCAAATGCAAGTACGCCAATATAGTTTTTCTTCTTCCGGAAGAATCTGTAGACCTATTTTTTCTAAGCTTTTATAGTTTTCTGTTATGCTGTCTACATAGGATTGATTTTGGAACCAGAATACAGAAGAGTTCAGGGGATTTTTTTCGGCAATATTTTTCTTCAGATATATAAATTGTTCTTTAAGTAATGCAGAGCTGCTGTTGATTTCTGTAAGAATCGTCATCCATTGGTTTTTTGTGTTTGGTAATAGATTGATTTTAAAGATCAGGCCCGATCTGTTGTTGAGGTTTTCCAATTCCTTTAGTGAGTTCAATACTTCGCTAAGGTCTTTATCTAGATGGGCATTGGTACTGCGGATATAAAACAACGCAGTAAACTGAATATCCTGCAATATTTTGTTTTTTTTAGAATCTCTCAATCGAATTCTATTGGTATTTAATAAATTTTTCATCTTATTTTTTTGGTTAAAGTTTTTTTTTTTGAATTCCATTCTTTATAAAGAAAAAGGATAGCGCTTATAGCATCTATCCATTTCTTAAAACCTTTAGAAAACATATAGACTATTTTCTATTGGCTTTAATTTGAAAATGAATTATGCTATCGTTATTTTTTTGCCATATCAGTAATTTGTTCTCATCTGTTTCGCTTAGGCTTTTAATCTGAGGGCAAAAATCTTTTTATAGTGAATAATTTTTTTACAATGGTTTTTAGGATTTAGTTTTCAATCTCTTTACTTCGGAGATTTCATTTTCCTTGTAAGATGTGTTTCCATCAGCAGAATGTTTAACGTAATATCATTATTACTATACAAAGGTGGATTTTATTAGATCATTGATGTTGTGCATTAATACATAAAATTTATATACATCACACATCCATTATTCTGCGAATAGATTTGCCATTGTTTTCAATGTGTGATAGGTGTAAGCCTTTTTAATTGGTTTGTAATGTTTTGATTTTTAATCAAATGTAGCTTTACAATATTGAAACAACGAAGTTTCGATTAAAGTCATTACAAATGAAAACAAACGCAGAATTACAAAAAGATGTTCAGGATGCTATTAAATGGGAACCCTCATTAAATTCAGCAGAAATAGGAGTCACAGCAAAGGATGGCGTGGTTTCTTTAACTGGTATTGTTGACAGTTATGCCAAAAAATCCGAAGCCGAGGAAGCTGCAAAAAAGATCTTGGGAGTAAAAGCCATTGTTGAAAATATAGAAGTTAATTACCCTAATTCTTTTATGAAAAGTGATTTGGAAATTGCCAACGAGGTGATTGCAGCATTACAATCAGACTACATTGTACCGAATGAGAAGGTACACGTAAAAGTAGAGAAAGGAAGAGTAACATTGGATGGTGAACTGCACTGGAATTATGAAAGAGAAGCTGCAAGAAATGCGGTAAAGCTTCTTCCCGGTGTGAAAGCAATCACCAATAATATAAAAGTTAAATCCTTATTTCACGATAAAGTTGAGCAGCAAGATATAGAAAATGCATTGAGAAGCAGTGCCATCAATGATGATGGTATTGAAGTTTCAGTTTCTGGAACTGCAGTGACTTTAAAAGGAACAGTTCATTCTTGGTACGCCAAAGAAGAAGCTGCCCGTATCGCCTGGAAAACGCGCGGCATCTGGGAAGTGAAAAATGAACTGACGGTGGATTACGAGTATGCTTTTTAACAGAACTTAAATAAGATTAAGACTAAAAAGTACGAAGCAAAAAGTACTTTTTAGTTTTTTATCAGTAATAACAGTAATTGGCATTCCCGTCATTGTATTCATTACAAAAAGTTTCAATTAAATTTTAAATCAAAAAATTATGGAAAAGAAAATCCTAAAACAGGAGAAAGTGATAAAACCACTGAAAGACAAGCTTTTGGCAGCAGTGAACAGGGTGCTTACCAATAACAGGTCTGAGCTTACCAATAAAATGGAAAAAATTGTAAAAAAATCACTGAAACCTATTTCCAGAAAAGCGAAGAAACAACGCGAAAAAGTAAATAAAAAATACATTAAATAAACATATTATGAAAGTACAAATAGGAATAACAGATGAGCATCGGCAGCTGGTGGCAGATGAATTGGTAAAAATATTGGCAGACGAAAATGTGTTATACATAAAAACCAAAAATGCCCATTGGAATGTTGAAGGGCCTGATTTTTATGAAAAACATAAATTTTTTGAGAGCCAAGTGGGGCTATTAGACGAAGTTATAGACCGTGTGGCTGAAAGAATTCGTTCGATTGGGCATTATGCTCCTGCCAGCTTAAAATCTTACCTCAGCCTAACACACCTTACAGAGCAAACGAGAGAGAAGAATAACAGTAAAGGCTTTATCACAGAATTGCTTGCAGATCACGACAGCCTCATCATTATTCTCCGTGAGCATATCCATAGTTTTGGAAATCGGTTTCACGATCTGGGAACCGCTGATTTTATTACAGCTGTTATGGAAACACACGAAAAAATGGCTTGGTTTCTACGCTCACACCTAAAAAATTAATAAAATGAACTACTTTGAGAATTATGAATATTTTGGAATGCACTTCATTTGGTGGATTCTTTGGATTTTCTTCTTCATCTGGATCTTTGCAACCCCATACAACATCCCAGGGCAGAGAATGAAGAAAGATAAACCGCTTGATCTTTTGAAGAAACGCTTTGCCTCAGGAGAGATTAAAACGCAGGAGTATGAGGATAAGAAAAAAATACTAGAAGGCTAGAATATAAAAAAAGAATAGGCTACATTGTAATCTATTCTTTTTTTTAACCTTAGAAAATAAGCTTTCTTTTTTCTATTCATCCTAGATTGGAAGTGATGTAAACACATCGTTCTTTCTCATCATTTGTACTTATTGTAAACGCATTTTTTCATCCTTCCCCAAAATTTGGAAGTGAGTAAAAGTGATAATGTTTTACCATACAAAGCTTGTGATTTTTATGATACAACCGTTGTATTTTCTTTACTTAATTTTATATATATCCCACTTTTTTTTGTTTAATTTTCGCGGACATCTGTTGGCCTATTGATTTGAAAATAAGAGATATGACAGGTTCTGAACAAAGACCAAAGAATTTCGGTATATCTTAGTAATAATAGCTTACCTTTGGTAATAATGATGAGGTAATCATTTCAATTCCCAGAATTTTCATTCAGGCAAAAAGCCTTTCTTACCTTCCGTTTAATATCATAAATCATCATCATACGATGCAAATACTAATTAGAGGTTATGAAATTATACATCAAATATATGGTAAGCCTACGCTGCAAAATGGTGGTCCAGGATGCGTTGGATAGTTTAAATATAAAATATCTGAGTATAGAATTGGGATTAGTTGAAACTCCAGAAAAAACCAGCGAAGAGCAAAGGCAGCAGCTTTCGGAGATTTTAGCAAAATCTGGATTGAAACTTTTGGATGACAAAAAAAGTATTCTGATAGAAAAAATAAAAAATGTCATCATAGAAATGGTGCATTACGCAGACGAACTTCCGAAACAAAATTTCTCAGATTATATCAGTGAAAAACTGGGTTATGACTACACTTATCTTGCCAATACATTTTCCGAAGTGAAGGGCATTACCATTCAGCATTACATCATCAATCATAAAATAGAAAAAGCCAAAGAGTTGCTTCTTTATGATGAGCTGAATCTTACCGAGATTGCCTACAAACTTAATTACAGCAGTGTTGCCCACCTTTCCAATCAGTTCAAAAAAGTAACAGGGCTTAGTCCATCATTCTATAAACAACTCGGGCAAAAAAGAAAGCAAAATCTTGAAGATATTTAGCAATCTATTATTCTTCACAATATCATTTGAAAATAAGAAGTAAAATACTTCCTTTTAATATTCATCACACTATCAATATTATGGATAATAACGAACTCGAAAAATCAATTGCCTACATCACTGTAGAAATCATAGAATATATTCCCAATTCTGTCGTCATCAAAACGATTTTGAAAAAATCTACAGGCAATATTAGCGTAATGTCTTTTGACAGCGGAGAAGGCCTTACAGAAAAAATCTCACCGTTTGACACCTTTGCCCAGATTATAGAAGGTAAAGCAGAAATCGTTATAGACGGCCAATCTTTTTTTTTAGAAACGGGGCAGTCTATTATCATTCCTGCACATAAACCCAATGTTGTAAAAGCCAATGAAAGGTTTAAAATGATATTAACAATCATAAAAAACGGTTATGAATGATCAAAACAAAACACAGCCGTTGACGGTAGAGATCGTTGATAGTGCTTCTGAAAAGAAAACCCAGTGTAAGGAATTGCATTTTCCTTTAAATGAAACAACCAAAATCAAAGACGTCTTATTGATCAATAATGTGGAATACCAAAACAACTCAATTGCCAGACAATTACATAATTTTCAGGAATGGAAACTAAGATTGACAGACAAAAATTCGTTGCATTTCGGCATTTCATTTTTTATTTGATTAAGTGAGAGTTTGGTTGAAAATTATTGTGATGGTCCGGAATTAATAATCCATTGCAAAAACTTTAAATTTATAATTAAATCTATCATAATGAAAACGAGCTACATCAACCATCAGAAAATAAATGAAGGTGAAGAGGTGAAAGGTGAAGATCTTCGGGCAGGAATCTTTCTTCTCATCACAAAACAATTCCCTGAGTTTGGTAAAGATGATTTTATCTCAATCACCGAGCTCAATCAATACCGTAGATTATACCTAACCTCATTGATTGTGGAAGAAAAGGGAGAGCTGGAGATCATAGACCTCGATGTGATGGATGCCATCAAAAATAATTCTATCCTTTCTGAAAATATCCAAGACGAAATTGAGGCAGATCTTACCACGGGAGAAAAGCTGGCGGACAAGGTGGCTTCTTTTGGAGGAAGCTGGTTATTTATCATCGTGTTTTTTTCTTTTATAATGTTCTGGATCTTCATCAATATATTGTTTATATCGACAAAACCGTTTGATCCTTATCCATTTATATTATTAAATTTACTTCTCTCTTGCCTTGCTGCCATTCAGGCTCCAATTATTATGATGAGCCAAAACCGGCAAGAGCAAAAAGATAGAATAAGAGGAGAACACGACTACAAAATTAATTTGAAAGCCGAACTAGAAATCAAACTACTGAGCGAGAAAATAGACCATCTGCTGGTAAACCAAAATAAAAAACTACTGGAAATACAAGAAATACAAACCGATTATCTGGAAGATCTAATGAATGTCCTGAAAAAAAAGCCAACCAACCAAGTTTAGCTCCTATAAAATCACCAAAAACCAATACAAATTCTAATAAAACCAATGAAAAAAATTCTTGTTACCACAGATTTTTCTGATCATTCAAAAGCAGGATTGCAGTTTGCTGCGCAATTAGCATCTCAAAACAAATATGCGCTTACTTTTATCAATGTTCACCACTTGCAAACACCTTCCGCTTGGGATTCTGTAAGGATGGATCAATATCAGCAAGAGCAGAAAAAACAGATAATGGCACAATTGGTTCCGTTTGTAGAAAAAATATATGAAGATCTTAATATTCAGCCTGTTGATATAGAATGTGTTGTGGAAATTTCTATTTTACCAAATGCCTGCATTATAGAATATGCCGAAAAGCATCATTACGATTACATCTGCATAAGTACAAGAGGTGCAGGGATAATGAAAAGAATTCTAGGAACCATCACTGCAAACGTTATCAACCATTCTAAAGTACCAGTACTTGTGGTACCTTATGATTGTCAGATATTTGAAATTAAAAGTATCTTGTATGCATCTGATCTGGATGATTACAAAAATGAACTCGGTAAAGTAGTATCGTTTGCAAAACCATTGAATGCTGATTTAGAACTGCTGCATTTTATATCAAATCCGGTTGCAGCAGAACATTGGAGCACACTAGAAACTCAGATAAAGAAAATTACAGATTATCCTGTAAATATCTATATTGTTGAAAAACAGAAAAACTACAATCTGGTGGAAGCCATAGAGTTGCAACTGAAAAAAATGCCTTTTTCTCCTTCTTTATTGGTAATGTTTACAGGGAAAACAAAAAATTGGTTTGAGAGAACATTCTATTCCGGCAATTCTGTAGAGTACGCATTTCAAACCCAGGTTCCTTTATTGATTTTCAATAAATTATAGAGCAATTTCATTTATTTTCAACATCATATCATCTTTACAATGTCTATTCAAAATTTCAACATACAGGGTTTATCAGATAATGAAGTTACCAAGGCCCGGGAAAAGTATGGAAAAAATCAATTAAATTACAAAAAAGAAAATACGATCATAGATACCCTCATTCGTATTTTGAAAGATCCTATGCTTATATTACTTCTGGTCGCCGCTTCTATTTATTTCGTCAGCGGTAGTACAGGAGATGGTATTTTTTTATCTTTTGCCATTGTTTTCCAAACCTCTATTTCCCTGTATCAATATTCTAGAAGCAAAAATGCTTTGGAAAAACTGAAAGACCTTTCCCAACCCAACTGCAAAGTGATCCGAAATGGTAAAACCACAGAAATTAAAAGTGAAGAATTAGTAGTTGGAGATTGTTTAATGGTGGAAGAAGGTACTTTGATTACCGCAGATGGAAGCATCATTCATTCTAATGATTTTTCAGTCAATGAATCTATTTTAACAGGCGAATCGCTTTCTTTATTTAAAGATAAATCCAAAGAGGATCATTTTATTTACAGCGGTACAACGGTTGCCAGTGGCTTAGCAGTGGCTACCATTACTGCAATTGGCAACGGCACCAAATTAGGAAAAATTGGAAGCAGCCTAGAAAATATACAGGAAGAAAAAACACCCTTAGAAAAACAGATTGCCAATTTTGTAAAGAAAATGGCAATAACCGGTGCTGTGGTTTTTGTCATTGTTTGGGGCATTAATTATTGGAATACGAAAGAAATATTACAAAGTCTATTACAGTCACTCACATTGGCAATGAGTATTTTACCCGAAGAAATTCCTGTTGCATTTACCACATTTATGGCTTTAGGAGCGTGGCGGCTTATGAAACTTGGGATCGTGGTAAAGCAAATGAAAACCGTAGAAACACTGGGAAGTGCTACTGTAATTTGTACAGACAAAACCGGAACTTTAACAGAAAACAAAATGACGGTAGCAAAAATGTTTTTGCTGTCCTCCAACACAATATTTAACGTTCACGAAGGGGATTCTGATGATAAAACAGAACTCATTACCGCAGCAATGTGGGCAAGCGAACCCATTCCTTTTGACCCGATGGAAATAGCTTTGCATAAAGTCTATAAAGATGCTGCGAACCAGGATGAAAGAACCAGTTACAAGCTTGTTCACGAATATCCTTTAGGTGGGAAACCGCCGATGATGACCCATATTTTTGAAAATCAAACGGGGCAAAGAGTGATTGCTGCCAAAGGTGCGCCAGAAGCCTTGATGGCTGTTTCTAATCTCACAGAAACTGAAAAAAAACAGATTAATGAAGCCATCCACATTTTAGGAAAAGATGGATTTCGTCTTTTAGGTGTGGGTATTTCAGATTTTAAAGAAACTCAATATCCGGAAAAGCAACAGGATTTCTCGTTTCAGTTTAAAGGAATTGTGGCATTTTATGACCCTCCAAAAAAGAATATCCAAAAAGTATTGGAAGATTTTTATAATGCAGGCATTGCCGTGAAGATTATTACCGGAGATAATGCTGAAACTACGGAAGCTATTGCAAAACAAATTGGTTTCAAGGGTTACGAAAACTGTATTACAGGCGAAGAATTAATGAAGTTAAATGATAAAGACTTGAAAATTAGTGTAACGGAAAACACCATCTTTACTAGAATGTTCCCCGAAGCCAAACTGAAAATAATCAATGCTTTAAAATCGAATAATCAAATCGTTGCAATGACAGGCGATGGCGTGAATGACGGTCCCGCTCTCAAAGCCGCACATATTGGGATCGCAATGGGCAAAAAAGGAACAGAAATCGCCAAACAGGCCGCATCGCTGATTTTGCTGGAAGATGATTTGTCTGAAATGGTAGATGCTGTTGCAATGGGCAGAAAAATTTATACCAACCTCAAAAAGGCCATTCAGTATATTATTTCCATTCATATTCCTATCATCTTAACTGTTTTCATACCATTGGCGCTAGGCTGGGTATATCCCAATATATTTTCTCCTGTTCATATTATTTTTCTGGAGATTATTATGGGGCCTACTTGCTCTATTATCTATGAAAACGAACCTATAGAAAAAAATGCAATGCAACAGAAGCCCAAAGCCTTAACTACTACTTTCTTCAACTGGAAGGAGTTATCTACCAGTATTATACAAGGATTGGTAATTACTGCGGGAACATTATTAGTCTATCAATATAGCGTACAAAAAGGCTATGATGAAGCATTAACCAGAACAATGGTATTTACAGTTTTAATTACTTCTAATATCTTTCTTACGTTGATCAACCGGTCGTTTTATTATTCCATTTTCACAACACTCAAATACAAGAATAATCTGGTTGCGCTCATTATCTCTATCACAGTTTCCCTTGTAGCATTAATGCTCTATGTAAAACCAATAACCAACTTTTTCAGCTTTCAGACCTTGAACCTTTCACAATTATTCATTGCCGTTTTAATAGGTTTTGTTTCCGTAGTTTGGTTTGAATTGGTAAAAGTAATCAGACGTGCCCAATAAGCAACAATGACATATCAATACAGTACAAGAGATGCAAATTATTTTTTAATAAGAATTATCAGAGAGCTTATGTGCGCCATCTAACTGACATTGACTCCGAAAAAATGTCCTACCATTGCTGTAATTCCCATTGCCACTGTTCCCCAGAAACAGATTCTTAACACGGCTACTGCTATTTTAGAGCCGCCTGTTTTTGCTGAAATTGCTCCTAATACCATTAGAAAAACGATAGAAAATCCATATTGGAAATAAACCATCTGTTTGATAGGTGCTAGCATTGCAATAGCAAAAGGCAATAAAGCGCCCAATGCAAATGAGCCAAATGAAGCTATCGCAGCCTGAAAAGGTTGTGCCTGGGTAATCTCATTAATTCCTAATTCATCGTGCGCGTGAGCTGCCAATGCATCGTGCTCAGAAAGTTCTGTTGCTACCTGCAAGGCAGTTTCTTTACTTACACCTCTTTTTTCATATATTTTTGCCAATTCCTTAAGTTCTATTTCTGGTATTTCTTCCAGCTCTCGTTTTTCACGCAAAAGATCTGCTTTCTCTGTATCCGCTTGAGAACTAACAGATACATATTCTCCGGCAGCCATAGACATTGCCCCGGCAATCATTCCTGCTAAGGCTGCAAGTACAATTGTATTCCTATCCGGTTGCGCCGCCGCCACTCCAATAACAATACTGGTGGTTGACAACAAGCCATCATTAGCCCCTAAAACTGAGGCGCGAAGCCAGCCAACTCTGTTGACGTAATGTTTTTCTATTAAATGCATATCAAAAGTTTAAAACAAATCCTGCTCCGATACTTTTTGGTTCTAGTAAGGGATAGATCATTGTTGTGGTTTTAGATTCTTTTTTGTTAAACAGCTTGTTTACTGAGGGAAAGAGCCAATAGGCCATTTCTGTACTTAAAATACCAAATCCGGCTCCCGCAACCACATCTCCTACCCAATGTTTGTCATTCAGCGTTCTGTAGACTCCCGTAAAAATGGCGATAGGATAGCCTGAAATAGCCAGCCAGATGTTTTCATCCTGATATTCCCTGAAAAGAAAATGGGCCGAAGAAAAAGCAGTTGTGGTATGGCCTGAGGGAAAAGAAAGATGATTGCTACCATCTGGGCGTTCTTCTTTTACCAGATGCTTTAAAGGCAAAACAATAGCAGCAGAAATAAGTTGTGAAGTACCATAGATAATGGTTCGTTCCTTTAAATTGTGTTTTCCTTTCAGTCCCACAATATGATATCCGTATACCAAAGCTGCTGGTAAATATTGGGTGTAATTATCTAGTTTGATATGTTTTGGCTGATGTTCACCGATTTCATATTGAGTAGAACGATTCAGATTTTTGAGCGCATCAGAATTTAAGCTGATGACACCAAAACCTATCAATGCAGTCGGGATAATGAGTTTTTTGTAGCTGGGTTGATACACGGTATGAGCGTAATTCTCCACATCTCGTTTCCTCATATCGAGTGAATCAGATTTAACCTGTCCAAAAAAAATATTTGAACAGGTTGCAAAAATGATTGTTACTATTTTCATTCTTGGTTATTTAAACCTTAAATTTAATGAAATAATATCCGATTTCATCCCAATTGATTTGGTATAATGTCCGTACCTTATCTCCAGCATATTGAGTCTTTCTATTCCGAACAGTCCATTTTTAGGGTTGATGCGGATGCCTGCGCCATAAAAGTTGCTGCTGAATTTTGAGAGGTCATAGTTGCTGGTGTAAAAATCGTCAAAGGCGGTGTGCTGCTGATAAGGTGAAAAATATTTAGCGCCCGTTTGAGAGTAGTATCTGTAGAAAGGACTTACCGATACAAAGGGTGAAATCTTCACAGGTGTTTCTATATTAATAGTATTTGATTTTAGTCCCCAATCATCGGTATAATAACGATAATAGGCTCTCACAATTAATTTATCCCCGAAAAAATAATTGGCCCTAAGTCCCAAAGGAAGTTTGAATCTCTTATCCGGCAAAGCCTCCTGATGCACAGAGCCATCCGTAAAATAAACCCTGTGAAAAGGTAAACTCAAATAACCTGTCTGCTGTATTCCGTCTGCTAAAAACTCCAGCTGAAAGTTTTTATTGATGATCTGAGAATAGGATAATGATAGCGCAAAGGTATTTCGTCCACTAGTTCCACCGTTTTCTCCTCCTGCACCTCTCAGTTCAATTGGAGCAATCATTTTCACCTGATCCATATACGTCTGGAATTTGGCAGTGAATTCTCCCATTTTGTTGGGCGTTTTCTGTGCAAATGCCATATTGGCACCAATCGACTGATAATCATATTCTCCCGAATAAGAAACACCTGCCATTAAGGTGCTTCCTTTTGTCTCATTTTCACGACTCCAGCCCAATGAAGGGTAGAATCTTGTATCTGCGCTAGAGGCAGAAGAATTGGCCTTGAGGTCAATCATATCAGAAGAAGCCGATGTATAATGATCTATCCCTACACTGAAATCAAATTTATTTTTTCTTAATTTTTTGTCATACTTTACCATTGTAACATCAATGGTGTTCGAAATATCTGTTAATTTCTCAGTCCCAACACCGCCAGTTACTGCAGCATTGTTTCCGTCTTGTTTGTAGTAGCTGGATACGAGATTGATCTCATCCAGACTTAATTTTTTGGAAGGTTCGGAACTGGTATTTTCCTGTGCCTGAGCATTGAAGAATCCAAAAAGAGCGATGATGCTTATGATTACTTTTTTCATTTTAATTCATTTTAAATTTTGATAATAATTAATTGCATCCGCATCCACCACCAACTTTACCTGCATTCGCTCCGGAAGAACCTTCGCGGTATGACTGGAAGCTGAGTTCGGTTTTTTCAATCGTTCGGTTACCAAGAACCATTTCTGCATCATTGAGTTTGCTTTTTTCGTATTCTTTTACGGTTGTACAAGATTGTACTGAAGCTATTGTTATTAAAAAGGAAATTATTGTTGTTGTTTTTATGAATTTTTTCATTTGAGTTGAATTGTTTTTAAAACGTAAAATGCAATCTAGGATTCATTTTAAATTGATGTTTTGAGATGAATAAATTTTGTTAAAATCATCAATGATGATACATTCCAGATGATTGATCTGATTCACCATATTGAGTGCAGCATCAATGCCCATAATACCTACAGGAGTTGCCATTGCATCAGCAATCTCGGCGTTCGGACAAATGATGGTAACGCTTTTGATACCCGAAACTGGCATCCCTGTTTTGGGATTGATGGTGTGAGAATATTTTTTACCGTCGATCATTACAAACTTTTCGTAATTACCCGAAGTTGCCACAGAAGTATTGGTAATATTCATATAAGAAAAAGGAAGTGCCGCGTTATCGGGATCTGCAATCCCAATCGTCCAGGGTTTTCCGTCTGCTTGCGTTCCCCAGGTTGTTAAGTCGCCGGATGCATTTACTACTCCCGAAACTACGCCTCTTTCCTGCAAAACTCTTTTTGCCATTTCGGCAGCGTAGCCTTTACCAATTCCGCCAAAGCCGATTCGCATTCCTTTTTCTTTTAAAAAAACAGTGTGATTCTCTTGATCAAGAATAATATTTTTATAATTGACTAATTTCAAATGTTTTTTTACCAATTCAGGATCGGGAAGTTGCTTCATATCGCGATTAAAATTCCAGAAACTTTTATCAATTCCGCCATAAGAAATATCGAAATAACCATCGGTAATATGACTTATTCTCAGGCTTCTTTCAATGAGTTCAAAAACTTCCGAATCCACTTTTATAGGTCTTATTCCTGCATTTTGGTTGATAATATGGGTTTGGCTGTTATCTTTATAAGTCGTTAACAGATTTTCAATTCTCTGAATTTCCAAAACTGCAGTTTCGATATGTTCAAAGGCCACAGAATCACGGTCATCCACAACTGTAATTTCAAACATATTTCCCATTAACTTTTGGGATTTTCGAAATTCTTTCATCATCTTTTTACTTTTTTTGATGAAAATTTCTGATCTCGTTACTGAACGCCACCGCATCTTCAGATGGCAAACCCTCCCAAGTTTTCACAACTTTGCCTTCAGGATTTAATAGAATTGTATAAGGAAAAATACCTTTTGGGTTATAGTAATCTGCTAAAAACTCATTTTCTTTTTTAATAGCTGCAGAAGGTTGGTTTTTTTTGTTTCTCGGAAAATCTGCGTTGATGTAGATAATCACATTTTCTTTTTCCAGTTTTTTAAAATCTTCTGCTTCTATAATGTTTTTATGAAGCTTAATGCAGGGAATGCACCAGTCTGAGCCGGAAAAATTAAGTAAAATAAGTTCTTTATTTTCTGTTGCGGTTTTTTTAGCATTTTCAAGACGTGTCTGCGCATTTGCTAACACGCAGAATAGAGCCAAAAAGATGGCTGTGAATATTGTTTTCATTTTTTGAATTTAAATTACAGAATCAATTAAGTCTGAATACTCAATAATATTCAGATCAGCTATTTTTTAAATGGAAAAATAATTATGCTCTTGGCGGCTGCCAAATAGAATGCAAGTATCCTTTGATGTATAAATTTTCATCTAAAGAAGGGATATTCTGAATGCCGTAGTATTTATGATCACTACCAGAAATCTCAAAACTAAAATTTGTATTGAGGGTAAAAACCAAAGAAAGAGTGGAGTGTATTATAAACGGAAGTTTCCTGTCTGTTTTGTAATCTGCATCTTTTACCGGATGATCATAATGCATTTTGAAGAATGACACTAATGTCATCTCTGGGTTCAGATTTTTATGTTCTACGTAATGCTCGATGAGAACAGGCAGTTTCAACAGCTGATTGAGTTCAGTCGTTGAAAGCAAATACAAAGAAAGCAACAATATAGAAACCCACTTTTTCACAATTCAAAATTATGTAATGTTTTGTTAAGAGCCTGTTTAAATTTTATTCAATAAATTTTTTAAAGCGGATAATTTGACCATGTTTTCTGAATTTTCCATCAGGAGTTCATAATTCCGACACAATCTTCTATCATTATCAAACCAAGCGAAAGTTCTCTCAATAATCCATCTTTTGGAAATAGGCTTAAAATCTTTTTTCTTTCCATCGTTTCTCATCACCACATTTATTAGATAACCAAACTTATTTTTTACCTGTTCTATGACTTCTCCTCTGTAACCT
>NZ_AUAA01000004.1 GCF_000428485.1 Epilithonimonas tenax DSM 16811 | reverse complement strand
CGCACCTCAACAATTGATTAACCCATCATTGGCTGTCATCATTTCGGCTCCTTGTTATGAGCAAAAAAAATAAGCCTGCTTTCTTGGAAACAGGCTTATTGAAGCTTTTAACACTTCTTTTTTTAAGAATATTCATTACTAGACAACGCAGCCGAAATGATCAGAACTCACCTCTTGGCTTTCAAATCCGCTTTATTTAATAATTTTCTTGGTTTTAACATCTCCGGAATTCTCCGCTTTAATGATATAAACACCGTTCTCAAGATCAGAAATAGCAATCCTGACCGATTTACTCGTGGTTTTCTGACTGATTAGCAATCTTCCTGAAGTATCATAAACTTCAATGGTATCTAAAACCCTTGATGAAGTGACGACATAATCCGACCCATCTCTATAGACTTCGAATGCTGAGTTAGAAACCGAATCAGACGTCAAGAATTCATCTTCTTTGTAAACGATCTCAAAACGGTTAATATCCGTTCCTTTCACTGCCTGAAAGGTATAATCATTACCATCATTAAGCTTAATCGTTTTCTTCAGGAGTTTATCTTTCAAATACACCATTTGATTGCCATAGAAAAGCCCTTCTGGATCTTTCAGTGCTATTTTGTAATTCCCGTTTTGAGAATAGACATTCCCCAGCGTTATTTTATCTTCCACAGAAAAACGATCAGCCTTGCCTTGGATCGCTAATTTCCTGGCTCCTAAAATGGAGTAGAAAGAATCCGAACCTATGGCGAACAGTTCGCCATCAAAATCAGTTTCATAACCGTCTGTGGCACCAGAGACATAACCTATGAGAATGGTATTCACCAAAGTATTGGGAGAGGTCAACGTGAGCCAAAATCTGCTTTTAGCCTCTGTTTTCTGGAAAAAGCCTCCATTATCTGTCACGCGGATCCCGTTATTAAAATCCAACGGTGCACTTGCTTTGGCCTGAACAATAAATGCTTGCCCCACTTTGATTTTCCCGTCTGGCGTCATAGAATTGTTAAACGGATTTGAAGGATTAGAAGTAGCCGGCGATCCACCGGTTCCATTGAACATGGCATAATTGTTACCACTGTAACCAGATCCTACCTGTCCTGCCGTGTAACTGTTGTTGGTCCAAAACCAGGCCGTAGAATAGATGTTGCTACTGTTCATCGCATGAAGCTTATTAAAATCAATATTGGATGGATAAGGATTTCCCACAAGATTGAATCCATGGGCTGCATCGGTAAATCTCAGGCTTTGATATTGGATATTTCCGTTATTAGGCGTTCCAGTGAAGCTGTAGACTTTATTATAGCCATTGGTTCCGCTCTCTGCACGGATCGCATAACCTTTTCCTGTGAGAAAACTCGGATCTGATGTCACCACAAATTTATCATTGATCTCATTATACTGCAGATAGCCATTGGCAGGTGTATTAGGAGAGAATCCGAGTGCACCTTTGATCACCTGTCCACTTACAGGCGAACTCCAATACACATAATCGATCTGACCAGTAACATTGTTCATATCAAGCACATTTCTTTCTACTTTGATTTTTCCAGTATTAGTGACATTATCTTGCTGAATCAGATTAGCATCACTTTCAACAACAAAATTGTCAGCTGTCGTACCTAGGTTTGTAATTTTCTTTTTAACGATGAGCGGGAAGTTGGACTTCACCCTTACGCTTGCATTAGAATTGACCGTCAGTTCACAAACATCCAGAGGACCATTAGTTTCTGTATCGTAAGAACCCGCAATGATCACTTTGCTACCAAGAACCGGGATACCGTTGGACCATCCATTGGACCATGTATTTTGAGCTTCCTTCACCTGAGTTGCCTGAGTTGCAGTATAACAGGTCGCTGTATTTTCCCGCACCTGACAGTAATACTGATACTGATTAAGCCCTGCTACATCACTGATGTTCAAAGTTTGAGAATTGGCACCTGTATAAACGCCGGTATCAGAAATCGCAGCCCAAGTTCCGCTGGTGCCCAAAACATACCATTGATAAGCCAATGCATTACCGCCTACAAAACCTTCCGCAGCAGTGATGGACAGAGAAGCATTTGCGACATCACAAGTAAGCGCAAACGCAGGTTGTGTATTCACAACTGGCGCTATGACCAGGCCGGGCACCTGCGCTATCTGATCTGCCGGAATACATTGATCTGCATTGAGACTTTCAGTCGTCCATTGTGCATCATTATACGTTGTAGTAGGGGCGAGATCAGTGATTTTTCTTCGCATATAATATCCTGCATAGTTAGGCGTACGCACATCATCTACGATGGTTGCCCCAGCATTTTTCCTCAGTTGAAATCCATCATTATCATTGAAACCAGAAGTTATCGTACCGTTTGCAGCGGTATAACCACACGGCGAATTGCCAACACCTATGGCTGCCAATCCTCCTGGCGCAACAGTGCCAGACATAGACGCATAGTTACCATAGCCAGATCCGTAAGTACTAGCCCTGTAAAGGTTATAATCGCTAAGGTTGACCGCTGTATTGGTCCCATTATAGAATGATATCATACCACCCGTTCCGCCATTTTCATCATAGACCTCATAGATGATAAGGTCAGATGCGGGCGTACTTCCGGATCCTGTTGTTCCAGAGGACACCTCACAATTGGACGTATCCGAATTGATTAATGTAAAACTCGTTTCCGAATCACAATCCAAAGAAGTATCAACAAGAATGTTTCCGTTGGCACCTACTGGCACAAGCGCTTTGATCTGTGTTGCACTGACATATTCTACAACAGCCGGTACAGTTCCGAATTTGACCGCAGACATTGCAGTAAAGTTACTTCCCGTCAAAGTAACCAAGGTATGTGCAGGCCCGGAAGTCGGGAAAGATGAAATGGCTGCAGGTGTACAGGCCGCAACAACATTTCCAGTGAAGACGAAATCGTTGATACTGAAAGCTCTAGATGCAGCACTTACACCATATGTATAAAATCTGAAAGTGACAGCTGTTTTCACTTTTTGATAAGCCGATGGCGATAAATCCACTGTCGTACCAGATACTGTAGGTGTTCCAATATCAGATGTGAAGCCATCCAAACTTGATCTGAAAGCGTGAGTTGAAGCTCCGCCAGAAATCTGACTGGTATATTGAAAACTACTGAAGTCTATCTCATAGTTATTATCAGGCGTCAATGTAAATTCAAAATAGTCATTGGCATCCAGCGTAGAGGTACTCCATCCTGTAGCAGAGAACCTTCCCGATGCACTGGAAGCCGTAAGGCCGGAGCCTCTGGTTATACCTGAAACTACGATATTTGCATTTTTAACATCCCCTGTTGTATAAGGGTTTGTTGCACTGGGATTGGCTGCAGTAATGTCATTAGACCAGATAGAAACCGGCGTGAGATTGACAGAAAGTGTCACCACATCAGACGTTTTGCTGTTACAGGCATTACTTACAATCACTTGGTATTTGTATCCGTTTTTCGACTGCTGCACATTGGCAAGACTAAGGGTGGCATTTGTACCAACATTAACCCAACTACCTGGCAAACCAGTAGAACTCTCCTGCCATTGGTAAGTAAAAGGTCCGCTTCCCGAGGCTGTTACTGCAAAAACAGCCGTTGCCCCTACGGCAGCAATTTGATTGGTGGGTTGTGTCGAAATTCCTGCAGCTGTGCTTATGACCACAGACGTATTCGTCTTGAAAGAGTCTGCACTCCAGCAGAAACCGTTGTACGCACGCACATAATAATCCCCAGAAGCAGTCACCGAGTACGATGATGTCACAGGATTCGCAGTAGACGTTCCGGTTGCCGTGGTCTGCCAGTAATAGGTCACTCCAGATTGTGGCTGAGAAGCACCGTGCTGATAAACAAGTGTTGCAGAACCACAATAAGGATTCTCAAGATCTACCTCTCCGTTAGGATTTACAGGCGTATCACAAGCCGTGATTTGACTGCGGGGATTATTTGCGGAACTGGTGGTGTTATAAAGGTAAAGTCCGGAGCAAAGCTTATACTCATACACACTGTAATAGTACGTAGTAGAAGGAGATAAACCAGTCACTACGACGCTATTGCCTGTATTGGCATAGACCACCTGTTCTCCGCTGCCACTATAAACACTATTTGAAGATGGTAAAGCATCAGAGGGATTGGTAAAACTATTGTTTGTATTGATGACCACCACTCTTCCGTTACCATTTCCTGGTGTGAGATTAATAGTCATACCGTTTATGCCAACTGTTGAAAATGAAGAAACAACAGATTGAACCGTGGGTGCCAGACAGGCTGTTACGGAACCAGAAAGATTTACCTCAGCAAAGCTTGCTTCAGAAGCACTACCTCCGCTGATCAGAACTGTATCGGCATAACTTGCATTCGCAGCTAGTCCTGCCTTCAAGCGGACAAAGAAAGTTTTTTGTGCTCCCAAATAAGCAGAAGGCATTGCTATGGCGTAACTCCAGGGTCCAGTAGCACTTTCTGCAATCTCGTAATTATCATTGATTGTTATAAGTTCTACGGGATCCGTATCGGTATTTTGCAAGTCACTACCTGTCAAAGTAAAAGACTGAATACCAGACGGACCGTAACCTTCCACATAAGTAAAACCTGATAAAGATGAAGGATTGACGTTAAATGTTGGCACATTCGGTATCCAATGGGCATAAAGAATCTTGGTTGCACTGGTGCCAGAATGTGTGTAAGTAGCTCCCGCGGTGTACTCGGCAGCAGTTCCTCCTGAAGTCGTTTTCCATCCGGCGAAGGTATAGCCGGTTCTTGTAAAAGCAGTACCGTTGTTTGTTGTCATTGTTCCCGACTGCACTCCCGATGTCCCATTATAATAACCATCTTGAGTTGCAGAACCACTTCCTCCATTACGATCATAAGTCACAGTAAATTTCCAACGGGCATACAGGGTGATATCATTACTTGGCATAGGTGCGGGACCGAAGTTGGCACTTAGCGTATTAATAACCCCACCGCTGACACCATTAGCAATACTGTACCAGCTTGCAAGCGTGTAACCAGTTTTGGCAAGGCTTGTTGGATTTGCGAGGATAACGCCTGGGTTCTGCCCTCCGGTGAAAGTAGCGTTAGCAGGTACCGTGGATGCATCACTGGTATGATCATTTCCATTGTAGGTCAGCGTATAGGTAGCAGGCGACATTACAGATCCTGACACAGAAACGTTCTTCGTAGTCGCTCCTGCACTTGCGTTGGTCACGTACGTCGTAGCGCCGCCATAGGCAGCAGCAGACAACCCGCTTTTCAGCCTTACGTAAACAGTTTGCCCTGCTGTTGCATTACCTTCTGCCGCAGTATAAGATAAAGTAGCAGCATAAGCACCTCCCGATGTTTTTGAAACTTCAAAATTAGTTGGTGCTGTAACGGTAATAACTCCTGTTAAATCTGTTCCTTTAAGATTGTAAGATTGTGCTGAAGATGTCCCTGATCCCTGTACATAGGTAAACCCTGTTAAAGAAGTTGGGTTTACAGTAAGAGTTGGTGTGGCTGCTAATTTATACAAGGTAATATCCTGCTGAGAACCCGTATAACAGGCAAATCTGGGCGAACCACTGTTATATTGTAAATACCGAGTAGTAACTCCTAAGTTCTGAACCGCAAATAAACCGCCGGTATAAGAAAAGCTCCATCTCTGATTATTCCCACTTACCGATGTTACAGCCTGAATATTATTGCTAGATCCAGTATAGGATGCAAAAACAGATGTATCCGCACTGGAGATTGATTTGCCTGTTCCGCTGGTTTCGATTTTCCAGACTATAGTTTTGGATGGGTTTGTGATGGTGGTACCGGAAACTGGCGAAATTGCTGTGTTTGCAAAGTAAGTAGTGCTGGTGTAAGTGCTGTTCATAGCCTGAGTAGTGCCATAAGCAATTACATAATAGCCATCTGTAACATCTGCCACAGAAGTCACTTTGGCAAATGTACCTGTGCCTGAGTACTGCCCAAAAGTTTTCACCCCCAGCATCAGAAAAGATAATAAAAAGAAAGCTTTTAACAGCCTTAGTAATAGATGTATCTTTTTAGATAATAGATTTGTTTTCATTTTCATTTGTTTTCATGTGAGGCAAATATAATATTAAACCCCAGCCAAAAACGGCCTGTAAAGATTGTTAATGAAAATGTAACTATCCCCTGCAAAAAAGAGCTAAACCCAATACCAATAGGCATTTGTTAACATTAATTTAAAATTTAATTTTCATCATATTCATGAAAAATTAACATTGCACCTATCAAGAGATTTTCTAACGTTGTAAAAAAAGTCCGTGTGCGACCGGTGATGACATCCACCATCCCATACCGTCTTACGATTAGAATTGGAAACTTCAAAAAGTGTCATTTTTACTTGATGACCATCATCTGGCTGTGAAGATTCTCGATGTGCAGAATTTTGGAGAACGGACTGCTGATGTTTTTCAGTTCTTCCTTGGCCTGGATGTAGGTGTATCGGGAAGCGATGTTGTACATATTAGAAACCAGCACCAGCCAACATTCTTTCGCTTTGGAGTTGTAAAGCTTGTACTTCCCATTTTTCTTCTCTATGACCTGTCGTATTTTTTCGGAATGCAACTCATCGAAAAGAGAAAAACGGTACTCCAAAAACAAAAGAACGCCTTTATGATGGGGCGTTCTTCTGATATGCTTTACAAATTTTGTGTTCCTGTTATTGGTAATTGCAGACGAAATCTCTTTGATCAACTGCTCCGGCTGCTGGTAAAAATCATCCTGATGATAGTCTATACTCAAATAGTAAATTCCCGAAAGACTTTTATAATCTGACAGCAGCGCTTCCACAGTTCGGAAGATATGATTGATGTAACTCTCTTTTTTCTTGAGTTCAAAGTGATTGATAATCTCCGAAACCTCCACTCCGATGCTTTTTCCCTGATAATTAATGATAAAATCCGGACTCTCGCCCGTTAGATTTTCTATTTCTATCTCAGGATAGTGGGCAAATAATGTGCTTAGCAAAAGGAGTTCGGTTTTCTTCTGATATTCCTCGCGCTCATGCAAGTTGGCACTGCCTATGGAGTCGTACCACTTCACCAGATTAGCCGCTTTGCCGGTTTTGGACGCCACACAAACATCCAAATTCTTCTGAAGGTCTTCATAATAAATCATCCTGCTATTATTAGAAATTAAACCTGTCTAAATTTAATAAATAATTGATTACAAAATACTTATATGAATTAAAATTAACAATAAAGAAGCAGGCGTAAAAAAAACAAGACGCAAAATAATGAAAACAGCAAAACAGAGAGAACACCTCCCAAACAAGCCCTGATAGCCGAATGAACAATGGGCGATTGATTTTTTTAACAATATAAGTCACTAAACCACTGCACAAAAAACTAATTGTTATATTTGCAGCCATATAGACAAGACCTTAAAAAATTATAACACTAATGGATTTTAAAAACTTCAAGATGCCTTACAGCATCAATCCAGATTACACAAAAAAAACCGCCTATTTCTCTATGGAATTTGCAATAGACCAAGCGCTTAAGATTTACAGCGGCGGACTGGGATTTCTTGCAGGTTCTCATATGAAAAGTGCTTACAATCTGAAGCAGGACTTTGTAGGGATTGGGATATTATGGAAATACGGTTACTACGATCAAAGTAGAAACATGGATCAAAGCCTGAACCCAATCTGGACCAAGAAAATGTACAGCTTCCTGGAAGATACAGGTATCAAATTTCAAATCGAGATTCACAATGCTCCGGTCTGGGTAAAAGTATGGTATCTGGCCCCGGAAACTTTCAAAACGTGTCCCATGTTCTTCCTGAGCACAGATGTTCCAGAAAATGATCATTTATCAAAAACAATCTGCCATAAACTGTATGACGCCAACGAATCTACCAAAGTAGCCCAATATATCCTGCTTGGAAAAGGCGGCGCAAAACTTTTGGATGAGATGAATTTCGAAAGAGATGTTTATCATTTGAATGAGGCGCACGGCTTGCCAGCTGCATTTTATCTTTTGAGAAAATATGGTGGCGATCTTAATAAAGTAAAGGAGAAATTGGTCTTCACAACGCATACACCAGAAGAAGCAGGAAACGAAAAACACAACATTTACCTTTGCCACGACATGTCCTACTTCTGCGGACTTACGATAGATGAGGTCAAGAAAATAGAAGGCGTTCAGGATGACAGATTCAACCACTCGCTTTGCGCTTTGAGAATGGCAAGAGTTGCCAATGGCGTTTC
Source organism: Epilithonimonas tenax DSM 16811 (assembly GCF_000428485.1). GTDB lineage: Bacteria > Bacteroidota > Bacteroidia > Flavobacteriales > Weeksellaceae > Epilithonimonas > Epilithonimonas tenax. The sequence continues at coordinate 135,275 of NZ_AUAA01000004.1, read as the reverse complement.
CCAGCTACACGGCGTTGTTTCCAGAGAGATGTGGAACAAATACGAAGGTATCTGCGAAATCAAATCCATAACCAACGCTCAGGAATTCAAATTTTGGGCAGACAAAGCGCTTTACCAATACAAAGAAGAAGGCAATAATGAGGAGTTTGACATCAGGAAAACCTATCTTAAGAAGAGAGCTTTCAGAATCGTTGCAGACCAGACTGGGAACATCTTTGATCCGAAAGTTTTGACCATCGTTTGGGCAAGACGTTTCGCCGGTTACAAGAGGGCAGATCTACTTTTGGCAGACAAAGAGCGTTTCAGAAAAATGTTGGCAAACAAAGAGCATCCGGTTCAGATCATCTGGGCAGGAAAACCTTACCCGATGGATTACGGCTCTATTTCTACCTTTAATAACTTGGTTGAGGAAAGCAAAAACCATAAAAACATGGCGGTTCTAACAGGTTACGAATTAGCCTTAAGCAAATCCCTGAAACAAGGTTCTGACATCTGGCTGAACAATCCAAGAGTCCCAAGAGAGGCTTCCGGAACCAGCGGAATGACTGCTGCAATGAACGGATCTGTGAATCTTTCTACAGACGACGGATGGATCCCCGAATTTGCAAAACACGGCGAAAACTCTTTCGTAGTGCCAAAAGCGGATTATGACAACTGGCCAACGGTAGAGCAAGACAGCTTTGACCTCAAAAATCTTTATGAAGTTTTGGAAAACGAAATCATCCCGGCTTATTACGAAAAGCCAGACCAGTGGAGAAAGATCGTACATACTTCAATGGATGACGTGAAAACCCAGTTCAACAGTGATAGAATGGCAGATGAATATTACAAATTGATGTATTAATCTGAACTGCTTTTGGCCATTTGCTTTTAGCTTTTAACATAAATTCAAAACCCTGACATCTTCTGATATCAGGGTTTTTTGTTGACATATTTCGAAAATCCAACAATTATAATATAAATGAATGTGTTTTAATGAAACTGCGCCGCTTCTGTAGAATCCTTCATTGCAACCGTTGCAGAAGTTCCGCTCATCACCACATTCTGGATCTCATCAAAATAGCCTGTCCCTACAAAACTCTGATGTTTTACCGCACGGAAACCTTTGCTTTGAAGCGCAAACTCCCTTTCCTGCAACTCCGAATAGCCAGCCATTCCTCTTTCTTTGTAAGCCAGCGCCAACTCAAACATCGCCGTATTCAAAGCATGGAAACCTGCCAAGGTGATGAACTGGAATTTGTATCCCATTTTCGCCAACTCCTCGCGGAAGTTTTCCATCTCTTCTACAGAAAGTTTTGCAGCCCAGTTGAAAGAAGGCGAACAGTTGTAAGCCAACATTTTTCCGGGATACTTTGCATGGATTCCTTCAGCAAATTGTCTGGCGTAATCCAGATCCGGGTTAGAAGTCTCCATCCAGATCAGATCTGCGTAAGGTGCGTAGGACAAACCTCTGTTTATGCCCTGCTCTATACCATTTTTTACAGCATAAAAACCTTCAGACGTTCTCTCACCTGTGATAAACTTCCGATCTCTTTCATCAATATCGGATGTCAAAAGATCCGCAGCGTCAGCATCCGTTCTTGCGACTATAATACTCGGAACACCACAAACGTCCGCCGCTAATCTTGCTGCAATCAGTTTATTAATCGCTTCCTGCGTTGGGACTAATACTTTCCCGCCCAGATGTCCGCATTTTTTTGCCGATGACAATTGATCCTCAAAATGGACACCTGCTGCCCCAGCTTCGATCATTTGTTTCATCAGCTCATACGCATTCAGATTTCCTCCGAAACCAGCTTCTGCATCAGCAACAATAGGAACAAGATATTCTTTTTCGCCACCGCCGTTGACAGACTGGATCTGGTCCGCTCTCAGCAAAGCATTATTAATTTTCTTTACCACAGAAGGAACCGAATTGGCAGGATAAAGTGACTGGTCGGGATACATCTCTCCGGAAAGATTCGCATCTGCTGCCACCTGCCAGCCAGAAAGGTAGATCGCTTCTAATCCTGCATCTACTTCCTGAACTGCTTGGTTTCCCGTGAGCGCACCCAACCCTGCGATCCAATCTTGGTTGTTCAGTTTATCCCAAAGTTTTTTTGACATTTCATTCGCGATGGTGTAGTCTAATTTGTAAGAGCCTCTCAGCTTCAGAACTTCTGCTGCTTTGTACGGTCTTTGTACGCCGATCCATCTCGGATTTGTCATCCAGTCTTGTTCCAGAGCTTGGATTTGTTCTTTTTTAGTTTGCATAATATTTGTGATTTGGTGTGAATTTAATTTGTATAATGTAAAAGGTACTTTTCACTCTGTCCATTATACTGAGTAGTGTCAAATAAATGGATAAGCTTTTAAAGTCAGGAATTCTTCAAACTTATCGCAGAAGATGAGTTCATTGAAAAGCTCCTTTGCCAGATTGAATCGTCCTTTAACATAACGCTCTTCTCCTACATATTTTTTGATTTTGGAGAGTTCTTCTTTTTCCCATTGTAGGATCAATTCTCTGGTCAATACTCTTTCGTCTTCCAGCACAGCTTCATTTTTCAGCCATTGCCAGACTTGAGATCTGGAAATCTCCGCCGTCGCAGCATCTTCCATGAGGTCATAAAGCGCAGCAGCTCCAACACCCATCAGCCACGATTCTATATAAAGAATTCCGACATTGATATTTTTTCGGACGCCATGTTCTGTAATCGTCCCGTGGGGAACTTCCAACAATTCTGATTCCTTAATTTTATAATCAAACTTGTGATCAATTTGATTTTGCTCCGGCATATACTGATCAAAAATTTCCTTGGCTACAGTAACCAAAGCAGGATGAGCGACCCAAGTTCCGTCGTGACCGTTTCTCACCTCTCTTTCTTTGTCGCTTCGTACTTTATCAAAAGCATGTTCGTTGGCTTCATCATCATTTTTCACCGGAATCTGAGCTGCCATTCCGCCCATAGCATGGACGTTTCTTTTGTGGCAAATCTCGATGACACGTTTGGAATACGCACTCATAAAAGGTGAAGTCATCGTTACCTGATCTCTGTCCGGAACTAGAAAATGCGGAAGATTTCTGAATTTTTTGATATAAGAAAAAATGTAATCCCAACGTCCACAGTTGAGTCCCGAACTATGATTCTTCAGTTCGAAAAGGATCTCATCCAGTTGGAAAGAAGCCGTGATTGTTTCTATCAACACGGTCGCTTTTATTGTCCCTTGCGGAATTCCCAAATAATCCTGAGCGAAGACAAAGACTTCATTCCACCAGCGCGCTTCTTTGTAATGTTCCAATTTTGGCAAATAAAAATAAGGTCCACTCCCATTCTCCAATAATTTTTTGGCATTTCTGAAAAAGTAAATTCCAAAATCGATCAAAGATCCTGAAGCCAAATCGCCTTGGATCTCAATATTTTTTTCTGAAAGATGAAGCCCTCTTGGACGCACAATCAGTGTGGCCACATGATCATTCAGCCTGTAAGATTTTCCCTGTTCATTAACAAAATCAATCGTCCTGTTAATAGCATCGGATAAATTAATCTGTCCCTGAATACAGTTTTCCCAAGTCGGCGAATTGCTGTCTTCAAAATCTGCCATAAAAGTATTGGCACCGGAATTCAAAGCGTTGATAATCATTTTACGGTCCACCGGCCCTGTAATCTCGACCCGCCTGTCCAATAGATCTTTTGGAAGTGTCGCACAAGTCCAATCGCCGTTTCGCACGGATGCTGTTTCTGCTGGAAAAGCTGGTAATTCGCCGCTGTCAAAGCCAGCCTGACTCATCTTTCTTTCTTCTAAAAGATCAAGCCTTTTTTGATTAAATTTTTGATGCAACGCCACCAGAAAATCAGTCAGCTCCGGTGTGAAAACTTCCCTAAAACGCCTTGTAGCAATTACTTTCAATTGATTTATGGTTTCCATAATGATAATACCTTGTGATTTGGTTTGACAAATGTATAAAAAATATTTTCACAATTAGCGAACGTTCGCTAAATTTTCATCAAATTTATTATGCGAATAATCGCTTTTTATTTATCTTTGAATCTATGATTGCAGAGAGCGACTACATCCGCGTGGTTTTCGGACTTAAACTGAAACAGCAGAGACAGAAAAAAAACTGGTCTCTTCAAGATCTTGCCAATAAAACAGGACTTTCCAAATCTTATCTTAACGAAATAGAGAATGGAAAAAAATATCCCAAACACGACAAAATCGTTCAGCTTTCCAACGCGTTGAGCTGTACTTTTGACGACCTTGTTTCTTCAAAACTGGATAAGACGCTGACACCCATTAATGAGATCTTGCAGTCTGATTTTTTCAAGGAAGTACCGTTGGATCTTTTTGGAATTAATAAAAACAATCTCATCAGCATCATCAGCGATGCTCCGAAAAAAGTCACTGCTTTCATTAATGCTTTGATAGAAATTTCTCAGAATTACAACCTTGGGAAAGAACGGTTTTACTTCGCAGTGATGCGATCTTTTCAGGAGTTGTACGATAATTACTTCCCAGACATCGAAGAAAAATCAAGCCTTTTTGCTGAAGAAAATAATCTTAAACTGAATAAAAACCTCAAAACAGAGACGCTTGAAAACTTACTGAAAGAGAAATTCGGATACGACATAAGATCAGAGAAGTTTGCAGAAGACTCTGCTCTCAACAAACTTCGCTCACTTTATATCCCGGAAAAAAAAATACTTTTGCTGAATGAAAGACTGGGCGTCAATCAGGAAATATTTATTTTAGCAAAGGAGATCGGATTCAATGTTTTGAAGTTAAACCCACGCCCAAACACCTATTCCTGGCTGGATTTTGGAAGTTTTGAAGAAATTCTCAATAATTTCTACGCCTCTTATTTTGCTGGATGTTTGCTGATCTCAAAAAAAGACCTGCTGGAAAAAATCACAGATTGCTTCTATCAAAAAGAATGGAATGCTGTTCAATTTGAAAACCTCATCAATCACTTTACAGATTCGCCGGAGACTTTCTATTACAGATTGACCAATATCCTGTCTTCGGAATTTGGCATCAAAGACTTATTTTATCTGTGTTTTGTGAAAAAAGACGGTTCGGATAAAATTAACATCCTAAAAGAATTGCACCTGAATCACCAGCAGGCGCCTCACGCTAACGCCACACACGAGCACTATTGCAGACGCTGGATCGCGGTTAAAAATCTTTACCATCTTCAGGACAATGAGTCTATCACAGATGCTCAGATCTCACACTACAAAGACCAAGGCGTGAGTTACCTCGTCATTTCTACCTCACAAAAAAATCCTTTTTCTGACGGAAGCAACAGAAGTTATTGTTTGGGAATCCTGCTGAATAATCAAACCATCAAAAAAATAAATTTCGCCAGATCATCTTCACTAAAAACGATTGAAGTGGGTGTGACGTGTGAAAGCTGCAGCATCGTAAATTGCGATGTACGCCAGGCGCCGCCTGTACGACTGGAGAAAGAACAATTCAATATGGATATGAAAAAATCTATTGAGATGGTGCGTAAAAAGATATTGTAATCATTTATTTGAATAAAAGTTTTAATTTTAAATTTTAAAACACAAATAATGATTTTCGATTTTCTTTTCCCAAACCGTTGTCTGGATTGCAATCAACTGATTGACAAGAATGAGGTAGTTTGTGAAATATGCAAAGACAATATACATTTTTCTGACCATCAATTTTATGAAAATAATAGTCTGAAAGAAAATGTTTCGCTTCTGTTTCCCGTTGAAAATGCTTTTTCGTTGATGCTTTACGAAAAGGAAAGTCTGGCGCAAAAGATCATTCAACAACTGAAATATAATCACAGAGAAAAGATTGGTAAAAACCTGGCAGAATGGACGATTGAGAAATTAAACTTCGAAGCTAAAAAGCCGGATTTGATCGCAACAGTACCGCTTCATCCCAAAAAACTAAAACAAAGAGGTTACAATCAACTACATCTATTCGGAAATGAATTGGCAAGGCATTTTCAGATCCCAATCGATCATCATCTTTTAAAGCGAACACAACATTCAAAAGCACAAGCCAAGAAAAGCCAAAGCGAACGTCTAAAAACAAAAAATGCTTACCAAATGACCGAGAAGATCTGTGATAAGCATCTATTATTGATTGACGATGTTTATACAACAGGAAATACAAGCTCAAACATTGCCTGGGAAATCCTGCGCAACTCTGACAATGTCAAGATCAGTTTGCTTGTGATGGCGATGGACGTGTAGATATGACTGATGATTGATCAATGATAGCTAATTGATCAGCCATCAATCATCATTTATAGTTTATCGTTATAATATTTATCTCTGTAGTTTTTCACCATAAGACAAATCGCCTGCATCGCCCAAACCTGGCGTGATGTAACCTTTTGAAGTTAAACTTTCGTCCAAAGCGCCGATCCAGATCTTTGCATCTGGGTAAGCATTTTGAATAGTTTCCACACCTTGCCGGCTTGCGATTGCGGCAACAATATGGATGGAGGTTGGTTTTCCGTTGGTCAAAAGATCTTTGATCGCTTCTATGAGTGATGCGCCGGTTGCCAACATTGGATCTGCGATGATGAGGGGACGATTATCTAATTTCGGGCAAGTCAGATAATCTTGTTTGATGGAAAAATAATCGTTGGCATCGTGCTTTCTGTAAGCGGCCACAAAACCGCAATCGGCTTTGTCAAAATAGTTAAGAATCCCTTGGAATAATGGAACACCAGCTCTCAGGATCGTGGTGATAACGGGTTGTGTTTCGATTTCTTTGACAGAGATCTTCTCCAGAGGTGTTGTAAGTTCGGTATCGATAAAATTCAAAGTTTTACTGATCTCGAAAGCGGCAATTTCGCCAATGCGTTCCATATTTCTACGGAATTTTAAGCGGTCATTTTGGACTTCTACATTTCGAAGATCATTGATCCAAGAATTCACCAATGAAAATTCTTCTGATAAAACTTTTAGCATTTCGTTTATTTTGTGGGTAAATATCGTAAAAATTTGGAAACTGTTTAAATTTGGTTTCAAATTATTTTAAATGAAAATCGTTGTTTAATGATATTTTGATTGTTACAGGTCGCTCCTATGGAGCTTTGACATCGGTGATGATCTTTTATCTATTAACAGGTCATCGCGCTGCGACTTTTTCCAGAATAGCTTTTTAATGAAACTAATTCTAAAATCTGGATAGATAAGGAAAACCTCAATCTAGCCCCGATAGCAGCGGCATCCTTTTTCTTTTTTGGTACCGAAACCTCAATTTGGATTGCAGACGTTCTGAAAAAGAAAAAGATATAGCGGATAGCGGGTTGGAATGGTGAATAGAAATTAAAAACGTCTTGCTCCTAAATAAAAAACCCTCCCGAAGTTTGAACGAAGAGAGGGTTTGAATTTTTATTTTTGTCTGAAGTAGATCTCGATTGGCACTCCGGTGAAACCAAAGTTTTTACGAAGTTGGTTCTCGGTAAAGCGCTTGTACGGCTCTTTCACATATTGCGGAAGGTTGCAGAAAAACACAAACTGTGGCGATGGCGTTGGCAACTGTACACAATACTTGATCTTGATGTATTTTCCTTTGTTGGATGGCGGTGGCATTGCTTCGAAGATTGGCAACATCACTTCATTCAGTTTGGACGTTTTGATTTTTTTCTTACGATCTTCATAGACGACCATTGCCATTTCTACGGCTTTCAGGATTCTTTGTTTCGTAAGAGCAGAAACGAAAAGAATGGGAATATCGTTGAACTGCCCAATTTTGTCTCTGATAGACTGTTCGAAATCACGGATCGTGTTGGTGTGTTTGTCCTCGATGAGATCCCATTTGTTGACCAAAATCACGATTCCTTTTCTGTTTTTCTGAGCCAATCCAAAGATGTTCATATCCTGAGATTCCCAACCTTGCGTGGCATCCACCATCAGGATCACCACATCAGAATACTCGATAGAACGGATGGATCTCATGACGGAATAGAATTCCAAATCTTCGGAAACTTTCGCTTTACGACGCATTCCTGCTGTATCTACCAACACAAACTCGTGTCCGAATTTGTTGTACAAAGTCTGAATACTGTCTCTTGTTGTTCCGGCCACATCGGTCACGATGTTTCTTTCCACATCGAGAAGTGCGTTCGTCATTGTAGATTTTCCCACGTTAGGACGACCTGCGATGGTAATCTTTGGCAAGCCTTCGAATGGATCTTTGTAATCTGTTGTCGGGAAATCTCTTACGACAGCATCCAGCAATTCTCCGGTTCCGGAACCTGTTGCAGAAGATAACGTAAAATATTTTTCCACGCCCAATTGGTAAAACTCGGTTGCAGGCAATTCTTCTTTGGAAGAATCTACTTTGTTGACCACCAAATATAAAGGCTTGTTTGATTTTCTTAATAATTCGAAGATCTCCTGATCTGTGTCTGTAAGGCCATCATCTACGCTTACCATAAAAATGATAGAAGTTGCTTCGTCCACAGCCAATTGTACTTGCTTGCGGATTTCCACTTCGAAAACGTCGTCTGTTCCTACATCATATCCACCTGTATCGATCACGGTAAAATCAACGCCGTTCCAGTCAGATTTCCCGTAATGACGGTCTCTGGTAACGCCGGCAGTAGAATCTACGATGGCTTCTCTTCTTTCTAATAATCGATTAAATAATGTGGATTTTCCTACGTTGGGACGCCCAACGATTGCGACAATATTTGACATAAATTTGTTTCTTTTTAAAAGATTGAGAAATTATTAAATTATGAGATTGAGAAATTTGGCAATGAAAATTTTTCACAGAATTTCTAAATCTCGTAATTTCTAAATCTTTTAATTTTGATTAAGAATGGGTTACTCCGACTTTCGAAGCCCAAAATTTTTGCAAATGTACGAAAATTTTCGGGTTTAAGGTTTTGAGTTTCCAGCTTCAAGGTTTTGTGATGGATAATTATGCGGAATTTTGAACGCAGAGTCCGCTCTGGTTTTTTGTGGTTATTGAAAATATTTTAAGGTTCGCAAAGACGTACAACGCATCCCAGATTTTTTAACTTCTTTCTTTTTACTTTTGCCTTGTTTCTCGAATTTAACTTTTGGACGAAAATTTGTTATCTTAGCTAAAATAAAACTATGAAAAAAGTATTAACTGTTCTTTTGGTTGCTTTTATAATGATTCAGTTTTTTCAAATTGATAAAGTAAATCCTGTAACCAATGACGGGATGGATTTTATCAAAATTAAAAACACACCGGAACCAATCGCCAATATCATCAGAAATTCCTGTTATGACTGCCATTCCAACGAAACAGCATATCCGGCTTACAGTTACACACAACCCGCTGGCTGGCTTTTAAAAAACCACAGAGACGAAGGAAGAAAGGAACTTAACTTCTCTACCTTTGCAACATACGATTCTAAAAGACAGTCACATAAACTGGGAGAAGCTGCAGAACAAGTTGAACAAAAGGAAATGCCATTGGAGAGTTACACTCTTGGTCATCCAGATGCAAAACTGACCAATGAGCAAAGACAACTATTGGCAGATTATTTCCGAAAAATTCAAAAACAAATCCAGCAGGCCAACGCTTTATGACAACAGATATCTCAGCAAATTTTAAGGATAAATCCATCGTTTTCTATGATGGCGAATGTGGATTCTGCAACCATTGGGTGCAATGGATCTTGGAGCGAGACAAAGATGACCGTTTTTTATTTTCATCATTACAATCGGAATTTGGGCAGAAATTCTTGAATGAAAGAAATCTGCCCAATCAAGTTTTTGACACGCTTTACCTTTGGAAACCCAATCATTTTTATCTGACCAGATATCAGGCAATTTTACAAATAGCAAGCGAAATGGGCGGTATTTATTCATTAGCCTCGGTTGGAAAAATACTTCCGCACGCTATCGGAAATCAATTTTATAAGCTTGTTTCCCGAAATCGAAAAAAACTAGCAGCCAAGCAGTGTTTTCTGCCGAATGCAGAGCAAAAGAAAAAATTTATAGAAAAATAGGCTTGCAAAATATCCACCTTACAGCTATATAAAACTGAGAATTTGCGGGCTCTAAAAAAATAATCAGAAAAAAAATCAACACTAGATTTTGAATTTCAGACTTTGAACGCGAAATGTTTTATATTTGCACATTATGGATTATAATACCGACAGAACACAACTACTAATGCCCGAATATGGGCGCAACATACAGCAGCTGGTGGAGCATTGCAAAACCCTGCAAACCAAAGAGGAGCGAAATGAAATGGCATTGGCCATCATCGAGTTTATGGGACAGAGAAATCCACACCTTCGTGATGAAGAAAACTACAAACACAAACTTTGGGATCACCTTTTTATTCTGGCAGATCACAACCTGGATGTCGATTCTCCTTATCCTATTCTTTCCGAGGAAGATCTGATCACAAAACCTAGAAAAATGGATTATCCGTCATTGGATAACGCCTATAAATTCTACGGAAAAAGTATTCTACAACTGATAGAAAAAGCAATTGCACTGGAGGAAGGCGATGAGAAAGAAGCACTCACCCATGTCATTGCCAATAATATGAAAAAGTCCTACAACGTGTACAACAAAGAACACGTACAGGATGATGTGATCTTCCGCCATTTGAAGGAGTTATCAGATAACAAACTGGATCTTACAAGCTTGGAATCTCTGGAAAGAAGCAAAATATATTATGCTACCAACAGAAATAACAACAACAATAATAACCGAAACACAAATAACAACCGAAACACAAATCAAAACAGTAACAACAGAAGGAATAATTTCCAAAATCATAAAAACAAGAGAAAATAATGAGTAATGCGTTCGAAATAAGAGGAGGAAAAAAGCTAAGCGGAGAAATAACACCTCAAGGTGCCAAAAATGAGGCTTTACAAATCCTTTGTGCTGTTTTGCTAACCGAAGATGAGGTGAGGATCAGTAATATTCCGGATATCAAAGATGTCAACAAATTGATTGAGATCTTACAGGACTTTAATGTAAAAGTTACCAAAAACGGAAAAGGAGATTACACTTTCAAAGCAGATGAAGTTAATTTCGACTATATAAAATCCAAAGAATTCAAAAAAGATGGCGCAAAACTAAGAGGTTCTGTGATGATCTTGGGACCAATGCTGGCTAGATTTGGGGAAGCTTATCTTCCAACGCCCGGCGGTGACAAGATTGGAAGAAGACGTCTGGACACGCACTTCCAAGGTTTTGTGGAACTGGGAGCAGAGTTTTCTTATGACGAGGAAGAAGCTTTCTATTCTTTAAGAGCCAAAGAATTAAAAGGAAAATTCATCCTTTTAGAAGAAGCCTCTGTTACAGGAACAGCCAATATCGTGATGGCTGCTGTTTTGGCAAAAGGAAAAACGAGAATCTACAACGCCGCTTGCGAACCCTACCTTCAACAACTATGCAAAATGTTGAACAGAATGGGTGCCAATATTTCCGGAATAGGATCCAACCTATTGACTGTAGAAGGCGTTGACAAATTACATGGCACAGAACACACAATGTTACCAGATATGGTGGAAATTGGCTCTTGGATTGGCTTGGCAGCAATGACAAAATCTGAGATTACCATCAAAAACGTCAAATGGAATGAGCTTGGCGTGATTCCCAATACCTTCAGAAAATTAGGAATCCATTTGGAACAGAGAGGTGATGATATCTACATCCCTTCTCAGGAAAATTATAAGATCCAGAAGTTCATAGACGGATCTATTTTAACGGTTTCAGATGCACCTTGGCCAGGTTTTACGCCAGATCTACTATCTATCATTTTGGTCGTGGCAACCCAGGCAAAAGGTTCTGTTTTGATCCATCAGAAAATGTTCGAAAGCAGATTGTTCTTCGTAGACAAATTGATTGATATGGGCGCACAAATTATCCTTTGTGATCCACACAGAGCAACAGTGATCGGGATGAACCAAGAGACACCACTAAGAGGAACCACAATGGTATCGCCAGACATCAGAGCCGGAAATGCACTACTGATCGCGGCACTTTCTGCGGAAGGAAAATCCATCATACAAAACATAGAACAGATTGACCGTGGTTACGAAAATATAGACGAGAGACTGAGAGCGATAGGTGCTGATATCAGAAGAATCGAACAGTAATTCATAAATTTTCAGTTGTCAGTTGACTGCTGAAAAACTTAAGTCAAAGACTATCAAATTTAAAGGAAGCTCATTATGAAGCTTCCTTTGTTTGTTGTAGGACTGGTATTTTGCAACTCATCAGTTTATATTCACCAAGGTAATTTTCTATCTTATCGATCTCCTCATCTGTGATCTTTAGAAGAAGTTTTACATTTCCGAAGTTATTGCCATTCAGATATTCGATGTGTGCGTTCACGATTTTATAACTGATATTGTAATGGTTGTAGATCGTGTAAAGCAGGATATCAAAACGGATTTTACCATTCAGTTCTATTTCTAGGATAATTTCCTTTGCAGGCTTGGGAACCAAATTGTTACCAAAAGTTTCATTTTTGTAAATCATAGTCATCTATTATTTTGGTGAATGATTGAATTTATTTTGAATCGGAAGCACTAAAAAATTATAGATATAACAACCAATACAGATATTGAAAACGCTTTCCAACGCTGCCAGTAGCATCAATGCAATTCCTAAGAAAATCCCAGTTGGAGAAGCATAAAAAAATGCGACCAGGACAGACATTAGAAATCCCAACATCGCAGCAAACCTTTTAGGTGCAGCAAAAACTGGTTTCTTTTCGAAATATAAAAACGCCGTCATTTTTTTTGCCAGAAAATATAATGGCGAAATGAACCATCCAGTTGCTCTTATGAAAAAATCAAAGGCCAGAAAAATCAACAACCATTGCAGTTGGAAATGAATACCAAAAACTGTTATCAAAATAACCTGATAAGCCACAATCGAAACGGCACTCTCATCAACACATAAACTTTTGCCCGTCAATTTTCCCATAACTTAAAATCCAATTTTTAAAATAAAAAAGCTCTACCGGAAGGTAAAGCTTGTAACATATCCTCTCCTACCCAATGGTTTACTTGGAGTTACACATTACGATTTGAGAGAAGATGCGTTTCATTTAATCCTAATTCTGTTGCAAATATATCAATTAATTAATTCCCACCAAATAAGTATGAATTAAATTTTTAAAAAAAAATTATTGCAGCTCTCCTATCTTGTTCAGTTTTTCAGACGCTGCCAAGCCATTTGGATTACAGCCTGGCTCGCCTTCCGGCACTTTTAGGTTTTTGTCTTGGTACCATTTTTCCCAAAACGCATTGGTTTTATTAGTTTTAGGATCAACGAAAGTCATAGGTTCTAATGCAAAAATCTCATGATCACGGAATGCCCTTTCCACAAAGTCCGAGCAATAATAGGAATGATCATCCAGAATATAATTGAAGTTATAAGGTTTTCCCACCAAAGACTCCGCCTTCGCAACAGAATTTGGGATAGAGACTTTATACTCAGCTTTCAAACGGTAAACATCTATTTTTTGACCTAGTTTGGTCTGTTCTTTCAAAAAGTGATTGATTTTCTGTTTCTGAGAACCGCCTTTTGGAGCAGCGTGAAGCACGTATAAATGATCAGATTCTTTCTTCACAATCCCGATGTGGTCGTAAGAAGTTTTCCTTTCCGTTTGCGTCACATTGTTGATGGCGCCAGACAATCCCGTTTCTACAGCGGGCACAAAAAGCAGATCTCCGTTTTCCAAAATTGAGGTGTTATAAGTTTTACAACATAATGTCAAGAAGAACAAAAAAAGTAAAACCGATTTTTTCATACCGACAAAGATAATTGAAGATTCAAACTACAGAAAGTATTTAACTGTTAATTTTTTGGGCAGCTTTTCCGCCTTCCACTTACAATCTGTCACTCTGAGGTTCTCGAAGAGTGCACTCAGGCCGGGCTGCAGCTTCGCCATAATCCAGATTTGTATTCAAATCACATTCTTTCAAATTTTAAAAACTATCACCTGAGAACCATCAACCCACAACCAAAAAATCACTATTTTTGTATCCCAAAGTCAATAAACAATGCCAAAAATTTCACAACGTGCGCAACATATGCCTGCGTCTCCAGTTAGAAAATTAGTTCCGTTTGCAACAGCAGCAAAACAAAAAGGAATCAAAGTTTACCACCTCAATATTGGTCAACCCGATATAGAAACACCGGAAACAGCACTGGAAGCCATCAGAAACAACCATCTGAAAATCTACGAATACGCACTTTCCGAAGGTAATCTGGAATACAGAACTGCCCTTAGAGATTATTACCATTCTTTGGGATTCACAGATTTGACGACTGACAATTTTATCGTGACAAACGGCGGTTCCGAAGCTTTGAACTTCGCCATTTCCACACTTTGTGATGACGGCGATGAGATCATCATCCCGGAACCTTATTACGCCAATTACAATGGTTTTGCAGGAACCTTCAACATCAATATCGTTGCAGTACCTTCAACGATTGAGACTGGTTTTGCGCTGCCTTCCATCGAAGAATTTGAAAAAAGAATTACCGATAAAACCAGAGCCATTGTCATCTGTAACCCAGGAAATCCAACGGGCTATCTGTACTCAAGAGAAGAACTTCAGCAGTTGGCAGAGATCGCAAAGAAACACGACATCGTGATTATTTCCGACGAGGTTTACAGAGAATATGTGTACGACGGAGAACAACAAATATCGATGTTTGAATTTCCAGAAGTATCAGACAACGTTATCGTGATCGATTCGGAATCCAAAAGATACTCGATGTGTGGCGCAAGAATCGGCTGCCTTATCACAAGATCGAAAAAAATCCACGATGCTGCGATTCTGTTCGCTCAGGCCAGATTGAGTCCGGTTCTTTTGGGACAGATTGCTGCGACAGCTGCACACAAAAACGACGCAGAATATATCGCAAAAGTAAGAGAAGAATACAAACAGCGCCGTGATCTTCTGGTCGGATTATTGAATGAGATACCTGGCGTAATCTGCCCGAAACCAAAAGGTGCCTTCTATTGTGGTGTAGAACTGCCTGTAGATGATACAGAGAAATTTGCACAATGGCTGTTGGAAAGCTACTCGAACAACAATGAAACGGTCATGGTTGCCCCAATGGGTGGTTTCTACAGCGAGCCCGAATTGGGTAAAAAACAAGTAAGAATCGCCTATGTCTTGAAACAGGAAGACCTGAGAAGAAGTGTCGAAATTTTAAAAGATGCCATTCAGCAATATAATTTAGAATTTAATTAACATAAAAAAAATACAATGGTGAAAATAATCAAAATAGGCTTTGTCCTTTCTGCACTATCTTTTGTTATGCTTAGCTGCAAAACATCCGCCCAGAATACCAGCATCCAGTCTGTATCCTACAGCCACACGTTTGGAAGAGGCGGTGCCACTTCTATCACAGCATCTCAGGATTCTCTGGAATCTTCTTCCAGAGGTGGCAGAGTAGCACAATTTCCTAATATCAAGAAAAAAATCACTTCCCAGGATTGGCAGAAATTAGTTTCCGGAATCAATCTTTCTGTTTTGCAAAAAACAAAAGGCGGGGAACAACGTGGTGTTTATGATGGAGCGGATGAGATCTTTAGAATCAAAACTTCTGATAAAGAATATGAGTTATATAATGTTCCGGCAGAGTCTGCAGGTTACAAACAATTGGAACAATTAAAAACAGATTTGGAAAATTTGCTTCCGAAATACAAGTAAGGTGAAAAGATTGCTATTATTCGCAATATTTATTTTGATAGTTTCTTGTGAAAATTATGTCGAAATGAAAGATTCTGAAAATGCTTTCGCAGTGAATTCTTCGCCAACTTTTGAAGGATATTTCTATCAAGGCAGTGATGACTATTTTGATTATTTTGAAAGTAGATGGAATTTTGAAACCGATAAAAAATTTAAAATAAATAAAGATTATTTTTTAACAAAACAGAGATTGGATAAAAACTCAAACAAAGAATTAAAAATTGATGTTATTAAAACTCCAAAAATTTTTGGAATAATAAAACAAGATACTTTATACATTTCAAAGAATTTATGACAATTCAGGAAAACACATCTCTCAAGCCTTACAACACATTTGGCGTGGATGTTTCTGCAAGATTTTTTACAGAAATATCTTCCACAGAAGACCTTACAGAAACGCTAAAACTTACCCAATCTTCCACACTCCTTTTCCTAGGTGGTGGAAGCAATATTCTTTTCACCAAAGATTTTGATGGATTAGCTGTTCAACTTAATTTGAAAGGAATCACCGAGGAGATCATTGATGACAATGAAGTTTTAGTCACAGCAAAAGCGGGCGAAAACTGGCATCAATTCGTGCTTTTCTGTCTGGATAAAAATTATGGCGGACTGGAAAATCTGTCGTTGATCCCGGGAAATGTAGGCACTTCTCCGATGCAGAATATTGGCGCTTACGGAACAGAGATCAAAGATGTTTTTGAAAGCTGCAAAGTACTGAATCTTGAAACTTTGGAAATAGAAATTTTCAACCTGGAAAAGTGCAGATTTGGCTACCGAGATTCGATTTTCAAGCAGGAAGGAAAAGGAAAATATGTGATTCTGGAAGTGACTTTTAAGTTAACTCGAAAAGATCATAAAATTGATGTTGAATATGGCGCCATCAAATTAGAACTTGATCATTTGAACATCATAAATCCAACCATTCAGGATGTGTCGAAAGCCGTGATCCACATCCGTCAAAGCAAATTACCGGATCCAAAAGTGATTGGAAACGCAGGGAGTTTTTTTAAAAACCCAAGCATTCCTCTCACTCAATTTGAAGATTTAAAACAAAAATTTGACAACATTCCGGGTTATCAGAATGGCGACTTCGTCAAAGTTCCTGCCGGCTGGCTCATCGAGCAATGTGGCTGGAAAGGAAAACAAATCGGAAATGTGGCTTCACACAGATTGCAGGCTTTGGTGATCATCAATGCCACAGGAAATGCAACGGGAAAAGAGATCGTTGATTTCTCAACAATGATCATTGATTCTGTAAAGGAAAAATACGGGATCGCACTTGAAAGAGAAGTGAATATAATTTAAAATTAAAAAAAATGCAAGTAGATATTTGGAGTGACACACGTTGTCCGTTTTGTTTTATCGGAAAGAAACATTTTGAAAAAGCGCTTCAGGCATTTTCTCAAAATGAAAGTATCAAAGTCTATTGGCACTCGTTCCAATTGGACCCGGATATGAAAACCGATCTTACAAAAAACCATTACGAGTATCTATCAGAAGTGAAAGGCTTCCCGATAGAGCAGGTGATGCAAATGCACGACAACCTGATCCAATCGGGAAAAAATGCAGGCATCGATTTTAATTTTGATGACGTGAAGGTTGCCAATTCTTTCAAAAGTCAAATGCTGGTGCAACTGGCTGACCACAGAGGAAAAGCCAACGAAATGGAAGAACTGCTTTTCGAAGCTTATTTTCTTCACGGAAAAGATATAGATAATGTGGATACGCTGGCAGAAATTGGCGGGAAACTGGGATTTTCAAAAGAAGAAATAACGAATGCTGTCGTTTCTGAAGAATTTTTAAACCTAGTCAATCAAGATATTTCTGAAGCATCGAATCTTGGCATAAAAGGTGTTCCCTTTTTCGTCTTCAACCAAAAATATGCGATTTCTGGCGCTCAGCCTACGCATTTATTTTCAGAAGTATTGGAAAAAAGCTGGTCAGAGTTTTCTGAATCCCAGTCGGACTTCACCATAATCCAAGAAGGCGAGTCCTGCGATACCGACGGAAATTGCTAATCAATTAAAAACAAAACACAAATGAAAATCGCCGTTTTAGGAGCCGGAAATATGGGAATCTCATTTTCAAGATCGTTCTTGAAATATGAATTGATAAAACCGCAAAACCTCCAACTCATTATTAGAAATCAGCATAAAAAATCTAAATTAAAAGAAGCTTTCCCCGACTCTGACATCTCCACATTTGAGGAAATCAAAAGTTTGGAAGCAGACCTGATCATCATCGCTGTGAAACCTCAGGATTTCGGTTTTGTGGCAGAAAATCTACCATTTAAAATTTCGGATCAATCTTTGGTTTTATCAATAATGGCGGGAATTTCTATCGAGAACATTCAGAAACTTCTGCATCATAAATTTGTGGTTCGTGCGATGCCCAACTCTCCCACTCTTTTGGGAATGGGAATCACTGGTTACACGGCTGCTGAAGGGATTTCTTTTTCAGAATTAATGAATGTTGAAAGGTTATTAAATTCTACTGGACGTTCCGTTTACTTGGAAGATGAAAGTCTTCTGGATGGCGTGACGGCACTTTCCGGAAGCGGACCAGCGTATTTCTACTACATCATAGACGCCATGATAAAAGCAGGAACAGAAATGGGAATCGATGAAAACCTCTCGAAACTTTTTGTAAAACAAACCATGTTGGGCGCTTACCATCTCATCAACAATTCTGACAAATCTCTGGAAGAATTAATAAAAGATGTCGCATCCAAAGGCGGCACCACAGAAGCTGCATTGGAAACCTTCGAAAAAAACGAATTAAAAGCAATCCTAAAAAAAGGAATTCTTGCTGCCGAAAATCGCGCCAAAGAACTGAATAAATAACCGTTCGCAGTGGTCAAATTCTGGCTGATGGATGATCCAAGTTCATTAGTTTATAAATCCAAAATCCGATGGCCACACCAAGTGTATTGAGAATAATATCATCGACGTCAAATACACCGAGACGTGTGAAATACTGAAGGCTTTCAACTAAAATGATTACAAAAAGAAAGTTGACAATCAGGGTTTTAAAACCGTTGAGTGCAGGAAAGACAAGCCCAAGACATCCGAATGGTGCAAACATGATCACATTACCAAAAAGATTAATGATAATGGTTTTCCAACGAATGGTCTCTGTCACAAAATCTATTGTAGAAAACATCGGAACAAGTCGTACAATATTCGTATCATACTGACTTCTCCCGAATCCGACAAACATCAAATACAGCAGAAAAACGGTATAAAACGGAATGGTCATTTTATAAAACTTCTGAAACATCTCTGCAAAAATACAGATTCTCGCGTTCAAAGGATTCCTATTATCGTTGCTTTTGAAAAAACATAAAGATGAGATTTTAAATCATTTTAAGTTACACGCTCAATTCAAAAGGGCAAAACATTAAAAAATCATAAAAAAAATACAACATCTACCATTTATAAGACAGCACCATCACAAATTTTTATGGATAGAACTTAATGCCATCATGGAAAAATATCTCTTGACAATGGCTTTAATTTTTCATATATTCGTTATGAGATAACACTAGCCGATGATTTACGATTTAGAAAAAGAAAACAAGGAAATCCTTGCCCGATATAAAGACCTCATCAACAACACATACAGAACGTTGGATGAGGAACAGAACAAACTGATCAGAAAAGCCTTTGACATTGCTCTGGATGCGCACAAAGACCAGCGTAGAAAAACGGGCGAGCCTTACATTTATCACCCTATTGAGGTTGCAAAAATTGTCGCTAACGAAGTGGGTTTGGGTGCCACCAGTATTGCGTGCGCATTACTTCACGACGTCATAGAAGATTCTGAATACACTTACGAAGACCTCAGCAAAATATTTGGTAAAACCATTGCAGATATTGTCAACGGGCTCACAAAGATCTCTGTGATGAATCAGCAGAATATCTCCGTGCAGTCGGAGAATTACAGAAAGCTTCTATTAACGCTCTCCGAGGATTTCCGTGTGATTCTCATAAAGATCGCAGACAGATTGCACAATATGCGGACCCTGGACAGTATGCATCCCGTAAAGCAGAAAAAAATAGCTTCGGAAACCGCGTACATCTACGCACCACTTGCCCACAGATTCGGACTGTATTCTATTAAATCTGAGCTCGAAGATCTTTCTCTCAAATACAATAATCCTGAGGTTTACAACGAGATCCTGACCAAACTAGAAACAGCAAAAGAGTTCCGTGAAAAATACGTGGAAGAATTTACCAAAGAAGTTTCTGAACAACTGAAAGAAGAGAACCTCAATTTCACGATCAAAGGACGGGCAAAAGCCATCAGCTCCATCTATCGTAAAATGCAGAAGCAGAACGTCACCTTTGAGGAAGTTTATGATAATTATGCGATCCGTATTATATATAAATCTGATCCACGAAATGAGAAATTTCTGGCTTGGAAAATCTATTCTATCGTAACAGATCTTTACCAAAGTAATCCTTCTCGAATGCGTGACTGGATCTCACAACCGAGATCTACAGGTTATGAAAGCCTTCACCTTACCGTGATGGGTCCTGATAAAAAATGGATAGAAGTGCAGATCCGTTCTGAAAGGATGAACGAGATCGCAGAAAAAGGCGTCGCAGCACATTACAAATACAAGGAAGGATACCGCAAAAACAACGATGACCAAAGATTTGAGAATTGGGTGTCAGAGATCCGAGATGTACTGGAACAACAGCAAAACCTGAGTACATCTGAGCTTCTTGACAATATCAAATTAAATCTTTACTCCAAAGAAGTCTTTGTCTTCACGCCAAAAGGTGAGATCAAGATTCTTCCTACAGGCGCAACTGCCCTGGACTTTGCCTTCTCCGTCCATTCAGACCTTGGGACCAAATGTCTTGGTGCGAAGATCAACGGAAAACTGGTTCCCATCAGCTACATACTTCAAAATGGAGATCAGATCGATATTCTGTCTTCCCAGAATCAGAAACCTAAGCCAGATTGGCTGGATTTTGTGGTAACTTCCAAAGCCAAATCAAAGATTAAGAATATCCTTAATTCTGAAAAAAACATAAACACAGCCGAGGGAAAAGAAATTCTTCAGAGAAAAATGCGCCACGCAAAACTGAATTTCTCAGACGAGGAGATCAATGGTTTACAGAAATCACTCAATCTAAAAACCTCTCAGGATCTTTTTCTTGGTTTCCAGAACGGGACTTTCGACATTGGCGACATTAAACGATATGCAGACGGCAAAAGCATTCTCAGCAATTTGTTCCAACGCTTCAGAAAAACCTCTAATAAAGAAGATTTCATAGACAAAGCAGACTCCAATCTGGATATGATTGTCTTCGGGAAAGATGAGGAAAAACTGAATTACTCTTTTGCAAAATGCTGCACGGTCATTCCGGGAGATAAAATCTTTGGATTCATTACCATTTCTGACGGGATCAAAATCCACAGCGAAAGCTGTCCCAACGCTATCAACCTGAGAGCCAATTATGACTACCGGGTTTTGCAGGCCAAATGGGTCAATGCCGAGAGCTTTAAAAACAGGGTGAAAATAGAGATCGAAGGCCTGGACAGAATCGGGATGATCAATGACATTACGGCGGTCATCAGCGGATCTATGAATATGGATATGAAGAGTATGAGCATCTCCTCCAACGATGGTATCTTCACCGGCAATATCAATCTTGAAGTGAAGAACAAAAGCCAGCTGGAAGAGACCTTCAAACAGCTGAAAAGCATCAATGGTGTCTCCAAAGTAAAACGTTTATAAGAATTGAATATCTACTCCCGTGAAACGTAAAAACCCCCTTCTAAAACTATGGAGAGGGGGCTTTTTTTAATCTCTTTTGGTGGCGTTTTTCTTTTCTCTTTTAGCTTCTTTTTTTTCCTTTGGAGTTTTAAGAGCTTCTTTTTTCGTCGTTTTTTTTGCGTCCTGACTTTTTGCCATGATTTTATATTTTGGTGTTAATTGCTTTTAAGTATTGTAAATATAATAATTCTCGCTTAGTATCACACCAAAAATCCTTTAATTAATTTCGTTCAGCGTTCTCATCTCATCCCGCACGATCTTTTCCAGCTTCACTTTTTTGATCGCGAGGTTGAGCTCATTCCCCATTAGAACCAAGAAAACATTCACATTAACCCAAACCATGACCAGAATAATAGAGCCGATGGAACCGTACAAGACATTGTATCTCGCAATATTAGCGACATAGATTGCAAAAAGGTAAGTAAGGATCACGAATAATGCAGTCGTCAAGATGGCACCTGGAAACGCTTCTCTTATCCTTGTAATCTTGAGGCAACCCACCCAATAGAATAAGGCTAACAATACAAAATAAAACAAAGGAAAGGACACAAAACTGATAATCTTCGTCAGGTTCTTGGTAAACCAGCCAATATCGTAAGTAGGCGTGTACAGTTTCAATACGACCTCACTGTAATAGATACCAAATATAGAAAGACAGACAAGCGTCAGGAAACAGATTGTCACCAGCATTGCCAGAAGATATTCTTTCACAAAGGTTCTCGAAAGTTCGGTATTCCTATTAAATCCGTTGATCAAAGTAAAACAACCATTGGTAGCGAAAACGAAGGATAACAGGATGGTCAGATTACTGATTGATTTCATATTCGGGATGATGCTTTCCTGGATGTATGTCGTCACATCACTTTGCATATGTGAAGGAAAAACCCTTGGCATCAATACTTCGAAAATATAAAACTGAAGCTTATCGTAATGCGGCATAAACGGCAAAACTGATAAAAAGAAAAGAATCATCGGGAAAAGACTCAGGAAAAAGTTCCAGGAAATACTGGCTGCCTGCCTCCCCAAAGGGTTTTTAAAAATCGCATCAGAATAGATAGAGAACATCCTCCACAGAGAAATTCCCAAAACAGGAATATGAATCCCGTCGAAAAAGTTTTTGATATTAAGGAAAAAACGCTGTATTTTTTTTGCCATTCATTTATCTTTGCCGTACAAATATAGTAAATGCGTATTAATTTGATCTGCATTGGGAAAACAGATGACAAGGAAATCATCTCTCTCATCAAATATTATCTCCCCCGGATCCCGAAACACTGGAATTTTGAACTGATCGAAATACCTGATATCAAGAATGCTAAAAACCTGACACCGGATCAAGTGAAGAAGGAAGAGGCGAAATTATTCCTGAATCTAATGGAGTCCAATGAACTCGCCATTCTTCTGGACGAAAAGGGAAAACAGTTCACGAGCCGCGAATTCTCTGAAAAAATAGATTTCTGGATGGGAAGCTCTGTGAAGAAAATTAATTTTCTGGTAGGCGGAGCCTATGGTTTTTCTGAGGAGATCTACCAGAGATCCAATGAGAAGATATCTTTGTCCAAAATGACCTTTACACACCAGATGATCCGCTTATTCTTCGTAGAACAGATCTACCGCGCCGCTACGATATTACAAGGAAAACCTTACCACAACGACTGATTTTACAAATGAGGACTGATAAGAGACCAATGGTTCTTTTCCTTATTCGACAATGAGTGGTCTGTAAAAAGGGAAAAAGTAATTGGGTGGCCAAAACCCGTAGCCCCGATAGAAACGGCATCCTTTTTTGTCTTGACAGATGTCTAATAATAACCTTTCATCTTTGACAAAAAAGATACAGTGTATAGCGGGAATTGCTTCTAAAAAAAAATAAAAATTTAGCAATCGATGAAGTCAAATAGCTTCTTAAAAAAACTGAATTAAATGGCCGGCTGTTGACGTACAGATCGCTTGGCAAGATTCGCAATGACACCACCCAGCAAAAATCCTACCGCTGCCCCAAAGGCAATATCAAAAGGAAAATGAACGCCGAGATAAATCCTGCTGTAAGAAACTATACTGGCCCAGACGAACAAGATGTAAGGCAGATATCTGTACTTTTTCCCAATCATAATGGTGAGAAAACTGAAAAGGAAAAAGGAATTTGAAGCGTGTGATGAATAAAATCCGTAGTTCCCGCCGCAGATCACCATCCGCATATGAGAAATCAAGGCATCTGTATGGCAAGGCCTGAACCGCTCTATACCATGTTTGAAGATGCCTGCCAACTGATCGGAAATTGTGATACCGATGGTGATGAAAATGAGGACAAACAGTAATTTTTTCAGCGGATAACTTTTGTAGAGCAGATACAGTAAGATGGCATAAAACGGAATCCAGAACCATTTTCCGGTCACTGTGAGCCAAAAAGGATCAAAGGCAGCATTGCCCAATCCATTGAGGAAAAGAAGAAGCTGCTGGTCTTTTTCTATGAATCCGTTCATCGGTTATCGGCTTACAGGTCCTTCGTGGGATTCGTCTTCGGAAAGATCTACTTTGGGGGTTTCCTGGGCAGCAGGAACAGATTGTTTGTCGGCCAAAGGATTATAGTCCTGGGCCGACTTTTTCACATTATCGATCTCTTTTTTGATTTCGGAAAGCGGGTGATCTGCTTCCTTCATAATTTCGGTTTTGATATCGTCCACCGCGCCACGCATCTTACGCACGCCTTCGCCAAGACCTCTTGCGATCTCGGGCAATTTATCTGGTCCGAACAAAACAACAATTGCCAACGCAATCATCAGCATTTCTCCAATACTCAATTCCATTTGACAAAATTAAGCAAAGTTTATAAATCTAACAGACATTTGTTTGTCATAATTTTATCACAAAAAGATTTTTTATCAACGCTCTTTCTTCCCCTTAAAACTGATATAAACGAAATAGATACTTGCTGCAAACAAAAGAAAAGCGAGGAAAAACGGTGCTCCCGGAAACAGAAAAGGCGCCTCTTTGTGTGTGAAATAATAGAACAGATTGGTCATCAGCGGAGGTCCAATGATAGAAGTTGCACTCATCAAACTTGTGAGCGCCCCTTGCAGTTCACCTTGCTCATTGGACGGCATATTTTTGGTAATGATCGATTGCAATGCCGGACCACAAATCCCACCCAAACAATAAGGAATCGTGAACACCAACATCATCCAACCCTCAGTCGCAAAAGCATACAGCAGCATTCCTATGGCGTAGAGCATCAATCCATAAAAGATACTTTTCTGATCACCAATTTTTGGGTTTATCCATCTTATCAAAACACCTTGCACTAGTCCAACCAGCAAACCAACCACGCCGAGGGAAATCCCCACCATACGCTCGTCCCAACTGAATCTGTACATCGTGTAGAAACTCCAATTGCTTTGGACCGCATGTCCGCCAATATAGATCAGGATTAGAGCCGTGGTAAGCGCTGAGATCTCGGGATGTTTTTTCAGGAATTTGAAGGATCCGACTGGGTTTGCTCTTTTCCAGCTGAACTCCCGTCGGTTTTCTTTGGTGAGACTTTCCGGCAACACGAAGTAGCCATATATAAAATTGATCATACATAAAACCGCCGCGGCATAGAAAGGCACTCTGGAACCATAATGACCCAAAACGCCGCCCAATACAGGCCCGATGATAAACCCAATACCAAAGGCAGCGCCAATCATTCCGAAGTTCTTCGCACGGTCTTCGTCATTTGAGATATCCGCAATGTAAGCACTCGCAGTTGTGATGCTGGCGCCGGTAATTCCGGCAATGATGCGCCCAATAAAAAGCCACCAGATACTGGGTGCCAAAGCCAGAAAAATATAATCTACAGAGAATCCAAAGAGCGACAGCAAGATCACTGGCCGGCGTCCATATTTGTCACTCAGGTTTCCTATGAATGGTGAGAAAACAAACTGGATGAAGGCGTAAGCAAAACTTAGCCAGCCACCATACTTGGCTGCCTCGCTGATGTCCGCGTGGATCAGTTCTTCTATCAGTTTCGGAACTACAGGAATGATGATTCCCCAGCCTGTAATATCTATCAGCAGTGTGATAAAAATGAAACCAATGGCAGCAGATTTTTGATTTGTTTTCACAAGTAAGGTTTTATTAATTTTTTAAAGGTCTTGTGCAATCGCCAATTTCAGTGACGTTTCGCATTTTGAATCACGGCCATTTCATGCTTGCGAAGATAGTATTTTTTTGAATTTTCTTAATCTTAATCCAAATTCTTGAGACAATATTGGTATACAATTTTTATACATTTGAAAAACTAATCAACTACCAATGAAAACCAAAACCCTCCTCTCACTTTTTGTCGCATTCTATACTTTGATCTCCTGTGATCAGATCACGGATAACTATTATGAACATCAGGCACAGGAAAACCATACTTCACCTTTTATAGGCAAATGGGTAGGCAACTATTCTGGTAATGCAGGAGGTTCTCTCACCATAAGTGTTTCAAAAGCTGGAACTATCACTGGAACTTACGGACAGAATAATGAGGGCATGGCAAGCTACGTTTATGACGATGGTACTTTACAGCCGGCCATTTCAGACAGCTACACATTCATTCTTTATGGCAATTTAAAAGATAAAAAAGGAACCTGGAAAAACGGTAACCTTACAGGCAACTGGACGCTTACAAAACAGTAAGAAATTCAGAACAAATTAGAAAATTCAAAAAGTCGTTAATCGACAACTCATCATCAAGAGTATGTCAGACCTTATAATTAAAAGAATTTTTAGAATTTCAACTATAATGCTGCTCATCATATCAGAAATGCAAATTATGGAATTTCCTGGAGGAATGTTTTTTCCAGGCTATTATTTTGGAATCATCTTGCTTCTTGGAATTTTGATCGCTTGTTGAATTTTAGCTTAAACTTTAAATCTGAGCTTCAAAAAATATGCTCTATCATCTCACCTGTTGTTTTTTTTTAGCTTGAGTCTGCTTTATTTTAATATCTATTTTTATTCTCCAACTTTAAAAATAACAGTTCCTAATAAGTATAACGTAGAGATTAATTTAGTTCTCGCAAACATCGATGAAAACAGATTAAACATTGACGAAAACGGAAGTGGTTACATTAATAAAAAGACATTTAATAAGACTTATACAAAACCGTTTGTTAGATATAGAAGCGGAAACGATTTATCCAAACAATTAAAAGGCTGCAATAATTTAATATTCTGGACAAATCCTGAAAATTGTTGTATTCAGCTCGACGCCATAAAAAGTTTAAATTTTGAAATTTCACCTAAAGATAAATCCGAAAATCCATTTACGTTTTTTGAATTGACAAAACACATCGATAGGAAAATCACAAAACTGTTTCCCCTAAAAAGGAAAAAGAAAAAATAATTTCCCAGATGTGACAGGCACTCTGCGCATAAAAAAACAGACACCACAAATGTCTTTTTTTTTATTAAAATGAACATTCCTAAAAGGATATGACTGTTTTACCTAGGTATGCAACTCTGACCAATTAATTTCTAAAATTTTTCAATCAAAGCTTGCTGCTTTTCTATTGTCTAAAACAGATATAATATCCTGACAAGATATCTTGCTACATATTTCTGCATGATTTTAAGATGTTTTAACTTCCAAAAACTTCAAAATAAGTGACTAAAACAGCCTGACAAAAACACCTTATCATAAAACACAGCATTACACCATACACCATTTTACAATGATTTATCAGCAACACAAATGTATAATATTAATTTTTATCACAAATAAAATTCATTTTTTTTTGTGATTTGATAAAAAAAAGTACATTTGTTATTAATAAAAACAACAAATTATGTGGAAAAATTATTTTGAAAAAATTCTAATTTTCGGTGCCTTATCATCTGTAGCATCTTTCTCTTATGCACAAGACGTCAAAGACTCTATAAAATCTAAAGAAATAGAAGAAGTTAAAATCACAGTAGGTTCCAGAAACAAAAGCAGAATCGTAACAGATTCACCTGTCGCTATTGATGTATTGAGTATGAAGGATCTTGCAACTTCTGCACCTCAAACAGATTTAACACAAATCCTCAACTATGTTGCGCCCTCTTTTACCTCCAATACCACTACGGTAGCCGACGGAACAGACCATATAGATCCCGCTCAACTGAGAGGACTAGGCCCGGATCAAACCTTAATGTTGCTGAACGGAAAAAGAAGACACACCTCATCATTGGTGAATGTCAACGGTTCACCAGGCCGAGGATCCGTAGGAACAGATCTGAATGCGATTCCTGCATTTGCGATTGAGCGGATAGAGGTGTTACGGGATGGTGCTGCCGCTCAGTACGGATCTGATGCTATTGCAGGCGTGATCAATGTAGTGATGAAAAAAGATACTGGAAAATTAGACCTTTCTTTAACAGGCGGAGGATTTGCTTCCAGAGGTGCTAACGATCACAGAGGTGGCTGGGATGGCACCAAGACGCAGTTGGATGCCAATTATGGCTTTAAAATAGCAAAAAAAGGCTTCGTTAATAT
The DNA here is from genome assembly GCF_000428485.1 of Epilithonimonas tenax DSM 16811. GTDB lineage: Bacteria > Bacteroidota > Bacteroidia > Flavobacteriales > Weeksellaceae > Epilithonimonas > Epilithonimonas tenax. Next base: position 107,279 of record NZ_AUAA01000004.1, on the reverse strand, counting down.
CACTGGAAATTTTGGATGGAGAGATGACACCAGCAGAGCAACAGACTATAATGGGACTGTTTTCAATGCCTATAATTCCATAGAAAGAGTGGCACTGGCCAATGGCAAGAATCTTAGCGCTATGTTTTCCAATATCAATGCCCTATCTGCTACTGAGCAGGCCAATATGTTGAGTATTATGAAATCCAGTGCCTCGCAAATAGGATTTTTCTCAGCTGCACAACAGTCAGCCATCCAAGGAGCGAACAGCATTGCAGCGATGCAGGCTGCCTTGAAAACAAATGGTTCGCCGACCGATACTTCCGCAAACGAATTGGCAGCCAGAGGACTGGAAAGAAGGAACTTTAATATGAGAGTGGGACAATCAAAATTGACCAATACCCAATTCTTTGTAAACTCTGAGTATCCCATTAATGAAAATCATAAGTTCTACGTTTTTGGTGGCTACAGTAAACGAGATGGTAATTCGGCAGGATTTTTCAGAAGGCCAGATCAGGCAAGGTCTACCACCTCCATTTATCCTGATGGATTTTTACCAGAAATTGGCTCCACCGTCGTAGATTACTCTGCTTCAGGAGGGCTGAAAGGAAAAATATGGGGCTTAGATTACGATCTGAGCAATACCTGGGGAACCAATTTTTTTGAATACAACATAGAAAACACAGCCAACGTGACAATGGGAGTCAACTCTCCCACGTCTTTTTATGCCGGTAAATTGAAATTCCACCAAAACACCACCAATTTGGATTTTGTGAAAAAAGTAGATGTTCTGGGTGGTCTCAATGTTGCGTTTGGAGGTGAAATGCGTTTGGAAAGATACCTCATCAAAGCAGGAGAAGAAGCATCTTATGCGACATACAATAGCGATGGGAGCATTTACAGAGGAACCGCGTCAGAATCTACAAACAATTTAAGACCCACCGATTTTTTTGGAAATTTCAGGCCTGGTGGCGCACAGGTTTTCCCAGGATTCAGGCCTACAAATCAAGTCAATGAAGGCAGAAAGTCTTATGCAGCTTATCTGGATACCGAATTGGATATTACCGATTGGCTTTTGGTGAGTGGTGCTCTGCGTTATGAAAACTACTCGGATTTTGGTTCTACTTTCAATTATAAATTTGCAACCCGAGTCAAAGCAACTAAAAACCTGAATATCAGAGGCGCCATTTCCTCAGGATTCAGAGCGCCTTCTTTGGCTCAAATCTATTACAGCTCTACTGCCACTCAGTTTATTGGAGGTAACCCTTTTGAAGTAGGAACATTCACCAATGTCTCGAATGTTGCCAATCTGCTTGGTATACCCAAATTAAAACAAGAGGAATCTAACAACTACAGTTTGGGAGCAACCTACAAATTCCCCAACACCAATTTAACTTTGGCAGTAGATGGGTACTACATCAAAATAAAAGACAGAGTCGTTTTAACCGATGGTTTCACCCCTTCCACACCACAACTCACCACTTTATTCAATGAAGCCAATGCCAATACTGCGACGTTTTTCAGTAATGCTGTAGATACACAGTCGCGTGGATTGGATGTGGTATTGAGCAACAAATTTAAGTTTGAAGAATTTACATTAAGCACGAGTATCGCGGGAACTTTCTCCAAAACCAGTAGAGTGGGTGATATACACGGCTCTCAAATATTAGCTGATGGCGGACAGATCAACAAGTACTATTCCGAAGCTACCCGAATCTATATGGAGGAAGCGGTGCCAAGAGTGAAGGCAAACCTCATGAACACTTTAAGTTTTAAAAAGTGGGATATTTTTATGAGACAAAGCTATTTTGGTAAAGTAACAGATCCTAACCTTGCTGATGTGAATGGAGATGGTTATGTTGCAGGAAATTGGATCAATGGCGCCTTTGTTCAAACAGAACATCCGACCTGGTCTGCAAGAACCATCACAGACTTGTCCGTTTCTTACACTGTCAATACCCATTTAAAATTCACAATAGGTTCTAATAATATTTTTGATATCTACCCAGATAAAAACCTGAAAACACAACAGGCATTTACACCTAGCACAGATGGTAAATATCGCTACTTCAAAACAGGTGATACAGGCGCCTCCGGTCCTACAGGAATTTTGCCAGGACCAGGTAACGTCATTCCATTGCTGGGTAACTTGCCATCCGATTATGTAAGAGGTATTTCAACCATTGACTTGTCCAACAACAATCAATTTGAATATTCTAGAAATACTTCTCAGTTTGGACAAAATGGTCGATATGTATTTGTGAGGGTTAATTACAGCTTTTAGGAAGTGAGATAAAGTCTCAATCGATTTTAACTAAGAATCCGTCTCACAACCAGTGATGACGGATTTTTTATTGGAATTATCTTGGCTTTCTTTTTGAGATTAATTTTAACTTAAAAATGATTGTCCGCAATTTGTCATCAATGAAAACTGATTGTGAAATTTTATGCTCATTTTTCACCACTAGGAGTAAAAAGGTTTTTCACAACGTTGACAACGCCTTGTGTTCTTTCTGAAAAATATTTGTTTGACCCTTGCATTAAATTAAACAAGATGAAAAATAACAGATATTCATAAAAAAAATAAAGCACTGTTAACTATTGATTGATGAAAAAGATCTTAAAGTCCGAGGATGAAAATCCCAGACAATGAACCGTGATCCAAGGTGATTCTCTATGGACATTCTAACCAAAAAAAAGCCCTCAATCACTTGAGGGCTTCATTATATATTTGAATGAAATTACTTCACTATTTCAGCATTGCTGATGGAAGATTTCCCTGTTACTTTGTCTTCTTTTTTCTTTCCTCTAAGGAAGTCATATGCCGTAGCCGATGCGATGAAGATGGATGAATAGGTCCCGAATCCGATACCAATCAAGAGACAGAACATAAATCCTCTCAGGTTATCACCACCGAAGATGAAGATCGCAAGGATCACCAAAATCGTTGTGAATGATGTGTTGAACGTTCTACCAATGGTACTTGAGATAGAATCATCAAATAATCCTGCAAGCGTCAATGCTTTTTTCTCACGTAAATATTCTCTAATTCTGTCGAAGATAATCACCGTATCATTGATGGAATATCCAATCACGGTAAGGACTGCCGCAATGAAATCCTGGTTGATTTCCATATTGAATGGCATTACTTTATAGAATAATGAGTAAACCCCAAGGATCACCACCGTATCATGGAATAGACCGGCAACCGCTCCCAGAGAAAACTGCCATTTGTCAAATCTCACAAGGATATAGATAAAGATACCTATCAGTGATACAACAACTGCCAATATACCGTGAGTGGTGATATCATCCGCAACTGTAGGTCCTACTTTTGTAGAAGAAACAATTCCTGCGTGACCTTTATCAGCCGCTTTGAAATCTGCCAAACTCATCCCAGCAGGCAATTCTGATTTCACACCTTCGAATATTTTTTGTTCCACAGTCTGATCCGCTGCAAGAGACTCATCATCTATCAAGAAATCTGTACTGATTTTTAACTGAGAAGAATTCCCGAAAGTCTTCGCCTCGATAGAGTTGTTCTTGCCATCATTTGTCTTCATGAGTTTGGCAATATTTTCTTCAACCTGCGTAGCATCCACTGGCTTTTCGAATCTTACCACATAATTACGTCCGCCTGTAAAATCGATCCCATATTTAAAACCGTTCATCGCAATCGAGGCAATTGAGATCACCATCAAAATACCAGAGAAGTAATAAGCATATTTTCTTTTCCCGATAAAATCGATCCAGGTATTTCTGAAAAGATTCTTGGTAGGCGCCGTCCAAACAGAAAGAGATTTTCCTTTCTCCAGTCTGCTGAAGATCATCACTCTTGATAATAGAACTGATGTGAATAATGTCATCACCAATCCGATCATCAATGTTACTGCAAAACCTTTGATAGGTCCTGTCCCGAAAACGTAAAGAATCAATGCTGTGATAAAAGTCGTCACGTGACCATCTATAATCGCAGAGATAGCGTGTTTGAAACCATCTTTGTACGCCTCAAGAATATTTTTCCCACGGAAGAGTTCCTCTTTGGTTCTTTCATAGATGATAACATTCGCATCCACTGCTAATGCCATAGACAGTACGATACCTGCGATACCGGGAAGTGTCAACGTCGCACTAAGGGAATCCATAATACCGAAAATGTAGAACAAGTTGATCACCATTGCAATCACGGCATAGATCCCAGCGCCTCCGTAATAGAAAACGATATAAACAATAATTACTGCAAATGCAATAAGGAAAGACATAATCCCATCATTGATAGATTCTGCTCCTAGTGATGGACCAACAACATCTGCCTGTACAATTTTTGCACCTGCAGGCAATTTGCCCGCGCCCAGAACGTCTACCAATTCTTTTGCCTCTTCCTGAGTAAAGTTTCCGGAGATCTGCGTTCTTCCGTTAGGAATCACATCATTTACAGAAGGCGCAGTATAAACTCTGTTATCCAAAGTCACAGCTACTACTTTTCCTTTGTTTTTCTCTGTCATCGTCTTCCAGTCGCGGGCACCTTGAGAATCCATCTGCATATCTACAACAACACGGCCTAACTGATCATAGTTGATCTGTGCAGATTCTACAGCACCGTCTACTGGCGCTTTCTGAGTAATATTCCCACGGATCGCGTAAAGAACAAGACTGTTGGAAGTATTAGATTCCGGTTTGTAACCCCACATAAACTGGGTATATTTCAAATTAACAGGTCTCGCTTTAGTAGCTACGGCGCTGTTTAGCACTTTATTTACCACTGCTGTATCAGACAATTTCACATTGGCAACAGCATTTCCAGGTGTAGCATTCAACTGAATCATGTTCATCAGATTCGTTGTTTTTGCGATACCGATAGAGTCTCCTTTTGTTTTCACCAACTGGTCTAGCTGAGAAAAATAAGGAACCACTTCCTGCGCCAATTGTACTTCCCAGAACTGAAGTTTCGCAGAGGTCTGAAGCATTTTCTTTACTTTGTCGATATCTTTTGTACCAGGCATTTCCACCAAGATTCTTCCAGTTCCGGGAACTCTCTGAACGTTGGGCTGCGTCACACCCATTTTATCGATACGTGTTCTGAGCACCTCATAAGCTGTACCTACAGATGCCTCGATTTTTCTTCTGACAATGTTTTTCACCTGATCATCCGGTGTATTGAATTTGATCTCAGAAAGATTGGTATTTCCAAAGATTTCAGGATCTGCAAGTTTCAGGTTCGTACCTTTTTCTTTGTTAACAGCTTCAAACTGTGTGAAGAAATCCTCGATGTATTGCTTGCTCGAGCTTTTCTGTGCTACGTCTGTTCTGTTAAGTGCTTCTATTAAAGTAGCATTTGTAGAGTAATTACTAAGATCATTTACCAAATCTCTTTGGTTGATCTCCAATAATACGTTGATACCACCTTTAAGATCCAATCCGAGTTTCATCTCTCTATCTTTTGCAGACGTGTAATCCAGTTTTGTAAAACCTAGATTAAGCGTGTCTTTAGAAAGTCTTGCGAGCTCAGCCTGGTATTTCACTGGATTTTCCCCTGCAATAGCTTTTGCTTCTTTTTCTATCTTGTTGGCATAGAAAGAAGGCAGAAGCTCATTGAGACAAATTAATCCAAGAACGATGGCAACTAATGTAACGAGTCCTTTTCCTTGCATTTTCTTACGATATATATAAATTAAGTCGGCAAATATAATGATTTATAGCGGAAATAAGAATTTGAAAATGAGAAATCTGCATTATACTTTTTATATTGAAATTAATTCCTACTTTTCTTTGAAAAAACAAGTAAATAATGGCGTTTTGTTAGTAATTGAATAATTCTGAGATGATAAGGCATATAAATTGGTAACTTTATTAATAATCTAAAAAATAATCAGTTATGACATCGTAAACTATCATTCTGTAATCACAGAAGCAAAGAAAATAGCGATGATTAAAGGCTTACAAGACACCAATAAAAATATGACTTATGAAACAACTACTACTCATTCTTTCCTGCTTTTTTGCAACGGAAGTTTATTCGCAACAGATCATTTTGGAGGCGTTTGCGACGGCTTCCAATCCTGTAGAAATTACAGCATCGCCGGCCAATGACAATCGACTATTCGTTGTTCAGCAGTCCGGAACCATCAGAATCCTGAATACCAACGGAAGTTTTGAAACCGCCAATTTTCTAAATATCACAGACAGAGTCAACTTCAGCGGAGAAATGGGATTATTGGGACTGGCTTTCCATCCGCAATTTGCGAGCAATCGTTATTTTTACGTTTATTACAACAAGGCTGGCAGAACTATTACGGTTTCCAGATTTACTGCCAATGCTACCAATCCGAATACGGCTGATGCGGCCATAGAGAAAGTACTACTGTCTATTCCCAAAACATTTGACAATCACAATGGTGGCAGTATTCACTTTGGCGCTGACGGTTATCTTTGGATCTCTACCGGAGATGGCGGAAGTGGTGGCGACCCAGATGATACCGGACAAAATAAAAATTCCCTTTTGGGAAAAATCCTTAGGATTGATGTTGATTCTGATAATGCTTACAATATCCCTCCCACTAATCCTTTTGTAGGCGTTGATGGCGCCGATGAAATCTGGTCTTACGGACTCAGAAATGGCTGGAAATATTCTTTTGACAGAACCACCAATCAGATCTGGATAGCAGATGTTGGACAGAATTTGATTGAAGAAATCAACAAAGTCTCGGCAACCATACCTGCGGTCAATTACGGCTGGAGGTGCTACGAAGGAAATAACGCATACAATCCTGCGGGCTGCGCCAATGCTTCTACCATGACTTTTCCAGTGGTAGCTTATGACCATTCTGGCGGGAAATGCTCCATTACCGGCGGCTACGTTTACAGAGGAAATCTTTATCCTGATTTGGTTGAGAAGTATATCTTCGCGGACTACTGTTCTGCACAGATCGGGATCCTGAACAATGCGACTATCACATGGACTTCCGCTTTTCCTGGAAATAATTTCACCACATTGGGGGAAGACAACAGCAAACAACTTTATGTTGCAGCAGCCAATGGTAAAATCTTCAAAATTAAATCTACTGTTTTGGCTGTTTCTGATAGCAACACAGATCAAATCCAAATCATTCCTAATCCTGCAAAAGGTATCATTTATATCAAAAATATGAATGAGAAAAAGCTGACTGCAGAAATACTAGATCCAACAGGAAGGTTAATAATGACCACATCTGTCGCTGAATCTGATAAAAGCATTGATATTGTTGGCTTGAAGTCGGGAAATTATATGATGGTTATTAAAAAAGACAATATCAAAATCCTTTCGACGAAAATCATTAAGGAATAATCATCCAGAGTCTTGCACTGACAATTTATAAAAAAGCCTTTCAGAATGATTACTGAAAGGCTTTTTGTATTGATTAAACGTAAAGTCTTATTTACTCCAAGTCACCCTTGTTGTTTTCACGTCATGGGAATTGGTTCCGATCATAATATCGAAATCACCTGCCTCCCAGTCATATTTCAATTGGTTGTTGTAGAATTTCAGATCTTCGGGAGAAATTTTGAAAGTCACTTTTTTGCTTTCACCTGCTTTCAAATATACTTTTTGGAAACCTTTCAGTTCTTTAATGGGTCTTGTGATGCTTCCTACCAGATCTCTGATGTAAAGCTGAACCACTTCCGCGCCGTCATATTTTCCACTATTAGTCAATGTTACAGTTGCTTCAATTGGTGTGTTGCCTGCCGGTTTTGCATTGCTCACAGACACATCAGAATAAGCGAACGTCGTGTAACTCAACCCAAATCCGAAGGGATAAAGCGGCGTTGTACATTCATCCAGATAATTGGAACGGAATTTTTCAAACGTACACTTCTCTGTATTTTCTACGCTTAATGGGCGTCCCGTATTTTTGGCATTGTAATAAAGTGGCACCTGCCCAACGCTTCTTGGGAAAGTCATTGGTAGCTTAGCTGAAGGATTTACTTTTCCGTAAAGCACATCAGAAACGGCGTATCCGGCCATACTTCCTGGGAACCAGACATTCAGGATTGCATCTGCTAACTGAGACTCTTCCGTCAATACCAAAGGACGACCTGTGAATAACACCAAAACAATTGGCTTGCCTGTTTTCTTAAGTTCTCTCAATAATTCTTTCTGAGTTTCCGGAATGCCGATATCTGTTCTGGAACTGGATTCTCCGCTCATCTCCGCACTTTCTCCGATTGCAAGAACAATGACATCTGCTTTGTTGGCAATACCGATAGCTTCTTTTCTGATTTCATCTGCAGGACGGTTATCTCTGTCTGTCGTTTTGTTGAACATTGCCGCTTTTTCTTCCATTGCTGCAGACTCATAAACATTGCTTCCTTTTGCAAAAACAAAATTGACATCCTTACCAACAGTTTCTTTCAAACCTCTCAGCAATGAGATAGAGTTGGCATGTTTTGCAGCAACACTCCACGTTCCCGGCATATTGACTGCGTTATCTCCCAACGGCCCGATCACAGCAACAGTTCCTGATTTTTTGAGCGGGAGAACCTGCTTGTCATTTTTTAGAAGAACCATAGATTGAGACGAAATTGTTTTAGCTGCTTCCAAATTTTTTGGACTGAAAACTTCTTTCTGTGCTCTTTTAGAATCTGTATATTGATAAGGATCATCAAAAAGACCCAGGTCATATTTGGCTTCCAGGATTCTTCTGGCCGCATCTGTTACGGTTTGTTCTGTCACTTTCCCTTGCGTAATCGATTGTTTTAAAGTTTTCAGAAAACCTTCGCCCACCATATCCATATCCACACCGGCGTTCATGGCCAAAGCAGAAACCTGTTGCAGATCTCCCATTCCGTGGTCTATCATTTCATTGATCCCGGTGTAATCTGTTACCACAAAACCTTTGAAATCCCACTGTTTTCTTAGAACATCTGTCATCAGCCATTTGTTTCCTGTTGCAGGAATCCCATCCACTTCGTTGAAAGAAGCCATCACAGAACCAGCGCCTGCTTCTACAGCTGCTTTGTAGGGCGGAAAATAAGTGTTATACATCTGTACGTGGCTCATATCAACCGTATTGTAATCCCTACCACCTTCTGCTGCGCCATAAAGTGCAAAGTGTTTTACACAAGCAAGCATTGTATTTTTCCTGGAAAGATCATCACCTTGGTAACCGTAAACCATCGCTTTGGCGATCTCGCTTCCCAAGTACGGATCTTCTCCAGAACCTTCGGAAACCCTTCCCCATCTTGGATCCCTGGAAACATCCACCATTGGCGAAAAGGTCCAGTTGATCCCATCAGCCGTAGATTCCTGAGCGGCAATCTGCGCAGATCTCTGGATCAGATCCATATCCCAAGAAGATGCTAATCCTAATGGAATTGGGAAAGAAGTTTCGTAACCGTGGATCACGTCCATCCCGAAGATCATCGGAATTTTCAAACGGCTTTTTTCCACTGCAACTCTCTGGACTTCGCGGATCTTGTCAACACCTTTGATATTGAACAATCCACCAACCAGGCCTTGCTCTACTTTTTTGCCGATGTCTGAACTCTGAGCCTGACCCGTTGTAAAATCACCTGAAGAAGGCAAATTGAGCTGACCAATCTTCTCATCCAAAGTCATCTTGGAAATCAAATCATCAACAAAAGCTTTTTTCTTGGATTGGTACTGGACCGATTGGTAAGATTGGACAGGTTTCGTGACGATATTTTGTGCCAAAAAATAGGGCGACAATGCCAAGGCAGCCAGGATGACAAACTTTTTCATTTTATAATTTTTTTAATTTTTTTAATTTTTATTTTTCTTCAAAGATAACATCCAATCCCATAATTGGGGGTCAGAATAAGTGGAATCCCAAGCATTGTGGTTATCATCTGGGAAGATCGTCAGCTCTGCTTTCGGATTGATGGGATGCAACTTCTGGTAGAAATTAAACGCATTTTCCGGAAGTACAATATCGTCCATCCCGCCGTGGAATAATTTGATATTAAGATCTTTGTAATTCTGAATGTTGGCCCACATCACACGGTCTGTTGGTGCGCAAACCGCTACTACGGCTGCAAACATGTCTGGGTGCTCACCTGCCAGTTTCAGAGTTCCCCAGCCGCCCATTGATAAGCCCGTGAGGTAGATCCTATCTGTATCGATTTTATATTTTTCCGAAATTTCTTTGATGAGGAAATAGATCGCATCTGTGTCCCACCAGGTATTTTCTGGACATTGCGGTGCTAAAACAGCAACGGGTTCTTTTATGAGATTCTGATATGTAAAGGGACTGTGGTTCTTTACAATTTCCAGGTTATTCCCTCTTTCCCCGGAACCGTGCAGAAATACGATCATCGGAATTTTGGATTTGGCCTCTTTTGGAATATCCAGAATGTACGATAGTTTTTTTTGAATTTTGACTTCTTTACTGAATTCGGATCTGATCTCCTGAGCTGTTGCAAAAGATGAACATGCCAATAACAATAAAGCAATATTTCTTACTTTCATATTTTACATTTTCAAAAACATTATATGAGGATGTGAGATCCTCAATCGATGTTGAATTTTTATTCTATGTCCAAATCCCTAGCCCCGATGGCAGCGGCATCCTTTTTTGTTTTTGTCCTTAATTCATAATCTAAACGGCAAAGGTTCTAAAACAAAAAAGATATAGCGGACAGCGGGATTAAGCTCCTTAAAATTATTTAATGTCTCAAAAAGGTACAATAAAATTTGGTGTTTAAAGATACTACTTTTTGCTTATTTGATCTTATGTTCTGTGGACTTAAATCCGATTTTTTTGAGTCCGTTTCTGATCTCTGGTGCATTCATAAAGAGGTTCCACAACAATCCTGAGCGGTAATTCTCGATCATTGGCGCGATAGTTCCCTGATCGATAGCAAGATAGCGTGGTGTGGTCCAATCATCAAAATTGATAGAAGTGGCGTCATAAGGACCAGCCTGTCCTATGAAATTTGGTTTCTCTTCGTATAAAAATCTCAGAAAAGCGGTTGATTCTTTGGGCGTATAGGGCATAGAGCTTAGCGCTGCCGTTGGCGTAATCACTCCCAAATCTTCTTTCATGGGCTGATGCGCGGCGTAACCTACAGAGCCGTCTTTGTTTCTTGTGTAGCCTGCTGTAAGTCCCCAATATTTTTCTGAATAACCTTTGTATTTATATGGATTTTCCAGGCCATATTTGTAATCTATAAGAACATGATTGCGGTTGAGATCCCAATAGCTTTTCACATATTGATCCGATAATCCGCGTGGATCTAACCCTAAATAGGAATATTGTGACCAGAATAATGGCCCTCCGTACTCTTCTGCATAATTGTGTTTTACGTAAAGTGGTAATCCGTATTTTGTTTTGTCTGTGGTGTAAGTTCCGTTGCGCGTCCAGCCTTTGCTGTAGGTTTCCGAATCTATGGAATAATTGGGAGATGACGCTGCTAAAACGTAGGTTATCAGACATTCATTATAACCTTCCAGTGGGAAATTCATTTCCCAACCGTAAGTTGGTGACCAGTGCCAATACAGTACTTTTTCGCCGCCTTTTGTAAACCAGTTCCACTCTACGCCTTTCCAGAGTTTGTCCATTTTTGCAGCGAGCGCTTTTTCTTCCGGATTACCGTTTTTGAAATATTCTCTGACGCAGATGATACCTTGCGTAAGAAAGGCTGTTTCCACAAGATCTCCGCCGTTATCTTTTTTACCAAAAGGAACCACCTTACCCGTTTCTCCGTTGATCCAATGTGGCCAAGCGCCGTGGAAGCGGTCTGCTTTTTCGAGAAAATCGGCGATGTTGGTGAGCCTTTTTACCGCTTCTTGACGTGTTATAAATTTCCTATCAACGCCAACTAAAATAGTCATCAGTCCGAAACCTGAGCCTCCTGTGGTAATGACGTGTTTGTCATTGTCTGGATAGATATCATCCTCGTGGTAACGCTCTCTTGCTAACATAGAATTTGGTTCTGCAAAATCCACAAAGTATTTGAGAGCATCGCTCTGAACCCTGTCCATCAGCTGGGCATCGGTTAACTGAACACGGCCTGTTGGGCTTGCACTCGTTGGGCTTGTTTTACAGGAAATCAATCCTAAAGATGTCAAAAGCAGCCCTGCTATCACATTTTTCATAAACACATTATTTTTAAAATTAAACCTAAAAAAAGAGGAGGATAAAATCCTCCCCTTTCATATGATTCATTACAATACCTATTAATTGTAACCTGGGTTTTGAGTTAAAACACCTTTACTGTCTGTAATTGCTCTCAAAGGAATTGGGAACAATTCGTTTTTTCCAGCTTTGAAACCCAGAGGTCCCAGAACCGTTGCTGCTTGACCTGTTCTTACAAGATCTGGGAATCTGTCCATTTCCATTGCCAATTCTACTCTTCTTTCTTGCCAGATCGCATTTCTAAGTGCTGATTGACCGGATGCAGGCGTATCGCCAAGCATAGCTCTGTGTCTAACTAAATTGATATTTTTGATTGCAGCAGCCGTATTTCCTAATTCATTTGCCGCTTCTGCATTGATTAAAAGAATATCTGCAAATCTTAGAATTCTTAAATTCTGAATAGATCCGTACCCGCAAGCATTGTTGTTAAGTGATGTTGGAACATATGTTTTCTGATTCCACATGTTACCTGCCTGAGGATCACCTTTTTTGATGACATCACCTTCCAGCGTAGTTTCACCTTCTCTAAGAATGGTTAACTCTTTTCTGATATCACCTGGCTCGAACGCATTTTCCAAGGCTTGAGTTGGCGTGAAGAAGCCCCATCCAAACTGATTTCTAACGCCTTGAACTTCGGCATACTGACTACCCCCAAATTCGGCAGAACAGCCACAGTTCACCTCGAAAACAGATTCTGTCCCGAATTCTCCATCTGGTCTGAATAAGTGGTTAAAATTATCATCTAATTTATAACCCATTCCAATTACCATATTTGAAGTATCATAAGCTTTCTGGTAATCTTTCATATACAGATACACTTTTGAAAGTAGCCCCAAAGCTCCTCCTTTTGTGACTCTACCTTGCTGACCTGCAGGATACGTCTGAGGTAAAATGGCTGAAGCTTCTGTCAGATCTTTCACGATGAACGCATAAACCTCTGCAGCTGTATTCCTTGGTTGTACATAATTGCTCTGCAATCCATCAAAGATAGGAACACCTCCATAAATTCTTACCAAATTAAAATAGAAATAGGCTCTTAGCATTTTTGCTTCGGCAACCAATCTGTTTTTCAGCGTAGCATCCATATCAATATTTGGAACATTGGTAATCACCTGATTGGTTCTTTGAACAGCTTGCCATTGCCCTGTCCAATATCCATGAACGCCATCATCACTAATGGTATATGTAAATTTATCATAAGCATTGATGAAAGATGCATCTCCAGGATTGGATCCTTTTTCTACATCATCACCCGTTACGCCAAGTACATACTGTGCTGGGAAACCGGTATTTTCCCAACTTCTCAAGAAACTGTAAATAGCATTGGTTGCACGATTTGCATCTTCTGCCGTTTTGAAGAAATCCTCTACCAATGTTTCACCTTCTGGTTTTATATCCACAAAATCATCGCTACAACTTACAAATAAAGAAAATAGAGAGAGTGTTAAAAATATTTTTTTCATGATTTTTCTAATTAAAATGTTAAATTCATACCCATTGTGTAGATAGCTGAGATAGGATAGATATTCTGATCAATCCCCATCTGAACCCTATCAGAATTTAAGATCTCTGGAGAGAAGCCGTTGTATTTGAAGCTTGTCCAAGGATTTTGTGCGCTTAGATAAATTCTAAGTTTTTTAACTGATAATGAATCGGCAATAGCTTTTGAGAAGTTGTAACCTACCTGAATATTTCTGATTCTGAAGTAGCTTCCGTCCTCTACGTAAAAACTATTTGGTAAAATAATAGATTGATTAGAGGTAATCATAGAATTGGTGTTGGAACTACCAGCGCCCGTCCATCTGTTATTGTACATATCAAGATCCCAGCTTTCATTACCATAACGTTGTTCACGGTTGTAATTGTATATTTTGTTCCCAAATACACCTTGGAAATCAATACCAAAATCTATGGAATGAACATTCAGATTAACACCAAATCCGTAAGTACCCTTTGGAATTGGGCTTCCTAAGAATGTTTTATCTCTGGTATCAACCACACCATTCCCATCCATATCTGCAAATTTGAACCAACCTGCTTTAGCTCCCGTTTGGCCAGATGCCGCAGCTTCTGCATCAGTTTGGAATACGCCATCTACCTGATATCCATAATAAGACCCAACAGCTTGACCGGCTTGCAGTCTAACGATAGAATTACCAAATAAACTAGCACCAGTTTCTAAGAATGATCCACCGTAAACATCAGTAATTTCATTTTTAAGTGAGGTGAAGTTACCGTAAACACCCAGTTTTACACTCTCGCTCAAATTGGCGTTATAGTTTGCAGCTACTTCGAACCCTTTGTTCTTAAATGAATATGCATTAGTCACAAAATTATTTGGATTACTGGCTCCGGAAATAGTTCCTTGAGAAACGCCGTAAACGATGTCTTTCGATTCTTTATTATAATAAGTTCCTTCAATTTTTAATTTGTTATTCAACAAAGCCATTTCAACTCCAAAATCCGACCCAACTGTAGTTTCCCAACCTATACTCGGATCCACGACTAAGTCGATAGTAGAAGCAGGATACCCATTATTACCATAATATGCGCCACCTCCAATTACTGTCACTACTTGATTAAATTTTCTCTGTACCGTAGGATTGCCTAATTCACCGTAACTCGCCCTGAATTTCAATAAATTGAAAACATTTTGCTCACTCATAAATCCTTCTTTCGACACCACCCAGCCAACACTTACTGCTGGGAAAACTTTGGTTCTATCTGTAGACACTTGTGAAGTTGCATCTCTACGCACCGACGCGTTCAATAGATATTTACCGGCATAGTCATAATTAATCCTTCCAAAGAAAGACTCTATTCTAACCTGGCTTTGAGTTGCCGCTGGTCTTGCTCCAGTAGCTGGCGCAGTATCTTGATAGTTGAAAATATCTGTACCATTAAAAACATTCAGAGAGCCATTTGTGCCATCATAGTTCACGTTTTTGGCAATCCATACATCTTCTGATTGGGAATCTCTAACTCTTGAAAAACCGGCCAATAACTCTAGATTATGATTTCCGAAGCTTTTCTTCCAATTAATTGTATTATCCCATACATAATTCCTGTTACGGGCATTTCTTGTAAGAAGATTTGAAATACTTGCCTGCGGTGTATAAGTAATTGCAGGTGTATATTCGTATTGACTAGGGCTATAGTTATCCGTTGTAAAACTACTTCTGAAAGTAAAATCTTTCAGGAACTTGATGTCAATAAACACATTATTAAGCATTCTCTCCTGTCTTACTTGAGACCTGTAAAGGTCCAATTGAGCTCTTGGATTTGCGATGGAATAACCATTAAAGAACTGGTAACTTCCCGTCGCTGAATTCATTGCTGGGAACAAAGGCGGTGCATTACGGGCATTCAGTAATGGGTTTTGCGCTACATCAGTACGCATTTTGGAAAATGAGAAATTGTCTCCAATCGTAATATTGTCCGTGATTTTATAACTAAGATTCAATTTAGTATTAAATCTATTAAAGCCACTTCCAGAGTTGATGCCTTGTCCGGCAGCCAAATTACCTTCATCCTGAAGATAGCCTACACTCCCATAATAATTCAACTTCCCTAAACTTCCCGAAGCAGAGAAATCGTTGGAATTAATGAGGCTTGTTCTGAAAATCTCTTTGAACCAATCTGTATCTGCAGGAAAATCTGCTCTTGAAATTGAACCTGCGGAAGACCCATTATCATTGCGTAGTTTCTCATTATATAATTCTATATACTGATCACTATTGACCATCTTAGGAACATTGGTCACCGTTTTAACTCCCAAATAAGAATTAACATTGAAAACAGGTTTCCCCTTTCCACTTTTCGTTTTAATAATCACGGCACCGTTTGCGGCCTTAGCTCCGAAGATCGCTAACGATGAAGGATCTTTCAAAACACTCATAGACTCAATATCCTGAGGATTAAGGAAAGAAATATTTTCTGTCAACATCCCGTCTACGATAAAAACCGTATTTCCTGATAAAGATCCAACGCCTCTGATATCAACCCTTGGAGATCCTCCTGGTGTACCAGACGTAACAACATTCACCCCAGCCAATTTTCCCTGCACAGAATTTAATGGATTTGCATTAGGTTTGTCAGCCAAATCTTTTGCAGTTACAATCCCGATACTTCCTGTTACATTCTCCTTTTTCTGAGTACCATATCCTATCACAACCACCTCCTCAATTTTGTTTTCTTTTGAAATGGTGTCTTGTGTAGATTGGGCATGCAAATTGCCTCCAAAATAGAGTGCAGCAATAAGCAATGGTAATTTCACATCAATTTTTCTCATAATGTTCTTATGTATTATTTTCTTACACCGAATATAAATAAATTTTTAACAATAAGTTAATATATCTTAACAGGCTTACAACTCACTCACCGTCATCTATTTACAATCAAAAAAAAAGCTTTTACAGGCTCATTTTTTTTTAAAAACTTCCCCGTTTTTTGGCGCAGTATTTGTTTATTTGACAACCTCACACTTTTAATACCTCAAAATGAGTTAATAAAAGCTCCTTATTTAATTCCTTAAAAGAAATAAAAAAAAAAAAAAATAGATATGAACACGAACAGACTGTCAAATCAGATGCAGGAAGCATTAATAAAACAAATGACAAAGGAAGCGCACGCGTCACAAATTTTTCTTTCATACGGATGCTGGGCAGACACCAAAGGCTATGGAGGAATCGCCAATTTCCTTTACAGACACTCGCAAGAAGAACGAAATCACATGATCAAGGTTATGCGATATATCCTTGACAGAGGTGGTGAAGCAAGAGTAGAAGCCATACCTGCACCACCCGAAAACCCCCAAAATCTAACAGAGGCATTCCACAAGGTTTTTGAGCACGAAGTTGAAAATACAACCGCTATTTATGAGATCGTCAATTTATCTTTTGAAGAAAAAGACTGGGCAACCTGGAATTTTATGCAATGGTTTGTCAAAGAACAGATCGAAGAAGAAAAACTAGCACTAGAGCTGATTGACAAATTAAAAATAGCTGGTGGAGACAGCGCCTCAGACGAATCATTATTTACATTAGATAAAGCTTTGGAAGCTGCTCCGGATGGCGTTTCTCTGCCACAGGACGCCACGGCTGAAAATCCTTCTTAATCACAAATTAAATATCACTAACTTTGATCTCCGTTTTTTTTGACGGAGATTTTTTTTAGTAACTCAATATTCAAAAAATAAAATGGCAGATATCGTAGAAACCAACCACACTAATCCAGAAGAATTTTACAAATCTTTAAAGGAAAAACTAGAAAGTCAACACAATTTTCCGGAAGAATACCTTTTCAAATTCATCGTTCCGGGAGATTCCGAAAAAATCACTGAAATCTTAAGAGTTTTTGACGGGCTGAAATACACTTTATCAAACAGAGAAAGTTCCAAAGGAAAATACACTTCCGTTTCTTTACAATGTTTTGTGATGGACGCAGATCAGGTGATTGACATTTATCAAAAAGTCGCGAAGATAGAAAACGTGATGATGCTGTAATTATAAATGATGAATGATAAGTGATCAATGATGGTCGCAGTGGCTTAAAACTTGTACTTTAACCATTCGTATTTTAAAATTTCAAGTGATGAAAAAAGCAATTTTCAGAGTTCTGAACAACATCAACAAAGCCATTCTACCAAAATACAGCAAAAGAGATTTCACAAAATTGAACAGGTTTCAGAAACTGATTTTTGGTTATCGATATAAAGTCTTGCTCAATTCATTAGATTAAATTATCAAACATCAATACATAAAAAAAAAGCGTTCAAAACTAATTTGAACGCTTTCTTTTTTATATAGTTAATTCCTTTAAGAATTCTCCAGAATATAACTGAACATCAATGGTGCACAGATTGTTGCATCACTTTCCACGATGAATTTCGGCGTGGTAATATCCAATTTACCCCAAGTGATCTTCTCATTCGGTACCGCTCCGGAATAAGATCCGTAAGATGTTGTAGAATCTGAGATCTGACAGAAATAACTCCAGAAAGGAATATCATGCATTTCCATATCCTGATACAACATCGGCACCACACAGATTGGGAAATCGCCGGCAATTCCACCACCAATTTGGAAGAAGCCCACCCCTTTTCCACCAGAATTTTTCGGGTACCAATCCGCCAAGTAGGCCATATATTCGATTCCGGATTTCATGGTTGAGAATTTCAAATCACCTTTAATACAATAAGATGTAAAAATATTTCCCATTGTAGAATCTTCCCAGCCTGGCACCACGATTGGCAGGTTTTTCTCCGCCGCCGCAATCATCCAAGAATTCTCTCTCGGGATCTCGTAATACTGCTCAAGAACACCAGACAAGATCATTTTGTACATATATTCGTGCGGGAAATATCTTTCTCCTTTTTCGTCTGCATCTTTCCAGATTTCGTAGATATGTTTCTGCAATCTTCGGAACGCTTCTTCTTCGGGGATACAAGTGTCTGTCACCCTATTCAAGCCTCTTTCCAAAAGTCCCCATTCTTCCTGAGGCGTCAGATCTCTATAATTCGGCACTCTTTCGTAATGCGTGTGTGCTACAAGATTCATCAGATCTTCTTCAAGGTTTGCGCCTGTGCAAGAGATAAAATCCACTTTCCCCTGACGGATCATCTCAGCCAAGATTTTCCCTAATTCCGCCGTTGACATCGCGCCAGCCAGCGTGATCATCATTTTTCCGCCATCTTTCAGATGTGCTACATAAGCCTTAGAAGCATCAACCAACGCCGCAGCATTGAAATGCAGATAATATTTTTCGATGAACTCAGTAATCGGTTTGCTCATTTTGTTTAGATTTTTGCAAAGATAAGGATTTGTTTGGATGTCGGAAGTTGGATATTGAAAGCTGGACGATGTAAGTGGTAGAACTGTCAGTCTGAGGCTCTCGAAGACAAATAAAAAACCAAAAATCGCCAGATTTTTTTCCTTATAAAACTTATTGATCAGAAAGCCTTTAATTAATTTGGGCAGCTTTATCCGCCTTCTGTTCCCAATCTTTTTTGCTCGAACATTTCAGTTTAAATAGAACTTAAGTCAAAGCAAAAAAGGATTTCCACCCAAACCTAACGAAGTGGTTCCTCGATTCAAATTAAAAAAATAAGAAATTGAGATAAGTCGGGCTGCAAGTTTCAGTATAAATTCAACTTTTGTCATTAAATAAAAGTTTGTCATAATCAATCAACAACTGTCAGGCTGAGGCTCTCGAAGCCAACTACTCGTTCAATAACACCTTAATTATTAAGTAAATATAAACTTCGCACATCCAGCTTCCATCTTCCACCATATTTCACTACTTTTGCAAATTCAAATAAAATATAGAATACAATGCTTTCGGTTCAGGGATTAGGCTTACATCACGCAGGAAATTATCTTTTCAAAGACACCAATTTCACCATCAAAAAAGGAGACAAAATCGGTTTAGTCGGGAAAAACGGAGCCGGAAAATCTACGCTCTTAAAAATACTTTCCGGAGAAATCAATTACTACGAAGGTAATGTGGTTACTGAGGGTAAAATCACGATCGGTTTCCTGAAACAGGACCTTGACTTCGTAAAAGGAAGAACCGTTTGGGACGAGACAATGCAGGCTTTTGAACAGATCAATGCTTTGAAAGACGAATTGGAAGAAGTCAATCACCAATTGGCGACAAGAACAGATTACGAAAGTGATGCGTACACCGATCTCATCAACAGAATGACGGATCTGAATGATATGCTGATGAATTTCGATGCGTATAATTTGGAGGGCGATGTGGAAAAAATTCTATTTGGTTTAGGCTTCAAAGCGGATGATTTTCAAAAAATAACCGACGAATTTTCCGGCGGTTGGAGAATGAGAATAGAATTGGCAAAATTGCTTCTTCAACAAAACGATTTGATGCTACTCGATGAGCCTACCAACCACCTGGATATGGAATCTATCATCTGGCTGGAGGATTTTTTGACAAATTATCAGGGATCGATGTTGCTGGTAAGTCACGA
Source organism: Epilithonimonas tenax DSM 16811 (assembly GCF_000428485.1). Lineage (GTDB taxonomy): Bacteria > Bacteroidota > Bacteroidia > Flavobacteriales > Weeksellaceae > Epilithonimonas > Epilithonimonas tenax. The sequence continues at coordinate 87,179 of NZ_AUAA01000004.1, read as the reverse complement.
CAAGCAGTTTATGACTTCCACTTGTAACCGAACTTTTGATGTGAATAACAGAAAGGTTGACGATTACAAAGCCAATTATTCCAAATATCTGGAACTAAGAAAAGACAGAAAAGAAAAACTCATCCAAGCGAAGAAAAACCAGGATGCAGAAGTAAAACATACCGAGGAATTGATCAACAAATTCCGTGCGAGTGCTTCCAAAGCCTCTTTTGCGCAGTCATTGATCAAGAAACTGGACAAACTGGAACGCATCGAAGTTGAGAATGATGACGTTTCCAAATTCAATATCCGTTTCCAACCGAGTGTACAACCGGGGAAAGTGATCTTCGAAGCTCAGAATCTGGGGAAAGCCTATGGCAAAAAACAGATTTTCGACAAAGTAGATTTCATCGTAGAAAGAGGCGCAAGAATCGCTTTGCTTGGACAAAATGGACAAGGAAAAACAACGTTGGCAAAAATTCTTGCCGGCGACATCACAGATTTTTCCGGAGAATGGAATCTTGGACACAATGTGAACATCGGTTATTTTGCTCAGAATCAAGAAGAGGTTTTGACGCCGGATAAAACGGTTCTTCAAGAAGCGGAAGACTCTGCAACCGAGGAAACCAGACCAAGAGTGCGTGACCTTTTGGGATCTTTCCTGTTCCAGGGTGAAGATGTGACCAAGAAAACGAAAGTTCTTTCTGGAGGTGAGAGAAACCGTCTGGCACTGTGTAAACTGTTGCTTCGTCCTTTCAACACGTTGATTATGGATGAGCCTACGAATCACCTGGATATCCAGTCCAAGGAGATTATCAAATTGGCACTTCAGAAATTTGAGGGCACTTTGATCGTGATTTCTCACGACCGTGAATTTCTACAAGGATTGTCCGACAAGATCTTCGAATTCCGTGACGGAAGTATGAAGGAATTCCTTGGTGACATCAATGAATATTTGGAATACAGACAAAAGGAAAGCATCATCGAAGTTTCTGCCGAGAAAGCCAAACTTCATCAGGAAGCAATTCCAGAACCTGTGGTTAAAGTTCCGGATCCGGTGAAAGAATCTAATATGATCGTTAGCAAGGAACAAAAGAATATCCAGAATAAAATTAAAAAAGTTGAAGAAAAAATCTCTGAACTGGAGTTGAAGATCGAGGAATTTGAAAGTTCTTTTACTAAAGAAAATCCATCCGAAGAGACTTTGGAAACTTATAATAAAATCAAAGAAGAATTAGATTTGACTTTGCAGGAATGGGAATTCTTGGGAACTCAACTGGAAAGTTAGGATTTGAACTTTAAAGTAAAATATAAACTGCATTGGATATTCTGATGCAGTTTTTTGTTTCCAAGATTCACATTATTTTTGTAAATTCACTTCATTATAAAATTTAAAAACACAACAATGAAGAAAAAGTTCTTACTCTCTGCTTTGCTTTTGAGCGGATTGGTTTACGCACAAACTTGCGAAAACATAAAAATCCCAGAACGCAAACTTAAAATCTGAAAATCAAACCATTAAAACTGAAAACGATTATTTAAAAAAAGTTCTTGAAATCAATACACCTATTCTGGAATCTGAAAAAGACAACAATAATTTCAGAACTACAAAAGTCACTGGTAATAAAGCAGCTAAAACAATCACTATCACTTTTCTTACAGAAACAAAAGATTCAAATATAAAAATGGATATTAGCAATTTATCTTTGATAGATTTAGAAGGAAATGAATACAATGTTGACTATTTTAAATCAAGTTCGCCAACTCACAAATTACCAGCTAATGTTCCTTTAAAAATTTATTTTACATTTAAAGAGATTGCAGAACAACCACTATCAATTAAACTTTTTAGATTCAACACAAGGAACGAGCCGGATGGACATCCTTTAAAATGGACGTACTCAAAATTAGAGTTCAGAGATTTAAAAGTAAATTGGAATTAATCTTACTTAAATAAAAAGCAAAATGTAAATCAATATTTTGCTTTTTTTATTTAATTTAAATGATACTGGATGAACGTCAAAGATATTCAAGATGTTTTCGTAATTTCACATTAGACAAAACTTAAATCTTCAAACCAATGATAAACGACATAAAGAAATTCCTGAACGAAGACCAAGACCCAAAAGCCGTAGAAAAGATCGCTGAAAAAATAAACGATCTTTTAACCAATGGCGAAACTCTGGAATACATCGCTGTACAAAATAAACCAGCCATCAACATTTCTCCAGATTCTATTGTGCTTACGAATAAAAGAATCATCTTTTTCCGATCCAAATCATTTGGGTTGGTAACAGATTTTCAGGATTATCCTTGGAAAGATGTTGGTGAAAGTCACATCAGCGAAGCTATTTTAGGTTCCACTTTCAAAATGACTGCTGTCAGTGGATTTGTGGAAACCATAGATTATATTCCAAAATCTCAGGCAAGAAAACTTTATCAATACGCACAAGCCAAAGAGGAAGAAATGATAGAATTCCGCCGGCACAAAGAACTGGAAGACAAGCGCGCCACTTCTGGCGGCATCACGGTCAATACCCAGGCCGAGCAAAAAGAGGAAGCTAAGCAAGAGACTCCAAAACCGAGCGAGGATCCAATGGAAACACTAATGAAATTAAAGGCATATCTCGACAATGATTTAATATCTGCCGAAGATTATGAAACCAAGAAAAAGGAGATATTAGCAAGAATGTAAAGCTGAAAGTGACCAATCTTAATCGATTTTTCGGCTTTGTGATCAATCGATTAAAAAAAACTTGATTACCGCTGCAAACTTGCAGAACGTCATTTCCCAATCACCATCGAGATCTGAAAATCAAAAAATCCCGATCAAACACTGATCGGGATTTTGGGTAAAATAAATCGAAAAATAAAAATTTCAACACAACAACAATTTTAGCTGTTATTCAGGAATCTCAAAGAAAAGGATGATCGCGTTTTCACTCAATGCCTCGAATGTCAGTTCCTCTAAATCCCAGATCAGGATCGCATCCCGATTCTCTACCAAGCTATTTTGGAACTCAAACACCCCATTGATTACCATCCCGAAGATCCCATTGTTCTGGTCTTTCAGGATATAACGTCCCTGTTTTCTCGCATCGAACACGCCTATGAATCCCGGAAAATTGAAGCCGGTGTCCACAAAATTCAGTTTGTTTCTAATCTCTAAATCCAACTGATTGATGCGGTAAGAGTTTTCTGTAATCTTTTTGTTGAATGTTATGACAAGAACGTCCGCATCTGCATCAGCCAGCACGTTTAGGACAGCCACTTCCTGATCTTCTGAAGAATCGAAAACCACCACTTCACCGGCCGCTATCACTTTGCCGAAGCCGTTGATCCTGACTTTACCGTTCAGCGGAAGAAAGATCACTTTTTGATCCGCTCTCAGAGTGACAAGGTTTTGAGCATCTTTTCCAATCACAAGCTCCAAAACTTCTAGCAATCCATTGCCCGTGCTGCTTACCGATCTATCATCTTTGTAAACTTCTGCTACTGCAGCACCGGGAGCAAGATCCCAAAACCTGTCATCTGATTTTAATGTTTTTGAAAGACTTTGAACCAGCATATTTATTTTAAAAACTTAATTAATAATCATTTTAAAAAAATCCGGAACCCATTGCCAACAACCTATGAAAATCTGACAAATAACAGGTTCCGGAAAAAATAAACTTATGAAAATTTCATTGTCAACTTTATTTACGACATATCCAGCACCAGAGATGTTAATTTTTAAATTTTAATAGAAAATTTTTGTCATTAAGCAATTACGCATTGACTTTGACTGTATGCTCCAGCTTAAATCCCGTACTTGCGGCTCCACTTACCGTTCCCATCTCATAGGCTTCAGACCATGCCGGAAAAGCGATCAATCACTTTTGTATCCTGCGACAGACTTTTGTAGAAATCCAATCCGTTTTTATTCGGCATCTGGATATCCATACAAATAAGATCCACAGGAAACTTACGCAGGTACTTCTCAGCATCACTCTGTTTATGAAAAGTGGTTTCCAGACTGATATCATCTATCTTTGAGGCAAAGGTTTCGATAATCTTCAGCGTTAATATTTCGTCGTCTACGGCAATGGCTTTTATCATAATGATGAGCTAAGATCAAGATTAAGTTCAACTGAATAAGTTCCGGACTTTTCCGTAACATTCAACGTCTATTTTCCGGGATACCGTTTTTCTAAACGTTCGGTCTTGTTTTTCATTCCTACTTTAGTAGATTCATCAGCTGCAGAATGATTGACAATATGAGTAAAGACTTTGAAAGTCAGTTGGTCATTTTTCACATCAATACCAATCGATATCTTCGATGCTTCTTCCGCTTTGATCCCATATTTGAAAGCATTTTCGATCTAATTGAGGAGGATCATCGGAGCAATCCGTTCACCTTCTGTATTACCGGTTTCATGATGGTAAAAATCAAGACTATCAGCTGTCCGCATCAACTGTAAGGCCATATAACCTTTGATGTAAAACAATGCTTTGGAAAGCAGGACAACATTATTCTCACTGTCTTCTACGATGTAGCAGATCACGTTGGACAACTTCAGAATACTTTCCGCAGCGTCATCTGATTTTGTCAATATTAATGCATCAATAGAATTGATGGTATTGAACAGAAAATGAGGCTGAAGCTGGTATCTTAGATTAAGAAGATCTGCCTTTGCCTTTGCCCGCTCCAATGCTTTCTTCTTGATGGACTGGTGCAGAAGAACGAACTGAAAAAGGAGGAATGAAATGGCAGAAGCCCGGCAACGTGAATCATCACAAAAGAATTACATGTTTTTCAAGAATTCATTTTTCTAAATTTTAAAAGAAGTTAAATAAAATTGTTTTGATACTACTTTAATAGTAGTGGCGGTGGTGGTTTTAAAATAAACTGTATTTTCAAAATTAAGCGCTTTATTTGTTTTCTTAAGTTTTAGCTTTCTCTTGACATCAACTATCCAATAAGCTAAAGAATCCAATTCTTTTGGAGAATTATTACTGTGAACGTAAATCTTCTTTCTAATTTTTTTATTTGTAAAATAAATCCTGTATTTAGACTGACTAATACAATTTGCAATTTAATATTCATTACAACTCATTCTTAAAAATTAAAGTTAATCAAAAGTATCTCAGAATTTAAAACAAAAAACGCTTCCAAAACTGGAAACGTTTTCTTATTTATTTTTGAAATTTTATTTGATAAAACCTCTGCTTCTTAAAAGTGGTTTGATGTCTGCTTTGTGACCGGTAAAACCTTCGAAAGCTTTATTCAAGTCAACACTGTTACCCACGGAAAGAATGTATTTTCTGAAACGGTCTCCATTTTCTCTGGTGATTCCGCCATTGGCTTTGATCCATTCCCAGGCATCAGAATCCAAAGTTTCTGACCACAGATAAGCATAATATCCCGCCGAATAACCGCCGCCCCAGATGTGGGCAAAATACGGTGTGTGGTACCTTGGCGGAACCTGCTGAACCAATAATCCATATTTGGACAAAGCTTGCTTTTCAAAATCCAAAACCGGGATCAATTGGCTGTCTGCCGTTACAGTGTGCCAACTCATATCCAGAGTCGCAGCTGCTACCAACTCTGTTGTTGCATAACCTTGGTTAAAGTTGGATGCTTTTTTGATCTTATCAATCAATGTTTGTGGCATTGGTTGTTTGGTCTGATAATGCAAAGCATAATTTTTCAGGATCTCTGGTTCCAACGCGAAATGCTCATTGATCTGAGAAGGGAATTCTACAAAATCTCTTGGCGTGTTTGCTCCGGATATAGAGGCATATTTCTGATCTGCAAACAGGCCGTGTAAAGTATGGCCAAACTCGTGGAACAAAGTTTCTACATCATCATAAGAGATCAGAGATGGTTTCCCCGGTGCTGGTTTCTGAAAATTATACACATTTACGATTACCGGTTTCTGCCCCAATGAATGAGACTGCTGAACGAAGTTGTTCATCCACGCGCCACCGCTCTTATTGCTTCTGGTGTAGAAATCCAAATAATAAAGTGCCAAAGATTTTCCGTCTCTGTCAAAGACTTCATAAGCCACGACATCCGGATGGTACACCGGAAGGTCTTTTCTCACTTTGAAAGTGATGCCGTAGAATTTCTCCGCAGCATAGAAAACACCTTTTTCTAAAGCCGTCGTCACTTCGAAATAAGGTTTGATCTCGTTATCATCCAGATCATATTTCGCTTTTCTCACTTGTTCGGAATAGAAATTCCAGTCCCAAGGTTCCACTTTGAAACCACCTTTCTGCGCATCGATCACTTCCTGGATTTCTTTAGCTTCACGGTTTGCAGTTTCTACCGCGGGTTTTGCCAATTGTGCCAAAAGTCCCATTGCCGCTTCCGGCGTTTTTGCCATCTGATCCTGAAGACTCCATTCAGCAAAGTTTTTCTTGCCGAAGAGTTGCGCTTTTTGCAATCTTAGCTTGGCTAATTTCTCGACCGTTTCTCTGGTGTCATTGGCGTCGCCTTTTTCGGCTCTTGTCCAAGATGCTTTGTAGAGTTTTTCTCTTGTTGCTCTGTTTTTAAGATTTTGAAGAAGTGGCTGTTGCGTTGTATTTTGTAAAGCCAAAAGATATTTTCCTTTTTGTCCCGCTTTTTCTGCGTCTTCCGAAGCTGCTGCAATGTCATCGGCAGAAAGCCCGTCTAGTTCCTTCACGTCTGAGATTAAAACGGCGCCGTTTTTTCTGGCTTCCAGTAATTTATTACTGAATTGCGTTGCCAAAGTGGCCTGTTGCTGGTTGATCTCTTTTAATTTTTCTTTGTTCTCTGCAGAAAGGTTGGCGCCTGCCAATTCGAAATTGGTAAGGTAAAACTCTGTCAGTCTTTTGCTTTCCGCATCGAGCTTATCGGTTTTTACGGCTTTTAATTTTTGATATAATTTTTCATTCAATGAGATCTTGTCCGCGTGCGAAGCAAAGATCGGAGCGAATTCTTCTTCTAATTTCTGAAGTGCATCATTGGTATTGGAACTCGTCAAATTATAAAAAATAATGGTTGCTCTTCCCAAAGTGGGTCCGCTGTTTTCCAATGCCAGAACGGTGTTCTCAAAGGTTGGATAAGCTTTATCATTGACGATCTTATTGATGTTTGCCAATTGTTCCTTCAAACCGAATTCGAAAGCGGGTTTGAAATGGCCATCTTTGATCTTGTCAAATTCCGGTGCCTGATATTGTAGGGTGCTTTTTTTAAGAAATGGATTGTTGTTCATAGCTGTTTCTGTGGTGGCAGTGGTCTTTTTCTGCTGGGCATGGATCAGTACATTTCCTGTATTGAGCGCCATAAATGCGACAAGTAAAGATGTTTTTATTTTCTTCATAGAATAAAAATGATTTGGGGAATAAAAGTAATGAAAAATAAAAGAAATCTATAATTTTTTGGAGATACATCTCGCAATTAATGTACTCTTTCTCTTTCAATGAAAAAAAAATTGTCGTGAATTTGGAGACTCGTGTTCTTGATGTGCTGAATCTGCAGCCCGGCTTGAACGGAGCTCATTTTTTGTGGCTGGAAAAGCAAAGGCAAAAATAGCGGGAGTGGAAGACGGAATAGCTGCCCAAATCATCTCTATTTGTCCTCATCATCGTCTCCGCTCCAATGGTTTTCTTCAAATGAAATACTGTCCAGAGCCAATAATTGAGCCTCACGTTCCAGCCTTTCCCGGAGTGTGAAGGTGATGAGACCCAGATCTTTTTCTTTTGCCAACTGCCTAGTCATCGCTTTATCGATGATCATAAACCGTTTGCCCATTCTTCTGGCGGTGTATTTTCGCATGCCGTTTTCCTTCAGGATATCCACGGCCATATCAACAGCTGTCCCCAAGGTTTCGCGGTAGATATTATCTACTTTTTTATTGAGAAATTCATAGGCATCCAGACGGTTTTTTGCCCGCACAAATATTTTGATGTTGGGATAATTTTCTTTGACATAATCGACCAGGAATTTATTTTTTTCCGGATCATCCAGACAGATTACCAGCAATTCTGCCTCCTCTATCCCGGCAGAACGCAACAATGCGGGTTTTGTAGCATCGCCATAATACACGTTGAAACCATTGGATCTCAGTAGCGCCACACGATCTGGATCATTGTCCAAAACCGTGGATCTGATCCCGTTGGCTTTCAGTAATCTTCCCACTGTACTTCCGAAATAGCCGAATCCTACGATGATAATTTTACGTTGTTTGATGATGCCCAGTTCTATATTTTCGTCAGATTTTTCTTTGATGAAATGTTTGTCTAGTATTTTTTCCTTAAAGATCATCAGCAATGGCGAGATGCACATTGTAATGGCAACAATCGCCATGAGTTCTGAGTTGGCCTGATAATCTATTAAAAATAATCCGGCAGAGAAATTAATCAAAACAAAAGCGAACTCACCCACTTGTGACAGTGCAAAAGCGAGGAAAAAACTCTGCTCATTGTTCATTCTGTAGTACTTACCGATTCCGAACAGAACCGTCGCTTTGATGGCCAGTACAATAAAGGCTGCGGTAAAAATAAAAACAGGTTTGGACGCAATGATGTTAAAGTTAATCGTTGCACCCACACTTACAAAAAAGACTGCGAGGAGCAAACCTTTGAAGGGATCGATATTACTTTCGAGCTCGTGGCGGAACTCACTGTTTGCCAACATCACGCCGGCAATGAATGCGCCTAAAGCAGGACTCAGACCAATGGAGATCATCAATTCTGAAACACCGATGACCAGGAATAATGATGCTGCAGTCAAGAGCTCGTTAAGTCCGGATCTTGAAACGAATCTGAGAAACGGAATGAAGAGGTAACGGCCTAATAATATTAAAGCGATGACGGCACCGATCACCGTAAAAGGCTGCAGCCATTCTGGAATGAGGTGCAATAATACTTTGTCGTGATCTGCTTGTGCAAGGGCTTTTTGCGACTTCGAAAGAAACGGCAAAAGGGCCAAAATTGGGATCACGGCAATATCCTGAAACAGTAAAATGGAAAATGAAGATTCTCCGCTAACGGTCCGGAAAAGATTCTTCTCCTTCAGTGTCTGCAAGACAATTGCCGTGGATGACATGGCAAAACACAATGAAATGATCAGCGATTTTTGAAGTCCAAATCCGGCTATATAAAATACGATAAAGATCCCGACAATACTGAATAACATTTGACTCAGCCCCAGTCCTAATATTCTTTTCCTGATCTGCCAGAGTTTCTGCGGTTCCAGTTCCAATCCCACCAAAAAGAGCAACATAATCACGCCCAATTCTGATGCGTGCATAATATCTTCTGCATCTCTCCCTGTGAGTTGTAGGCAAAAAGGCCCAATCAAAATCCCACCCAACAGATATCCAATGACGGAACTCAAACCCAGTTTTTTTCCCAGCGGCACCATAATAATGGCCACGCCTAAGAAGATAAGGATTGTCATTGCAATTGAATTTTCTGTCATTTTATTTTCAATATTTCTGCAAATTCTTGGCAGGAAACGTCCAGCTGTTTTTCGTCCAGATTATCTGCATTGTAGATGATATGTGTTTTTTTCAGTTCTATATGATTGATATCCAGTGATACCTGCAAACCGATAAGCAGACTTTCCGCAGTGGTTTTATATTTGCCATCTTTGGAATAATTGCCCTCGCTTCCGCCAACACTGGTGATGATGAGCGCATCTTTTCCAGATAAAATATTGCGTTGGCCTTCTGAGATCCAGCGCATATCAAAAACCTCGTCGATCCAAAGTTTCAGCAATGGAGGCAATCCAAACCAAATGATTGGGAAATGAAAAATGATCCTGTCAAAATCCACAATCCGCTTCCGTTCCCGAAAGGGCTGAATATGAAAATCCGGATAATCCTCGTACAAATCGCGGAAAGTAACATTGGGCAAATTATCATAACATTCCAACAACCTAATGTTTGTCGTAGAATGTTCGAAATAAGGATGCGCAAAAAGTACCAATGTTTTTTTCAAAAGAAACTGCGATTTCCGTAAATATAATGAAATTTGGTTTCAAAATCAAGCCGTATGTATTACGAATTAGTCAATAATTTGGGGTTTTGGATTTATTTTGGGATATTTGACCAAATAAGATCAATGAAAAAAAAAATCACAGTATTACTGAGTTTGATTATTTTCCTTTTAACTAATGCTCAAAAACGTTTTCAAATCACTGGAAACCTCTCGGGTTTCGAAGAAAATTCATTCGCGAAAATCACGAAAAACAATATGACTTTGGATAGTTGTATTATCAAAAACGGAGAATTTGCTCTAAATGGAACATTACAAAATGAACCCTCCTCAGTTGTGCTATTGATCAGCAACGGGACCAGTTACAGATATTCTGAATTATTCATTGGTAATGAGTCAATTAGAATCAATGCGAAAAAAGAGGATTTTAAATGGAATGTGAAAACGGAAGGGTCTAAATATGATAATTTGCGTTTTAAGTATTTTAAACTTATCAAAGCTTTAAATGAAGAAAGAAGCCAATATGAATCGCAGGTTGCTAGTATAAGGGATAATAGCAAATGGAATGACAGCCTACAAATTACTTATTGGAGCCAAAAACAACCATTTGGGAAAATAATTTTGGTCGACAAAAAATTAGAGGAAATCAATAAAAAATTCATTACAGACAACATCAATCAACCATATGGATTATATCTGCTGGACAGTAATAAATCTGTATTATCAAAAAGCTTTGTATCAAATTCAGTCAAAAACTTAAATCCTAAACTTAAAAATAACCTACTTGTAAAATCAATCAATTCATACCTGTACAATCCTGATTTAAAAATTGGTGATAGCTTCTATAACTTTTCAGCGATTGATCAAAATGGAAGAAAAGTAAAATTTTCTGACTATTTTATGCAAAAATTCGTGTTGTTAGATTTCTCTACACTATACTGTGGTTTTTGCATTCAGTCTATTCCTACGCTTAATCAATTAAAAAAAGAGAAGGGCAACAAATTAGAAATTGTCACCTTCTATGTAGATCAGGATTTGAAAGGATTTGAAAAACTACATAAGAAACACCATTCGGAATGGATCATTCTTCGGGATAAAGATGGTAGATCTAGCGAAACGTATTCAAAATATAAAGTTGATGGAACGCGTGTTTTTTATCTTTTCGGTCCTGATGGAACATTGATAAAGAAAATAGATGGGTTTGATGAAGAAATGGAAGAATTAATAAAGAAAAATATTGGATCATAAGTATAAAAAAATCAGAATCTAAATTAGGTTCTGATTTTTTTTATATTAATTAAGGATAATTTACCATCCACCAGAAGCACCGCCGCCACCGAAACTTCCGCCGCCACCAAAGCCGCCGAAACCTCCGCCTCCACTGCTTCCACCTCCAAATCCACCACCGCCGAAACTTCCTGGGAATGGGAAGAATCCGCCACCGTATCTACGGCTTCCTTTACGGGAAAGCGTGTAATCATCATCATCGTTATTGCCTCCGTTATTTTTGTTGATTATACTAAGCAGAATGATGATAACAATGGCAATCAAAATGAGCGAGCCAATATTGATCCCGCCGTCTTTGTTCTGCTTCTTGACAATCGGTTTGAATTTCCCCTGAACCGCTTCCATAATAGCAGATGTTCCCCGGTCTATCCCGTTGTACCATTCTCCTTTTTTGAAACTCGGTGTCACAAGATAATCCAAAATCTGACCCGCTACCGAAGCCGTCAAATACTGCTCCACCGCACGGCCCTGCTGGATAGCCATCGTATGGTCTTCTGTGGCGATCAGGAAAACAATGCCGTTATCAACACCTTTTTGACCAATGCCCCATTTCTGACCATACATCGTTGCCAGGTAATTGACATCTTCGCCACCCGTTGTGGGCAGGATGATGACCTCGATCTCTGTAGAAGTAGAATCGGAAAATTTGATCAGTTTTTGATTCAGCGCATCCTTTTCACTTTCCGAAAGCAGGTTGGCCTTATCATAAACCGGATAAAGTACGGCTGGTTTTTCTGGCACCAGCTGAGCTTTGGAAAACAATCCAAAAATCAGGAATAGTGCGAAGACAAAACGTTTAAGAGAAGCTGATATCATTGGGTAATTCATTGATATTTTCCCCAACTACGGGGAAATATTTTTTCAATTCGTGTCCTGTTTTCAGGACGGCATCTTTCAGGCCTTGATAGTAATTTTCTTTTACAAACTGCGCTGTCATCTCATCGTGGATCGTGTCCCAAAAAGATTGTTTTACTTTTTTGTGAATGCCTTCATCACCAATGATTGTGAGGTAATGCTGCTCAAAATTAACGTAAAACAAAACCGCATTTCTCTCTTTCGTTTGATGCATTTCCAAAGATTTGAATATCCCAAAGGCTTTCTTTGCAAAATCAGCTTCTGCCGTCGCATCTATATGCACACGGATTTCACCTGAGGAGTGGTCTTCAGCTATTTTGATGGCCTCCACAAGGGAAGCCATCTCTGTATTGGTAAGAAAGTGATTCATTATTCTTTAAAAGTATCAGGTGCTTTTTCTGCGCCCGCTTCAGCTTTGAAATATGGTTTTTCTTTGAAGTTTGTAAAATTAGCCAGGATATTTCCCGGAAATTGCTTGATACTGGTATTGTAGTTTTTCGCAGCATCATTGTAATAAACAGTTTCTGCACGGATGCTGTTTTCTATCGCGGTGTACTCTCTCTGGAAATTGATATACTGCTGATCTGCTTTTAGATTTGGATAACTTTCCACAACTGCCATCAATCGGCTAAGTGATCCGCTCAACTCACCTTGTGCAGCCTGGTATTTCGCCATATCCGCTTCCGTCATATTGGTAGGATCTATATTGATAGAAGTTGCTTTTGACCTGGCCTCAACCACTTTCGTGAGTGTTTCAGTCTCAAATTTCGCATACGATTTTACGGTTCTTTCGAGATTCGGGATCAGATTTGCTCTCTTCTGATACACTGTTTCTACGTTTGACCATTTGGAAGTTACTTCCTGCTCACTTGCTGTGAAACTATTGTAACCATTTTTACCCCAAAAGAATACCATCGCTGCTAGTACCAATAAAACGACACCAACAACCAGACAACCTTTACCTCTCATATTTTTATGTTTTTATAAATGTTAATGAACCAAATATACAAATTAAATACATCTTAATGATTTATTTTTCAAAAGTCTTGGCCTCTTCCCAAAGCGCATCCATTTTTTCTAAATTAAGCGCTGACAAAATCAAATGTCTTGACCTCGCAATCTCCTCCATTTTTTGGAATCTGGAAATGAATTTCGAGTTCGTTCTCTCCAAAGCAGTGTCCGCATTCAAACCAGAAATCCTAGCATAATTAATCAAAGAAAAAAACACATCGCCCAACTCCTGCTCTTTTTTGTCAGCCTCCGTTTCCGCGTGAAATTCCTCCAGCTCCTCTTCCACTTTTGCCCAGGCATCGTCTGCAGAATCAAATTCAAAACCAATTCCTTTCACTTTATCCTGAATTCTGTAAGCTTTGATAATGGGCGGCAAACTCTTCGGAACACCTTCCAGAACCGACTTATTCCCTTCCTTCAGCTTCAGTTTTTCCCAGTTTTGCTTCACCGTTTCTTCATCTTCAGCCACAGCATCGCCATAAATATGTGGATGACGGAAAATCAATTTTTCATTCAAAGAATTGATGACATCAGCCATATCAAAACTCTCTTTTTCAGATCCTATTTTCGCATAGAAAACCAAATGCAGCAGGACATCACCAATTTCCTTTTTGATTTCCTGAAGATCGTCTTTCAGGATCGCATCAGACAATTCGTACGTTTCCTCAAGCGTCAGATGACGCAAACTTTCCAAAGTCTGCTTCCTGTCCCACGGGCATTTTTCCCGCAAATCATCCATAATGTCCAGAAGCCTCCCAAAGGCCTCCATTTTTTCCTCTCGTGTGTTCATAAATGATGAATGATATTTGATAAATGATTATTAATTCTATTTTATTTGGGCAGCTTTTCCGCCTTCCGCTCCCAATCTTTTTGCCCTTGCTTTTCCAGCCACAAAAAAGGATTTCCGCTCAAGTCGGGCTGCAGCTTCGCAAGGTTTAACGTTTGTTTTTTAATTGTCAGTTTCCAACAAATTTCAAGCGATAACTATTTCCTCACATCTTCAATGATAATATGACGATTGATTTTCAACAATTCCTCCAAAAATTCATCTTGATTTTCCGGTGTGATATAAAGGTCATTTCTATTTTTAGAAAAGACAATCAGTCCGCCTGTCGCAGTTCCACATTTATGAAAACCGCTCCACATTGTCTCGCCAATTCTGACTTTTGTAATTTTGAAAATATTGATCTTGAACACATTATAGACGACGCTAACAATCAGTTCTTCATCTTTGATTTTAGTCTTAATAAAGAAAAAGTTGATTAATATGATCAAATCGATTCCAACTAAAATAAAAACCATCAACATCCAATTCCGAAAGTCGCTGTCAAAATAAGACGAAACCAGAATGATAGCAAGAAGCAAAGTGATTCCTAAAAACATAGAAGCATAGATCCAGTCTCTCCTGCTTTTATAAACTTTCATCAGTGTGATTTATTTTGCAACATCGGGACAAATTTGTAAACCCCAAATTCCTCCTTCTCAAACTGAGTATCCGAAATCTTTGTAAATCGGTAAAGAATCTGTTCATCGGTTTTTCCGAGCGGAATGACCATTTTTCCTCCGACTTTCAATTGTTTCAATAATTCGGTGGGAAGCACTTCTGCACCACAAGTCACTAACACTTTGTCGAAAGGCGCAAACGTCGGCAAACCCGCAAATCCGTCGCCAAAACTCTGGAACTTCGGCCGCAGATCCAATTCTTTGAAAATCTTATGGGAAAAATCAAAGAGATCTTTTTGGCGTTCAACGGTATAAACCAATGCGTTCATTTTGATGAGAACTGCAGTCTGATAACCGCAACCCGTTCCTATTTCCAGGATTTTTTCGCCTTCTTGGACTTCCAGCAATTCGCTTTGCTCTGCAACAGTTGAAGGATGAGAGATGGTCTGCTTTGCCGCAATCGGGAAAGCGCGGTCTTCATAAGCATAATCCTCGAAAACACTTTCTATGAAAAGATGCCTTGGAACCTCGTTCATCGCAGACAAAACAAAGCCGTCAGTGATTCCAATCTTCTGATGAAGATAATCCATTAATTGTTTTCTTTTCCCTTTGTGAACGTAAGTATCTCTCATTCTAAATTTAAATTTTCAACCACAAAAAAAAGTGACATTGGGAAGTCATCATTTTCGCTGTTCCCAAAGAAAAAAAATACAAATACTTTGATCAACTTTTTTTACATTTTGATCTCAAATGATGATTAAAGATACAAATCAAATCATGCAGTAAACGCTTTTGTTCCTTTTGTGGTTTATCAGAAATTAATATAGACTGCAATTTCCGAAGGATAAATTTAAAATCCAAACAAGAATCATAATTTTCAATATTTATTAAAAACATGCACCCCAATCAGAATAAACTTTATAAATTTGATTGTTTTTTTACCAAATATTTAAATAAACTTTTAATTAATTGAATGAACGAATGGATGTTATGCAGACAATAAGAGCTTACATTAAAGGAACTGGATCTTACGTTCCTCCAAAAATTTTAAAAAATGATTTTTTCGAAAAAGTTGGTTCGTCCGACGAATGGATCTTTAAAAACCTCGGAATCAGAGAAAGAAGAATTGCCGAGGGCGAAGTGACCAGCGATTTGGCCTACAAAGCCGGACTCAAAGCGTTGGAAAACACGGATGTAAAACCAGAAAATATCGACTTAATTATTGTCGCCACTTCAACGCCTGACCGTCAAGCGCCATCTACGGCTTGTTTCGTTCAGGAAAAAATGAACGCGCCGCAAGCCGTTGCATTTGACATTTCGGCAGTTTGTTCCGGCGGACTTTACGGAATTACCATTGGTTGCCAGTTCATAGAGACAGGAATGTACAAAAATGTTTTGGTCATAGGAGCTGACACATTTTCTACGATAACCGATTGGGAAAGAAAAGACTCTGTATTTTTCGGAGATGGTGCTGGCGCAATCCTCTTGTCTGCTACAACAGAAGACAAAGGTTTTTTTGATTTTAAATTGCACGCAGACGGAACAGGGAAATACCATTTCAACATCCCGGCTGGTGGTTCAGAAATACCAGCCTCAGAAGAGACTTTGAAACAGAAACTTCATTATTTCCAGATGAACGGAAAGGAAGTTTATGAAACTGCCACAAGAGTTTTACCAGAAACAATCGACGAAATATTGGAAGCCAACAAAATGACTTCTGATAATGTCGATTGGGTAATACCGCATCAGCCAAGCATCAGAATCCTTCAGGAAACGGCCAGAAAAACCAATATTCCTTTTGAAAAAGTGATGACGAATATGGACAAATACGCCAACACATCCGGCGGAACCATCCCGATTGTCTTGGATGAAACCTACAAAAGCGGACGTGTAAAACCAGGGAACATCCTGCTTTTTGCAGCCGTTGGTTCGGGTTGGACCTGGGGAACTGCGCTTTACAAGGCATAATTGATCAATGATGATTGATGAATGATTAAATCTTTCATATCAACGTGTTTCAAATCTATAAATCTATAATCTCTTAGTCTAAAAAAACTATGTTAGAAAATCAAACTTTCCTCATTACAGGAATTGCAGATGAGAATTCTTTAGCGATGAAAACCGCTGAGAAAATATTAGAAAACAACGGAAAAGTCGTTTGCACCGGTTTGGGAGTGACGCCTTTTCACAACAATCTTTCCGAAAAAGCAGCAGGATTTCTTAATAAAAACTATGAAGATTTTGAAGCGGCTTGTAAAAAAGTATTAGGAAACGATGTTTACACCGCTCCTTTGGATGTGACGCTTCCTGACAGTTTAAAATTCCTAGCCGAGGATTTAAAAAATAAAGATATTCAGTTGAATGGATTTCTTCACGCGATTGCGATGGACAAAACCATCCGAAACAAATCTGTGAAACCAATGCTGGAAGTGACGGCAGAGGAATTCAATGATACCATGAATGTTTCGGCGTTTTCATTGATTTCGTTGTGTCACGCTTTGCTTTCAAATGGCGTTTTGCAAAGAGGTTCATCAATTGTTTCGTTGAGTTATATTGCGGCGGAAAAAGTATCTTTTTTTCCTTACATCAATATGAGTATTGCAAAAGCGGCGCTGGAGAGGCTGACGATTGAAATGGCTTACGAATTGGGAAAAGAATACGGAATCCGCGCCAATGCCATCAGATTTTCGCCTTATATGGGAAGCAAAGCGGGAAATGCGACTTTAAAAGTAGAAGATGTGGAACGCGCAGACAGAATCAGTCCATTGGGGAATGCATTGCCGGAAGATTTGGCGCACGAGATCGTTCATCTTTTCAGAAAAGAGACCAGAATTACAGGGGAAATCCGTCACGTGGATGGTGGTTTTCATATTATGGGATAATTTTTGTTGCTTAGTTTTATCGCAAAGGCACTACGTTTTTAATAATAACCTTTTTTAAGTCGCAAAGAAAAATAGTTCAATTTTGTTTTTGCGACTTTTATGTTTTCATTTAACTAAATTTATTGCGACTTTGCGTAATAGAAAAACGACTTAAATTTTATGAGAAAAATAAAAACAGCTTTGTTGGCTTACGGCGGTTCCGGAAAATTATTTCACGCCCCGTTTTTTGAAGTTCACGAAGGTTATGAATTATTGGGCGCTTACGAGCGAAGTAAGAAATTAATCCAGCAAGATTATCCGGAAGTCCGAAGCTTCGATTCTTTGGAAGCTGTTTTGCAAAGTGATGCGGAACTCATCGTGGTGAATACGCCCATCGACACCCATTTTGAGTTCACCAAGAAAGCGTTGGAAGCAGGAAAAAATGTTTTGGTAGAAAAAGCGTTCACCACAACTTCTCAAGAAGCTGAAGAACTACATAAATTAGCTAAAGAAAAAAAGCTAAAACTCTGCGTTTACCAAAACCGACGGTATGACAGCGATTTTAAGACCGTGAAAAAGGTTTTGGAAGAGGATTATCTTGGCGACATCGTGGAAGCCGAAATCCGTTTCGAAAGATACAATCCTGAATTGAGCCCGAAAGCGTGGAAAGAAAACGGAAATCCCGGCGCCAGTATTTTGATGGATCTGGGTTCGCATATTATCGACCAGGCTTTGACTTTGTTTGGTTATCCTGAGAAAGTTTTTGCTGACATCAGAAGAACGAGAGCGACTACGCAGATTGATGATTACTTTGACATTCTGCTTTATTATTCCGATAAACGCGTGAGATTGAAAGCCAGCTTTTTCGTAAAAGAATCAACGCCAGCGTATGTTTTTCACGGCAAGAAAGGCAGTTTTCTAAAACAGAGAGGCGACATCCAAGAAGACGAATTGAAATTGGGGAAAGTTCCGAATCGTGAAAATTGGGGAACCGAACCGGAAGAGAAAACCGGACTTTTGGTTTACAATGATAGAGTTGTCCGCTTCCCTACTTTCCAGGGGAATTATCTCAACTTTTGTGATGCACTATATCATGCAATTGTACACGATAAGAAAGTTCCCGTGACAGCGAAACAGGCGTTTCACACCATGACGGTGATTGAAGCAGCGCAGGAAAGTTCTAAGAAGGGGAAAGTCGTAAAATTACAAACAATCGGCGATTAAAAGCACCATCCCTATTCATTAGATACTTATTGCGATTACTTAAGGAGCAAGACGCTGTACTATGACAAAATCTTGCATTACACTGAAACCGGCAAACCAACTTACGAAGACATCCTTTCTGGCGTAGTATTCCGTTATTGTTCCAGCTGAAATTGCCTGCAAAAAAGATGAGCATTGAAAGACGAATAGAACGCCAAATCTAAAGCATAAAAAAAGACCCACACAGTGACTGGTGTTGAGTCTTTTTTGATATGATTTAGATTTTTTTAATTTAAAATTATTAATATTTAACCATTAATACACCGCTTCCTTTGATTCTGTACAAACTACCCTCAGGCAATGACTTATCATTCTGCGCTATTGATTCTTTTTCGTAAACAGGACACGCCCTGACAATGGCAGGTGTAATATCTGACGCCATCTTTATCATAGGAATATTGGACTCAGCGTCTTTTTTGTTTGCTGAATGTTTCGCTAGTAATATAGATCTGTCAATAGTTTTCAGAACACCATTTGCATCTACGACAACGACTCTGTCATTAGGATCAGTACTGATGTAATTTGGACGCTGAGCCGACTGCAAAGTTTGCCAAGCCGCGAGTGTACCGTATCCTAAAGCATCAATACGGACCCCGCCTAATATCAGGTCTAATCTCTGGGTAGGATTTCTGTAAAACACATCACCATTTGGATCCGCTCCCAATGACCAGTTTCCTCTTTCATCCATAACAGCACGGTAGCTGCTGCCGGCAGATGATGCTGCGCTACCATCACTATTGGCTCCTGAAGTCCCTAACCATATTTCGCCTCCTACGGAAGTATACTTTCCTGTTCTTAAAACAATTCCCGCCCGCTGCTGAGTAACTGCAGAAGTTAAGCCATAATTATTACTGGAAGTAGTGGTATGTCCTTCAAATGCTGTAATAGAAGATCCGTTTGGCCTTGCTGTTCTTGCTCCAATTGTTCCTCCAGAAATGATGTTCCTATGCACAATAGCCTGCGCATTGCTGGCGGTTGCAAGACTGTAATTAATATCCAGATCTGTGTTGGCCTGCAAAGTCATTTTATCGTCAAACTGGAAAGTACCAATTACAGTATCAGAAGGCGAATAGCCAATTCCTATTCTTCCTTTTGGGCTTACAATCAAATCATCCAAAACCTGTGTTGCCGTGGGAATGGCAGTTGGGGAATTATCTTTTGCCGCATCAATATGGAAAGCCCCGATACCTTGTTTGGTTCCTATCGCTACATTTCCTTTTTGATAAATATCTTGGGTATTAATCGTTGCTTCTGTATCTGTAGCTCGTAGTCTCCAAGGTTCTGTTCCGCTACCCGAGGAAGATCCTCCCGTAAACTTCTGCCAAAGAACACCATCAAAATAATAATAACCAGGAGAATCAACGAATGTTCTTGGGATATTTGTATCTCCACCGGCAACATCTGTCACGTAAACCAGTGCAGCAGTCTGATCTGTACCGTATGACGCTGTATTACTGGTAAGCTCTGCTCTTGTAAGGCGAGGAGACTGTAATCCTATATACTGTGTATTATCAGAAATACTTCCAGAAGCATCTCTTTTAGCACTGACATCCAATGTAGTCTTAGGATTGGCGGTATTGACGCCAACTTGTCCGAAGGATAATCCAAATGCAAATATTGCAATGGAAAGATAATTTTTTTTCATATGTATTTGTGTTTTTATAAATTTTAATTCTACCGCGCCAGTGATCTTACACTCTTTTCACAATTAAATATTTGGGTCAAAAAATGCTTGCCTCTAAAGTTTAAACTGGTATAAATTAAATAAATAATCACAAAAATAAATAATATTACTTAAGCGAAAAACGACAAATCAAGTAATAAATTCATCTATAAATAAATATTTTGAAATAAAACACAAGCATAACATTCATATATGTAAAACTGACATTTTAAAAAAGATTATGATTGAATTATCTTTCAAAAAAAAAAAAAAAAAATCGTCTCATCTGCAACCATTGAAGTCAATTATGATTCTTCACCATTGGTAATCGGTTGCGAAGAGTTGATGTAACCTAGTTAAGTTGACGCTTTGGCCTATTTTAAAACAGTTTGCCAGTAAAATTCTCAATTATTCAAAATGATAAGATTCAGAAATTTTAAAAATTCTCGGCCTTTTTTTATGTTGGTTGGTGATAATTCTTAAATTTACGTCTTTAAGAAAATTAAGCTATGATAAAAGCCGGACTTGTGGGCGCGGGACATTTGGGGAAAATCCATTTGCGATTGTTGAATCAATCTGAGAAGTACGAACTCGTTGGTTTCCACGATAAAGACGCAGAAAACGGCCGAAAACTGGAAGCGGAATTCGGTTATCAATATTTTGAAAATTTAGAGGAACTTCTAAACGAAATCGAAATGTTGGATATTGTGACACCCACGCTTTACCATTACGATTACGCCATAAAAGCGATTGAAAAAAGCATTCATTTTTTCATTGAAAAACCGGTGACGCAAACGCTGGAACAAGCGGAAGAAATTCTTAAAAAATGCAACGAATTCGGGATCAAAGCGCAAGTGGGGCACGTGGAACGATACAATCCCGCTTTCATTGGTGCGAAAGATTATATTAAAAACCCAATGTTTATCGAGATTCACAGACTAGCGGAATTCAATCCGCGAGGGACGGATGTTTCTGTGGTTTTGGATTTGATGATTCACGATTTGGATATTTTATTGAGTTTGGTGAAGTCGAAGGTGAAGTTGATTCACGCAAGTGGTGTTTCTGTCGTGAGCAAAACCCCGGATATTTGCAACGCCAGAATTGAATTTGAAAATGGTTGTGTGGCGAATCTGACGACTTCCAGAATATCAATGAAAGCCATGCGAAAATCTAGATTTTTCCAGCAGGATGCTTATGTTTCTGTAGATTTCCTAGAAAAAAAATCCGAAGTTATCCGTATGAAACCGGCGCCGGAAAATCCGTCTGATTTTGATATGATCATAGAAAATGCAGAAGGCGAGAAAAACCAAATCCTTTTTGAATATCCTGATATCCAGCCGAATAACGCCATCCTGGATGAACTGGAAAGTTTTGCTGATGCAATAGAAAATAATCTGCCAGTTCAGGTTTCTTTGGAAGATGGAACGGAGGCGCTGAAAGTGGCGTTGGAGATTATGAGGTTGATTCAGAAGTAGTTGATAATTGATTAAAATTAAATCCTGACCATAATGAAAACTATTATATTATTTTCAATTCTATTTTCTTACATGATGTTTGGTCAAGAAAAAAATGAGTTTGCGGACATTTATTTCTCAAGCAAATGTTGCGGAACTCCTTCTGAAGAAAAATTAGTTAGTTTTCTGAAAAATTTCAAAACCCAACACAAAATCAAAAACATTTTTGTTTATAATATTTGTTGCCTTGGAGAAGAAGGCGAATATTCTATTATTATTGATATGAGAAATTTTTCTTCAAATGAAAAAATAAAGTTAAAAGAAGGTTTAAAAAAAACACAATTAGCTTACAATGAAGTGTATAAAAAATCTGCAGAAGGCTCAATTATAATAACTTATATAGATGATTTAGAAGCTGTATCCCACCAGAAAAAAATTGGAAAAAGACAAATTCTGGAGCTCTAATTACATTTCAAATGACTCTCAAATCCTTAGAATCAGAACTCAAAAAACGCCGTGATTTTCCTTACAATTGGGGAAGAAAGCAGTCTGATGATTGGGATTTCAAGACGAAATTCATTTATCACACTCGGGATTTTGAAGGTCTGGAAAATCAATGTCAAGATTTTGAGGAAGGTTTGAGGAATTACGCTTTTAACCGTTGGCTGAATTTCTGGTCTGCAAAGGCTGTTGAGGCTATTTTCGCATCAAATCAATTAGTTAAAAAAGAGGAAAATCAGTTTTCTAAGACGGTGGATTTTTATATTTCCGGAATTCCGTTTGATCACAAGAGCAGTGTTTTTCCGAGGCAGTTTGGGAAGAGTTTTGACTATGCGCTTCAGCACAAAAAAGAATTGATAGAATGGCTTTACAACAACCAAAGTCAGCAAGGAAGGAAACACCACGCCAACCGTTTATTCATTATTTTCTATGATGGGCAAAATGGTGACCATTGGAAATTGAAAACCGAACTCACTTTAATCAAAGAAAAAATTACAGATTATCTTGGCAATTTTTCCAGAGCCAATTTAGTTTCCTTACATTTGGAATCTCACGAGATTTTGTCTGATGTAATTTGGATTAAAAATTAAAATTCTCGCTGATCAGGCAGATTAAGCAGATTAAGCAGATTAAAAAATCTGCAAAATCAATAAAATCTGCGAGAAAGATTACTGAATATATTTTAAATAAGTAGAAGTTTATCGTATTAAATGAATTACATCGGTTCCAAAAACAAACTTTCGGATTTTATCAGGCAAACAGTTTACGACGTTGTTGACAAAGATTTATCTAACAAAATATTTTGCGATCTCTTTGCAGGAACCGGAATTGTCGGACGAAACTTCAAAGCGGAAACCAGGAAAGTGATCAGCAATGATTTTGAATTTTACAGCTACGCTCTCAACCGAAATTACATCGGAAATCATCAGAGGTTTGACTACGAAAATCTGATTGAAGAACTTAATTCGATTGATGGAAAATCTGGTTTTATCTCCGAAGAATATTCGGAAAACGGGAGATCAGAAAGGCTTTATTTCTCTGAAGAAAACGGAAAGAAAATAGATGCGATTCGACAGAAAATTGAAGACTGGAAAATCGCTAAAAAAATCAACGAAGATCAATATTATCTCCTTCTTTGTTCACTTTTGGAAGCTGCTGATAAAATTGCAAATACAGCTTCTGTTTACGGCGCATTCCTGAAACAAATCAAAAAATCTGCTCAGAAAAAACTGGAAATAGTTCCTGCACTTTTTGAATTGACCGAAAACGCACACGAGGTCTATAATGAAGATAGCAACTCCTTAATCCAGAAAATCGAAGGCGATATTCTGTATCTCGATCCGCCTTACAATGCCCGGCAATACGGCGCCAATTATCATCTTCTGAATACGATTGCGAAATACGACCACTTTTCTCCGAAAGGAAAAACGGGACTTAGGGATTATCAAAAATCAAAATATTGCAGCAAAGTTGAAGTTGCAAAAAGCTTCGAAGATCTCATCAAAAATGCAAAATTCCAGCATATTTTACTCAGTTATAACAATGAAGGACTGATGGCTGAAAGTGAAATTAGAAATATACTTTCAAAATTCGGGAAATATGATATATTTACAACCGAGTATCAACGTTTCCGTGCGGATAAAGAAGAGAATAGAAATCATAAAGCTTCGGGAACGACAGAATATCTTTATTATCTTCAAAAAGACTAAGAGATAATAGACTTTCAGAATATTGACTAAAATAAATTTCGAAAACCGAAAGGTTTGTAATTGATAAAACAATTAAAATATGAAAAACATTGTTGTAATAGGTGCAGGAACCATGGGAAATGGGATTGCCCATACTTTTGCTCAAAGTGGATGCCAAGTGAGTTTGGTGGATGTGAAACAAGAAAATCTTGATAAAGCTTTAAAAACCATCACTACTAATCTGGACAGAATCATCGCCAAAGGAAACCTGACTGAGGAAGAAAAGACAACTACCCTTGGAAACATTACAACATTTACAGATCTGAAAGATGCAGCTCCAAAAGCTGACTTAATAGTAGAAGCAGCAACAGAAAACTTAGATCTTAAACTAAGAATATTTGCGCAGATGGATGAACTTTCTCCAGCCAATTGTATTCTTGCAACTAATACCTCATCAATCTCAATTACTCAAATTGCTGCTGCAACAAAACGTCCGGAAAAAGTCATCGGAATGCACTTTATGAATCCGGTTCCGATGATGAAACTGGTGGAAATTATCAAAGGTTATTCAACTTCGAAAGAAACATTTAATGAGATTTTTGAATTGAGTAAAACTTTAGGAAAAGTTCCGACCGAAGTGAACGATTACCCTGGATTTGTGGCCAACAGAATTTTGATGCCAATGATCAACGAAGCGATTGAAACGCTTTACAATGGCGTTGCAGGCGTGGAAGAAATCGATACCGTGATGAAGCTGGGAATGGCGCATCCCATGGGACCTTTGCAGTTGGCAGATTTTATAGGTCTGGATGTTTGCCTAGCGATCCTGAATGTGATGTACGACGGTTTCAAAAACCCCAAATATGCACCGAATCCGCTATTGGTCAATATGGTCATGGCTGGTAAAAAAGGGGTGAAATCCGGTGAAGGTTTCTACGATTATTCTGAAACGAAAAAGGCAGAAAAAGTGTCGAAAATGTTTTTGAAATAAAGTAAGATGTTCGCAGAAAAGTTCCTCTTCCTTCTGTTATTTCCAAGTTTGATCTGCGCACAGGAGAAAATTCTTTCTGCAGATTTCGACGGTGATCATCATCTTGACAAGGTTTATCTTGATCAAAAAAGCGGAGCGGCGGTTTATGAACTGTCTTCGCAGAAATTCAAAAAAGTAGTTTCGGATCATTTTGAAGATTCCGGGGAAATATTTTTTGATAAGACTAAAAACGGATTCAAGGTGAAAATGAATCAAATGAGGTCAGGAAATTCCTATCAATTTCGATACGAAAAAGAAACTGGAAAAATGCGTTTGATAGGGATGGAACGTTATGAATTAGGGCCTGCAAACAACGATGGCAGCGGAGAATCCAGCGTGAATCTTCTTACAGATACTTACATCGGCGAATGGAATTACTTTGATAATAAAAGAGTAAAACTGATCAAGATGCCAACCATCAAAAAGAAAATGGTTTTCCCGAAAACTTATTTCGATCATTTGACGAGTGAATTCTCAACTTATATGGACAAAGACTACATTTATTATATGGCAGAGAAAAAAAAACTTTATAAAGAATGATCTCCATCAAACTAAATCCAAGCTGCGAGAAAATTACTCAGTTTTTTTTGATCATCGTTACCTATGCGATGATCATTCTGAGATTTCTCCTGAATGAGAAAGGCCGTACAAGTCCGGATTCTATCAGATAGCTGCGTCAATCCGAGATTTTTCCGATGATTGACAATACGAGTGCGCCTCTTGGATATCCGTTGTTTATCAAATTTTTTACAATGTTTGGTATTGATGATTTTTGGAGCAGTAAGCTTGTCGGGATTCTGGCATACACTTTTATAGTCCTCTTTACTTAGCAAAAAAAATTTTTCTATAAGGAAGTACTGATTTCCTCGGCACTTTTCAGTTATGTGAGTGTCTTTTCCTATACGATGAGTGAGGGTCTTGCACTGCCATTTATCATTTTACTTTTCTATATGGCTTCTCAGATTATAAGAAATGAAATATCTGTTGTAAAAGGGATTTTTTTCTCAGCCTGGTATTAATAATTTTGATCAATATCCGTTATAGCGCGTTGTTTCTTTGTGTCGGATGTTTGGTGTTTGGGATGATCTGTTTCAGGAAAAATTTTTTGGAAAAGCTTTATTATCTCGGGCATTGCGGGCATCGGCTATTACGGTTTGTACAAAATCTTCTTTATTGATTATTTTAACAAAGATTGTATCAATACTTTCCTAGAAATAGGTTTGAAACCAACCTCACTTCTTTTGGTAGAACTATTCAAAGGCTTGGCAACGACATTTGACCCATTTGTTCACATTGCAGATCCAAACGGCGGCATAATCAATTACGGCATCTACGGAGTTGGTGTGTTGACCATCATAGCTATGGCTTTTCTTTTCATTAAAACCAAGCTTTCTGAGACAGAAAAATTAATTCTGACAACATCCCTAATTGGCATTATTTGTTCTTATTCTATCCAGTATGTTTACTCAGTCAATCCACTGGATTACAGATTACTAGCGCCGTTTTCTATTGGATTATGGATTGTTTTTTTTCGGAAATTATTTCAGATCTTTGAGAGTTTGACTTATTCTATCGCATTTCTGAGTCTTGTCACGGGATTTGCATTCAGCTGGTTATCAAAGGGTAACTATCTAGAAAACAGACAAAAGATCACCGCATTTCTTGAAAAAGAACAAATATCCCATGAGACGATCAAATTTTTATATAAAAGAGAACAGCAGCGATGACATCCAAACGGTGGAATTAATCAGCACGGTAAACCCGAAAATTGATGTGACTTCGCAAGCAAAAGACACTTTGCAGCAGAGGGTTCTCACGAGGTATAAAGTGGAAAGCAAAATGACTATCAAAAAAAATAATTATCAATAATTAATTTGGGGAATTTTTCTATCTTTGAACCATAGAGTGACAGTCACGATTGCTCTGATTTATTTTAAAATTTTATATTATGAAATTACCTAAGTTTTTATTAGCCGACAATTCTGAATTTCCAGAAGATCTTTTTGTAGTTCACACAGAGTATCCGCGTTTTATCCTTAACGTAGAAGAAGAGGATGTAGAATGGTTGGATGACTTGGAAGGAGATGACGAAGAAACTGTAGCAAACGAGGCTACGAAAGTTGTCGAAGAAGCCTTCAAATGGTGTGATGAAGAACTTGCAAAATACGACGACGAGGAAGAAGACGAAGAATAATAGAAAAGGAACTCAGATTTGAGTTCCTTTTTTTATGTTTGAATTTTGTGATGGTCCGTTATTAGTGCTAATGCCGATTTTTAACACGAGGTTCACCCAGTTTTTTTTTAAACTACCAACCGTTTTAAGGCTCACAAAGGCGTAAACTTAGCGAAGAATTATAGGGATTTCAATGATGACGGATTGCGGACAATCGTTTAATTTTATTAATTACTGTTGCTTGTTGAACTTCAGCAGTAAAAGATTGTCTTTGTACAGTTCCAAGGTGTTTTCTGTCACGACATACTTGTTCACTTCCTGAAGCACACTGATGTAGCTGGTCTCAGCTGTCATATTGTTGCACATTTTTCTTGTAGAACCAATGTTTTTTGCAGAAAAATTACCCGCAGAAGTATCGATCATGGCATCGGAAAAATAGTTGTTGCAGCCTGCATTTCCGGAGATTCTGTTTTGTTCTATCAATAAGGTGGGCTTGTTTGTCATATCGTCTGCCAAAACCCATTGTGTGCCAGTAACCGGCGCTTGGGATTTTCCCACTTTTGAAGCGTTCCCTACTCTGCTGGTACAAGATGCCAATGAGAGAACCAATATCGTGGTATAAAAAATATTTTTCATAAGATATAAATTATGATCCAAAGATAGGATTTTCTTTTTAACATAATATTTCAAACATAAAAAAAGGTGATAACAAAAACAATAATCCTACTACTTTTACAAGTCCATAAAATTTTAGAATTATTTTTTCTATATCGACAATCTCAAAATCGCAATACAAAATAAACATATTTTCCTCTATAAGACATCAAAAACAAAGGTCAAAAGTTATCATAAAGTTTCAAATAAATTAATACTGAATAAGTTATGATTTTTTAAATTTAAAAGCCTAATTTTGCACCCCGAAAACAGGGATTGAATACGGCCTTACTAAATCAATAAAAATCTACTTATGAAAAGAATCGGTGAACACAGAAAACTTCTTGGCGTTGATAAGACAGCAACCCTAAAAGATCTTAAAACCATTTATAGGAATACAATGAAGGATACGCATCCTGATAAATTTGTGAATGACGAAGAAGGGAAACTGGCAGCAGAAGAAAAAAGCAAATCTGTGATTGAAGCCTATCACTTTTTGGTAAGCATCAATCCGGAAACACAAGAAAAATACAAAGAAGAATATACGGAGACGATTACAAAATCTAATATTCAGGATTTTTATCTTGAAAAATCGATTTTGAAAGTTCAGCACCTGAACGGAAAAATGTTTGAATACATTGGAGTTCCAAGAAATACGTATATCAAAATGGTGAATGCTGATTCTCCTAGCCGTTTTGCAAGAAGACATATCTATGGAAATTTTATTTTCAGAAAGTCTGGTGAAGTAATGGCAGATTAATTTCTTGTTTTAAAATATATTAAAGGCTTTCAGAATTTTTTCTGGAAGTCTTTTTTTTGTTTTTATGATGCTAATGAAACTAAAAAAAGCGCACCAATAGAATTGATGCGCTTTTAGGTTAATTAAGGTTGTTATATTAATCTACGTGTTTTGGCGTATAGCCATCTTCACTTAGCTCTTTGTGGTCATAATCGGCGACCATCTCAGCCTCGTAATCTATTGGTTCACCTTTGCCCATTCTTCTGAGTAAGGAATCAAATAGTGAATAAACAACTGGCACGATAATCAAGGTCAGGAACAATGATGATGTCAAACCACCGATTACTACCCAAGCCAATCCGTTGTTCATCTCGGCTCCCGCTCCTTTTGCCAACGCAATTGGTAGCATCCCGAAGATCATGGCAATAGTCGTCATCAGGATCGGACGAAGACGTGCGTGGTTGGCCTGGATCAAGGCATCGTGCGTACTTGCACCTGCTGCTTTTCTCATATTGGCAAAATCGACAATCATAATCGCGTTCTTGGCTACCAGACCAATCAACATAATCATCCCCAACATCGTAAAGATATTAAGTGAGTTTCCTGTCAAAGCAAGAATCACCATTACTCCAATCAATGCCAATGGAATGGAGAACAGTACTACGAATGGATACACAAACGAGTCATACAATGAAACCATTACCAGATAAACCAATACAATAGCCGCTAATAAAGCGATACCTAAGGTACCGAAACCTTCTGTCTGGTTTTCCATATCACCGCTCCAAATGTAGGTGACCCCAGCTGGTTTTGTTTTCTCATTTTCCATAAACATGGCTGACCATTCATTGGCAACGTCTCCTACCGGACGACCTACCACCTTGGAAAGCACTTTTACAGAAGGCGATTTGTCTCTACGTTGCAGCAAACTCGGACCCGAACTCATATCTACATTGGCGAACTGACTCAGTCTGATCTGTTCTCCGGAAGCATTTGTAAACATCAGGTTTCTTACATCATCAATCGATTTTCTATTATTGTCTGCAAAACGGATATTGATATCATATTCATACTCTCCCGCTCTGTATTTCCCGTCTGTATTTCCATTGAATGCAGTCTGCATCGCCTGTCCTACACTTGAAAGATTAAGACCCAAAGCTGCCATTTTATCTCTGTCGATATTCACTCTTACCTCAGGGCTTCCTGTGTCGGTGGACAATTCTGCATCTACAGAACCCGGAACTTTTTTCAATAATTCTAAGATTCTGTTGGCTTCTTTGTTTGCGGTTTCGTTATCCGCAGCGGTTACCACCATTTCGATTGGTGCATTATCTGCTCCCATCAATCCGATTGGCGCCGTTTTGAACTCAACACCGGTGAATTTTTCCTCAAGATCTCTCTTGAATTTCGCAGCAAGGATATCTGTACTTTCTGCTCTTTCAGATTTATCAACAAGATTGACCTGAACTTCTGCTTGATACACAGTTGCCTGTGAAGCACCCATTCCGGACGATTGCTGGCCAACTGTTGTAATCAGATCTACTACATCTTTGTTATCTCTGAGGTATTTTTCTACTGCTAAAGTGACTTGATTGGTTTTTTCAACGGTTGCATCTTTTGATAATTCAATTTGAACCAGAAACTGTCCACGGTCCATCTTAGGGAAGAATTCCCCACCAATGAATCCGAAAACGACAAGCATACAAGAAGCTATTAATATTAAAAAGGTAACAACAACAGTCATTATTCTTCTGAAACCTGATTTAAGTGCCCATTCAAGAATTCCTGAAATCCAGTGCGTGAATTTGTCCAATTGCTTTTCAAACCAAAGAATGAATTTTTCAAAAGGATTTTTACCCGTCAAATGAACCAACTTTCCGAATCTTGAAGACAACCAAGGAATAATCGTAAATGAAGCCAATAAAGAGAATAAGGTTGCAATAACTACCGTGACGCAGAACTGCGCCAGGATATCTGCCACCAAACCGGAACTCATCGCAATTGGTAAGAATACCACGACAATTACCATCGTAATCGCTGTTACTGTAAATCCAATTTCCGAAGCACCGTCATAAGCTGCACGGATTCTGCTTTTACCCATCTCCATATGGCGGTAAACGTTTTCTAAAACCACAATTGCATCATCCACAAGGATCCCTACAACCAGTGAAAGTCCCAGTAAACTCATCAGATTCAATGTATATCCCATCAGGTACATTCCAATGAATGTCGCAATCAATGAGATTGGAATAGAAACCATGACGATGAATGCATTTCTGATATTATGAAGGAAAAGCAACATTACAATGGCTACCAAAATAATCGCTAATACCAAATCGAAAATCACGTGATTGGCCGACTCTAAGGTGAAGTCTGTACTGTCATCCACGATTTTTACTTTCACACCTTGTACAGCGTAATTTTTCATGACCTGATCCACAGTTGTTTTGATACTTTCAGAAACCGAAACCGCATTGGCATCAGACTGTTTCTTCACCTGCATCAGGATCGTAGCATTCTGGTTGAATCTCGCTATTTTCTCTACATCTTCCTGAGCATCAAATACTGTTGCAACATCCGAAAGTCTTATCTGAGCACCATTTTTATTAGAAATAATAAGATTGCTCATCTCCTCAATAGACTTATATTTTCCAGATAATCTGATCGTAGACTTAGTTGTTCTCGATTTCAAACTTCCTGTTGGAAAATCAAGGTTTGAAGACAAAATCGCCTGCTGCACATCTCCGATAGAAAGACCATAACCCTGCAGTTTTTTATCATCAATACTTACCTGAATCTGTCTCTCCTGTCCGCCAACCATATCAACCTGAGCCACACCGTTTACACGGGAAAATATCGGTTCAATTTTTTTATCTAATAAGTCATAAAGCTCTTTATTATTAAGCTTATCACTTGAGATACTCATCGTAATGATTGGCAGATCGTCCAATGAGAACTTGTTAAGGGAAGGCGCATCTGCATCATCCGGAAGTTCGGAAAGGATGGCGTTTACTTTTCTCTGCGCATCATTCAGGGCATAATTGACATCAGCGCCTGTATTCAGCTGAACCATTATTACGGAAAGACTCTCGTAAGAAGATGATTCTACTTTTTTCACGTTTTCCAGAGAACCTACGGCATCTTCAATCTTTCTGGTCACAGAAGTTTCTACCTCACTCGGCGAAGCTCCAGGATACACTGTAGAAATCGTCACCATATTGGTTTCAAACTTCGGAATCAATTCGTACCCCATCATAGAGTAACTCAAGAGACCACCCAGCGTCAGTATCGTAAACAGTACGATAACCAGTGATGGTCTTTTAATGGATATTTCTGCTAACTTCATCTTTCTACTTTACAATATTGATTTTAGAACCATTCTCCAGATTGATCTGGCCGCTGGTGATGACTTGCTCACCACCGTTTAGACCGCTGATGATCTGAACTTTGTTACCATAAACTTTTCCTGTTTTCACATTGGTCATTTTAGCTTTTCCGTCCTGAACGATGAACAATTGTCCTGAACTAACGCCGTTTACGAAAGCTTCTGCAGGCACAGTCAACATATTCTGAGTTTCAGCACCGTGATTGGTCTTGAAAACAGCCGTTGCATACATACCCGCTTTTAAATTGCCTTTGTTTTGAACTTCTATCTCAACCGGGAAGTTAAGAGAAGCATCACTTTTTGGAGCGATGAAGCTGATTCTACCAGCAATTGGTTCTTCAGATAAAGCATTCACATTGATGTTTACAGTCTGTCCAATTTGGATTCTTCCAACCTGACTTTCGTCCACCAAAACAGATAATTTCAGTGTATTGATATTGACGATTTCGAACAATGCTGTTCCTGTGGTAACCACCGCACCCGGTTCTACCATTTTTTTGTTGATTGTTCCGCTAATTCCTGCACGGACACTGGTATCATTCACTCGTACGCCTTGCGCTCTTAATGAAGACTGCGCATTTTTAAGCTGCAATCTGGAGTTATCCAACTGTTGTTTTGTAACACCTCCTGTTTTGAAGGCATTCTCGTAACGCTGGTTATCGATGATAGCATTCTGCAAATTGTTTTGAGCCTGGGTCACATCTACTTCTATCGCATCTCTTTTGATCGTAGCCAAAACCTGTCCCGCAGATACTCTGGAACCTTCTTTTACGAAGACGCTTACCACGCGGCCAGCAATATCAGCGGATTGGTTGGTTTCCTGCTTCGGGATAAAAGTTCCGTTTGCAGAATAATCCGTATCCACATCTGATCTGGAAACAGTTACAACATTCACATTGATTTTATCAACCTGTTTTGCCACTTCTTTTACCTGCTGCTCCTGCTCCTTCTTGTTACTGGCTATTTTGTATGCACCCAAACCGATAAGTACAGCTGCAACAATGATATATATTAAAGTCTTTTTCATAGTTTTTATGGATTTTGTAATGTATTAAGTTCGCCTTTAGCTTTGATAAATTTAATTTCGGCCTGTTTGTAATCTAATAGTGAGGTTGTGTAATTCTGTTTTGCATCTGTAAGCGCATTTTCAGAATCCAGCACTTCTGTCAAAGTTGCCAAACCATATTGGTAGTTTGACTGTGTATTTTTCTGTACTTTTTCGGCCAGCTCCACATTACCTTTCATACTTTCGATATTGATAATAGAGTTTTCCATATTGGTGATGGCATTTTTATAATCCAAACTCAAACTCAGCTGAGTTGCCTGAATATCCTGATCTAAAGACTGGATATCAATTTCTGCCTGTTGGATCTTAGATTTTGTAGCACCACCAGTAAAGATTGGAATATTAACATTTAAACCGATCGCTGAATAGTCGCTCCAAAGAACATCATTTTTCAGTCCATTAGTCAAAGGAAATTTCGAACCTTGTCCTCCCCAGCCGTAGTTTGCCTGCAATCCTACGGTTGGATACAAGTAAGCCTCGGTTGCTTTTAGATTATACTGAAGAAGTTCTCTGTTTTTATTCAAAACCTTAATATCTGTTCTCTCGTCCAGATTTACATTTCCGGCGATCAATTCTGGTCTTGGCTCGATGGATTTTTCTTCGAGCTCAATTGGTTGATCAATCGGAACACCCATATAAAACTTCAAAGAGTTTTTGGAAAGCTCCACTGCATTTACCAATTGTTGTCTGCTGGCGCTAATGTTGGTTAACTGTACATTAGTTCTATCAAGATCAATTCCTTTCGCTAATCCATTGTCCACCAAACTTTTGATTACATTTCTTACTTTCTCAGTATTGGCGTAACTTACGTTTAAAGTTTTAAGATTTTCTTCTTGTACAAAAACCTGATAATAGGCTGTTGCAACATTTTCGATAATCTGCTCATTGGAAAGCTGAGCATTCAGCACATAAAACTCTCTGGTAGATTTTGCCGCTTTAAGACCTATAAAAACCCTTTGGTCAAAAATAGCCTGATTCAAAGTGACAGTTGCACTAGAAACCCACGGTTGTCCCAATTGTGCTCTTGTACTTTGTCCACCAAATTTAAGCAACGACTCCTGAATGATCGGGTTATAAGTTAAACCAGCAGTGGCACTGATCTGTGGTAACGCTGCGGCTTTGGCTTCAGTTATTTTCAGTTCTGCTCTTTTGACTTCAAGCGCCGCTTTTTTAGCTTCTGCTTTATTTTGCAAAGCCTGTTTAATGGCTTCCTGCAAAGACACCTGCTGTTGTGCAAAAACAGATGAAGAGCCGAAAATCATACATACTGCAGCTATACTGATTTTTAGCTTTTGTGCAATTATAAGTTTTCTATTCATAATTTAATTACTTCTTTTATTTTTTTACTTTCTCACACGTCCTCCAATCATTGATGACGATCCAATTTTATAAATACTTTAACATTTTTTAATTATTCTTAATTAATTCTTAAAAAGCATTTTTAGGATAATTTCTTTTCTGTCTGCAATTAGTCTGTCGAACTCTTTATCATCAAGCATCATATTCTCCATAAAAAGCGGCCTCACTGCACTCGGAAATATAAGCAGAGAAACCATATTGAATATGAACTGGATCGGTTCCATCTCTTCGATGGTGCCTAATTCCATTTCTCTTTTGATGTCTTTTAAAAATAATTTTAGATCCTCCTCTTCAACATCTTTTTTGTGACAATTTCCTCTAATGATTTGAGAAACGATGTAAGTTTCCAGATACGGATATTGCAAACTTGTGGATAAACTGCCATCTATGAAATGAGTAATCTTGTCTTTGAATGAAAGATCAGATCTCATCACGATTTCCGATTTTTCCTTCTCCACTTTATGCGCCTCATCAAATACGATCTGTACCAGATTATCTCTGGATCTGAAATAATAATTGATAAGCGTCCTGTTGACGCCTGCTTCATCTGCAATCTCCTGCGTTGTGGCATCAAACTTTCCCTGAACAAAGAATAGATTCTTCGTAGTTTCTTTGATCAATTCCTGCGTTTGGTCTTTCTTTTCTTGTTTTGACATTTTTGTTAAACAATTTTGTGCAAATTTAGACCAAAGTTTTTATTTGACAAAATTGTTAAACAATGATATTAAACATATTTGATAAATTTATTAATTAAAATATGCCTCAAAATGCATTACTATTGGTATGACAAGAAATTCAATTTCCAATTAATTTAAAAATGAGTAACTTTGCAGATACTGAATATCAAAAAATTCTAATAACTACTCAATAAATACATAGAATCAACATTATTTTATACCTAATTAAAACTGCATAAAAAAAATGAGGACTCTTGAAGATTGGAAAGTTTACAAATTCGGAAAAGGTTTTGATGATGATTATCAACTGCTGTTTTCCAATTTCGGCGAAGTTAAATCTTGTACAAAAAGTAATCCGGAAGGCAACATTATCAATGGAAGTCTGAGGGACGGCTATCCCATTATCAGTTTTACCCAATACAAACCGATAAGCGAAGAAACTCAGTCAATTTTTGAACGACAAGAAGACAACATCAAACTATTACGTGAGGAAAACAAAAACCTCAAAAAAATAGCGAGACGCAAAACCACTCCCAAAAAAGATCTTATCAAAATCCAAAAGGAAATTGCCAAGATCGAAAAAACAATAAAAAAGAACTTAAACCAACTGTCCAAAAAGCGTAAAGAAGAAAAGAAGACCAGAGCTATTCACATTCATCTTTTGGCACATAAAGCAGTTGCAGAATTGTTTATTCCCAATGATGATCCGGAAAACAAAAAATTTGTTATCCACAAAAACTACGACAAAAAGGACAACCGTGTACAAAATCTTAGCTGGGCAACCCAACAAGAGGTCATAGAAAGAAGTCAAAAGAGTCCCAATTACATCCGATACACGATCAACAAACCGAAAAGAGATCCCAACATTGTTGCAAAACTCACACGAAATGAAGTGGTTCTCATCAAACGAAAATTGGAAAAAGGCGAACCAATGTCGAAATTAGCCAAGAGATTTGGCGTGTCTGATATGCAAATTTATAGAATAAAAACAGGCGAAAACTGGGCTGATGTCAAAATGAGCCTATTGGAATAATTAATAAAAAACTTTATCATAATTAATGGAACTTATACACCGCAACCTTTTAATCGGAATTCACGATTGTCTTCAGGAAACCTTCTTCGAAGACAGAAAGTATGCTGACAAAGTCATAGAAAGACTATTGAAATCCCATAGAAAATGGGGAAGCGAAGACCGAAGAGTAGTTTCCGAAATCTTTTACAACATCATCCGTTGGAAAAAACGCCTAGAATATTATATGGGTGAAAGTGTAAAACCTACCAATGTTTATAAAATGATCATTGCGTACCTGCTTTGGAGCAAAACGCATTACAAAAAGTTTGAGGAATTTGATGGTGTAAAAGTCGCTGACATCCTTACCAAATTGAAAAAAGGAACTGTTCCTACAAAAGCAATAGAACATTCTATCCCGGACTGGTTGGCAGAAACGCTTGAAAAAGAACTGGGAAAAAACTGGGAAAAAGAAATGGTAGCTCTCAACGAGCAGGCACCCACGGTCTTACGTACCAATACTTTAAAAACTACACCGAGAGAACTGATTGCCGATCTTAATGATGAAAATGTGGAAGCTTTCACGATCAAGAATTATCCAGATGCTATCCAATTGGCGGAAAAGAAAAACGTATTCCTGACCTCCGCTTTCAAAGACGGATTTTTCGAAGTTCAGGATGCCAGCTCCCAAAAAATCGGAGAATTGCTGGATGTGCAGGAAGGAATGCGTGTTGTAGATGCTTGCGCTGGTGCAGGCGGAAAAACACTACACCTTGCAGCACTGATGAAAAACAAAGGTCAGATCATCGCATTGGACATCTACGGCTGGAAACTGACGGAACTGAAAAGACGTGCCAAAAGAGCCGGCGCTCATAATATAGAAGCCAGATTAATATCTGACAACAAAGTCATCAAAAGACTTCACGGGACTGCAGACAGACTATTGATAGATTCGCCGTGCTCCGGGCTGGGTGTTTTAAAAAGAAATCCAGATTCCAAATGGAAGATCGATCAGGCTTTCATCGATAGAATCAAAGGAGAGCAGCAAACGATCCTTCAGGATTATTCTAAAATTTTGAAAAAAGGAGGACAGATGATCTACGCAACTTGCTCTATTTTGCCTTCTGAAAATGATGAGCAAGTCAAAACTTTTCTTGAAAATAATCCTGATTACACTCTCATCAAAGACCAAAAAATAATGCCTAGCGAAGGCTATGACGGCTTCTATATGGCGCTTATCAAACGTAATGCATAAAAAAAATCCTGAACAATTGCAATAACTGTCCAGGATTTAAAAAACACAAATGATGAAGGCACAAAAGTAAAGCAAATCATTTGTACTTATCTTATCATTTGGTAAGTTTTTACAAAAAATATTTTTTTATGAAATAGAAAAGCGATTCCTCATTTGAGATCGCTTTTCTATTTTATGGTTTTAAATCCTTGATTATTAATCAATACGATATTGATATACAGCCTAATTATCAGATCCAGATCCCTGCAGAACAGAGATTTTCGCAGTCATCATTTATTTTTTTTTTAAAATACCTGTGATGGTCTGCAATTAGTAATCCACTACACAATCTTAGTATCTCTTGATTAAGTTGATGCCATTGCAGATAAAAAAACGGCTAACAAATAAAATCTTTGTTTGATCTTGCATTAAATTAAAACAAGAGCAAGAATCGTGGACATTCATAAAAAAACGAAACAGCAAATTAATATCATACTTTAGAACCATTCTAAAATCAGATTTAATCATTAAATTTGCATTTCAAAATTTTTCCAAATGTTTGAAACAGATATCATTATAATAGGTGCTGGTCCAACCGGGCTTTTTACCGTTTTTGAAGCCGGATTACTGAAACTCAGATGCCACCTGATTGACGCATTGCCACAACCTGGCGGACAATTGACAGAACTGTATCCTAAAAAACCAATCTTCGACATTCCTGGCTTCCCGAGTGTGGACGCAGGGGTTTTGGTAGATAATCTGATGGAACAGATCAAGCAGTTCGAACCTCAGTTTTCGCTGGCTCAAAAAGCATTAAGCTACGAAAAAACAGAAGACGACCAATTCATTGTTACAACCAGCCGCGGCGTTCAGGTGAAAGGTAAAGCCATTGCCATTGCCGGAGGACTGGGAAGTTTTGATCCAAGAAAACCAGAATTGGAAAACATCGGAAAATTCGAGGAAAATGGCGTTGAATATTTTGTAAGAGATCCTGAGATGTTCCGTGACAAAAAGATCGTCATTGCCGGAGGCGGCGATTCTGCCCTCGACTGGTCTGTTTTCCTGGCCGATGTGGCCTCTGATGTCACATTGATCCACAGAAGAAACGAGTTCCGCGGTGCTTTGGATTCTGTAGAGAAAGTAACAGAACTGAAACAGCAGGGAAGAATCAATCTTGTGACACCAGCAGAAGTGACAGGCTTGATCGGTGGTGATAAACTAACGGCTATCGAAATCCAAAAAGACGGCGAAAAATCAATCGTAGAGACAGATTACCTGATTCCGTTATTTGGACTGACGCCTAAGCTGGGACCTTTGTCTGATTGGGGACTGGAAATCGAGAAAAACGCAATCAAGGTCAACAACGCACTTGATTATCAAACCAATATCGAAGGTATCTACGCCATAGGTGATATCAACACCTATCCCGGAAAGCTAAAACTCATCCTATGTGGTTTCCACGAAGCAACATTGATGGTTCAAAGTGTTTACAACAGAATGAATCCAGGTAAAAAATTCGTTTTAAAATATACCACCGTCAGCGGTGTGGATGGTTTCGACGGCACCAGAAAAGAAGCTGAAAAAGCAGTGGTGAAATCTATTGATTAGATAAAAAGATAATAAACGGATAGATAGTAGAAATAATTCTTTTGTCTAATATCTGTCATCTAAAAATCTATTTTCTATCTTTGCAAAATGTCAGACGTTAATATTACAATCATAGACAGAGACGGCGTTTCTCACACCATTCCCGCACCTACAGATATGGCGATGAGCCTTATGGAAATCGTACGCGCCTACGAATTGGCACCAGAAGGAACTATCGGCATTTGCGGCGGAATGGCGATGTGCGCATCCTGCCAGTGTTACGTTCTAAGCGAGAATGTTCCACTTCCGGAGATGTTGCCAGATGAGGAAGCCATGCTAGATGAAGCCTACAATGTAAAGCCCAACAGCCGCTTGGGTTGCCAAATTCCTGTAACTGATGGATTGGAAGGCCTTATCGTAGAACTGGCGCCAGAATCTTAAAAAACCAGTTTTACTCTAAAAAATAAAAGAAAAGCGAGAGCACCCCTTGATGTTCTCGCTTTTTTTGATATCTATAGCTTGTTTAACTGTCATCAAAATTAGTTCCGCTAAACTAAAACGAGTTATTTCCACCAAATTTTCAATTAGTTGAAAGAGACTCTTAAGATTGATTTAATTATTCTAAAATAAATTTCTTCGTCATCACTTTTCCGGATCTGGTCTTGAAAACGGCCAAGTAAAATCCATTCTTCAATGGGCTAAGATCAATTTTACCGATGGATAACAGATTTTTTGACGCCATCAACTGTCTTCCGCTGGGATCAATGATCGACAGATTTTCGACAGATTCGTTCCCCAATTGATAATTCAGGGACTTGTCTTTCACATAGATTTCTACCGAATGGCCTGACGTTTCAGACGTCGCCAAAACTGAACCCTTTGCCGTTTCTATAATAAACTCTAATCCCAACTTCGCAAATTTTGCAGCGTGTGTTGCACTGCCTTGCATATTGGACAGTCTATCGCTGGTCGTGTGAATATTTGGATTGTATTGGGTGAAAGAAGCCTCGAAAGGGAAAGCAGCATCATAACCGTTATCTGCCCAACTGAAATGGTCTGAACAGCCGTAGTTACAAATCGTATTGCCATAAGTGAAAGCGTGCGTTCCCGTTTTGTTGTAATGCTCCATCAATTCTATCAAAAACAGATTCAGATCATTGCTGTTGTAAGAATCCGTCGTGAGGTAAACATCTTTTGATGAACCTTTGTAGTTTGTCATATCGAACTGAACAAATGAAACCACATTTTTATTGTTAAGGGCATAATTCTGTGCAATTTCAGATGAGCCAACCAAGCCTATTTCTTCTGCTGCAAAGGCCATAAACTCTACTGTTTTGGCAGGTTTGTAATTGACATTTAAAAGAATTCTTATCATTTCCGTGATGGTTGCAATGCCCGAAGCGTCATCATCTGCGCCGGGTGCATTGTTGACATTATTGGTAATAGAATCCATATGCGCACCAACGATGATAAAATCTGCGGGAGCTGCGTTGCCATTCATTGTAAAAACCAAAGAAGGCATTGGCGTTCCAACGTGATTCACGATCCGCACAGAAACGTCTGTCCTTCCGGAAGCTGCAATCAAATTTTGCCATTTTGTTCTCAGATCCTGAACCGCAGTCTGCGCTTTTGCAGTGGTATGATGACGCGTCCCATAATTTTCCAAAATCTGAATATGTGATTTGATATTATCTGCGCTCACTTTTGCAATCGCAGAATTGACAGCTGCATTTTGGTCTATTGTAAAAGCTAAGACTTTATTAGACCTTTTCGCTTTATTGATGGCCAACAAAGCTTCTTCACCGGAAGACTTGTACACATAACCCGGACCGTGCGTAATGACATTGTGGTGAAGAAACTCTGCTGCTTTTTGTGAAAGGAAAATAGCGGAGTGATTGCCAGAAGTACCAATAATATCGATTTCTTCAGGAAACTTAGCTTTCAGTTCCTTCGCATTTTCTGAATCTGTGGTTGCATAGAACTTGTCCAACTGTGCAAAAGCCTGGTGGAACATGACCAGAGATAATATAGAAAGTAATTTTAGTTTCATAAAATTTATTGCATTGTCTAATTAATATATCGTAAAAATAATCAAATATTTTAATAATAAACAACGAAACGCATCATTCATTGATCATAACAAATACGGACGGTTATGGAACTATTTTTGAACTCAATCTATCAATCAAAAAAAACAATGAAAAATACATTATTAAAAATAGCAGTACCCGTTTCGTTAGGCTTTGTAGGGCTCTTTTTGTTAAATTCTTGTTCTGCCGGAATCCCCGCGGGTGCCAATGCCATCCAGAATTTTGATTCAGAAAAATATCTGGGCCAATGGTATGAGATCGCCAGATATGATTATCGGTTTGAAAAAAATATGGATCAGGTGACCGCAACCTATTCCAAAAATCAGGATGGAACCATCAAAGTAGAAAACAGAGGTTATGATTATGTGAAAAAAGAATGGAAGCAAAGTACAGGCGAAGCCAAATTTGTGAACGCTGAGCAGGAAGCCCGGTTGAAAGTCTCTTTCTTCAAACCATTTTGGGCAAGCTACAACGTGATAGACCTAGACGAGGACTATCAATACGCCTTGGTCGCTGGTAAGAACCTGGACTATATTTGGATCCTTTCGCGGAAAAAAAGCATTCCTGAAAATATCAAAACCCGTTTTCTGGACAAAGCAAAATCGGTTGGGTATGACACCACTAAGTTGATTTGGGTGGATCAGAAGTGAAAAAATCTGACAAAAGGAACAAGAGCCAATTGAAAGAATGTATAAATCCACAACATAGCCCCATTGCAGCAACATCTATTTTTACTTGTTGACTGGGCGGAGCCGGAGTTAATAGGTAAAAAAGATTCAGCAGAAAGCGTCGGGAAAAAGTAAACCAACACGAAATCCTGATGCACCTAAAAATCATACTTTAAAATATCCTGTTGGCCTCAAAAATCAGTAACTTGTATTGGCAAATCTGAGCACAAAACCAACTGATCATATGGCATTTATAGACTATTATAAAACGCTTGAAGTAAGCAAAAGTGCGTCTGCGGACGAGATCAAAAAAGCTTACCGGAAACTCGCCAGAAAATACCATCCGGATATGAATCCGAATGATAAAGAGGCAGAAAGAAAATTCAAAGAACTGAATGAGGCGAATGAAGTTCTTAGTAATCTGGAAAACCGTGCGAAATACGACAAATACGGAGAAAACTGGAAGAACGGCGAGGCATACGAACGGGCGCAACAACAGCAAAGTCAGCAGAATCACGCTTATCCCGGTGGTGGATTTTCTGCAACAGACCCTGGCGGTGGTGAAGGGTTTTCTGACTTTTTTCAATCCATGTTCGGCGGTTCTGGCAGCGGTTTCGGCAGAAATTCCCAAGGAGGTGCAAACGGAAAATTCAAAGGTCAGGATGTTTCTGCAGAATTAAATCTCGAATTGACAGAGGCTGCAAAAACGCATCAGCAGACCTTTGATATCAATGGAAAAAAAGTAAGAATTACGATCCCAGCCGGTGCACAAGACGGTCAAAAAATAAAACTGAAAGGCCACGGAAATCCTGGGATCAACGGTGGCCCGAATGGTGATCTTTATATCAGCTTCCATATTGCGGAAGACCGAGATTTTAAACGTGATGGTGACCACCTGAGAACCTCGGCAGACATCGATCTCTACACAGCAGTTTTGGGGGGCGACACCAATATCCAGACACTGGAGGGCTCTGTAAAACTGAAAGTGAAACCTGGAACACAAAACGGGACAACGGTAAGGCTGAAAGGCAAAGGCTTTCCCTTGTACAAAAAAGAAGGCGAAGCAGGTGATCTGTACGTGACTTATCAGGTGAAGATCCCGACTAATCTTACCGATGCGCAAAAAGAACTATTCCAACAACTTCAAAATTCTTAATGATGAGCGAAAGAATATCCGTAAAAGAAGTCATTCAAATTTACAAAATTGAGGACCATTTTCTGAACGAACTGATCAGTTCTGACTTGTTGCATCCCGAAACGGAAAACAGCACTACTTATATCGTTTATGAGGAACTGCATCATCTGGAACGCTTCGCAAACTGGCATTACGATCTGGAAATCAACCTGCCCGGAATCGAGATCATCCACAAACTTCTGAATCAACTGGAAGATCTGCGCCACGAAAACCGAAGACTATCAGAAATCGCCGGAAAATTAAGCAGTTGGGAAGACGCAGAATTCTAAATCTTCAGAAGGCTGTTTTCAATCCCAACTAACAAAATCCTGATCATCTGTCTTTATCGAAGATCAATATCAAAGCATTCCAATCCATAGATAAACATCCTAAGCAGCCAAGTACTTTTCCACCGTGACTGAGTTGGGTATTTGCTCTTGGATATTTGTTAAGACGAATTACCTTGCCTTGAAGTGACCGGTGATGACTTGTTGTTTTGGCCACATCTCTTATGGATAGAAAAGCCCCAGTTAACCTTAAAAAATAAGATGGGGAAAAATCTATAATTAATTTTCTTCATTATCCTAAAAACTTCGGAAAATATCACCCCCAAAATTATTGATCGCATATTATTTTACATTAATCATAACTTTTTATTAAATTAGGTTATAATTAAAGCTGGAAATATGAAACGGTTGATCTTGTTGATTGTATTGATTTATACTCAATTTTTCTATTCACAAAGTTGTTCCAATATTACCGCAACTGATATTTTTGGAAATACTTC
The DNA here is from genome assembly GCF_000428485.1 of Epilithonimonas tenax DSM 16811. GTDB lineage: Bacteria > Bacteroidota > Bacteroidia > Flavobacteriales > Weeksellaceae > Epilithonimonas > Epilithonimonas tenax. The sequence goes on along the minus strand of NZ_AUAA01000004.1, from coordinate 43,594 downwards.
TGCACAGTTGAGTTGCGGAAATGGTGCTTGCATAGAACTCGTGACCAATGTCCCTAAGACATTCTTGACCAATTCATATCAGGTATCGGCTCAGAATTATGCCACAGTCATACCATTTGATCAGGGAACACCACTCAATGCAAAAACCGACGACAGTTTTTCGGATATTATTCCGCTGCCTTTTAATTTTTGCTTTTACGGAAACACTTACAAAAACCTGGTAATCAGCACCAATGGATTTATCACTTTTGACACCACTCAGGCCGGACTTGCCAGTAATCCGAATATCCTTGCCAACAATCCCAATGCACTGTTGCCAAAAAACGCCATTTTTGGTGTGATGCAAGATTTGATATTTTCTGACATTGATGATTCTGAAATCTATTACACCGTCTCAGGAAGTGCACCGTGCAGGAAATTTGTGATCAATTATTACAAAGCAAGATTGACTGGTTGCACAGAGACTTCTACTTTTCAAATTGTACTGTCCGAATTTTCTAACGAAATAGAAGTGAATATTGAGAATAAACCTTGGCCTTGCACGACAGCACGTTTCAAAGAATCTCTTATTGGAACAATGAATTCTACTGCCACAAACGGACTATCGCCTCCCGGAAGAAATACCAGCATCTGGCAATCCGGTAATGAAAGTTGGAAATTCAGTCCCACAGGAGCACAGATAAAACCAAACATCATCTGGAAGAACTCATCTAATCAATCCATTGGAAACACAGCAACTGTTAATGCCTGTCCTACGAAAACAGAAAAATATACTGTAACCATGGATTATTTGGTTTGCGAAACAAACTTCACACTGACTGATGATATTGATGTGACCTATACCCAAAACGGAAGTGCACCCGTTATCAATAGTCCTGTCAACTTTAGCTACACGTTGTGCGATAACAATGCTGATAACACCGAAGTCTTTGATTGGAACACATTGGTGACGCCGCTCATCACAACGGATCCTGCGATGAATGTACGCTATTTCTTAAGTATGCCTGCCGCAGAAGCAGGAGGCGTAGGGATCTCCAGTATAAAAGGTGGAAAGTACACGGTCTATGCGAGAGTTACTGGCCCAACTGGATGTTACTCAGTCGGAATTGTCCATATGAACATTAACTTCCTGGATAAAATTGAAGCCTTTGATGTCAAAAAAATTTACTGTTTTGATGGCAAAGAAGATGTTGCTGTTGATTTGAACACCATCTATCCGGACATGTTCCTTACAACTCTACCGAAAATTACAAAAGTCAGCTTCTACAAAACTCAGAACGATGCCTCGGTGCCTAACGTATCAGAAGTAATTGCTGCCAATCAAATTCTGACAGACGATGGTGACCTGGTGAGCTACACTTTTTTTGTGCGCTTCGAAAATGCGGATGCTTGTTTTACAGTTAAAAAAATAACCATCGAACTTAGAAATCCGATTGCCAACCAAAATCAGGATATTTGTGATTTTAAAAACGACGGCACAGAAATGATCACGTTGAGTAGTCTGAATGCAGCTATTGCAGGAGGACAACCCGTTACTGTAAGTTACTTTCGGGATCCTGCTACCGCCAACAACAACCTGGGCGCCATTACAACATACCAACTTACGGGCACCAACACACCAGCTATCATCTATGTTCGTTTGGACCTGGTGGCAGACAATGGGGATTGTTTTAGGATTTATCCGGTCGTGCTCAATCTGATCGCCAGTCCAACCCTCACCAAAGATCTACTAATCATCAACCTCGGGCGCATCTGCGATAACAACAACAACGACTCCGAAGCGTATGACCTGACACAGCATCAATCGCAGCTTTACTCCGGAGCAGAACAGTTATCATACAGTTATTATGAAACGTACAATACAACCAACGGAACATTTGGCAATGCCATCTACGATCCTACTTCTTTTCTGATCACCAAAAGTACCGCAGTCTTCGTAAAAGTTTCTAAAGGTAATTGTTTTGCGGTGGCCAAGATTGCTATTAATTTTGATTTTCTTCCCACTGTGATCATTAAACCGGGAATCATCTCAAAATGTGACAAAGGCTACAACTACGGTGAAACCTATGATCTGAATGATGCCAAAGCACAAATGTTCATTGCAGCACAGAACACAGACACCATAGCTGATATGGATGTCACTTATTATGAAACTGAAGAGAATGCAAATTTGGGCGTATTAGAAAAAAGCAATCTGCAAACAACATCTTACAACACTGTTACATTCTGGGCTAGATTCGAGTCCAAAAATACGCATTGCTTTTCTGTGGCCTCTATTGTTTTAAAAACATATTTCCCGCCAAAAGCTGTTCCATCTGTCATCCAGGTCTGTGATAGCAATCTGGACGGTCATCCGGAAGTCAATCTGCTCTTACCACAATATACCGCCAATATGGTAAGCGAAACAGATCCGGAAAATCATTTTAGGTTCTTTTTGACCCAAGCGGATATTACCAATAACAAACCGATTCTAGATCCGGAAAATTTTTCACCGGTTCCCTTCCCTACTAGAATTTATGTTCTAGTAGAAAATCTTGCAGGCTGTTTTACTTTGCCTTCTGCGATTGATTTTACGCTGGGATCTGTCACGCCTGTTAATCAAGAAACTATCTTATTGGAAGAATGTGATGAAGCCAATGACGGAAAAGAAATACTAAACCTTAGCCAGTTTGAAAATCAAATTTACACTTCTGCAACCAATTATTCTTATTATCCAACGCTGGAAGATTTGAATAATAACCAAAATAAGATTACAACGCCTTCTGCCTATCAGTATGATGTCCAGCTTCATCCACCTGTCATTTTCCTTAAAGTTGAAGGTACCAATTTTTGTCCTGCATTGGTGAAAATCAATATTAATCTCAAAAACACACCCTTATTTGATTTACCATCATACTATTTTTGTCCTGGTGGTGTGATAAAAATAGAGCCAGACCTATCCTATCTTAGCCCAAAAGAATACACATGGAGAGATCCTTCCGGCACTACTATTACACAAGGTCCCAATGCGACATCCATCAATGTGAAAACACAAGGCAAATATAGTCTTACTATTGGCAGTAGTAATGGTTGCACTTTCACAGAAATTTTCGATGTGTTTGCGTATGAAGTGCCAATCATTACCCAATTAATAGGCCTTTCTGCAACATCATATCAGGTCCTTGCCACAGGAAGTAGAAAAATAATCTATTCCATTGATAACATCCAGTGGCAAAACTCCAATATTTTTGAACATATAGCCCCCGGGCCTATTAGGTTTTATGTGAGGTTCGAAGATTCTGAATGTCTAGGTGTTACCAGAGATGGACTATCCGCAAAAGTCATCAACGCAATAACACCTAATGATGATGGGATCAATGACAGATGGACATTCAGCGATCTAGACGTTTACCAAGACGTTCCTTCCAACGTGAAAATATACGATCGAAATGGCATCATGGTTTACGAGCAATCCAGCACAGAGAGCTTCAGCTGGGATGGCAAATTTAATGGACGAAGCTTGCCTACCGCGAGTTATTGGTACGTCATCACTTTTCCTGATAAAATAATTAATGGTTGGATTCTTTTAAAAAATAGAAATTGATCCAGAAAATCGTTAAATTTGAAGTATGGAATTATACGATATTCTTATTGTTGGTGGAGGTCCTATTGGATTAGCCTGCGCTTTGGAAGCGAAGAAAAATAATTTAAAATACATCATCATAGAGAAAGGAACTGTAGCGAATAGTCTCTATCATTATCCTTTGTACATGACCTTTTTTTCGACAGCCGACCGTCTGGAGATTGATGAAATCCCCTTCATCACAACCAAACCAAAACCTGGCAGGCAGGACGCTTTGGAATATTATCAAGGAATAGCCCGACAGAAGGATATCCAAATCAATCTCTACGAAAAGGTACTGCATATCAAAAAATCTAACTTTTTCGAAGTCGAAACCAGCAAGCAAGTTTACTTTGCTAAAAATGTAATTGTTGCTACCGGTTTCTATGATATCCCCAATCTGATGGAAATCCCAGGCGAAGACCTTCCCAAAGTAAAACATTATTATACAGAACCTTATCCTTACGCTTTTCAAAATGTGGTCGTCATTGGTTCCAGCAATTCTTCCGTAGATGCTGCTTTGGAAATCTACAGAAAAGGCGGTAACGTAACAATGATTATCCGCCACCACGAGATCTCAAAAAATGTAAAATACTGGGTGAGACCAGATATAGAAAACAGAATCAAAGAAGGCAGCATCAAAGCTTTTTTCGGTGCAGAACTGCTGGAAGTGAAACCAAACACAGTGATCTTCAAAACCAATGAAAACGAGATCAAAGAAATAGAAAATGACTTTGTAATGGCAATGACAGGTTATCTACCTGACTTCAACTTTCTGCAAAACTTGGGAATCGAGTTGAAAGGTGAATGCCTCAATCCGTTCTACAACCCACAAACTATGGAAACCAACATCAGCGGAATATACCTCGCAGGCGTTGTTTGTGGCGGAAAAGACACACATCTTTGGTTTATAGAAAATTCGCGGATCCACGCAAAACAGATCATCACAAACATTATAGATAAACATTAGATCGTTATTGACAACGGTCATTGCCATATTTCCATAGGATGGATCCTATTTCGATTTTAGATTTGCGAATGGTATTCTTTTTGTTATCTTAGGGTGACAAAAAAACACTATGAATACTATCAAATTAAGAACTTTACTTTCACTGTTGATCGCCTCATCGCTATTTTTAATCCAATGTAAAAAAGATGAAAATCTCCCTTCTGATAAAAACAACAATCCCATAACAGATATCTTGGATTCCGATGACAAAAAAGAGGAAGAGAAAAAAGAATCAGAAGAAGAAGAAAAGCCAAGCGTACCAGATGTGGTTATCCCAAGAAAAGACTTCGGATTTTTTCCTTGGGTCTATAAAAACACAGACTCTGTTTCGCAAAAAAACAAAAAAGAATTTACCGGCAAAGCACTTTACACCATCCTCGCGCTTAACCGTCTGGACAGAGCCAACATAGGCGCTGCAGACACCTTGGTTGTTCCAGCAAAGATTGAAGAAGATTTCCTGATCTATTCGCCATTTCCTGGCCACGTGACCAGTCTGGAAAAGGTTAAAAAATTCGTGTTTTTCTCCTACCCTATTCAGGCTTACGCTGTTTATGAATACGGCAATATCGTGAAATGGGGACCAACCAGTATGGGTAAAAAAGCAACGCCGACCAAAAAAGGATTGATGTTCGCAAACTGGAAAAAAGAAGTGTCTATCTCCACCGTAAGTGACGAGTGGAAACTGAGATGGAACGTGAATATCGCTAACTTTGACGGTATTGGATGGCATCAGTACAGTATGCCCGGTTATCCCGCATCGCATTCCTGTCTCAGACTGCTGGAAGAAGACGCAAAATGGATGTACAATTGGGTAGATAACTGGGTCCTGAGCAAGGGCGGAAAAACCGAAAGAGCAAAAGGAACGCCCGTGATCGTCTTTGGCGATTATCCCTGGGGGAAAAGACGTCCCTGGAAAAAACTTTTGGATTCACCAGAGGCCAACAATATTCAGGTGGATGAGATGAACCAAATTATAGAACCTCATCTTGCCACAATAATGAAAGAACAGGAAAACCGCGAAATCGTCATCAAACAGGTTGAAGAGCAGAAAAAAGCAAAAGCCGATTCTTTGGCGACGGTCAAAAACCAACTCTCTGCGCATATCCGATAGATGGTTTAGGAGCTGTTTCCCGCTATCCGCTCTATCTTTTTTGTTTTTCCACCTGCTGTCATCAGAAAGACAATGATCGCCAAAACAAAAAAGGATGCCGCTACTATCGGGGCTATGGCTTTCCACATAAAATTAGATCTGTCAAAACAAAACAAACCTATCAAAAACGAAAATCCCTTCAGACCTCTAATTCTGAAGGGATTTGTCTATTATAAAAAGCGACTTAAACATAGTCAGCTTAAAAAAAGCTCTGGAAACTTTAATCTTAAAAATACAGTTCACCACGCTGCAAAACATCATCAAAGATGACCAACCACGGTTTTTATTTGTGTAAACTCTTTAATAGCGTGCAATGACAGTTCCACACCGTAACCAGAAGATTTTGCACCACCAAAAGGCAGCCGGGCATCAGAACTGGTGGATTTATTAATAGAAACCGTTCCAGATTCCAAATTTTCTATGAAGAACTGCGCCCGTTTTTTATCTTTTGTCCAGACAGAATTTCCCAATCCAAATGGAATATCATTGGCCAGCTTCAGTATATCTTCGTCGTCCTTTCCAACCATCAGGATAGCCAGAGGTCCAAACAACTCTTCCTGCAAAATCGGGTTGCCTGCCTGTACAGAAATAATTCCGGGACGAAACGCGCTTTCAGAGATACGTTCTAGCGCCAGAACTACCTCTGCCCCATACTTCAGTGCTTTTTTATATTGATTTTCCAATTCATCTGCCAAATCTGGTCTTGCCATTTTGCTCAGCTTGGTATCCAAGTGGAAAGGGTCAGCCGGCTGGTAAGAATTATAAACCTCTACAAATTTCGGAACAAACTCCTTCTCCACTTTCTGATGCACTATGAAACGTTTTGCAGCGTTACAAACCTGACCAGTATTCTGAAGTTTTCCGCCAGGACCTTCTATGGCCGCTTTTTCTACATCGGCGTCGTCCAAAACAATGTACGCATCACTTCCGCCCAGTTCCAAGACAGATTTTTTGATGTTTTTTCCGGCAATCGCAGCGACATTCGCGCCAGCCTTTTCACTTCCTGTGAGACTTACACCTCGTACAAAAGGATTCTCCAGGATTTCGTTGATCTCTTCGTGACCAATTCTCAAATTCTTAAAGATGTAATCAGGGAAACCGGCATCACGGAAAACTTTTTCTATGGCATCACCACTTTCGAAACAGATAGAAGCGTGCTTCAACAAAATGACATTTCCTGCTAAAATGGCCGGAACAGCAAATCTCAGAACCTGCCAAAATGGGAAGTTCCAAGGCATAACACCCAGGATAATTCCCAAAGCGTCATAGTGCACTTCGCTGATACTGAATTCTGTTTTGATCTCTTCCGGTTTCAGTACATTGTCTGCTACAGCATAGTACCTGATCATTCCTGCACTTTTTTCTATTTCCGCAATGGATTGCGAAATTGGCTTGTGCATTTCTGTCGTGATGAGATTTGCAAATTGGTCCTTGTCTTTTTCCAGAACATCTGCTAATTTCAAGAGTAACTTCTGCCGTTCTGTGAAAGGCACTTTTCTCCATTCTAGAAAAGCTTTTTGCGCTGCATTTATGTTATTTGATAGATTCATTTTGACTTTTTTTTACTGATAGGGTTACACTTATTGTACCATTTTAGGAATTGCTAAATGTACAAAGTTGCCATTTAAACAAAAACTTATTTTTATACTTTTTATAAATTTAAGCGTTAAATTTTATAAATAATGAAATTGGGAGTTTTAAATACACATCAACTATGCGCAGCAAGACATTAATTAAAATGCAATATTTTCGCTGTCGCGTCTTTGAATAGCAGAAACGACCTTGAAACACAGGATCTTTGCAGCCCAACTTGAGTGGAAATCCTTTTTTGTGGCTGGAGCAGCGCTGGAAAAAAGATTGGGAACGGAAGGCGGAAAAACTGCCTTAATTATTGAGACGGTTGGTTTGGTGAAGCGAAAATAATTCTACTTTTTTTTGTTGCTTCTGAAGAGCAAAACCGCATTGAGAAAAATCAACAACAGATCCAAAGTGACCCAAATGCTGAGCTTGATATTCTCATACTTCAGGTTTTCTACCTTTTCGGAGGCAATGGCAGAAAGTTTTAAACTGTGGTTGATATAGTTACGAACTTCTATGATCTTGTCTTCATTTTTGTTGGGAACAGCTATCTGTGAAAAGTAAACCAACTTACCCTTTCCGATGTAACCTACAACCCAAAACTCACTGGATTTTTGCATATTAAGATACTCGATACGGAAATATTCTGGGCGAATCTGACCAAGGTGTTTGGAACTGAACTTCTGATTATCAGGAGCCTCATCCTGGATCCTGATGATGTAAAAATCAATAGGCTGAGGTAAATAATTGATCACCTGTATGGCCAAAGAATTTTCCAAAAACTGAGAAACACTCTTCTCTATAAACCAAAATGAAAAGTAAGCCGCCGCAGAAATGGTAATCATAGTGCGGACAAGTTTGTTCCAAAAGTTCCATTTTTCTCTGCGAACGGCGGAGAGAAATAGTGCAATGATGAGAAAAATTAATAGGAGAATGATCAACATTGAAACAAAGATAATGGTTTATCTTTAATTAAAAAATCACATTCCATTCTTTGTAGAATTCTTCCAGGAATTGCAGCATCAATTGATGTCTGTGTCCGGCGATCTCTTTGGCCGTTTTTGTATGGAGCAAATCTTTCAAAAGCAAGAGTTTTTCGTAGAAATGGTTGATGGTCGTTCCGTTTGATTTCTTATAATCTTCTTTGGACTGATTGAGTTTTGGTTCTATATCCGGATGATACATCAGGTTGTTTTTGTAGCCTCCAAAATTAAAAGTTCTTGCAATTCCAATGGCGCCAATGGCATCCAACCGATCAGCATCCTGAACGATTTTTAGTTCCAGAGGCAGATTTTCCGGCGCCTCATTTCGGTTTTTAAAAGACATATTTTCTATGATAAAAACAACCTTTGCGATGGTTTCCTGGTCTACTTTCTGCTCTGTAAGAAATTGGTTTACAATTTTTGAGGCCACCGTTTCGTCACCGTTATGGAATTTTGGATCGGCAATATCGTGCAATAATGCCGCCAATTCTATTACCAGTTTTTCACCACCTTCTTTTTCCTGAATTCGCAAACTAATTTTCCAGACGCGTTCTATGTGAAACCAGTCGTGACCAGATTCTGTTCCTTGGAGTTTTTGTTTTACGAATTCTATTGTGTTGTTGATCAATTTCATTACTTAAGTTCTTTTAGAATAATATGCCATAGTGTCCTGTTATAACTTCGGAAAAAATTGATATGCCCAATTTCATTTTTTTCGGATTCGGAGGTTTTTATTAATCTATAGCTTGGTTTCATATTCGGGTAAGTGTTTTGCAAAAGAGATTTTACGCCTTTCTCCGTCAGCCAATCATCGTCTTCTGCTCTGATCACAAAGACCTTTTGAGTGAGGTCTTTTGAGAAATCTGTCACTTTATCCAGCAATTGGTTTGTTGATCTTTTATGGAGGATCAAGGTGCGCCAGTCGTAGGCACTTCCTGCCGGCAGACTTTCTCCCAATCCGAACCAATTTCCGGGAAAATAACCCAAAACACTGGTTGTCAATGGCTGCGCGATTCCAAAGCCAAGATAGGCTTCAATTTTTGTTTTGAATTTCAAATTGCCTACAAAAGCGTTTTGAGTTCCCACAAAGACCAATTCGTCAAACATTTTTGAATCTTCATTCATTCCTAATATCAAAGCACCCAGAGAATGGCCGAGACAGAATTTCTGATACTCCGGAAAATTGGTTTTAATAAAATGCGTGACGGCTTTATAATCTACCGTTCCCCAGATCCTCATAGACGCTGGGAAGCCTTTCATTTTCTGCGGTTTTGAAAGACCGATGCCTCGGTAATCATAGGTAATAACCGTAAAACCATGCGCTGTGAAAAATTGGGCAAAAGAGAAATAGATCTGTTGTTTGACACCTGTTGCAGAATTGATCAGCAATAATTTATGAGTTGGAGATTCTGGTTCAAAAAGATGCACAGACAGCGTATAATTGTCCTCGGTTAAAACATCGATACTTTTCATGAAAAGCGATTAGATTCCGGTAAAAGTAGAAAATTGTGCCCGGGTATTCTCAGGTATTAATATGCGTGGGATATCAATTCCTTCATCTCATCAAGATAGGGTAAACCTTTCTGAGAGCCTCTGTAATCTGCCGCTTTCAAAGCTACTTCGTTGCCAAATTTCACGCAGTCCTCTGTAGAATTACCGTGAAGAAGTGCAATAGAAAACCCTGAAGTAAAAGCATCTCCCAATCCCATACTGTGTGCTTCTGTACTTGGATTTTTACGGAAATATTTCATTTCTGAGCCATCAAAATAACTGGTGCTGTTGGCGCCGTCTCTTACAAATAATTTATTCGGAAGGTGTTTGATAATATCTTCGTGATTGCCCTCACCAAAGATGATTTCCAGGTCTGTACTTTTGGCTACGATAAAGGTTGCATAATCTATGATTTCTTCAGAAAGTCTGCTTGCGGGTGCTGCATAAATTCCGATTTTCTTATTCAGCTTTTTAGCTTTCTGGAAAAGATATTCTACCGTTTTAGCAGGAATCTCCATTTGCGTGAGGATCAGATCTGCGGTAGCGAGATATTTTTCGGCCTCGTCTATATTTTTTGGGAAAATATTATAATTGGCCGCTGGAATTACCACGATGGCATTACCCTCATCTGATGCAGTGACATATGCTGTTCCGGTGTCTTGGTCTTCATCTTCAGAGACATAGGTGACATTGACCTTCTCATCATCCAAATTCCTCAAAACCTGCTGTCCGTAAGGATCCATCCCCACACAGCTTACAAGCGAAGTATGAGCGCCCAAGCGGGAAGTGGCAATGGCTTGATTGGCACCTTTTCCTCCCAGAAAACTGGATAGATTTCTGGCAAGAACAGTCTTATTGGCTGTTGGGATTGTAGAAGTTTTCAGGATCAGATCTATGGAAGAACTTCCTACAACTACTATCTGCGGTTTTGTATTACTCAGTTTCATTGGTTAACATTCGATGTTATAAAGGTCAAATAGAATCGCCCATTGCGATTTCGGTAAAGGCTAAAGTAACAATTTAATCCATACCAATTTCTATAAATTCAGAAATTAATTTAACAACCTGATTATCTTTTGAATAACCTATATAAGACGCATAAAACCCTTCACCATATCCGGTTTCAAAAGCGACCATATTTTCGCTTTTTTGCTCATAAGGTTTGAGCACTGCAAATTGATCAATTGCACCATTTTCATCAAAAAAATGCGAATGAAAAAAGGCCTCGTAGATGCCCATAAAATCATCACCTTTTTGATCAAACAGTTCTTTTTCCAACTGATTCAAAGACTTCTGAGCGTCTTTGTCCATAAAGCTTCCCATTCCGGACTCTACAAGATAACCGTAGATTTCTTCGTTCTTGAGATCTTTGAGGTTCTGTCCTTCGCACAAAGCCAGTTTCCAGTTTTCCGCCAATTGATTTTTATCAAATACAATTTCGCAATAGGCAACACAATTGGAGTCGGTCTCTTTATAGATATGAACCGGAAAATGACCTTTGGGAAACTCTTGCTGGAAAGCCGAATGATCTGGCGAGATCAGCGGATCACTGGCGACGATGAAACCGGAAGAAATATAAATTTCTCCCGCTTCATACGTTTCCAGAAGTGGGTTTTCTACAAAATTTTTGGAGAATAGTTTTTTTATGTTTTCTATGTGTGTCATTATAAACTTTTCAGTTTTTCTTCTAACAAAACAATTTTATCCTGAGCGTCTTTCTGTTTTTTACGTTCGATTTCTACAACTTCCGGTTTTGCGTTGGCCACAAACTTGTCGTTGGAAAGCTTTTTATCAACAGAGATCAGGAAACCTTTCAGATATTTGATTTCCTCTTCGGTTTTAATTTTTTCTTCACCAAGGTCAAGATTTTCGCTTAGCGGTATGGAGAATTCATTGGAACCAACCAAGAAAGTGAAACTCGGTTTATCCGTTTTCTGCCCAAAATTAATATCAGAAATATTGGAAAGTTTCGTAATCACCTCAGCGTCTTTCAGTTCTGTCGCATTGGTAAAAACTTCTACAGATTCTCTTGGCGAAATTCCTTTTGACTGACGGTAGTTTCTAACGCCGGAAATCACTTCTTTAGCAAAATCAAAATCTTTGATCGTTTGCTCATTGTAACTTTCAGATTTTTTCTGTTGGGTAATGATCAAAGCTTCCTCCATTTTTCTGTCCGAAATCGATTGCCAAAGTTCCTCTGACAAGAATGGCATAAATGGATGCAGAAGTTTCATCAATTCCTCAAAGTAAGCAATGGTTTTCTGGTAAACTTCTTCGCTGATTGCCTCGCCGAAATTCGGTTTCACCGCTTCCAGATACCAAGAACAGAAATCGTCCCAAATGAGTTTATACACCAAGTGCAATCCATCAGAAATCCTAAATTTTGAGAACTGATCTTCGATTTCGCCAACCGTTTTATTCAGTTGTTCGCCGAACCATTCGATGATTTGCAGATCGTGGTTTTGCGCTTTGATAGATCCATCACGTTTCCAACCCTGGATCAGTTTGTAAGCGTTCCAGATTTTGGTCGCAAAATTTCTTCCCTGCAACATCAGATCTTCATCAAACAAAAGATCATTACCGGCGGCAGAACTTAATAAACTACCTACACGAACGCCGTCTGCGCCATATTTTTCAATGAGTTCTATTGGATCCGGTGAGTTTCCTAATTGCTTGGACATTTTTCGCCTTTGCTTATCTCTTACAATGCCTGTAAAATAAACATTCTTGAAAGGTACTTCTTTGCGGTACTCCAGACCAGACATAATCATTCTGGCTACCCAGAAGAAGATAATATCCGGACCAGTAACCAGATCCGCTGTTGGATAATAATAATTGATGTCTTTATTATCCGGATCCAAAATCCCTTCGAAAACAGACATTGGCCATAACCAAGATGAGAACCAGGTATCCAGCGCATCTTCGTCTTGTTTTAAGTCTGCAGTTGTAAGTTCTGAGTTGTGGGTTTTATCTTTTGCTAAAACTAAAGCATCTTCAATATTTTCTGCTACGACAAATTCATTTTCGCCCGTTCCGTAATAGAAGGCGGGAATCTGCTGTCCCCACCAAAGCTGACGTGAAATGTTCCAATCGTGAACATTCTCCATCCAGTGGCGGTAGGTATTTTTGAATTTTTCCGGATGGAATTTGATCTTATCATCCATCACCACATCCAAAGCAGGCTTTGCCATTTCTGACATTTTCAGAAACCATTGTACAGAAATTTTCGGCTCGATTACGGCACCAGTTCTTTCGGAGGTTCCTACTTTGTTCACGTAATCTTCGGCTTTTAATAAAAGATCTTTAAGCTGTAATTCTCTTGCAATATCTTTTCTTACCGTAAATCTTCCCTGGCCTTGGTAATGCATGCCGTGCTCATTAAGAACCGCATCATTATCCATAGAATCTATGATTGGCAAGCCGTGTCTTTGTCCGATTTCATAATCATTGATATCGTGAGCTGGCGTAATTTTCAACGCGCCGGTGCCGAATTCGATATCCACATAATCGTCCTCAATAATAGGAACGACCCTATCAACGATTGGAACGATCACATTTTTACCTTTTAGATGTTGGTATCTTTCGTCATTTGGATTTACACAAACGGCAACATCGCCGAAGATGGTTTCCGGGCGCGTGGTCGCAACAGTCAAGAATTCCTCTGTTCCTTCGATTTTATATTTTAAATAGTATAATTTGCCGTTTTGCTCTTTGAAGATGACCTCTTCGTCAGAAATATTGGTTTGAGCTTCCGGATCCCAGTTCACCACTTTGTACCCTCTGTAGATAAGTCCTTTGTTATAAAGATCTACAAAAACCTTGATCACCGACTTGGAAAGATTGTCTTCCAGTGTAAATCTCGTCCTGTCCCAATCGCAAGAACATCCCAATTTTTTAAGTTGCTCTAGGATTGTTCCACCGTATTTATCGGTCCATTCCCAAGCGTGTTTTAGAAACGCCTCTCTTGTCAAATCTTTTTTACTGATGCCTTCTGCTTTCAGTTTTGCAACCACTTTTGCTTCTGTTGCAATAGAGGCATGATCCGTCCCCGGAACCCAACAAGCATTGAAGCCCTGCATTCTCGCTCTTCTCACCAAAACATCCTGAATGGTATTGTTCAACATATGTCCCATGTGAAGAATCCCCGTCACGTTAGGAGGAGGAATTACAATCGTATAAGGCGGTCTGTCATCCGGTTCTGAATGGAAAAATTTGTTTTCCAACCAGAAGTCGTACCATTTTTGTTCGGTTTCTTGTGGATTATATTTATCAGCGATCTGCATGTCGTAAATTATTTTTGGCTTATAAGTTGCAAAAATAAGATAATGTGAAAAAATTAACATCACATATTCAAATTATTTATAACTTTGTTATTCAAAAATTTAATTAAAACAAAAAAAATATGAAAAAGATTCTTGCAGGATTATTGATGACAGGCGCCATTGCTTTTGCGTCTGCTCAAACAATCTCATTTGATAAAACCACTTTCGATTACGGAAATGTAAAAGCTGGAGCAGATGGCCACAGATTCTTTACAGTAAAAAATACGGGTGACAAACCTCTTATCATCAGCGAAGTAAAACCTTCTTGCGGATGTACTACTCCAGAGTGGAGCAAAGATCCCATCTTACCTGGGAAAACGACTCAGATCAAAGTGGGATACAACACAGGAATCAAAGGGGCTTTTAACAAATTGATCGAAGTTTATTCTAATGACCCTACAAACAACAGATCTGTACTCTACATCAAAGGAAATGTCGAGGATGTAGCAGGAGCCGCTACAGCGCAGCAAGCTAATTTAACAGTTGCATCTCCAGCTGCTACAGCGAAAGCAGTTCCTGTTAATGCTAAAAAATCAGCTAAGAAGGAGGCTAAAAAAATACAAGCTTCTGCTAAATAGTAGAACAGGCAAAAATATTTATAAACCGTTCCTTTGTTGGAGCGGTTTTTTTTTACTTTTACATTAAAGCAATTACTATGAATTATAACTTCTCCGATGATTTTCTGATCAAAGAAAATTCGAAATTCGACATCAAAAAACACGAAACAAAATACAGCGGCACAATCAACAAAGATGAGGCAAAACAGCTTCTGGAAATCGAAAAAGAAAAGCTCCGCCTGCTTCAGGAAAAATTATATGCGGATGGCAGCCAGTCGTTACTGATCGTTCTCCAGGCAATGGACGCTGCGGGGAAGGACAGTTTGATAGAACACGTTTTCGGCGGCGTCAATCCACAAGGCTGCGAGGTGACCAGTTTCAAAAGTCCGAGCACGAAAGAATATGCCCACGATTTTATCTGGCGACATTATATTGCGCTTCCTGCAAAAGGCAAAATCGGGATATTCAACCGGTCGCACTACGAAAGTGTTTTGGTCTGCAAAGTGCATCCAGAATATAACCTCAGTGAAAACACGTGGAAAGACGTCAAGCAATTTGATGATAAGTTTTGGGAGAACAGGTATGATAGCATTCGCAACTTCGAGAAACACCTTGCGAACAATGGCACGAAAATCATTAAAATTTTCTTGAATGTTTCCAAAGAAGAGCAGAAAGAAAGATTTCTTGACAGGATTGCAGAAGATGATAAAAACTGGAAATTCTCTGCTGCCGACATTACAGAAAGAGGATTTTGGGAAGATTACCAGATGGCTTATCAGCAGGCTATCAGAGAGACATCTACAGATTCTGCACCTTGGTTTGTGATTCCTGCTGACCAAAAATGGTTTTCTAGGGTGGCAGCGATTCAGATTATTATTGATCAACTCGAAGCCATGGATTTACAATTTCCAGAACTTTCCGGAAAAGAGAAAAAGGCTTTGCTAGATTCAAAAAACAAGCTGGAAAACGAGAAGTAATGGCAGTATTATATGTGGCTTTAGGATTTGCAATGGGTGGGATTTTGATTTTTCTCATGATGAAAGTAAATTCCGTAAGCAAAAAGACCTTCGATGTTACGAATGAAAAACTGATCCGTGCGCAGGAGAATGAACTTAATGATCAGCAGAAAATTGAGGAACTCAAACGACACAACCTTGAATTGATGAAGGAAAATTCTTCTATACAAAAAAGTAAAGAAGAACTGCTTTTCACAAACGCAGAACTGAACGCGCATTACAAAAATCTGCAGCAAAATATAGAATATCAAAAAGAAAATTTTGTAAAACTTCAGGAAACAAACCGGCTTCAGTTTGAGAAAACAGCCAATCAAATTCTGGAAGTAAAATCAGAAAAATTCACGCAACTGAATCAAAATCAGCTAAAACTAATCCTTGAGCCGTTTCAGGAAAAGATCAATGAACTGAAAAACACGGTGAATGAAACTTATGAAAAGGAATCCAAAGAACGTTTTTCTTTGGGCGAAAAGGTGCGTGAACTGAAAGACCTGAACCAGCAGATTTCGGAGGATGCCAAAAAACTAACCCGCGCGCTGAAAGGCGAAAGCAAAACCCAAGGCAACTGGGGCGAAATGATCCTGGAAAGTATTCTGGAAAAATCTGGCCTTCGGAAGAATCAGGAATATTTTATGGAGCACGAACTCCGGGACGAAAATAACAAAGCTGTTTTCTCCGAATTTTCCGGCAAGAAAATGCGTCCAGATGCTGTTGTGAAATATCCGGACAACCGCAATGTCATTATTGACAGCAAGGTTTCTCTCACCGCTTTTGTGGAAATGACAGATGAAACAGATCCTGAGGTTTTCGCGATGAGACAGAATCGGCATCTGCAGTCTGTGAAGAATCACATCTTGCAGCTGAGCCAGAAAGCTTATGATGATTTTGACAAATCTTTGGACTTTGTGATGATGTTTGTTCCAAGCGAAGCGGCGTATATGACGGCTTTGCAAACCGACCCCAATCTTTGGAATTTTGCCTATGACAAAAGGATTTTGTTATTAAGTCCCACCAATCTCATCACTTCTCTCAAACTGGTGCAGGATCTTTGGAAACGCGAACACCAGAACCGCAATGCCATGGAAATCGCTGATAGAGGTGCGAAATTGTACGATAAATTTGTAGGTTTTGTTGATAATCTGGAGCGCATCGGGAAGAATATCGATCAGGCCAAGAATTCTTATAATGACGCTTTCAAACAGCTGAGTTCCGGGAATGACAATCTGATGATCCAAACTCAGAAGTTGAAAAGTCTTGGGATAAAGAACAAAAAAAATCTTCCTCAGGGTTTGGTAGAGGAAGATTTGTAATTTTATGTTTTGGTTCAAGTTCTTTTGTCCTGAAACAAAAGAACCAAAAATCCAAGAGTGGGAAACTCAGCTAAAATTTTGAGTAATTTTCTAAAATTTCTAAACTTGCCGCCAGCGCTTTGCCAGCGTCGGCTTCAAACAGTAGCATTTTCTTAACCTAAATTTTTCAAAATTTCTTGACGCTTCCTTTTCCAAATGTCGAGTTGCAATCTTTGCAAAGCACCTTTGGATAACGTAACCCATAGCCCCGATTGCAGCGGCATCCTTTTTTTGTTTGACTGCCGATCTGTTTTTGATGACAAAACGTGATCAAACAAAAAAAGATACAGCGGAAAGCGGGATGAAGCTCCAAAAAAAACTATCTATTCAGAAGTTTGGCTACTTCTGGAGCGGCGTAGGTGAAAATCATATCTGCGCCGGCACGTTTGAAACTGGTTAAGCTTTCTATGAGGACTTTATCATTGTCTATCCAGCCATTTTGGGCAGCGGCTTTCAGCATGGCATACTCACCACTGACCTGATACACTGCGATAGGCTGGGTGATGAGTTCACGAATTTTTGAAACGATGTCTAGATAAGGCATTCCGGGTTTTATCATAATGATATCGGCACCTTCTTCCACGTCTCTCAGGACTTCGTCTATTGCTTCGCGGGAATTGTGAAAATCCATCTGGTAGGTTTTTTTATCTGCAGGTATGTCCTCATCGTCGACTGGCGCACTGTCCAAAGCACTTCTGAATGGGCCGTAGAAGGCACTGGCATATTTGGCGGCGTAGGATAAAATGCCAACATCTGTGAATCCGTTTTCCTCCAAACCTTCTCGCATCGCCAGAACGCGGCCGTCCATCATATCGCTTGGCGCTAAGATGTCTGCTCCGGCTTCTGCGTGAGAGATTCCCATTTTCACGAGGGCTTCTACTGTGGAATCGTTGTCTATTTTTCCGTTCTTGATGATGCCGTCGTGACCGTAAACAGAGTATGGGTCTAGGGCGACATCCGGCATTATGATGATTCCCGGCACGGCATCTTTGATGGCTTTTATGGTGTTCTGCATCAATCCGTTGGGATTCCAGGCTTCTTTTCCGGTGTTGTCTTTCAGGCTCTCGGAAACTTTCATATAAAGATTGATGGCTTTGATACCCAGATCATAATTTTCTTTAACGGTCTTGACCGTAAGATCTAAACTTTGGCGGAAAACGCCAGGCATTGCAGAAATGGCTTCTTTTTTGTTATCACCTTCTGTGACAAACATTGGTAATACCAGATCGTTTGTTGTGAGGCTGGTTTCACGGATAAGACTTCTGATAGAATCGTTGGTTCTGAGTCTTCTATTTCTTGAGATCATCTTAATTAGAATTATTTATGCAAATTTAATTATACTTTTACGGATAGACTATTGCATAATCAATTTATTTAAAATATATTTGTTGTAATTGTTTAAATACAGACTAAAGCGAATGAAAAAACTTTTATTCTTTATTATATTTACGGTAGTTTCAGCAGGATTTTCGGGAGAAATGAAAGCACAGACTGCGCGTATCCCCAACCAAAGGACGGATGATGGTGTTCTGGTTGCTTATCCTAATCCGACTAAGGATGTTTTGATGCTGAGATCAAAAGATAATACGGTTAAAATAAAAACAGTGACTTTCTTTTCGATTTTGGGAGCACAAGTTGCTGAATATAACATTAACAGTAATAATACAGAACTGAGATTAGACAGACTGCGTCCGGGAAAATATCTCATGAGATATACTTTGGATGATAACACTCAGAAAATCACTCAGATTATCAAACAGTAACTATTTGTTTTCACTATACGATGCCGGTTTTTAACCGGCATTTTTTTGTCTATTAATTTCTGTAAATTTGTAACAACCAAGAAAGCTAAAAAAATGAGAAAACCTTTACTTCTTTTCTTCCTAATAACTGTTCATTTTTATCATTCTCAATTTAGAAACTCTCTTTTTGATGATCACCAGGTTAATGTTGCCCTGAAAGGCGGTTTAGATCTACCTTCGTATGACAATCAGACCAAATATATTGATTATAAGCCAAACCTGAATCTCGGTCTATCTGCAGATTATTATTTCAGTTGGATCGGTTTGGGAGTGGGTGCAGATTATTTGTCCAATAATCCAAAGAGTACTTATCCGACCGGAAATCTATATCTGGGAAACGCAAAACTATCTGATCCGACATTCACAGACCACAAAATCCAACGTTCTTTCTTCGGCATCGGTCCAAATTTCCGTTGGATCCTTACAGATGATCTGGGATTGACTTTCAAACTAAAAGGTGGAATCTCTACTATCAAAGGTGGAGAAACATCATTAGTTTCAAGTAATAATGCCACAGTTTATCATCTTAATTTTCATAAAGGTTACGACGATAAAAGCATTTTCTCTGGAAAAGCTGAACTGGAGTTCAACTGGTTTTTCTCGGAGAATGTGGGTTTGAATGTGGGCGGTTATTATTTACAACATTTCAAAACGAAAGCTCTTATCACCAGCGGAACGGCATCGGGCTACATTCCCTTTGCAGAAAATGACAATGAAAATATAATTTCCCCAACTAATGCGGACATAAAATCAACAGCTTTGGATCACGAGATCCATTCGGTTGGCATTTTTGCGGGACTTACTTTCCGATTTTATGCCCGAAAAGCAAAGCCCGAATACAGCCTGAATGTTGTAGCAAAAGACAAAGAAACAGGATTACTGCTACCTGATGCTTTTGTAGAACTTTATAAAGGCAGCAAGCGCGCTTATATTGCCAGAACGAATGCACAGGGTGTGGCCTTCTTCAAAAACATCAAACCCGAAAATTACGAGATCAGGGGGAAACTGAATACGATCGAACTTGTCGCATCAAAGGCCAACAAAATTGAGTTTGTTAAAAACGCCACTCTGAAAAAGGAACTTTCCACAGACAGCGAAAAGTTTTTTGTCAAAGGACAGGTCCATATCTGTCATTCTAAAAATCCTTTGCGCGATGTAACGGTGGTTATTAAAAATAATGAAACTGAAATCCTCCACGAAATAAAAAGCAATATGGAGGGTAAATTCTATTTCAAAGCAGACAAGAACACGACGTATCATATCTATGGAAAGAAGGGCAACTATTTCTCGCAAACAGAAGTTATCACTTCAAAAAACACAGATAGGACGCATACTCTCTTTTTAAATTTAGAAGTATGTATGGAAGAAACGAGCTGTGGAAAACCAATCAATCTGAAGAATATCCATTACGATCTTGATCAATTTTTCATCCGGGAAGATGCCAAGGCTGAACTTAATAAAATGGTTCAGTTTATGAATGATAATCCAAATGTCAAAGTAGAACTGGCCTCTCATACAGACTCTCGCGCATCTGATGATTACAACAAAACGCTTTCACAAAACCGCGCAAATGCTGCTGTAGATTATCTGGCCTCAAAAGGAATTGACAAAGCTAGATTAAGACCAATAGGCTATGGTGAAACACAGCTTCTGAATAAATGCAGTAATGACATGGCCTGTACTGAGGAACAACACCAAGTCAACCGGAGAACGGAAATGAAAGTTATCTGTCCTTGATATAGAACAATGTCCTGTAAATAAAGTAGCCAACCAAAGCACCTGTTGTATTAAGAATCACATCATCAACATCAGCAAAACCTCTTTTGAAATAAAACTGAGAAAACTCTACGATATTAATAATCACAAAAAAAGTAAGAATAAACCAGCCAACTTTCTTAAGCTTGGGATAGAGAATACCCAGAAAACCATAAGGTGAAAAAAGAAATATATTTCCAATGATATTTTTGAAAAAATCAATTTTTGAATAGGTGATAACGATAAAATATTCATCAATTGTATCAAACGGAATAGGTTTGATTGAAAAATGGGAAGAATCTGAATTTCTAAATGAAATAAAAAAAAGCAAATATAATAGCCAAACGGTATAAACATTGATAAAAGGAGGATAATACTTGTACAGTAGTTTTTTCATGAGCAGAAACAATTAGCTTATTAGTAGTAATTTAAGTAAAAATATTTAAAATAATGCACACACACAAAGTAAAAGCGTTCGGAACAGAAGCAGCAGATAACGATTTGGAACTTTTGACCATCGAAAGACGAGAAGTCCAGCCAAAGGATGTAGAAATAGACATCCTGTACTGTGGCGTTTGCCATTCGGATCTTCACACGGCAAGAAATGATTGGGGCGGATCTGTATACCCAGTCGTTCCTGGTCATGAGATCGTTGGGAGAATCACCAAAGTTGGCGCCGACGTTACTAAATTCAAAGTTGGAGATTTGGCAGCAGTTGGCTGTATGGTAGATTCTTGCAAGACTTGCAGCAGCTGTGCTCAGGATCTTGAGCAATTCTGTGAAAATGGTTTTACAGGAACCTACAACGGAAAAGACAAATACATAGATAATCAAAGAACTTACGGTGGTTATTCAGAATCTGTAGTGGTGGACGAGCATTTCGTTTTGCATGTGCCTGCTAATTTGGATCTGGCTGCAGTTGCACCACTTCTCTGTGCTGGGATCACGACTTGGTCACCGCTGAAACATTGGAATGTGAACGAAAATTCTAAAGTGGCCGTGGTTGGGTTGGGTGGACTTGGACATATGGCCATCAAATTGGCAAAAGGTCTAGGCGCAGAAGTTTCTCTTTTCTCCAGAAGTGCCGGAAAAACAGACGATGCTAAAAAATTAGGCGCAGATCAAGTGATCATTTCGACGGATGAAGATGAAATGAAAGCGGCCTTTAATAAATTTGATTTGATCATCGATACTGTTCCTTACGAGCACGATATCAATCCTTACATGAATACACTGACCGTGAATGGAACTTTGGTCCTAGTAGGATTCATTGGTGAGTTTGAAAATGAAGCCGTAAGTACAAAACCGATGATCTACAAAAGACGTTCTGTTGCTGGATCATTGATTGGCGGCATCAAAGAAACACAGGAGATGCTTGACTTCTGCGGTGAAAAGAACATTGTATCTGATATCGAGATCATCAAAATGCATGACATCAATGAAGCTTATGAAAGAATGCTGAAAAGCGATGTGAAATACAGATTCGTGATCGATATGAAAAGCCTGAAAGATTAAATTAAGATCTGATCAAAAATCACAAACAATCCGTCTCGCAACCAAAAAGTGAGGCGGTTTTTTTTGCTTGATCATGAGATCACCGATCATTCGTTTTTCATCTTTGCATAGGGCTCCGCATTTGTTTGATTATTGGCCGTTTTGATGATAGACGATCCATTACTCTATTTCTTATCAAAAAAAGCAGCTTTCGCGGTGATTTCTACGGCCAGCTCTAATTAGGTTACACCTATGGATAGCAGGTGACATAGAAACTATCTGATGAGAAAAAAATAACGAAATTATTTTTTCGTCATTAAAATCTGTTTTAAAACTTTTAGTTTTCCATCTATCTTGTTTTCTGTTTTTAAACCTAGCAACTTGGCAACCAACGGATAAACATTCACATTAGAGAATTCATCAATGACGAAATTATTTTTAAATTCAGGGCCCCAAGCAAAAAATGTGGCTTTCATTTCAGGAACCAACATCGGATCATAACCGTGTTTTCCTACAGAAGTTTTCTGATTTTTTTCTAAAAATACTTTTGGAGCTTTCGGTATCAAAAGAATCTGTCCTATCCTGTTGTATCTATCATCTCTGCTAGAAAAGTGTAGATATCTAGGTAATTTTTTATCCAAATAAACTTCGTAATCATCCGTTTTATTAATTTTTAAATTTTTATAGACCTTTTTTACCTCTTCCGGATTTTTCACATAAACCCTTAATAAAGTTTGGGAATTATAAAAATCAAATCTTTTCTTATCAAAAAGCATCATTGGGATTTCTAGAGGATTTCCACCATCAACCTGGATCATTCCGTGGTCTGAAACGAAGATAAAATTGACATTTTCTAAACCTAAATCATTAACTTTCTGAACCAAACTTCCAATCGCAGCATCTACCAACTGAACTGCGGTTTCCGTTTCCCTAGCTTCAGGACCAAAATGATGCCCTGCTGCATCTACTTCAGGAAAATACATTGCGATAAAATGTGGCCTTTGACTTTCTGGAAGCTTCAGCCAATTGATAACTTTATCTACTTTCTCCGTTGGTTTGAATTTTTCGTGGTAATGGTAATAATAAGTTGGTCTCATCCCTCCAGCATCACTTGCAGAGCCAACCCACTGCATAGAAGCCGATACCATTCCCTGTTTTTCTGCCAATGCCCAAAGAGGAGTTCCACCATACCAGCTTCCATCTTCGGCATTCTCCTTTTTGCTCATCGCATACTTTTCTTTCCTTCCATAATCGTAGAAATAATTATCGATTAAACCGTGATGAGAAGGATATAATCCGGTAATCAAACTCCAGTGATTGGGGAAAGTAATACTAGGATAACTCGGAATCATTGCTTTTGTCTGAACGCCCTCGTTTGAAAATTTCAAAAGATTCTGAGCATTGTATTTTTTAGCATAATCATACCTGAAACCATCAGTAGAAATCATAATAACGTAAGGCTTCGTCTTCGCATCTGCATTATTGAACCGGTTGGGAATAACAACTTGCGCTGTATCCGAAATTACCTGTTGACCAGTAATGATGATAGATAACGTGAGGAGGAAAATTGCAAAAGTTTTCTTCATTAGTAAGATTTTGGCAAAGATAAACACTGCAACTTGTAACTGAAAGAATGACGGATTAATTTAATAACAATCCAAATTTACTGTGCTTTTTTTCAGACTTTAAAACAAAAAAAACCGTCTCGTAATAAAACGAAGTTGGATTATGTGTGTGTTAAGAAAAATCTTACGCCAGCAAGTTGATATCTCCAACTACCAAAGGCTCCAATTCTTTTGAAAACTCAATTAAATAATTATGATAATAGCAGAAATAAGTTTCACCAATCAAGATCTTTAATTTGGAAAAACATTCTATTTTTTGGTCTAGCTGAGCCGAATGAAAATAGACAGAATAGTACAGCAATGAGTAATATTTTTTCCAACCTGTTCCCAAATTCTTTAGATTAATTTGGTTCAAAAAACGCTCTGTATTCTTCTTGTCTCCCATTTTTTGATAAGCTACAGCACAAAGAATTTTCCAAACCTCATCGTGTGTTTCTTTTCTTTTTGAAGGAATGTAATCTTCATCATTATTTACTTGAAAGGTATTATTTTCGATCAAAAATTTCATCTCTTGGGAACGATTGGTAAAAATAAGGGATTCCAGAACCGTAGATTCAAAACTGCAAACCGATTTCTCTGACGCTGTCCGATAACGAAGCCTTGCTTTTTTCATTTCGGCGAAATACCTTTTAAAAAGATTTTCGTTGCCGGTAAAATCGGCATAAAGAAGCTGCACGCCGAATTTCAACCCTGCAGGAATTACGTGGACATTCTCCGTAAGTTCGGTTTCTTTCACTTTGTTGTAATACAAATCCATCGACTCTGTATTTTGAAGAAGAAAACTACTTTGAAAAAGGAAACCGTAGGCAAAGATTTTAGCTTCATTGCTTGTGTTGTATTTTAGATAAGCCGAAAAATACTGGGCGTAAACCGAACCTAATAAATCACGAAGCGGATGATTTTCCATAAAATATTTTCTGGCCATCGGAAAAGACATCAAACGGTGATGTGTGCTTACCAAAAGGTCTGGCGACTTGATAATCTGCTGGCACAACTGCTCACTTCTGTCCCAATAATTATGATTTGTATTGTCTGAGTTTCCAAAAAACAATTCGAGTTCCTGATTGTTGCACGCATTTCTAAAATCTTTAAAATTGCTATATCCACAAAATTGACTAAGCAAATCTAAAGTAAAATGACTGTATCCAGACGTAGTTTTTATCAAGCCAAAAAACCGACGAAGTGTTTGAGAACTGATGTTTGTTTTACAATCCCGGGTGATGAGACTTACCAGATTATCACAATCTGTAGCTGTTTGTATATCTTTCCCAAATTGTTTTTCGATGTTCTTCCGCAATTGGTTCACAACACTTATTTCCCGGTTCATAGTTTTAAAAATGGAATCCAAATATAGTTATAACCACAGTATTCTTGTACAGAATTGTACAAAAAATCGACAAAAAATTAACATAAATTGTGACTTGAAAAACAAATAATAAAAAAATTATTCTCAAGAAGCAAAAGGACACGGTTTGGAGGTTTGAGGTTTTAAGTTTGCTGAAAATTAAGTAAGTGCTTAAAAAAAACTTCTTTTACGGAAAACCGTAAAATGCTTGCAAAGTTTTGGTTTAGCTTAGCAGAAAATTGAGAATTGCTTTTTTGCTTGGATGTGGTTTGTCTGGGTGAGGGAGTAGATTTGTAGTAAATAAAAAGGGTCGCGGAAAACTTGTTAGAGTACGTAAAAAAAAAATTAATTAATATGAACTCAGAAATTAATGATGTCTTAGAAAAGTTAAAAGAAGATCTTGAAAAATTTCACAATGCAAAAGTTAAATGTGGTATTATCGGACGTAGTGGCACAGGAAAATCTTCACTAATGAATGCAATTGCAGGAGAAATAATTTCTGCCGTTGGAGAAGTAGAAACTACGATGGATATCAGCAAACCATTTGAACATAAAGGCTTGTTATTTTATGACTTACCTGGTAGTTCCACTCAGAATTTCCCAAAAGAAACTTATATTGAGAAAACTGGAATTAAAGATTTTGACTGCGTTATACTAGTAACTTCAGATAGATTTTATGAAGATGATTTATATTTAATAAAAGAGGTTTCTAAAATAGGGATTCCAGTATTTGCCGTACGGAATAAAGTCGATCAATCAATTATTAGTGCTGAAAAACGTGGAGTTTCCGAAGCAGAAACATTGAAAAACATTTTTGATGATTTAAATAAAAACCTACTGGATGTAAAATCAAGTGGAATTTATTTAGTTTCTGCAGATAATCAATTCAAATATGATTTTAACAAATTGATTGAAGATATTGCAAAAAGTTTAAACAAGATCAAAAAAGAAAGGTTTATTGCAGATGTCACAGCCTCATCTACCAAAATGATTAACGAAAAAAGACTTGTTGCAGAAAAGCTTGTATCTAGATATGCTGCACTATCAGCTGCAAATGGGCTTAATCCAATACCAGGATTAGATATTTCGGTCGATGTGGGATTACTTATAAAAATGTCAAACGACATCACTAGTATTTATGGCTTAACTAAGAGTAGTCAAAAATATTACGAATCATTTTTAGATTTATCGAATTCTGCACAACTCAAAACTGTTTTAGCAAAAATTGCGCAATACGCTGCCAAGTATGTAGGAAAAGAAGCAATAATGATAATATTAAAAAGATTTGTAGCAAGTACACCAACTAAAACAGTTTCCAAATGGATACCTTTTGTAGGTCAAGCTATTGCGGCAGGAATTGGCTTTCAGATGACTTCTTCTTTAGGAAATGAAATGGTTGATGATGCAGAAGCTTTAGCTTTGGAAATATTTAATAGTTTAAAACAATAACTATACACAATAAAACTATAAAATGCTCTCCACCCAAAAAGACCACCTCCTCACCACAATCCCCAACCTCTCCCGCCTCCCGTGGGTAGGTTCTGAATTTAATTATGCAGAAAGAAGATTGCTTATTGCTGAAATAATATTTTTCATTAAAAAAACACAGAAAACAGTTTGAAAAACCTCATCTACAAACCTCATATCGGCAAAAACTACGGCACTACTGAGCTTGGGAAATTATTAATCATTGGAGATTCTCATTATTTCAATAATGGTTTACCTAATCATTTGTCGGAGTTTACGGTTGAAAAAATAAAAGAACTGAGAATCATCTCAGCCAATTTTTATGATAAAGTTGATGCCGTCCTAAACCAAGGTGGTAAGCACGACATTTGGGATAACATTGCATTTGCCAATGCGATACAAACACCATTTTCATCGTCTGACCAAAAGCCAACTAAAAATGATCTGGATATTGCAAAACTCGCTTTTCGGGAGTATTTGGATATGACAAAGCCAGAAAAAGTGATTGTATTTTCTAGCCGTATTTGGGAACATTGTTTTAATGACGAGATTAATCTTTGGGGAAGACATCTTAATAAGATAGATGACCGATGGAATATCCGAGAATTAGACTATGATGGCGGAACTTGCAAAGCAATTGGACTACATCATCCGTCAACTCCAGGTTTTGATAAGTCAAAATTTCAAAAGGTTGTTTTCGAATTTCTTAATGATTATTAATTTTTAAATTATTGCGATAAAGTTGTCGCTCCTACGAAGCTCTTTTCCCCTATATGCTTGGTTTTGCTACCAACATTTTACTCCTACGGAGCAATGTGATGATTCTATTTTTAATAGATTTCGTTTTTATTAAATCTAAAACAAAAAAAAATCCCGATTCAACTCAATGAATCGGGAATTAGTTTTGTTAAGAAAAAAATCTTAAGCTTGTACGTTGTTACCTCCAACTACGAAAGGCTCCAATTCTTTGATCTCTCCGAATTGCTGCTCATAGTTTGTGATGTTTTGCTGAAGCGCTGCAAGCACTCTCTTCGCGTGAAGTGGCGCAAGAATGACTCTTGAACGCACGTTAGCCTGCTGTACGCCTGGCATCAATTGGATAAAATCCACTACGAATTCTGATGGTGAGTGATTTACCAATGCAAGGTTGCAATATACGCCAGAAGCGATCATCTCGTTCAATTGGATGTTGATGTTGTTTGGATCTTGGTTTTGATTATTGTCCATTTTTTTTAAATGTTTTTTATGTTTAAAGTTTATATTTTTTGATAACAGATGATAGACTAATAGATAATAGAATTGCTGTGTAAAGTACAGTGAAATCTATTATCTATCCGTCTATTATCTAACGTCTTTTTTAATTGATGTCTTCGAATTCTTTTCTGGAACCTACGATGACATTTTGGTAATCTTTAAGACCTGTACCTGCAGGGATTCTGTGTCCTACAATAACATTTTCTTTCAGACCTGTCAAGAAGTCGATCTTACCAGACACTGCTGCTTCGTTTAGAACCTTAGTTGTTTCCTGGAACGATGCTGCAGACATAAATGATTTGGTCTGGAGTGCTGCTCTTGTAATACCTTGCAGTACAGAAGTGGCAGTTGCAGGAAGTGCTTCTCTTACTTCTACCAAAGCCTGATCTTCACGTCTTAGTTTCGAGTTCTCATCTCTAAGTTCTCTGGCTGTGATCATCTGTCCTGGTTTGAATTCTTTAGAATCTCCCGCTTCCATCACTACTTTAAGACCAAATACTCTGTTGTTCTCTTGCAAGAAATCGTATTTGTGTTCCAAAGCACCTTCTAGGAATTGCGTATCTCCGCCATCCACAATCGATACCTTTGTCATCATCTGACGAACAATAATTTCGAAGTGTTTGTCGTCGATTTTTACCCCTTGTAGACGGTAAACTTCTTGAATTTCATTTACCAAGTATTCCTGAACCGCAGTTGGTCCTTTGATTTTCAAGATATCGTCTGGTGTTACAGAACCGTCAGAAAGTGCACCTCCTGCGTACACGAAGTCATTTTCCTGAACCAGGATCTGGTTGGATAATTTAACCAAATATTTCTTGATCTCTCCAGTTTTAGCTTCCACGATAAGTTCACGGTTACCTCTTTTGATTTTACCGTAAGAAACTACACCGTCAATCTCTGTAACAACCGCTGGGTTGGAAGGATTTCTAGCTTCGAATAGCTCGGTAACTCTTGGTAGACCTCCGGTGATATCCCCTGCTTTCGCAGATTTTCTTGGGATCTTGATTAAGACTTTACCAGCCTTGATTTTCTCACCATCGTTTACCATAATGTGGGCTCCAACCGGTAAGTTGTAACCTTTTTGCTCTACACCTTTGGAGTCAATCACTTTCAGGGTAGGAACGGCTTTTTTATTTCTGGACTCGGAGATTACTTTCTCTTCGAAACCTGTTTGCTCATCTATTTCCAATTGGAAAGAAATACCCTGGATGATATCTTCATACTCTACTTTACCAGAGTTCTCTGCAATGATTACCGCATTATACGCATCCCATTTCGCAATAAGATCTCCTTTTTTCACTTTATCACCTGGTTGTACAAACAATTCGGATCCATAAGGAACGTTAGCAATCATAATTGGTGTTCTGGCTTCGTTGTCTGCTACCAAACGGAATTCTGTTGAACGGGAAACAACGATATCTGCTGATTCTCCATTTTCTCCTTCCGATTTAATAGTTCTAACCTCATCCATCTCCACGATACCATCACGTTTTGCAACGATGCTTGGATTCTCAGAAATGTTTGTAGATACACCCCCTTGGTGGAAAGTTCTCAATGTTAACTGAGTTCCCGGCTCACCAATAGACTGTGCAGCGATTACACCAACAGCTTCTCCCATGTGGATGCCTTTACCTGTTGCAAGGTTACGACCGTAACATTTTGCACAGATACCTTTTTTGGCCTCACAAGTTAATGGAGAACGAACTTCAACCGCTTCTATCCCAGCTTGCTCGATCGATTTAGCAACAGCTTCTACGATCAACTCGTCCGCCTCTGCCAAAACTTCATCCGTTTCCGGGTGATAGATATTGTGAAGAGAAACTCTACCAAGAATTCTCTCAGCGATTTTTTCTACGATATCATCGTTTTTCTTAAGTGCAGTGATTTCTGTACCTCTTAGTGTTCCACAGTCTTGTTCTGTAATAATAACATCCTGTGCAACATCTACCAATCTTCTAGTCAGGTAACCAGCATCGGCAGTTTTAAGCGCGGTATCCGCAAGACCTTTACGAGCACCGTGGGTAGAGATAAAGTATTCCAAAATCGACAAACCTTCTTTAAAGTTTGCAAGAATCGGGTTTTCAATAATCTCGGCGCCAACAGAACCCGCTTTTTGTGGTTTTGCCATCAATCCTCTCATCCCTGATAACTGACGGATCTGTTCCTTAGAACCCCTCGCACCAGAATCAAGCATCATATATACGGAGTTGAATCCACCTTGATCCACTTTCATTCTGCTCATAATCATTTCGGTAAGGCTGGCGTTGGTATTAGTCCAAACGTCAATGACCTGATTATAACGCTCCGTATCTGTGATAAGACCCATGTTATAGTTGGCCTTGATCTCATCTACAGTTTCGATAGAAGTAGCGATCATTTTCTTTTTCTCAACCGGGATCACGATATCTCCTAATGAGAATGAAAGTCCACCTTTGAATGCGTTGGCATATCCAAGATCTTTCATATCATCCAGGAACTTCACCGTAGTTGGGAAATCTGTGTCTGCCAATACCTGACCAATAACGTTTCTAAGCGATTTCTTAGTCAATAACTCATCGATGTAACCAGAAGCTTTCGGTACGATTTGGTTGAATAAAATTCTACCAACTGTCGTAGGGAATAACTTCGTCGTGATCACACCATTTTCTTTGATAGGAAGACGACATCTTACTTTTGCATTAAGAGAAACTTGTCCCTCAGCATAAGCGATCTCTACCTCTTCCGGAGAATAGAAAGCAAGACCTTCGCCTTTTACTTTCATATCATCTGTAGAATCCAGTTGTTTGGTCATAAAATACAGACCCAAAACCATATCCTGAGATGGTACCGTAATAGGAGAACCATTGGCAGGGTTAAGGATGTTCTGAGAACCCAACATCAATAATTGTGCTTCCAAAATAGCTTCTGGACCTAGTGGTAAGTGAACCGCCATCTGATCCCCATCAAAATCGGCGTTGAAAGCCGTCGTTACCAATGGGTGTAGTTGGATTGCCTTACCTTCGATCATCTTCGGCTGGAATGCCTGGATCCCCAATCTGTGTAAAGTAGGTGCTCTGTTCAATAGTACAGGGTGACCCTTCATTACACCTTCCAGGATATCATAAACTACAGGCTCTTTTCTGTCGATGATTCTTTTAGCTGATTTTACAGTTTTTACAATTCCTCTCTCGATCAGTTTTCTGATGATGAATGGTTTGTAAAGCTCTGCAGCCATATCTTTCGGGATACCACACTCGTGAAGTTGAAGACTAGGTCCTACAACAATTACCGAACGCGCGGAGTAATCTACCCTTTTCCCAAGTAAGTTTTGACGGAAACGACCTTGCTTCCCTTTCAATGAATCTGAAAGGGATTTCAATGGTCTGTTTGATTCAGATTTTACAGCAGAAGATTTTCTTGTATTATCGAATAGTGAATCTACAGACTCCTGAAGCATACGCTTCTCGTTTCTTAAAATTACTTCTGGAGCTTTGATCTCCAATAATCTCTTCAAACGGTTGTTTCTGATGATTACTCTTCTGTAAAGGTCATTTAAATCTGAAGTTGCGAAACGTCCTCCATCCAACGGAACTAATGGCCTTAATTCTGGTGGTATTACAGGAAGCACACGCATAATCATCCACTCCGGTCTGTTGATCATTCTTGTATTGGCACCTCTAAGGGCTTCTACAACATTTAATCTTTTAAGAGCCTCCGTTCTTCTTTGCTTAGAAGATTCGTTGTGCGCTTTGTGTCTTAGATCGAATGATAAAGAATCAAGGTCGATTCTTCTCAACAGTTCTTCAACCGCTTCTGCTCCCATTTTCGCAAGGAATTTGTTCGGATCAGAATCATCAAGATATTGATTTTCTACAGGAAGAGTCTCCAGAACATCCAGATATTCTTCTTCTGTAAGGAATTCTTTCTCATCAAAGTCAGAACCGTCCGCTTTCTTAGCAATACCTTGCTGGATCACGACATATCTTTCGTAATAGATGATCATATCCAATTTCTTGGAAGGAATACCTAATAAATAACCGATTTTGTTTGGTAAAGAACGGAAATACCAGATGTGCGCTACAGGAACAACCAGACCAATGTGTCCGATTCTTTCTCTACGTACTTTTTTCTCTGTTACTTCTACCCCACATCTATCACAAACGATCCCTTTGTAACGGATACGTTTGTATTTTCCACAAGCACACTCGTAATCCTTTACAGGACCAAAGATCTTCTCGCAGAACAATCCATCTCTTTCCGGCTTGTGTGTACGATAGTTAATCGTTTCTGGTTTTAGAACTTCTCCTCTCGATTCCTGAAGAATGGATTCCGGTGAAGCTAAACCAATAGTGATTTTAGTAAATCTACTTGTTTTATTTTTATTTGACATTTGTTTTATGTATTTGATTAAAAGATTGAAACATTAAATGATTAAAAAATTACTTTTAGAAATCATTTTTTTCAACCATTGGTTAATAATTTAACTTTAAATTTTTTGATAATTTAATTTAAATTACTCTTCCAATCTTACATCAAGTCCAAGACCCTGTAACTCGTGAAGTAATACGTTGAAAGATTCCGGAATACCTGGTTCAGGCATTGCTTCTCCTTTCGCAATAGCTTCGTAAGTTTTTGCTCTACCAATCACGTCATCTGACTTCACAGTCAGGATCTCTCTCAAGATATTGGATGCTCCAAATGCTTCAAGAGCCCAAACCTCCATCTCTCCGAATCTCTGACCTCCAAATTGCGCTTTACCACCTAACGGCTGCTGCGTAATTAATGAGTATGGTCCGATAGAACGTGCGTGCATTTTGTCATCTACCATGTGTCCTAGTTTCAACATATAGATCACACCTACCGTTGCAGGCTGCGTAAATCTCTCTCCGGTTCCACCATCATAAAGATAAGTGCTACCATATTTAGGAACGCCAGCTTGTTCTGTATATTCTGTAATTTGTTCTAGAGTTGCACCATCAAAAATCGGTGTTGCGAATTTAAGTCCTAGTTTGGTACCAGCCCATCCAAGAACAGTTTCGTAGATCTGACCAATGTTCATACGAGAAGGTACTCCAAGTGGATTCAATACGATATCTACTGGTGTTCCGTCTTCTAGGAACGGCATATCCTCTTCACGAACGATTCTTGAAACGATACCTTTGTTACCGTGACGACCAGCCATTTTATCTCCAACATTCAATTTACGTTTCTTAGCGATGTAAACTTTAGCTAGTTTGATAATACCTGCAGGTAGCTCATCTCCGATAGACAATGCAAATTTCTCACGGTTTTTAACACCTGCAAGATCGTTGTATTTGATCTTATAGTTGTGAACCAATTGTTTGATCAATTCATTCTTATCAGAATCAACTGTCCAATCTGCACCACTGATATTGTTATAATCTTCAACATTTTGAAGTAATCTCAATGTGAATTTAGTTCCTTTGCTGATCACTTCTTCTTCCAGGTCATTTTGTACACCTTGAGATGTTTTCCCGGAAACTAATGTATTTAATTTGTCGATCAAAGTATTTCTCAGACCGTCGAACTTAGCTTTGTAAGTATTTTCGATCTCTTCCAATTTGATTTTTTCTTCGCTTCTTTTCTTTTTGTCCTTGATATTTCTTGAGAACAATTTTTTGTTGATTACAACCCCTCTTAGAGAAGAATCTGCTTTCAATGAAGCATCTTTCACGTCACCAGCTTTATCTCCGAAGATTGCTCTAAGAAGTTTTTCTTCCGGTGTTGGATCAGATTCACCTTTTGGTGTGATTTTTCCGATAAGGATATCACCAGGCTTCACTTCAGCACCGATTCTGATCATCCCATTCTCATCAAGATCTTTGGTAGCTTCTTCAGAAACGTTAGGAATATCTGCTGTCAATTCTTCCATACCTAGTTTGGTATCACGAACTTCAAGAGAATATTCATCTACGTGAATGGATGTAAACCAGTCCTCACGAACTACTTTTTCATTGATCACGATCGCATCCTCAAAGTTGTATCCTTTCCAAGGCATGAAGGCTACCACTAGGTTTCTACCTAGTGCTAACTCTCCGTTTTCAGTAGCATAACCGTCGCAAAGCACTTGTCCCTTTTCCACTGTCTGACCTACTCTTACGTTTGGTCTTAGTGTAATAGTTGTACTCTGGTTGGTTTTTCTGAACTTGGTCAGTTTATAAGTTTTAGTCGCAGAATCGAAGTTTACTAAGTCGTCTTCTTCGCTTCTTTCGTACTTAATGATAATTTTCTCAGCATCCACGTATTCTACAATTCCAGTTCCTTCTGCATTGATTAAAATTCTGGAATCTTTTGCTACTTGTTTTTCCAAACCTGTACCTACAAC
This sequence comes from Epilithonimonas tenax DSM 16811, assembly GCF_000428485.1. Taxonomy (GTDB): domain Bacteria; phylum Bacteroidota; class Bacteroidia; order Flavobacteriales; family Weeksellaceae; genus Epilithonimonas; species Epilithonimonas tenax. The sequence goes on along the minus strand of NZ_AUAA01000004.1, from coordinate 9,474 downwards.
TGGTGCTTGAGGATTCAACAATGGAACGGCCTGACGCATCATATTTGATCCCATCAATGCTCTATTCGCATCATCGTGCTCCAAGAACGGAATCAATGAAGCAGAAATACCAGAGATCTGGTTTGGCGCCACATCGATCAAATCAACTTGTTGAGGTTCAACTACCGGATAATCACCATCCAGACGGGCAATAATCCTGTCTGTCAAGAAAACTCCGTTATCATCCAAGTCAACGTTTGCCTGAGCAATTACTTTGTATTCCTCATCCTCCGCATTAAGATAAGTTGGAGCGGCTTGTAAATCAACTTTACCATCTTCTACCGTTCTATAAGGCGTTTCGATGAAACCTAAAGTATTAATTTTGGCATACATACCCAAAGAAGAAATCAAACCAATGTTTGGTCCCTCAGGAGTTTCGATTGGACAAATTCTTCCATAGTGCGTATGGTGAACGTCACGAACCTCGAAACCTGCTCTTTCTCTTGATAAACCACCAGGTCCTAGGGCAGAAAGTCTACGCTTGTGCGTGATCTCTGATAGAGGATTGGTCTGGTCCATAAACTGAGAAAGCTGGTTGGTACCAAAGAATGAATTTATAACAGACGTCAAAGTCTTAGCATTTACCAAGTCAACCGGTGTAAAGATCTCGTTATCTCTAACGTTCATTCTTTCTTTGATCGTTCTGGCAATTCTAGAAAGACCTACGCCGAATTGTCCAGACAATTGCTCTCCAACAGTCTTGATCCTTCTGTTTGACAAGTGATCGATATCATCTACCTCAGCTTTTGAGTTAACTAGCTCGATCAAGTGTTTTACGATTGAGATAATATCTTCTCTCGTCAATACTTGATTTTCTTGAGAGATATTAAGCCCTAATTTTTTATTAAGTCTGTAACGACCTACTTCACCTAATGAATATCTCTGCTCGGAGAAGAATAATTTTTCGATAATTCCTCTTGCAGTTTCCTCATCCGGTGCATCAGCATTTCTCAACTGACGGTAGATATATTCAACCGCTTCTTTTTCTGAGTTGGTTGGATCTTTTTGTAAAGTATTTTGGATGATAGAGAACTCGCTGCTATTTTCTTTGTGGATTAAAATCGACTTAACACCAGAATCCAAAATAACATCAAGGTGTTCTTTTTCAAGAATCGTTTCTCTATCCAAGATGATCTCGTTTCTTTCGATAGAAACTACCTCACCTGTATCCTCGTCTACGAAATCTTCGAACCAAGTGTTCAAAACTCTCGCAGCCAATGTTCTTCCTTCTACTTTTTTAAGGGCAGCTTTGGAAACTTTCACTTCCTCAGCAAGGTCGAAGATCTGAAGAATCTCTTTATCAGATTCGAAACCGATTGCTCTCAACAATGTAGTTAAAGGTAATTTTTTCTTACGGTCGATATACGCATACATCACGTTATTGATATCCGTAGTAAACTCCATCCAAGATCCTTTGAAAGGGATAATTCTTGAATAATAAAGTTTGGTACCATTTGCGTGGTAAGTCTGTCCGAAGAATACACCCGGAGACCTGTGTAACTGAGTTACGATAACACGTTCTGCACCATTGATGATGAATGAACCAGAAGGTGTCATATAAGGAACCGGACCTAAATATACATCCTGCACAACTGTTTGGAAATCTTCATGTTCCGGGTCGGTACAGTACAATTTCAGACGGGCTTTTAAAGGAACTGAATAGGTCAGTCCTCTTTCCACACACTCGTCGATCGAGTAACGTGGTGAATCAACCAGATAATCTAGAAATTCTAAAACGAAATTGTTTCTAGAATCTGTAATTGGGAAATTTTCTTCAAAGGTTTTGTACAGGGATTCGTTTAATCTCTGCTCCGGAAGGGTATCCAACTGGAAAAAACCTTTGAAAGATTGGATCTGAATGTCCAAAAAGTCAGGCGTTTCAATTTTTCCTTTTGCTACGGAAAAGTTGATTCTTTCGTTTCCCTGAGTTTTAGCGACTGCTTTAGATTTACTCATAAAAATTTTAAAGAATGAGGGTTAAAAAATATTTTGTTTAAAAAATATCAGAAAAAACCTTTTAAGAGTAAGAGAAGCAAGAAGATAGGCGCTAACAAATAGACTTGGCTCTTATCAAAATTGGGCTTATTCTAACTGCAACGCCGGTATATCTTTTCACGGAGTAGTGCAAAATACTTTTTGATCTTTCAACGCTAAACAATAGTGAAATCTGTAAATAGAGAAAAGCTGCTTTCAGAAACTGAAAGAGCTGATTTACAATATTTTAGTGATTTATGTACAATGGTTAGCGCCAAAAGGAGTGCAAATTTAGGTAAATTAATTCGCTTTCACAAGTAAAAAACCATCTCCGAAGAGATGGTCTATTATAAAATTTTGTTAAAATTTATTTAAACTCCGCCGCTTACGGTTTCCAGAAGCTCCATTTGCTTCCGTTAAATACAGCAAGACGTTTATAAAAAGTAGGCGAAACACCTGCCACATAAACCATCATGCCCGGTGAGGGACTTGGAATATTTTGTACATCGGCAACGGTTGGTAAGACCATTGCTTTGGAGTTTGATTCTAAAACCAAAACCCCGTCTGCAGTTGAACTTGTGGCTCCAATAATTGCTTTTGCATTAGTTTCTGTTATTCCTGTTGGTTGCTTTGCCAAAGCTGTAGTTACATCAGCATTTTGACCGCTCAAGTCTACCCAAGCTGTTTCATTATAAAACTTCATTCTTGCGGTCGTTGCAGTGGTAGCGTCTAAGATAATGGCACCACCAACCAACGCATTTCCGGTAGGTAAGGTTCTAACATAAGGAACGATAATGCCCTTGTTTTGGTTTGCCGCAAAATCTAGGAGAACTGAAGTTTTGTTTGTTGCAGTACCTACTGCATCACCTAGGATGACCTGCGCATTTGCGAAAGAAAAACTTGCTATAAATAGGGTGAATATTATTTTTTTCATTTTATTTTAAATTTAAATTATAAAAATCCGGATCGGTTAAGAAAAATATTTTTTGATCAACCGACCGGCTTTTTGTTTCGATTAAGGACAGGTTGGAGTATTGAAACAGCTCCACGCAGCCCCGTCAAATAATTTTAAACATTTTAAATTGGTATCGTAAACCATCATTCCACTTTGACCGGTCAGTGCATTGATCTCTGCGGTAGTCATTCTGGTAATCACAAAGCCTTTCGTATTGGATTCCAAGGCAGTGAAAGCAGATTTTCTCACCATTGGCCAGTTATCAGGTTGAGGAGTTGCACCTGCTCTTTTCAGTAGCGTGATTCCGTGTTTCGTATCTGCACCTACAGTGCCTGTGCTGGGATTGTTGTAGCAAATACAAGCATTTATTGCGGCATTGGTAGATGCACCCACTCCTTGGCCAATGTCTGCTGTAGTAGGTCCCGGTACATCTGTGTTATCTGCAAAACCAGCTAAATTTGAAGGGTTAGTAACAGAATGTAAGTTATTCCCTGCATTATTTACCAATTGTGGAACACCTAATGCTGCTGCTGATTGGCTCACTGTATTTGGTTGTGTATTTGTTGTTAATCCATTATAAATAACTTTTATTCGTCCTCTATTAAGATAGTTGGGATCCGTATTTGGTAAGTTTAAAGGCCACACCTGCTCTATCGAAACATTTTCTGAGCCTTCTACCGCATCTGGGCAACCATCATTATCAGAATCTAAATCTAAAGTATTTAGGATACCATCGCCATCTGTATCGACACATGAGGCAAACTTAAAATTATCCAGAAACATACCCCAAAATGGTAAACCCGTATTAGTACTTACACTTGCAAATCTAATTGTAACTGAATTTCCCGTAGAAATTCCACTATATGTAAAAGTTTGCCAAGATATTTGTAGGGGCTGATTTGAATTTGGTGCTGGACTATTATCTACAAGTGTTGCAACAATATTTCCGCCTACAATTACATTTGCACTTGCTCCGCTGTTCACAGCTCCGTAATCAATTGTAAATGTATAGGGTATGCCTGGTGCACCAACATTAAATACTTGTTGAATTACCCCTGGAGGATTACCTTCACTCGTTTGAAGATCTATACATTGGTTTCCATCAGAAGCATTGTTTGTTCCAACCGTGTGTAAGTCAAAGCTTCCAGAGACTGTTGTCCATCCGTTTACACTTCCTATATTTTCAATATAAGGAGTACCACTTAATGGTATAACAGGAGATTCAAAAGACCCGTTAACTACTGGCCATGCACATTCCACAGTATCCAAAATCCCATCATTGTCATCATCCAAATCACAATCATCAAATACACCATCTCCGTCTGAATCAGTTGTATTTATTAAAACAGTAACCGCATTAGAAACTGGGCTATAACAATTATTTACACTATCATAATAAAAAGCAAAATAAGTCCCTGCTCCTGCCTGTGTTATTTGTGTTCCAGATAAAGCAGTACCTGTGTGGGTATTGTTGTTAAACCAAACTAAAGAAGATCCTGCAGGAATGGTTCCGGTATGTGCGGTATTAAGATCTACATATGTTGCAGGACAGATATTTGTTAAATTTTGTATAGAAGGAGCAGTAGTGCCTGCAGAACAAGAATTAGCAGAACAAATTTCTCCAACTAAAGCATTTAAATCCACTGGCGAAAGAGTAAAATCTGTAGTATAGAAGTATGCTCTTGGCGTAGTTTTGCTACCTTGTGGATCGCTAGGATTAGCATCAATATTTGTTGCATCAGTAAAACTACCTCCTACAGAAGCTATTGCCGCAGCGGCTCTGTTTGCCGTTATAGTATTTATTTCATTTGGACCTCCTTTTAGCACAACAAAATGCGCACCTCTATTGGCTTTGAAATTATTGTAGTTTAGAAAAACATCTCCTGAACTGGGATTTACTAAAGATGAACCTGGGAAATAATTTCTTTCCGCATCAGTAAAGAAGAATACTACCAATCTGTTTCCAGGTGTTCGGGTTAATGTTTTCTGTGTACTTACTATTCCTGTATTGTTTATTCCATCTAGTGCATCGCCAATTAAGCCTAAAGCGCTATGAGCTTCATCATTAAAACCTACCTCATTTGCAGGAGTAGGATTTGCACCCGAACCTCTTCTTTGAAAATTTTTTGCTGTAGCTGCATTATTGGTAAAATCGGACTCAATAAATATTCTTTTGGGTCTTGATCCATTTGAAAGTTGAGCTTGACCATATTCTACTACTGCAACTCTATTTTTAAAAGGATTACAAGTAAGTGTAGCATCGATAATATTTCTAGTAGTAGTTGCCATTGCTTCATACTCTGTAGCATTTACAGAACCACTATTATCCATCCATACAATAACATCTACGCCTTGCGCTTGAAAAGTTGTGGAAAAACACATCAGAAAAAGTAAAGACATACATATAATCTTTACGTTTTTAGTGATGTAATTAATTTTTTGTTTTAATTTAATCATTTGTTTTAATTTAATCATTTGTTTTAATTTAATCATTTTTTTTTTTTATTTTTCATCGGTTATCTATCTTACATATGAAAAAAGAATTTCCATAAATATTTCTCACAAATTAAACTTGAACCGGCGGTGGCCTTACAGAAAATTGCTCAGAAAAATTGAGCTTAGAAAGCTGATGTTTATAGAAATAGTTTTTTCGGATATACAATACGTCCAATTTTTTGCGGAGTGATTGGTAAACGTAAATAGCAGGTGAAAAATTCTGTGATAAGCTAAAAACTGTACCGACTGCATTCGCATTGAGATTGCCTCGATTTGCCATACCTGAACTCGAAAAAGGATTAGTATATTCTATCTTTTGAAGATTTTTTTTAATTTTTTCCTCAATATTTTTATATTTCTTGGCATTATCTTTTTTAGTTTGTGCCAAGGAATTCTTTAAAGGTTTTTCCTTGACGAAAACTTTAGCCTTATCCTTTAAAGAGGTTTGATTGCTTACTTCCTTAGAAATATTTTCTGTGTAGGATTCTTTTAAAGAGGTATTTTCACGAGTGATGATTTTCGCATCACCCATAATGATAATTCCACTACCTTCATTTTGCTGAGCATCAAAATCTTGAGAATAAGTACTTATTGGGAACAATAAAAACAACAATGCTCCCCCAAGTAATTTAAGGAGCAATACAGAAACAGAATCTTCCCTTTTAAGGAAGCTATAAAGTATTTTTTTTATCAATTTGTGTGTTTTGAACAAATAAATTTGCATTCAAATATTCTGCTTGCAAATATACAGTAAAAAAAAATAATATACGTTTGTTAGTTAAAGAATTCATAAAAAAAAGCTGCCTCATTACTGAGACAGCCCTATCAATTTTATGAATTAAAAATTATTTTAATTCTACTTCAGCACCAGCTTCTTCTAATTGTTTTTTCAAAGCTTCAGCTTCGTCTTTAGAGATACCTTCTTTAATAGCAGTTGGAGCACCATCTACCATATCTTTAGCTTCTTTAAGACCAGCACCAGTTAAATCTTTTACCAATTTAACAACAGCTAATTTAGAAGCACCAGCTGATTTAAGAATTACGTCGAATTCTGTTTTTTCTTCAGCAGCTTCACCTGCACCACCTCCAGATACTACTACAGCAGCAGCAGCTGGCTCAATTCCGTACTCATCCTTAAGGATAGTAGCTAATTCGTTTACGTCTTTTACTGTTAAGTTTACTAGCGTTTCAGCTAAATTTTTTAAATCTGACATTGTTGTAATGTTTTTTGTTGATTATTGATTGATTTTTTTGAGTTCTAATTATTCAGCAGCTGGAGTTTCCTCAGTGCTTTCTGCAGTTGGAGCTTCCGGAGCTGCCTCAGCAGGAGTTTCTTCTACAGCAGGAGCAGCAACTTCTTCAGCGCTAGCTTCTACAGTTTCAGATTTGTTTTGAAGAGCAGAAACAACTCTTTGGATTGGAGACTGAAGCAATCCGATGATTTCACCGATCATTTCTTCTCTAGACTTGATGCTTACTAATGCGTCTAGATTCTCATCACCAACATAGAAAGTTTCTTGAACGAAAGCAGATTTAAGAGCTGGTTTCTCTTCTTTCTTTCTGAAATCTTTGATCAATTTTGCTGGAGCGTTAGCCGTTTCAGCAATCATCAATGCAGAGTTTCCTTTGAAAGTTTCGAACATCTCAGCGTAATCTACACCTTCGATTTGTTCCATTGCTTTTTGAAGCAATGTGTTCTTCACAACTTTAATTTTGATATTTTGTTTGAAAGCTTGTCTTCTGAAGTCAGAAGATTTTGCAGCGTTCAAACCTTGTAGATCTGCTACATAAACTACTTTTGCATCCTGAAGCAAGTCTTTGATCTCTTGTATTGCTACAACTTTTTGGTCTTTTGTCATTGTCTTAAGGATTATAATTAGTTAACAGATTTAGTATCAATTGCAATTCCAGGACTCATTGTAGAAGACAAATAGATGCTTTTTACATAAGTTCCTTTTGCAGCAGTTGGTTTCAACTTAATTAATGTCGAGATTAATTCCTGAGCATTTTCTTTAAGTTTAGCAGCATCGAAAGATACTTTACCAATACCTGCGTGGATAATACCATATTTATCTACTTTGAAATCGATTTTACCAGCTTTCACCTCAGCTACAGCTTTTCCGATTTCCATAGTTACAGTACCAGATTTTGGGTTTGGCATAAGACCTCTTGGTCCTAAGATTCTACCCAATGGTCCTAATTTACCCATAACTGCCGGCATAGTAACGATAACGTCAACATCTGTCCAACCGTTTTTGATTTGAGCCAAATAGTCATCAAGACCAACATAGTCTGCACCAGCTTCTTTAGCTTCTGCTTCTTTGTCAGGAGTTACCAAAGCCAAAACTTTGATATCTTTACCAGTACCGTGAGGAAGAGATACAACACCTCTTACCATTTGGTTTGCTTTTCTTGGATCTACACCCAATCTAACAGCGATATCTACAGATGCGTCAAATTTTGCAAAATTTACTTCTTTTACCAAAGCAGAAGCTTCGTCAAGATTGTAAATTTTGTTTTTTTCTACTTTACTTAAAGCTTCTTTTTGCTTTTTTGTCAATTTTGCCATTTCTTTAAGTTTTAAGCGTTAGTTGGTTTAGTTCCTGTTACTCTCAATCCCATAGATCTAGCAGTACCAGCTACCATAGAAAGTGCAGGTTCAACAGTGAAACAGTTTAAGTCTCCCATTTTGTCCTCAGCAATTTTCTGAACTTGAGCCCAAGATACAGCACCTACTTTGTTTCTGTTAGGTTCTCCAGAACCACTTTTCAACTTTGCAGCTTCCAATAATTGGATTGCAACTGGAGGTGTTTTGATGATGAATTCGAAAGATTTATCTTCGAAAACCGTGATAACTACCGGAAGAACTTGACCAGGTTTATCCTGAGTTCTACCGTTGAATTGTTTACAAAACTCCATGATGTTCACACCTGCAGAACCCAATGCTGGACCTACTGGTGGAGAAGGGTTGGCAGCGCCACCTTTCACCTGAAGTTTTACCATTTTAAAGACTTTTTTAGCCATTTTAATGTTTTGATTTGATTAATAAATAATTGAATGTGGAAGCATTAATTATTCAACATAAGTCACTTCGCATAAAAGAAGACCTATATTTCGGATTGCAAAAGTATAAAATATTTTTCAAGTAGCAAACACTTAAGTACTTAAATTTCAGAAAATAAATAAAATTTAATATCATACTACATTAGTAATAAATAGATTACTTTTAAATTTAAAAATAATACCAACATGAAACTTACAAAATCCGCCCTGATCCTATTTCCGTGCCTGCTCCTTAATTCCTGTTGGCACACAAATGAGCCGGAAGAAATCGAGACGCGTTATATTCCAATAACTGTAACCAGAGCAGAACTCAGCAAAATCACTCTTCACGATCCAAAATCAACGATTAAAAATGAGAAGATCTATCTCAAAGATCAATACATTTTTGTGAATGACAGACGAGATGGTTTTCACATCATCAACAATTCTGACCCTGCCAATCCAAAGAAACTAAAGTATTTAAAAGCTTTGGGCTCAACTGATGTTGCCATTAGAAATAACATTTTATACATCAATCAAGCTAGAGACCTTGTGGCTTTGAAGATAAACACTTCTACAAACAGCGTCCAATTGCTGAAGAGAATTGAAAATGTTTTTCCTCCCTTACGATCTCCTGATGGCTTCGAAGGTCCTGCTGACAACGATAAAATAGTCATTGACTGGAAAGAAAAATAACAGCTATGAAAAAATATTTTACTACCCGTAGTGCATTATAAAAAAGGTTACTCATAATACGAAAATTTCGTATATTGTATTGACTATCAATCTAATACGTTATGAATAACCTAGATGCAATTTACGATTTTATTTTAAAGGAATTAAGAAAATTAACCATCAAAGAAAATTTTTATTTCAAACCAATTAAACCAAAATTATCTGATTTAGAGCTCATTGCAATAAATATTTCTGCGGAATATTTATCGATAGATTCAGAATATCAGTTGTTT